>CAYYMJ010000030.1:0-4907 GCA_964472855.1 uncultured Rhodobacterales bacterium | reverse complement strand
GCCGCCAGGCGAACCTTGGGGCGTTCCCCCCGCTCGGCGCGATAGCCCAGCCCGCCCATCAGGTCGGCGAACTGTTCCAGCGACAGGCCGGTGATCGACAGCATGTCGGCGTTGCCCTCGAACCCGCCGCGGCTGTCGCAGGCGCGCAGCATGTCGGCCAGCCGTTCCAGCATGTCGATGCGGATCGCCCGCGCCCCCGACGCCAGATAGCCCGACAACAAGTATGATTGCGCGCTGGCCCCGGGCGCCACGGGAATGGTCACCCGCCCCGGCGGCGGGCTTTCGGGAAAGGCATCCAGCCCAGCCGACAGCGACCACAGCACCAGCCGCAACCGGGTCGGCGCCGGTTTCAGCAGCGCCGGCAAAAAGATCGAATACTGGCCGAAACGCACCCCGTGGCGGCGCAACATGGCGCGCGCGTCCTGATCAAGCTCTTTGACCTCGGCCTGCACCTCGGCCCGGGCAATGATGCCCATCGCCTCGACCAGGCGATACCCGAAGCCGCGGGCCAGACCGGTCATGGCCTCGTCATTGTGCATGGCCAGCAACGGCTCGAACAGCGCCGCGATCTTGCGATCCATGAAATGTTGCAGGCGGCGCGCCACCTTCTGGGCCACGTCGGCGCCGGCCTCGTCGTCGACGAACACCTCGATCTGGGGCTTCAGCGGCTCGGAGCCGGCGGTCAGCTTGCCCACGGCAAACTCGCCCCACATCAGCCCGCCCTGTTCGGTAAAGTCCAGCTCGGTATCCGGCGCGTTATACATGCGGTCGGCGCGTAGGTGGAATTCCGGGGCCAGCGCCGCCACGGCAGCCTGTTTCAGCGTCCGGGCCTCGTCGGCCGAGGCTTCGGCGTCCTGACGAAAGCGGAAACCGTCGAGTTTACCGACGAACTGCCCTTCGACGGACACCTCGCCCTTGTCATTCAGTTCGGCCACCAAGGCCTCCTTCTGCTTGAGCCGCCGCAACAGAACACTGGTGCGGCGGTCCACGAACCTTTGGGTCAGCGCCTGATGAAGCGCATCGGACAGGCGGTCTTCTACAGCGCGCGTCGCCGCGCGCCAATGGATTTCATCGTCGATCCAACCCTTTCGCTGGGCGACGTATGTCCAGGTGCGCACATAGGCCAGCCGCTTGGACAACGTGTCGATGTCGCCCTCGGGCCGGTCGATCCGGTTGATCTGGCGCTGGAACCAGTCCGGCGCCACCCGGCCCTTTTCATGCAAGAACCCGAAGATCCGGCCCAAAAGCGCGGCATGTTCGGCGTGAGAGATGCCGCGAAAGTCGGGAATCCGGCAAACATCCCACAAAAGACGCACCGAGGCGGGTGCGCTGGCGCGGGCGCGAATCTCGGCCTGCTCGGACAACGCGCGCAGCGCCATCAGATCGTCGGCCTCGCGGGCGCGCACCAAAAGCGGGTCGTCGCTGCCCTTTTCGAGCGAGGCAATCAGCGAATCGAGACGCGCGAAATTCAGCGCATCGTTGCGCCATTGCAACTTTTTCACCGGGGCAAAATGGTGGCCGGTGATGGCCTCGGCCATTTCGGGCGGCAACGGCGCCGCTTCGCCGGTCACGCCGAACGTGCCATCCTGGGTATGGCGCCCGGCCCGCCCGGCGATCTGGGCCAGTTCGTGCGGGAACAGGTCGCGCATGCGCCGCCCGTCGAATTTCCGGGTCGCCGAAAAGGCCACGTGACGGATATCGAGGTTCAGGCCCATGCCGATGGCGTCGGTGGCGACCAGAAAATCGACCTCGCCCTCCTGATACATCGCCACCTGCGCGTTGCGCGTGCGCGGGCTGAGCGCCCCCATCACCACCGCCGCGCCGCCCATCTGGCGGCGGATCAGCTCGGCAATGGCATAGACGTTGTCGACCGAGAAACCGACAATGGCCGACCGGGTGTGCATGCGCCCAAGCTTTCGGGCCCCGGTATAGGCAAGCTCGGAAAAACGCTCGCGCCGCAGGAAATGGGCCTTTGGCACCAGTGCGGCGATGGCCCCGCGCATGGTTTCCGAGCCCAGAAACAGCGTCTCGAGGCGCCCGCGCGCCTTGAGCAGCCGGTTGGTAAAGACATGGCCACGCTCGGGGTCGGCGCAAAGCTGAATTTCGTCGACGGCCAGAAAGTCACAGCCCAGACCGTCGGGCATCGCCTCGACCGTGCAGACCCAATAGGCCGTGTGCTGGGGCACGATCCGCTCTTCCCCGGTGACCAGCGCCACCACGCCGGCGCCGCGCACCGCAACGACGCGGTCATAGACCTCGCGGGCAAGCAGGCGCAGCGGCAGCCCGATGACGCCGCTCTTGTGCGCCAGCATCCGCTCGATCGCGTAATGGGTCTTGCCGGTGTTGGTGGGTCCCAAGACCGCCGTGATCCGGCCTAGTTCGGATTGCATCGCTGTTCCACGGTTGCCGTTCGCCGGGATAATTCAGGCGATGGCCGGCAACAACCCCTGCCGGGGACCGATGGTCACAGACTCTCACCTTCCAGCGCCTGTTCCAGCCGCTCGATGTTTTCGCGCAGGTTGGGCTGGGTCGGATAGATGTCTTCGATCGCCTGATAGGCGCGCAGGGCAAAGTCGTGGTGGCCAAGTTCGTTCATGATCAGCCCAAGGCCGGACAGGGCGCCGAAATGACGGGGGTTCAGCGCCAGCACCACGCGCACGTCTTCCAACGACTGGCCCAGCCGGCCCATGTTGTAATAGGCCGTGGCGCGGGCGTTATAGGCTTCGGCGAACTCCGGGGCGTGGTCGATGATGGCGTTGAAATGGCCGATCGCGGTTTCATTGTCGCCGGCCGCCATCGCCGCGCGCCCGCGCTGCAACAACAAGTCCATGGCCGGCGATCCGCTTTTCGACCACTCCTCCCAGATGCGGCGCGAAATCTCTTGCGCGCCGGCGGCATCGGTGGCCTTCAGCGCCGTGAACAGATCGTCGAGAACCGGGCTTTGCGCGTGTGCGGGCCACGCCAGCCAGACTGCCGCCACGACAAGTTTGAGAAGCTTGCGAACTGTATCCATATTGAACGTGACTCTAGCGCACCTGTGCCAGAAATCACGCACGGGATTATCACAAGGAAGAGAAAGCATGAGCGACGTGCTGAACACGGCGGTTTCGGCCCTGAACGAAAAGCTTGGCGGCAGCTTCGACGGCTCGGCCAAATTCGTGATCGAGGATGAGGGCGCAATTGTCGTCGATGGTGACGGGGCCCGGATTTCCGACGACGAGACCGACGTGACCCTGACCGCCGACGCCGACACGTTCCAGCGGATGCTGGAAGGCGAGTTGAACCCCACGGCCGCCTTCATGACGGGCCGGCTGAAGGTTGACGGCAGCATGGGGCTGGCCATGCAGCTTGGCTCGGCGCTGGGCTGACCCATGAAGCCAGCACCGTTTTACGACGATCTTGCCGACGGTCCGCCCGGCGGCGCGGCGCACTGGGTGCATGCCGATGACGGCGCCCGCCTGCGGGTGGCGCATTGGCGCGCCGGCAGCGCCGGCACCGTGCTGCTGTTTCCCGGCCGCACCGAATATTGCGAGAAATACGGCCGCGCCGCCGCCGACCTGGGCGCGCGCGGGTTCGCCACGATCACCATCGACTGGCGCGGGCAGGGCCTGGCCGATCACAGCGGCCGCCGCTGGTGCGTGGGCGACGTGGTCGAATTTGCCGACTATCAGCGCGACGTTGCGGCCATGGTCGCCCACGCCGCGCAGCTTGATTTGCCGCGGCCTTTCTACCTGATCGCCCATTCCATGGGTGGCTGTATCGGGCTGCGGGCGCTGCTCGAGCGGCTGGACGTCGCCGCGGCGGTGTTTTCGGCCCCTATGTGGGGCATTCGCTTTCCCGCACCGATGCGCCCGCTGGCCGGGCCGTTGTCGGCGGCGGGTATGGCCTTGGGCTTGGGCGGCTGGACGATGCTGGGCGCCTCGACCAAATGCTACAGCGATATCACGCCTTTCGACGACAACACGCTGACCCATGACCGCGACATGCTGGCCTATATGCAGGCCCAGACCCACGCGGTGCCCGAGCTTGGCCTTGGCGGCCCCAGTTTCCGCTGGCTGAGCGACGCGTTGCGCGAGATGGCGGCGCTGATGGCGGCGCCGGCGCCGGAAACACCGGCAGCGGTGTTTCTGGGTGAGGACGAAGCCATCGTCGCCGACGACGCGATCCGGGAACGGGTTGCCAACTGGCCGGGCGCGGTCCTGCGCGAGGTGGCCGGTGCGCGGCACGAACTGATGATGGAACTTCCCGCCATCCGCCAAGGTTTCTTCGACCAGAGCGCGGCACTTTTCGCCGCCCACGCCGGAACGCACGATGGCGCAACAGGGCCCGACTGATAGGCTGGCGCCATGGCCACGCCGCTTCTGACCCTGACCGGGCGCGGGCTTTATTGCGAAGCCGGCGGATTTTACATCGACCCCCATCGCGCCGTCGACAAGGCGCTGGTCACCCATGGCCACGCCGATCACGCGACGCGCGGGCACGGCAGCTATCTGGCGTCGGCACCGGCGGTGCCGGTCATCCGCCACCGGCTGGGCGCCATCGACATCGCCGGCATGGCCTTTGGCGAGCGGCGGCGCATCGGCGCCGTCGATGTGTCGTTCCACCCGGCCGGGCATGTGCCGGGCTCGGCCCAGATACGGCTGGAACATCGCGGGCAGGTCTGGGTGGTGACCGGAGACTACAAGACCGAGCGTGACGGGCTGTGCGAAGATTTCGCCCCGGTTGCCTGCCACAGCTTCATCACCGAATGCACATTCGGGCTGCCGGTCTATCGCTGGCGGCCCCAGTCCGAGGTGATGGACAATATCCGCCACTGGTGGGCCGGGAACGCGGCGCAGGGCGTGGCCTCGGTCATCGGGGCCTATTCCTTCGGCAAGGCGCAGCGCCTGCTGTCGGCGCTGGGGGGC
>CAYYMJ010000029.1:5983-35751 GCA_964472855.1 uncultured Rhodobacterales bacterium | reverse complement strand
GGTCCGCCGCAGGTTGTCGCGCCACCGGTCCGCTGCAGGGCGGCGGCGCCCCCGGGGCCCGGTCAGAATTCGCTTTCGTCGAGAACGATGAAGTCTTCGGGCGACAGGTTTCCGGCGCCGCCGAACACCCGCAGCACATCGATGCCGTTCAGCGACGCGATGCTGTCGGCGCCGTCTTCGCGCAAGGCAAGCGCGGGCTCGGGGTCGGTGGTGCCGTCATAGGCGATGGCAAAGATTTCCTCGGCCGGGTCATAATCGACGATGACCGGAACATCCGGGTCGCCCGGAGGCGTGGCCGCGACCGCCGACACCGCCAGCGCGGTGCCGCTGTCGGCAATCTCGCTGTCGTCCAGTGTCAGGTCGTCGGTCTTGTGCAGCGCCTGGGCCATGTCATCGTCTTCCCGTTCGTCAGGTTCGGCCGTGTCGTCATTGGTGACCGCGTCAAGGCTCAAGCCCAGCAATGTCATCAACAAAAGGACGAGTCCCGATAGCATCCGTCGTCCCCCCGGTTCGGACCGCTCCTGTCACATTCAGCAGGCACTCAGTGTTGACGACCGGGGCCAGGGCGGTAAACGCCGGAGCGGGAATCGCGTGAACCCGGGCGGGTATTCACCGCTTGATCCGCGACAATGATCGATTTCGGGTTAATCTCGCCGCGATCGGGAAACAGCCGGCAAGGCCCCGGGGCGGCCGGCGATTCGACCGGGCAGTTTGGGCTTTCCAACCGCCGCGCCTTTGCGTATACGCCCGCATCCGCCAGACGCGGATACCTCCACGGGCCTGAGCTGGACGACATCCCGGCCTGCGCCATGACCCGAACCCCAGAAGGAGACCCCGATGTCGATCACCGCCGAAGAAAAGACCCGCCTGATCAAGGAATACGGCACCAAGGAAGGCGACACCGGTTCGCCGGAAGTGCAGGTTGCCGTTCTGACCAGCCGCATCCGCACCCTGACCGAGCATTTCAAGACCCACAAGAAGGACAACCACTCGCGCCGTGGCCTTCTGAAGCTTGTGGCCCAGCGCCGCAAGCTGCTGGATTATCTGAAAGGCAAGAACGAGGGCCGGTACCAGGACCTGATCAAGAGCCTCGGCATCCGCCGCTGATCCGGCGCAGCTGAGCACGATGAGACGCGCCCGCTTCGGCGGGCGTCTTTCGTTTCGGGGCCCGGGCCATCGCCGACCGGTTGCCGGCTGGCATGGTCGGGCGGGACTGCCAGGCCCGAAGGAGCGCCCCGCCAGGTAACGGCCATCCGATGTCGTGACCGGCAAAGCCGGTATCCGTGCGGTGATTGCAGGTGAATTCCGGTGAATTCTGGTCGCAGCAAGGCAAGGTCGTCGATCACATCGACCGGCTCATCCGCGTCTGGATCGAACGCTCGCCATTTCTGGCCATGGCGACCCACGACCGGGCGGGGCGTGTCGACATTTCGCCGAAGGGCGATCTGGCCGGTTTCGTGAAGGTGCTGGATGACAGGACGCTCGCCATCCCCGACCGGCCCGGAAACCACCGTTTCGATTCGTTTCTGAACATCCTCGCGACCGGGCGCATTGCCGTCATGTTGATGGTTCCGAACTGGCGCGAGGTTGTCCGCGTCGACGGCTGCGCCCTTGTGGTGCGCGACGCGCCGCTGCGCGCGCGCATGGCCATCAGGGGACGAACGCCCGGCCTTGCCATACTGCTGCGCGCGGACGAGGCGTTTTATCACTGCGGCAAGGCGGTCTTGCGTTCGGGCCTGTGGTCGCCCGACGAGGCGGTGTCGACCGACCGGCTGCCGACATTTGCCGAGGCTGTGTTTGAACAGGCCGGGGCCGGCGACCGAAGCCTTGACGAGTTGGAGACGGCCTTTGGCAACAACGAGCTGTATCGCCTGCAGGACGGTTGAGCGCCGGTTGGCGCCACCGCCAGAGGCCGCGGCCCCGGCGGGGTGATCGGCGCCGCCCGGATTTGCGCCGCCTTGCGGCGTCGCCGCAAGAGAGGGGGCGCTGCCCCCTCTGCGCCGCTGGCGCATTCACCCCCGAAGTATTTGGCGAACGATGAAGCGACGCACTTCAGGCGTCGATGGGCGCGTGCAGGCGGGTCTGGCCGGTGACGATGCCGCCACGGTCGCCGATGGTGAGCGCGCCGTAGCGTTCGGCGAACACCGGCGGCAGCGGGCGGTCGCCCGGCATGGACAGCCACAGCCGCAGCAGGTGACGGCGGTGCGCCGGGTCGGGCCAGTCGGTGAAGCCGGTGCGGTCATGCAGCTGGGCGTGGTTATGGACGAACTGCATGTCGCCGGGCCGCAGGCGCATTTTCAGGTGCAGCGACGGGTCGTTGGCCAACGTGTCGAACCTGTCCAGTGCCGCGACGTGGCGGTCTGTCAGGCGCATGGCGTCGGCAAAGCGCTGGGCACTGTCGATATATTGCCGCTGGTAAAAGACTGTCAGGCGGCCCTGGTACCAGCTGAGCGGCGGGATTTGCATGAATGGCTGCATGCCCGCGGGCACCTCGCCGCGCCGGTCGGTGGCGACCGGATCGAACAGCCGTTCCAGAAGGTCGGGGCATTCGGCGCGCATGCGGTTATAGATGGTCTCGACACTGACGAGCAGGCTGTCACCGCCTTGACGTGCCGTCTTCAGGCACAACAGGGCCACCACGTCGGCGCTGTCGGTATGAAAGCTTTGCCGGGCCGATGTCTGGTAGATGCGGGTTTCGGGATCGGCCGGGTCGGCCCCCTGGTCGCGCACATGGCCCAGGATATGCCCGGCGGCGTTTTGCGACCGCGCACGGCCCAGATGGGCGCCGATGCCGCAAAAGATCGCGGCGGCGGTCCATTGGTCGATGCGGTCGACCGGCAGGCCGCGGATCAGCGTGAAGCCGATGCCGTGCAGCAGGTCGGTTTGCAACCGATGCAGGTGATCCGACAGGCCGGGAAGCGGAAAGGCATCGGCCGAGATGTCGCCGATATCGCGTCCGGTGGCCCGGTAGGCGGCCGCGGCGGCCTCGAGCTCGGCAATTTGGCCGGGGTCAAGGGTGACGGTCCACAGCCCCGGCCGGGCCTGTATCCGGGCACCGCGCCAGGCCGACGGGCCGGTGAAACGGTCGGGCAAATCCCGGGCCATGCGATTCCTTTCAGGGTTGCTGCGTGCGCGCCATGGTTATCGGCGTCGCGCATCCGGTCAAAGCTTTCCAATCATTGTGATCTCATGTATGGGCGCGGAATCTTGAAGCAAGCGTTCCGGTCCCGGCGCGAAAGATGAACAGGGGCCGGCGGCAATGGGGCCGCCACGCAATCGAGAGACCCGGGATACGCCTGGGAGCGCTCTCACCATAGGAAAACCAAATGTTCGACGTAACGAAGAAGACGATGCAGTGGGGGGACGAGACCCTCACGCTGGAAACGGGCAAGGTTGCCCGTCAGGCCGACGGCGCGGTCATCGCCACTTTGGGCGAAACCAGTGTCATGGCCAACGTGACCTTTGCAAAGTCACCCCGCGAAGGGCAGGATTTCTTCCCGCTCACCGTTCACTATCAGGAAAAATACTATGCCGCCGGCAAGATCCCGGGCGGCTTTTTCAAGCGCGAGGCGCGGCCCACCGAAAAGGAAACGCTGACCGCGCGCCTGATCGACCGGCCGATCCGGCCGCTGTTCGTTTCCGGCTTCAAGCATGAAGTGCTGGTGATCTGCACCGTGCTGAGCCACGACCTGGTCAACGACCCCGACGTCGTGGCGATGATCGCCGCGTCGGCCGCGCTGACCATTTCGGGCGCGCCCTTCATGGGCCCGATCGCCGGTTGCCGCGTTGGCTTTGAAAACGGCGAATACGTGCTGAACCCGGCCGTCGACGACATGCACAACCTGCGCAACAACCCCGACCAGCGCCTTGACCTTGTGGTCGCCGGCACCAAGGACGCGGTGATGATGGTCGAGTCCGAGGCTTACGAGCTGTCCGAGACCGAGATGCTGGGCGCCGTGACCTTCGCGCATGAACAGATCCAGCCGGTGATCGACCTGATCGTCGAGCTGGCCGAACATGCCGCGAAAGAGCCGTTCGACTATTCGCCGCCGGATTATTCCGACCTGTTTGCCGCGGTCAAGGCGGCGGGCGAGGCGCAGATGCGCGCCGCCTATGCCATCACCGACAAGCAGGCGCGCGTGGCCGCTCTGGGCACCGCGAAAGAGGCGATCAGGGCCGCGCTGACCGAAGACCAGCTGGACGACGCCAACCTCGGGTCGGCCATCAAGAAGCTGGAATCGTCGGTTCTGCGCGGTGACGTGGTCAAGAACGGCCGCCGCATCGACGGGCGTGGGCTGGACCAGGTTCGCCCCATCGTCGCCGAAACCGGCATGCTGCCCCGCACCCACGGGTCGGCCCTGTTCACCCGCGGTGAAACCCAGGGCCTTGTGGTGACCACGCTGGGAACCGGCGATGACGAACAGATCATCGACGCCCTGCATGGCAACTTCCGCTCGAACTTCCTGCTGCATTACAACTTCCCGCCGTATTCGGTCGGCGAGGTTGGCCGCTTCGGCTTTACCAGCCGTCGCGAGGTTGGCCACGGCAAACTGGCCTGGCGGGCCCTGCAGGCGGTTCTGCCGGCGGCGACCGAGTTTCCCTATACCATCCGGCTGGTGTCGGAGATCACCGAATCCAACGGTTCGTCGTCGATGGCGTCGGTCTGCGGTGGTTCGCTGTCGATGATGGATGCCGGCGTGCCGCTGAAATCGGCCGTGGCCGGGGTGGCCATGGGGCTGGTGCTGGAAGACGACGGTTCTTACGCGATTCTGACCGATATTCTCGGGGACGAAGACCACCTTGGCGACATGGACTTCAAGGTCGCGGGCACCGAGAACGGCATCACCTCGCTGCAGATGGACATCAAGGTTGCCGGCATCACGCCCGAGATCATGGCAAAGGCGCTGGCCCAGGCCCGCGAAGGCCGGATGCATATTCTTGGCGAGATGAACAAGGCCCTGTCCGGCGCCGGCGAATTTTCGGTCCACGCGCCGCGGATCGAAACCATGCAGATCCCCACCGACAAGATCCGCGAAGTGATCGGGTCGGGCGGCAAGGTCATCCGCGAGATCGTGGAAACCTCGGGCGCCAAGGTGGATGTCAGCGACGATGGCACCATCAAGATCGCCTCGCCCAACGGCGACTCGATCCAGAAGGCCTATGACATGATCCACTCGATCGTGGCCGAACCCGAGGAAGGCAAGGTCTACCGCGGCACGGTCGTCAAGATCGTCGACTTCGGCGCCTTCGTGAACTTCTTCGGCAAGCGTGACGGCCTTGTGCATGTCAGCCAGATCGAAAACCGCCGGCTCGACCATCCGTCGGACGTGCTGAAGGAAGGCCAGGAAGTCTGGGTCAAGCTTCTGGGCTTTGATGACCGTGGCAAGGTGCGCCTGTCGATGAAAGTGGTCAACCAGGAAACCGGCCAGGAAGCCGGGCGCGACGCCCCGGCCGAATAGGTTCGCCGCCCCGAACGAACGATCAGGCCCCGGACACTGCTCGGGGCCTTTTTCGTTTCTGGCGTAAACCCGGGCTTAAATTCGTTGAAATATATCTGCAGTCGGATGGCAGGATGCGCGCCGTGGCGCATATCGACCCTATCCGCAAACAGACGGATCCCAGACACGCAGACCGGAGACTGGCTTATGATCAAACGCAACATCCTTGCCCTTGGCGCCCTTGCCGTGTGCCTGCCGGAGCTGGCCATGGCCCAGGTTCAGGCCGGTGACAGCCTTGGAACAACCAGCACCGCCATCATGGACGGTCTCGAGGCGCAGGGTTACCAGGTCAACACGCTGGCGCAGGCCAGCGGCATGTTCCGGGTCGAGGCCCGGATCAACGGCGTGCTGACCACGATCCTTGTCGATGCGAATACCGGACTCGTCGTTCAGATCGGCGCCGCGGCCGCGAATTATGGTTCGGGTGGCGAAGATGACGGCGAAGATGACGGCTCAGGCGAAGGCGACGACGACTGATCTCCCGTGATGGGTGGGGCGCCGGTGCGAAGCCGGCGCCCCCATTCCGTTGGAATAAACCTTTGTTGGATTGCCTTTCCCGTGGCTTTTGCGCCGAGGTGGGCAAACATCATAAAGGATCGTTCGAATGGAGCCATTTGCCTTAACCGCCGCGCCCGGCCCGTCGGGATTCAGTTTTGTGTTCGGCTCTGCCAACAACGACCTTCTGTCGGGCACCGCAGGCCGCGACCTGATGATCGGGCAGGACGGGCACGACACCCTGTCCGGCGGGGCCGGGCTCGACCTGATGCTGGCGGGCGCGGGCAATGACCACCTGCAAGGCGGCGCCGGCTTCGACATCATGATCGGCGGCGATGGCGGCGACACCTATGAAATCGACGTAACCGCCAGCGGCGCCGATGTCATCGTCGACCAGGGAAACGCCGCGGCGCTGAACGGCTCGGACGAGCTTTTGCTCAACGGCTTCACCAGCGAATATGACGCAATTCACCAGATCGGTATCCAGATATCTGGCGACGATCTGGTCTTTACCTATGACAGCGGCTCGGGCGCCGGCACGGTCACGATCAGCGACCATTTCCGCGGCGCCGCCTTCGCGCTGGAACAGGTCAATTTCGGCACCGGCCGCATCTATCACGTCTCGATGCTCAGCGGTGACCAGTTCACCTATTCCGTCCATGACGGCCCCGACGAAGGCGGCGAAGACATCGTTCTCGGCACCTCGGGCGCTGACGAGATCCATGGCGGCATCGGCAACGACCTGCTGGTGGGCGGCGGCGGCGCCGACCATTTCATGTTCCAGGACGAAGGCGACGCCACCAGCGGACACGACATCATCCAGGATTTCCAGGCCGGCCAGGACAAGATCGACTTTTCCGACCAGGGTGGCATGACCATGGCGGACCTGACCATCACCGACAGCAGCTGGGGCAACGCCGTCATCACCAGCACCATTGGCGAGATCGAGCTGCTGGGCATCGCCGCGTCCGAAGTCGACAGCAGCTATTTCTTCTTCGGCTGACAGCCGGGCCGGTGGTCCGGCTCCTACTTCTGTCGGGAAATATCCCGCGGGGTGAATGCGCGGCCCCGCCGCGCAGAGGGGGGCCGCGCCCCCCTGCCATGCCGCCCACGCCCGCCCACCAGCCGTCGATGGCACGTCCAGATCAAGCGGGCCCCGCCGGCCGGGCAGGGCCCAAATGGCACCGCGAGGCTACCAGGGTCACCCCGGCTGCTTGGTCGTCCGCAGATACGGCAGCTTGCGCTCGAACCCGCCAAAGCGCTCGGTCGCCTCGTCATCGGGCACCGCCGGCGTGATGATCACGTCGTCGCCCTGCACCCAGTTGGCCGGCGTCGCCACCTTGTGCTCGGCCGTCAGACGGATCGAATCCAGCGCCCGCAAGATCTCGTCGAAATTGCGCCCCGTGGTCATGGGATAGGTCAGCGACAGCTTGACCTTCTTGTCCGGCCCGATGATGAACACGGTGCGCACGGTCTGGTTGTCGGCCGGTGTGCGGTTGGCCGGATCGCCCGAGGCCTCGGCCGGCAGCATGTCGTAAAGCTTGGCCACCTTCATCCCCGGATCGCCGATCATCGGATAGCCGACCTCGTTTCCGGTCACCGCCGCGATGTCCGACTTCCAGCGGTGATGGTCCTCGACCGGATCGACGCTGATCCCGATGATCTTGGCGTTGCGCTCGGCGAAACGGCCGGCCATTCCGGCCATCATGCCCAGTTCGGTGGTGCAGACCGGCGTAAAGTCCTTCGGGTGCGAAAACAGAATGGCATAGCCGTCGCCGATCCAGTCGTGAAAGCTGATCGGGCCGTCGGTTGTGTCTGCGGTGAAATCGGGGGCTGTGTCGCCGATTCTAAGCGCCATGTCGTGTCTCCATGCTCTGGTAAGGTCACCCCGATATCTAGGCGCACCGCCGCCACGATCCAAGCGCCAATTCGCAACTGTGCAGCCGCGCGCGCCCACCCTGCGCCATGTGCCATTGGCGCACCGTCCGATGCGCCCTAGGCTCGGGCCAAACAGCGGAGCCCACCCATGACCCTGCCCATTCTCGGCCTGCACCACGTCACGTCCATCGGCTCGGACCCCCGCGCCAACAACCACTACTTCACCGAAACGCTGGGGCTGCGCCGGGTCAAGAAGACGGTCAATTTCGACCGCCCCGATGTCTATCACCTCTATTTCGGCACCACGCGGGGCGCACCCGGCACCCTGCTGACCTATTTCCCCTTTCCCGGCAAATCCGCGCGCGCTCCCGGCAGCGGCGAAGTCGGACAGACGGCCTTCGCGGTGCCGCCCGGCAGTTTCGAAACCTGGGCCGCCCGGCTGGGAAACGCTCGGCGCACCACCCGCTTCGGCACGCCACGGCTCGAATTTGCCGGCCCCGATGGCGAAGACCTGGCCCTTGTCGCCACCACCGACAGCCGCGCCCCCTGGACCGGCGCCGGTATCGCCCCCGATCAGGCGATCACCGGCCTGCACAGCGTCACCTTGCGCCTGGCCGACGGTGCCGCCACGGCAGAACTGCTGCAGCTGATGAATTACCGCCCCGAGGCGCAGGACGGCGCCGTCACCCGGTTGCGCGCCAATGGCGGCAACGGCGGCAACGGTGCCGATATCGTCGACATCGAAACCCGCCCAAACCTGCCCGGTGCGCACGAAGGCCGCGGCGCCGTCCACCACGTGGCGTTCGCGGTCGCCGACGCCGCCGCGCAACTGGCGGCCCGCGAAACCCTGGTGGCCCATGGCTACAAGGTGACCGGCGTGCGCGACCGCAGCTATTTTCGTGCCATCTATTTCCGCGCGCCGGGCGGCATCCTGTTCGAGATCGCCACGAACGACCCCGGCTTTGCGGTTGACGAACCCGCCGCAAACCTGGGCACCGCCCTGAAACTCCCGCCGCAACACCAAGCCCTGCGCAGCCGGCTGGAAGACACGCTCCCCCCACTCTGAGACTTGCCCGGCCCCGCCCGCGCACATAGGGTCCGCGCCATGCCGGCCCACAGCGATATCCCCGAATTTGTGCCGGTCACCGTGCTGAAACGCGATGTGTTTTCCGAAACCGTCGCCGGCCACGACGCGGCCGACCCGTCACGCAAACTTGCCTTCCGCAAGCTCGACAACCTGCCATGGGCCAGCCGCCCGCTGGCGCGCTGGCTGGCCCGGCGCGAGGCCCGGGCGCTGACCGCCGTTCAGGGCATCGCGGGCACGCCGCATCTCTACCGTGCCGACCGCTCCGGCATCCTGCGCGACTGGACCGAGGGCACGCCCCTGCAACTGGCCCGCCCGTCCACACGCCAATGGTATCGCGATGCCGCCCGCCTGCTGCGCGACCTGCGCCGCCGGGGCATCAGCCACAACGACCTGGCCAAACCGCAAAACTGGCTGGTCACCCCCGACGGCCGGGCCGCGGTCATCGACTTCCAGCTGGCCCGCGTCCACCGCCGCCGCGGGCGCTGGTTCCGCATCTCCGGCTACGAAGACCTGCGCCACCTGCTGAAGATGAAACGCCGCTTTGCGCCCGAGCTTCTGACGCCGACCCAGCGCCGCATCGCCGCGCGCCGGTCGCTGCCCTCGCGCATCTGGCGCGCCACGGCCAAGCGCGCCTACAACCTCGTCACCCGACGCCTGCTGCACTGGTCCGATGGCGAAGGCAGCGATGGCCGCGCCCTTGCCGAAGGTCCGGCCCTGCGCGCCCGCCTGCTCGGGCACGCCAAGGTCAGCGACGCCGCCTTCGCCACCTATCCGCTGTCGGGTCAGGGCGTGGGCCTCTACGGCTTCGTCGAAACCAGCCTCGACGCCACCAGCCTGCGGGCACTTGTTCCGCCCGCGCAGCTCGAACTCATCCAGCCCGTCGCCGCCCTGCCCCGCGATGCCGCCGGCACCGTGCGCACCGAAATCCTCGACCTGATCGCCATGAACCGGCTCGACGAACTGGCCGTCACGCTCGACCGCGACCCCGGCCTGCACGCCACAACCGACCCCATCGTCCATGGCCGGCTCAACCTGACAGACCGGCATTTCATCGCCCGCCAGCCGGCCCGGCGCTGACCCCGCGGGGCTACTTCTGTCGAGAAATATCCAACGCACCAGCGCCGGCGGCCCCAGGCGCCGTGTGGCAAGGGCGAACCGCGCCGCAATACGCGCCTGCAAGCGTTTCGCGTCAAAACCGGTTCGCCCAGCGCTGGCTGAAGTCTCGGATTTCAGCGCGGCAGGTGCAGCCTTCCGGGATCAAGTCGAACAGGAAACGCCTTGCGGGGGGGATTGCGCGTCAGCGCAGAGGGGGGCCATGCCCCCCGCCCCCGGGCGACGCGCAGCGCGCGGCGCAACCCTCAGCCCCCGGGTGTGCGGGCGGTGACGATATGGGCCATGTCGTCGCCATGGGGCCCACCAGCGTCCTCGGCATAGATACGCACCAGCGGCGCCGACAGAATTTCCAGACGCGCCGACAGGGCCGCGAATGCCGGGCCAAAGCCCATCGCGTCCCAATGCGCGGCGTTGACGGCAATGGCAACGGTGGCCCCCGGCGCGGCAACATCCAGCATCGCCGGCAGCGCACCGGGGCCAAGATGGCCATGGGTAAAGACCCCGGCGGCGACAACCGAGGCATAGCCGCCAACACCTGGCGGCAGGCTCTCGGTGAAATCGGCGACGATGGTCTCGCGATACAGCCCGCGCGCCGAGGCGACCGCCAGCATCTCGGGCGAAATGTCCAGCCCGTCGACCGGCCCCACGCCCAGCGCCTGCAGCACCTCGGCGACCCGCCCGGTGCCAGCCCCCACATCCAGAACCGGGCCCCTTCCGCCCGCTGCCACCACCGCCTCGGCCACCTTGTCGGCCAGAAAATATCCGCTGGCGGCGATGAAATCGCGGTCATAGGTTCCGGCCCAGTCGCCATACAGCCGGCGATGGTCGTCAGCCGTTTTCAGATCATAGGCGGATTCAAGATCGGGCGAGTCATTGGTCATCGTCGCATCTGACCGGCAGGGCGACCCGAAATCAACCCTTGCAGCCCGGCCGGCCGCAGGCCACCTAGGCCGGCATGGCAGGCAAGCTCTTCGTTTTCGGTCACGGTTATTCGGCGCAGGCCCTGACCCGGCGCCTGGCGCCGGCGGGGTGGCAGGTGACCGGCACCACGCGCGATGCCGGCGGCTGCGCGGGCGTGCGCGCCTCGGGCGCCGAACCGCTGATCTGGCCGGGCGACGACGTGGCCCCGGCCCTGAAGGCGGCCAGCCATGTCCTGATGTCCATCGCGCCCGGCGAACAGGGCGACCCGGTGCTGGCCAGCTGCCGTGCCACGCTGTCCGCCGCCGCGCCCTCGGTCACCTGGCTGGGCTATCTGTCGACCACTGGCGTCTATGGCGACCACGGCGGCGCATGGGTCGATGAAACCACCCCCCTGACCCCCGGCACCCAACGCGGCCGCTGGCGCGTCGCCGCCGAAGCCGCCTGGCAGGACCTTGCCGCCGAAACCGGCCTGCCCCTGCATGTCTTTCGCCTTGCCGGCATCTATGGCCCCGGTCGCGGACCGTTCGAAAAGCTGCGCGCCGGCACGGCCCGCCGCATCGTCAAGCCGGGACAAGTGTTCAGCCGCATCCATGTCGACGACCTTGCCGCCGTGCTGGCCGCCTCGATGACCCGACCCGACCCGGGCGCCATCTACAATGTCTGCGACGACGACCCCGCGCCGCCCGAAGACATCATTGCCCACGCGGCAAAGCTGTTGCACATGCCCGTCCCCCGGGCAGAGCCGCTGGCCGACGCCAACCTGTCCGACATGGCCCGCAGTTTTTACGCCGAAAGCAAGCGGGTCAGGAACGACCGGATCAAGGCCCGCCTTGGCGTGCGCCTGCAATACCCGGACTATCGCTCCGGCCTTGCCGCACTGCTGAAAGGTTAGCCCGCGGCGCCCATGCGCCGGGCCACCACCCGCTTGCGCAGCATTTCGCTGGCCAGACCGATCCCCAGAAACACCAGCCCGGTCACAATGGTGGTCGCGTAAAAGCCCAGCCGTTCCGACATCTGCATGTCGTTCAGGAACGGGTAAGGCAGCCCGCTGGTCACGCTGCCCACAGGTGCGGAGTTCAACGGCTGCACGAACAGCTCGATCCAGACGCTATAGGCAACGAAGATAGTGAAAAGCCAAACCAGCGTGGCGCGCGGTCGCCGGAACGCCCCGAACAAGATCAGCGCATCGGCCATCTGCAAGGCCGGACCCAGCAAATGCAGGTAATACTCGCGCCACCACACCGGCGAATTGCTGCCATTCACCAGCGTCGGATCGGTGAAGAACAACCGCCAGTACAACAAAACCACCAGCGCATTCAGAACCGCCGCCAGCGACGCAATCACGAATGGCGGCCGCCCCGGCGACAGGCTGAACCGGTACAGCGCCAGCGCCGAAAACAGGCTGAGCGTCAGGGCCCAGATGGTCAGATAGCGAAACTGCCAGCCGGCGTCCGCCATATCCCCGAAACCTTTGAAAAGGTACAGGGAATAGCCCGCCGCCAGTATCAGAACGAACAGCCGGTAATTCCTGAGTGTCATGTCATCTGGTCCTCGTCGCGCTGCGCGCCACGCAAGATCAGCAGGGCGTCGGCGGCCACTGCCCCCTGGGGCGCACATATCAATGGGTTCACCTCAATCTCTTCCAGTTGCGGCGCAAGTTCAACCGCCGCGGCCGCCAGCGCCAGGATCGCTGCAATCAACCTGTCGCGGTCAACCGCCGGCGCCCCGCGCCACCCCGCCAACAAGGGCGCCACGCGCAGCCGGCCCAGCGCGTCAGCGATCTCGGCGCTGGTGGTTGGCAACAGCAACGTTGCACTGTCCCGCAACAGCTCGGTCAGGACCCCGCCTGCCCCGATGGTCAAAAGCAGGCCATGCGCCGGGTCGCGCGTCACCCCGACAATCAGCTCGACCCCCGGCGGCGCCATGGCCTCTACCAAAACCGTTTCGCCCGGCATCGCCGCGGCCGCGGCGCGCACATCGGCCTCGTTTGTCAGGTTCAGCCGCACGCCACCACCCTCGGTCTTGTGGTCAAGCCCGATCGCCTTGACGACCACCGGAAACCCGATTTGCGCGGCGGCCTGCCCGGCCTCGGGCTTGCGCACAGAGGCCCCGCGCGGGACCGGGACACCGTGGCGGGCCAAAAGCCGCTTGGCCGCGACCTCGCCCAGGCTGACCGCTTGGCCCTGCGCGGGCCCGGGCACAAGCGGCCTGCAGGCGGCCAGCGGCCGCGCCTGCATCGCAGCGACGGCATCCAGCGCATCAGACAACCCCGCGACTGGCAGGACGCCAGCCCTGACCAGGCTGTCGGCAACGGTTTCGGGCATGGTTTCGGGCAGCGAGCTGACCACGGCGAAACGCGCCCCGGTTTCGGCCCGGGCGCGGGTGACGGCGGTAACGATACAGTCCCAGTCGGACGGGTCGCACCGGTCCGGCCGCGGAAAGTCGGCGACGATCATGGTCAGGTCCACCTCGGGCCCGGCCATGGCCGCAAACGCCCGCGCCATCGCCACGGGATCGCGCCAGATATAGGTGTGATAATCCAACGGGTTGGCCAGCGCGACCCTTGGTCCCAGCGCCGCGCGAAGCTGCTTCAGCTGTCGCCCGGACAAGGCGGGAAAGCGCAAGCTGCGCCCCTCGGCCAGATCGGCGACCAGCGACGCCTCGCCACCCGAACAAGACAACGACCCGACCCGGGTATCCGGAAGATTGCCGAACAGGTGGCCGATTTTCAGCGCCTCGACAAACCCGGGAAGGTCATCGACCCGGGCAATGCCGCAGTGACGCAGCAAGGCGTCCGCCCCGGCATCGGATCCGGCCAGCGATGCGGTGTGCGACACCGCCGCGGCGCGCGCGGCTTCGGACCGGCCGGACTTGATTGCAACGACCGGAACCCCTCGGTCCCGCGCCGCGCGACCCAGATCATAAAGGGCCCCCGCGTCGCCGACGCCCTCGATATGCAGCCCCAGCGCCGTGATCCGCCGGTCGCGCAACAGCGCCCGACCAAGGTCGGCCATCGAAACCTGCGCCTGGTTGCCAACGGTGCCGAGAAAGGCAATCGGCAGCGCGCGGGTCTGCATGGTCAGGTTCAGCGCGATGTTCGACGACTGGGTCAGGATCGCGACGCCACGGTCCACCACCCGGCCGCCATCCTGGTCGGGCCACAACGCGGCCCGGTCAAGATAGTTGACATAACCATAGCAGTTGGGGCCCAGCACCGGCATCGCCCCGGCCGCCTTCAGCAGGGCGCCCTGCAACGCCGGCCCGGCGGCATCTTCCGCCGCTGCCTCGGCAAAACCCGACGCGAAACAGACCGCGCCCCCACATCCGGCCCGCGACAGGGCGGCAATGACCGCCACGGCGGCGTCGCGATTGACCCCGACAAAGGCCGCGTCCGGCACCTCTGGCAGGTCGGCGACCGAACGAAAGGCACCCTCACGCCGCGGATGCACCCGCCACACCGGCCCGGCAAAGCCGACACGCAACAGCGCGGCATCGACCGCATCACACCAGGCGCCGCCGCCGACAATGGCCAAACTGCGAGGCGAGATAAGCCGCGAAAGATCAGCCATACCGCCCCCCGCCCTGCCGCGGCGCATCCGCCTCCGGCGGGGATATTTCCGGACAGAAGTAGACATTCGACACACCGACCCCCGGCAGCCGCCTGGGGTGCCGGGGGTCTACTCCTGTCACGGCCATCGGCGTCCCCGCCTGTACCGCATGGTCAGACTTGGCCATTAACCTTAATAATTCCCTACTTCTGTCGAGAAATATCCCGGGGGTGAATGCGCGCCAGCGCAGAGGGGGCAGCGCCCCCGACCGGCCACGATCCAGGGCCATCGGGTCAGGCCCCCAACGGTCGCAGCAGGTCCCGCGCGATGATATGGCGCTGGATTTCGCTCGTGCCGTCCCAGATGCGCTCGACCCGGGCGTCGCGCCAGAATCTCTCCAGCGGCAGGTCGTCCATCAACCCCATCCCGCCATGCAGCTGTATCGCGGCGTCCGTGACCCGCGCCAGCATCTCGCTGGCATAAAGCTTGGCCGAGGCAATTTCGCGGTTGGCCGGCAGCGCGCGGTCCAGCCGTTCGGCGGCCGCCAGGGTCAGAAGGTCCGCCGCGTCAATCTCGGTGATCATGTCGGCCAGCTGAAAGCCGACGCCCTGGAACTTGCCGATCGGCTGGCCGAACTGCTGGCGCTCGGCGGCATAGTGCAGCGCATGGTCAAACACCCGCCGGGCCCGGCCCACCGCCATGGCGGCGACCGTGATCCGCGTCGCGTAAAGCCAGGTGTTCATGACCGTGAATCCACCGTCGACCTCGCCCAGAACCTGGGCATCGGCCAGCCGGCAATCGTCGAAATCCAGCACCATGTTCTTGTAGCCGCGGTGACTGACCGAGCGATAGCCGTCGCGGATGGCGAACCCCGGGTGGCCCCGGTCCACCAGGAAGGCCGTGATGCGCTTTTTCATGCCCCTCGGGGTGTGGTCTTCGCCGGTTGCCACGAAGACGATCACGAAATCGGCATGCTCGGCGCCCGAGATGAAATGCTTGGTGCCGTTGACCACCC
Source organism: uncultured Rhodobacterales bacterium (assembly GCA_964472855.1). GTDB lineage: Bacteria > Pseudomonadota > Alphaproteobacteria > Rhodobacterales > Rhodobacteraceae > Tranquillimonas. The sequence goes on along the minus strand of CAYYMJ010000029.1, from coordinate 20,196 downwards.
AGTCGCCGCCCTCGCGCCGGGCCGTGCATTTCATCGAACGTATGTCCGAACCGGCCCCGGGCTCGGTCATGGCCAGCGCGTCCATGCGCTCGCCCCTGACCGCGGGCAGCAGATAGCGTTCGCGCTGTTCGCCCTCGCACGCCATCAGGATATTCTGCGGCCGCCCGAAGAAATGCGTCAGCGCCATCGAGCCGCGCCCCAATTCACGCTCGACCAGCGCGAAATCGTGGTGCGACAGGCCGGCGCCGCCCACCTCTTCGGGGAAGTTGCAGGCGTAAAAGCCAAGCTCGATGGTCTTTCGCTTGATCTTGGCGGCGATCTCGGGCGCAACTTCGCCGTTGCGCTCCACTGCGTCTTCGTGCGGGTAGATCTCGTTTTCGACAAAGCTGCGCACAGTCGAGACGATCATCTCCTGCTCGTCGGTCAGTCCGTATTGCATGGCAGTCCTAGCGTGTGGGGGTGAAATTCCATTGCCGTTCCGCTTTCAGCCGGGCGCGCCCGCCCAGCCGCGCGATCGGTGCCGCCTGATCGGCGCGGGCCCGGGCGTTGACCCTTTCGGGGTCCATTGACCCTTTCAGCCGGCTCAGCGCGTCGGCGCAGATATCGGGGCATTGCCGGGCCATGTCGCTGGTTTCGCACGGCCATTTCATCGGCCATCGGCAAGGGGATGTTCACGGCTGCGGCCGCGCCCGGCCCTTCAGGCGCGCCTGCATCTGCGCCTTGCCGGCCTCGGTTCCGTCGTGCCACGAGCCGAACAGCTTGTCCCACGGCACATCCAGCGTGCCGTAGTTGACCTCGAAAAAGCGGTGATGAAGCTGGTGGTGGAAATTGCCCAGATGCAGGCGTTTGCGGTTTCGGAAAAGCAGCCCCTCGAAACCGGTATGGGTGGTGATGGCGTAAAGGCCATAGAACATCAGGTGAAAGATCACGTGCACCGGGTGGCTGGCGATGGCCAGATGCACCAGCACCGACCCGAAATACAGCACATGTTCGACCGGGTGCATCGACAGGCCCGACCATGGGCCGATGTCGGTATTGCGGTGGTGCAGCGCGTGAAAGCGATACATCGCGCGCGTGTGCAGAAGGCGGTGGATCCAGTAGAAATAAAAGCTTTCCCAGACCGGGATGAGGAAGAAGATCGCGACGAACCACACCGGGTTGTTGCCAAAGCTGGTGGTGGCGACGGCGCCACGGCTCATCCCCCAAAGGATCAGGCACTCCAGCAGCGTCCAGACCGTGACCCCGCTTGCCAGTGTCCAGAACACGTTGTCGCGCAGCTGGTGGCCCATCGTGAACACGCGCCCGGCACGCGGAAACGGGCGCGGGTCGTATTTCAGCCGGGCGCCCTGCATCGACAAGCGGTGGAACCACAGGTGCAGGACACCGGCCACCAGCGTCACGATCACCAGGTTGCGGGCCCAGATTTGCAGCATCCAGCCGGGGGCAAGGCCCTGCACGTCCCCAAGCCGCGGGCCCAGCAGATAATAGCTGGCAAAGGCCAGCGCCACGATAAGGCCATTCACGGTGATGAAGAACCAGCTGTCGAAATACCAGCGAAACGCCGCATACGGGCGCGGCGGCCATTGCCACAGTGGCGACACCCGGATCGGGACCTCGGGCATGTGGTTCCATTCAGATCGCTTGCTGCTCACCGGGAATATATCTGCCTGTTTTGGGCGCGGGTGCGCGTGGTCGCTGGGGCAGAGCCATCGTGATATGTCCCGAACCATTTGTCGAAAGGAATTTCCGGGGTGCCACGGTTGCAGTCGAAATGGCGGTTGTGCGGCTGGTGAACGGCGTCGCTGGCCCTTGCGACCCCCGCTGCCGCTCAGCACCACCCTCTCGAACCCGGCGTGGCCGAGCGTCGGGCCGACCCGCTGGACCATGGCATGCAACATCGGGCGCAACAGGCGCGAGGCAACGACCATATGCACGAAACAGGTCGAGAATCAGAGCATGCTTTCGAACCGGTGGTTCGACACGCCCGACCATCGCTTGGCCCGGGCCCGGGCGCGCCGGTCTTGCCCGGCAACGACCGCCCGCCATCTTTGGGGGGGGGCGACCGGTTCAGGTGGCGTAATTCGCGCCTTCCTCGTCCAGGATCGCCTTCAGCTCGGCCAGGTGGCGGATGTCCTGTTCGGGGTAATCCTCGACCTCTTGCGCGGTCTTCTCGGCGATCTCGTCGGGCAGGACACGCAGCGGCTGGCCGGTTTGCAGGGCGCGGACATAGGTTTCGGCCGCACGCTCGAAATAATACATCCGGTTGAAGGTTTCGGCGACGGTGCGGCCGACGACCATGATGCCATGATTGCCCATGACCATGACCGTCTTCTTGCGATCGGCAAACAGTTCGGCGCAACGCTCGCCCTCTTCCTCGAAGGCCAGCCCGGCGAAGTGACTGTCAACGACCACCCGGTTGAAGAAGGTGGCGGTGTTCTGGTCGATCGGCGGCAGGGTCGAATCGGCGAGCGAGGCCAGCACCGTCGCAAAGACCGAATGCACGTGCATGGCACAGCGCGCATGCGGGCAGCGCCGGTGCAGCGCCCCGTGCAGGCCCCAGGCGGTCGGGTCCGGCGCGTTCGGCCCCGCCAGCGTTTCGCTGTCGTTGGCGTCAAGCAACAGCAGATCCGAGGCTCGGATACGCCGGAAATGCATCTGGTTGGGGTTCATCAGAAACCGGGTGCCGTCGTCGCTGACGGCAAGGCTGAAGTGATTGGCCACCGCTTCATGCAGGTTCAGCCGCTCGGTCCAGCGAAAGGCGGCGGCCAGGTCGACGCGCTCGGACCAGTGTTCCAGATTGGGGCGGATATGCGAGACCGTTTCGGCTGTCATGGCGCTGTTCCTGATGCAACTGCGCGCCAGCCTAGGGTGCCCGGGCACCGACTGAACAGCAAAAACGCGACGGCACGTCGCTTGCACCTGCATTCCCCACCGTGACAGTCTGGGCCATGACGACATCATTCTCTCTCAGTCAGGCTGACAGCCTGCCCGCTCTGGTCGAGGTGGCCGCGCGACGCGCCCCCGCCGACCTTGTGATTCGCAACGCAACACTGGTGAACGTGCAGTCGCGCGAACTGCTGGCCGGCTGGGGTGTCGCGGTAACCGCCGGACGATTTGCCTATGTCGGCCCCGATGCCGACAGCTATGCCGCCGACGCCGCCCGGGTTGTCGACGCAGGCGGTCGCTTTCTGCTGCCGGGGTTGTGCGACGCGCATATGCACATCGAATCCGGAATGCTGACCCCGGCCGAGTTTGCCCGCGCGGTCATTCCCCATGGCACCACGTCAATGTTCGTGGACCCGCACGAGATTGCCAATGTGCTGGGCCTGCGCGGTGTGCGGCTGATGCATGACGAGGCGCTGATGCAACCGGTCAGCATATTCGTGCAGATGCCCAGTTGCGCGCCCTCGGCCCCCGGGCTGGAAACCACGGGGCACGAGATCACGCCCGACGACGTGGTTCAGGCCATGGGCTGGCCGGGCATCGTGGGGCTGGGCGAAATGATGAACTTTCCCGGCGTTGCGGCGGGTGACGCCAAGATGCTGGCCGAAATCGCGGCAACCATGCGGGCCGGCAAGACCGTTGGCGGCCACTATGCCTCGCCCGATCTGGGACCGGCTTTCGCGGCCTATGTCGCGGGCGGCCCGGCTGACGACCACGAAGGCACACGCGAAGCAGACGCGATTGCCCGGGTGCGCCAGGGGATGCGGGCGATGCTGCGGCTGGGTTCGGCCTGGTATGACGTGGAAAGCCAGATCACCGCGGTGACCGAAAAGGGCATGGACCCGCGCAACTTCATCCTGTGCACCGACGACTGCCATTCGGGAACGCTGGTCAACGACGGGCATATGAACCGGGTCGTGCGCCACGCCATCGACTGCGGCTGCGACCCGCTGGTGGCGTTGCAAATGGCCACGATCAACACCGCCAGCCATTTCGGGATGGAGCGCGAGCTTGGGTCGATCGCCCCGGGCCGGCGGGCCGACATGATCGTGTCGTCCGACCTTGCCGCGCTGCCGGTCGAACAGGTGTTTGCCCGGGGCGCGCTGGTGGCCGAGGGCGGACGCTGCCTTGCCGACTGCCCGCACCTCGACTGGCCCGCCGATGTCCGCAAGACGGTCAATCTGGGCCGGCGGCTGGGCGCGGCAGACTTCGCATTGCCGGCCCCGGCCGGCGCCAACAAGGTTGATGTGCGCGTCATCGGCGTGGTGGAAAACCAGGCGCCGACCCGGGCGCTGACCGCCCGCCTGCCGGTGGTCGACGGCGGCGTCGAACCCGAGGGCGAGGTTGCCCGCATCGCGCTGGTCGAGCGGCATCGCGGCACCGGCGGCGTGGTCAACGGCTTCGTTTCGGGGTTTGGCTATCGCGGCAACATGGCCATCGCCTCGACCGTGGCCCATGACAGCCATCACATGATCGTCGTCGGCACATCGGCCGCCGACATGGCCGCCGCCGCCAACCGGCTGGGCGAAACCGGCGGCGGCGTCACGGTGTGGCAGGACGGGGCCGAGATTGCCCGTGTCGACCTGCCCGTTGCCGGGCTGATGTCAGACCGCCCTGCGTCCGAGGTTGCCCAGCAGGCCGGCGCCATGGGCGATGCCATGCGCGCCTGTGGCTGCACGCTGAACAACGCCTTCATGCAGCATTCACTGCTGGCGCTTGTGGTCATCCCCGAATTGCGCATATCCGACATGGGGCTGGTCGACGTGACCCGCTTTGAGATGACCGACGTGATCGTGGAGCCTGCATGAACCTTGGCCAAGACCTGCCCTTCGTGACGCCGGCCGTGCCCGCGCCCGAAGCCTTCAGCGATGCGCGGGCCGCCGTGGCGCGCCTGCGCGAGCTTTACGACATTGCCGCCGGCTTCCTGACGCGCAACTTTTCCGACATCGCCGACAAGGGGCGGCCCACCGCCCGGTATCGCGCCTTTTACCCCGAGATCCGGCTGACCACGACCAGCTTTGCCCATACCGACAGCCGGCTGAGTTTCGGCCATGTGTCCGAACCCGGCACCTATGCCACCACGATCACCCGGCCGGCGCTGTTCGCCGACTATCTGGTTCAGCAGATCGCGTTGCTGATCGAAAATCACGAGGTCGCGGTGACGGTCGGCGTCTCGGCCACGCCGATGCCGGTGCATTTCGCCGTGGTCAACGAGCCATCGCTGAGCGTGCCGCAGGCCGGGGCGATGGAGTTTCCGCTGCGCGATTATTTCGACGTGCCCGACCTGGCCACCACCAACGACGACATCGTCAACGGCGCCAGCGACCTGTTCCAGCAACCGGCCCAGCCGCTGGCACCCTTCACCGCCCAGCGCATCGACTATTCGCTGGCCCGGCTCAGCCATTACACCGCGACCGACCCGGCGCTTTTCCAGAACCACGTTCTGTTCACCAACTACCAGTTCTATGTCGAAGAATTCGAGGCCTATGCCCGCCAGGCGCTGGCCGACCCGAATTCGGGCTATTCCGCCTTTGTCGGGCCCGGCAACCGCCAGATCACCGGCCCCGATGATGTGCTGATTGCGCCCGACAAGCTGCCGCAGATGCCGACCTATCATCTGGTCAGGCCCGACCACGGCGGCATCACGCTGGTCAACATCGGCGTCGGCCCGTCCAACGCCAAGACCGCGACCGACCACATCGCGGTGCTGCGCCCGCACGCCTGGCTGATGGTCGGCCACTGTGCCGGGCTGCGCAATTCCCAGCGGCTGGGCGATTTCGTGCTGGCCCATGCCTATCTGCGCGAAGACCACGTGCTGGACGACGACCTGCCGGTCTGGATCCCCATTCCGGCCCTGGCCGAGGTGCAGATCGCGCTCGAGGCCGCGGTGGCCGCGGTCACGCGCCTGGAAGGGTTCGAGCTGAAGCGCATCATGCGCACCGGCACCGTGGCCACCATCGACAACCGCAACTGGGAGCTTCGCGACCAGTCGGGCCCCGTGCAGCGGCTGTCGCAATCGCGGGCCATCGCGCTGGACATGGAAAGCGCCACCATCGCCGCCAACGGTTTCCGGTTTCGCGTGCCCTACGGCACGCTGTTGTGTGTCAGCGACAAGCCGCTGCATGGCGAACTGAAGCTGCCTGGAATGGCCTCGGAGTTTTACCGCACGCAGGTGGCCCGCCACCTGCTGATCGGCGTGCGGGCCATGGAATCGCTGCGCGACATGCCGCTGGAACGCCTGCACAGCCGGAAACTGCGCAGCTTCGAAGAAACGGCCTTCCTCTAGGCTGTCCCACGATACGGTTACCCGGCGCCAATACGGCTCAAATGACTATTTAACAGCACAAATTCTTGTGCGGTCCCGCAAGATCCCGTTACATAGCGCCAATACAGACAACATGGCCTGAAAGCGGGCCGCACGAGGAGACAGAAGTAATGGCAAAACCGCTGACCAAGACCCAGCTTGTCGCCGCGCTGGCCGACAAGCTTGAGAGCGACAAGAAAAGCGCCGGGGCCGCCCTGGACGCGCTGACCGAGATCATCACTTCAGAGGTGTCGGCCGGCGGCGCCGTGACCCTGCCCGGCGTTGGCAAATTCTATTGCCGCGAGCGCCCCGAGCGCATGGTCCGCAACCCCGCGACCGGCGAACAGATCAAGAAAGACGCCGACAAGGTCGTCAAGGTGACCATCGCCAAGGCGCTGAAAGACAGCGTCAACGGCTAGGTCCATCAGAACAGTCTGAACATGCGGCCGTCCGACAGGGCGGCCGTTTCCGTTACAGGGTTGGGACGCTGAACATGGACGTACGCGCCATCATCATGGGGGTGACATTCGCCTTCATCTGGTCGTCGGCCTTCACCTCGGCCCGCATCATCGTGGCCGACGCTTCGCCACTGTTCGCCCTTGCCGTTCGCTTCCTGATTTCGGGCGGCATCGGCGTCGCGATCGCGCTGGCGCTTGGCCAAAGCTGGCGCCTGACGCGCAACCAGTGGCGGGCGACGATCATCTTCGGGATCTGCCAGAACGCGCTGTATCTGGGGCTGAACTTCGTGGCCATGCAGACGATCGAGGCCGGTCTGGCGGCGATCGTCGCCTCGTCGCTGCCGCTGCTGGTCGCGGTCGCCGCCTGGCTGTTTCTGGGCCAGCGCCCGTCGTTTCTGGGCGCGGTCGGCCTGGTCACCGGCTTTGCCGGCGTCGCCCTGATCATGGGGTCGCGGCTGACGATGGGTGTCGACCCGGTCGGTCTGGGCCTGTGTGTCATTGGCGTGATGTCCCTGACCTTCGCCACCATGATCCTGCGCAACGCGTCATCGGGGGGCAATTTCCTGATGGTCATCGGCTTGCAGATGCTGGTGGGCAGCGTGGTGCTGACCGCCGCGGCGTTCATGTTCGAGGATTTCCGCCTTGACCCCAGTTGGAAACTTGCCGCCGCCTTCGGATATACCGTTTTCGTGCCGGGACTGCTGGCCACCCTGGTCTGGTTCAACCTTGTGCACCGGGTCGGCACCGTCAAAGCGTCGACCTTCCACTTCCTGAACCCGTTCATCGGGGTCGCCACCGCGGCCATCATCCTGAGCGAGGTTCTGGGCCTGCAAGACGTGATCGGCGTGGCCATCATCACCTTTGGCATCCTTGCCGTTCAGCTTTCGAAACAAGCCTGACAGATCCGTGACCTGACGCCTAAGTGAGGTGACAGGTGACGTCCTGGCCGTCATATCGCGGTCATGGAATATGTTCTTGGATACGGCGCGGGCCTGCTGACGCTGATCAACCCATGCGTTCTGCCGGTGCTGCCCATCGTGCTGGCCACGGCCGTCAACGCGCATCGTCACGGGCCGCTGGCTGTGGCCGCGGGGATGAGCCTGTCTTTCGTCGTCCTTGGCATGCTGGTTACCGTGGCCGGATACTCGCTGGGGCTGACCCCGGAAACGGTGGCCGACGCCGGCGCGGTCGTGATGGTCGGCTTCGGGCTGGTCTTGGTGGTGCCGCGCTTTTCCCGCGCCTTCGCCAGTGCCACGGCCGGTGTCTCGGCGCAGGCCGACAGCGGCATCGGCAGTATCGAACAAGGCAGCCTGAACGGGCAGTTCATGGCCGGCCTGCTGCTGGGCGCGGTGTGGAGCCCCTGTATCGGCCCGACGCTGGGCGGCGCCATTGCGCTGGCCAGTCAGGGCGAAAGCCTGGTCCGGGCCGGGGGCATCATGGTGACCTTTGCGCTGGGCGTGTCCACGATCATCATCGCGCTGGGCTATGGCGCGCGGGCCGCGATCATGCGCCGCCAGTCGATGATGCGCGCGCTTGCCGAGCGGTCGCGCCCGATCATGGGCTGGGTGTTTCTGCTGGTGGGGCTGGGCCTGCTGCTTCGCCTGAACCACATCGCCGAATACCTGGCCGTCACCTATCTGCCGACCTGGCTGATCGACCTTTCCGTTGCCCTTTGATCCGAAGGAAACCGACCATGATTGACCGCCGCACCTTCCTTGTCACCGCATCCGCCGCCGTTGCCACGCTGGCCTTGCCGACGGCGGGCGCCGCGGCCACGATGAGCTATACCCCCGGCCTTGTCGCCGAGCGGCTGAGCGCGGGTGAGACCGTGTTTCTCGACTTTACCGCCACATGGTGCTCGACCTGCGCGGCGCAGGGACGGGTGATCGACGGGCTCAAGGCCGCCAATCCGGCCTATGAGGCCAACGTGACCTTTGTCGATGTCGACTGGGACACCTACCGCCGCGCCAATATCACCAAAACCCTGAGAATCCCCCGACGTTCGACGCTGGTGGTGCTGAAGGGCAATCACGAACTTGGGCGCATCGTGGCCGGAACCTCGACCTCGGCAATCCGGCAACTGATGGATATCGCGCTGGGCGCGGCCACGGCCTGACCGGGCTCAGCCGATCGGGCCGCGCACGCCGCCGGTCTGGGCCCGGTCGATCATCAGGTGATCCAGCATCACGCAGGCGGCCATCGCCTCGGCCACCGGGACCGCGCGGATACCGACGCAAGGATCGTGCCGGCCCTTGGTGACGATCTCGGCGGCCGCGCCCGACCGGGTGATCGTGCGCCGCGGCGTCAGGATCGACGAGGTGGGCTTGACCGAAAACCGCACCACAATGTCCTGCCCGGTGGAAATGCCGCCCAGGATGCCGCCCGCGTGGTTGGAGCTGTAGACCGGCCCATCGGGCCCCATGGCGATTTCGTCGGCATTTTCGCTGCCGGTCAGGGCCGCCGCCCCCATGCCTTCGCCAATCTCGACCCCCTTGACGGCGTTGATCGACATCATCGCCGCGGCAAGGTCGGTGTCGAGCTTGCCATAGATCGGCGCCCCCAGCCCGGCCGGCGCGCCGCGCACTGTCACCTCGATCACCGCGCCGACGCTGTTGCCCGACTTGCGCAGACCGTCAAGATAGTCGGCCCAGTCAGCCGCCGCCTGCGCGTCGGGGGTCCAGAAAGGGTTGCGCGCGATCTGGTCCCAGTCGAACCGGTCCCGGTCAATCGCCCGTGCGCCCATCTGCACCATATAGCCGGTGATGCTCAGCCCCGGAACCAGAGCCGCCAACACCTGCCGGGCCACCCCCCCGGCCGCGACCCGCGCCGCAGTTTCGCGCGCCGACGACCGCCCGCCGCCGCGATAGTCGCGGATGCCGTATTTCTGCCAATAGGTGATGTCGGCATGTCCTGGCCGGAATTTTTCGGCGATGTCGCCATAATCTTTCGATCGCTGGTCGGTGTTGCGAATCATCAACTGGATCGGCGTGCCGGTGGTCACCCCCTCGAACAGGCCGGACAGGATCTCGACCGCGTCGGCCTCGCGCCGCTGGGTGGTATATTTCGACTGGCCGGGCTTGCGCCGGTCCAGCCAGTGCTGAAGGTCGGCCTCGGACACCGCAACCCCGGGCGGGCAGCCATCGACCGTTGCGCCCAGCGCGTGACCGTGGCTTTCGCCCCATGTGGTGACGCGGAACAACCTGCCAAAAGTGTTGTCGCTCATGTCCCGGCTCCTCGTCGCATGGTTTCCAGCGTCTCGCGTTTGACTTTTCCCGGGGTGCATCGCCCGGACAGCGTTGAACCCCCTGATTTCAGGCAGCGCCGGGTCAGTCAGGTTTGACGCGAAACGCTATAAGCGGCTGGGAAGTCGGGGGAAAGGGTCAAAGCCGCCGGCCCATCATGACCCTGACCCCATCGCGGCCGGTCTCCGTCCACCCCAGACTGTGGTAAAAGCGCAAGGCCCCGTCAAAGGCCGCGTGCGAACCCAGCGCAACCCGGTCGGCCCCCGCCGCCCGCGCCCGCGCCTCGACCGCCCGGATCAGCGCGGCCCCGACGCCATGGCTGCCGTGTTCAGGGTCAACGGCCAGATTGATCACGTAGGTTTCCGGCGCCGCGACATCCGCCACCACCACACCGCTGACCCGGCTTCCAAACTCGGCAACCAGAACCGTGCGCTCGGCGATATGTTCGGCAATGCCGCCGGTCACGTCCGGCAGGCCAAGCAACCCGGCGAACGGCTCGTAGGCCGCCGCCACCAGTTGGTTCAGGCGCGGCACGTCCGAGGTTCGCGCATCTCGTATCCTGGGCGTGGTCATGGCGGTGATCTTGCCAGTGGCTGGCCGATCACGCAATTGCCCGCCCTTGCCATTTCCCCGCGGTCACCTTAGCGTCCGCGCCACCTCGGGGTGCCTGCTGGCTGAGATGCGATACTTGCGAACCCGTTGAACCTGACCCGGCTAGCACCGGCGGAGGGAAGGTCGAGCGATCCTCTGTCCTGATTTCCGTCCGTGCCCGAACAGAGGATGCATGATGCGACGCCTTTCCCTTGTGGCAGGATGTCTGGCGGCCACCGGCGCGATGGCGCAGGAAACCCCGGTTCTGACCGTTCTGACCTATGAGAGTTTCGTCAGCGACTGGGGGCCCGGCCCGGCTGTCGAGGCCGCGTTCGAGGCCACCTGCGCCTGCGACCTGCAGTTCCGCAGCGCCGGCGACGGCGCCGCCATACTGGGCCGCCTGCGGCTGGAAGGGGACGGCACCGATGTCGATGTCGTTCTGGGCCTTGACACCAGCCTGACCGACGCGGCCCGCGACACCGGTCTTTTCGCCCCCCATGGGCTGGAAACGCCCGCCTTCGACCTGCCGGTCGACTGGAGCGACGACACCTTCTTGCCCTTCGACTGGGGCTATTTCGCCTTCGTCCACAACGCTGATTTCGCCGCCCCTGCCAGCCTTGCCGAACTGGCCGACAGCGACGCCAGCATCGTCATCCAGGACCCGCGGTCGTCAACACCGGGGCTGGGCCTGCTGTTGTGGGTCAAGGACGCCTATGGCGACGACGCCCCCGCAATCTGGGCCGGGTTGGCCGACAATATCGTCACCGTCACCCAGGGCTGGACCGAGGCTTATGGCATGTTCCTGGAAGGCGAGGCCGACATGGTGCTGAGCTATACCACCTCGCCCGCCTATCACCTGATCGCCGAGGGCGACGCGACCAAATCCGCCGCCGCGTTCGACGAAGGCAACTATATGCAGATCGAGGTTGCCGGCCGGCTGGCGGGGTCCGACCAGCCGGACCTGTCGGCGCGGTTCCTCGCCTTCATGCTGACCGAAGCGTTTCAGGGCATCATTCCCACGACCAACTGGATGTATCCGGCCGTGACCCCCGCGGCCGGCCTGCCCGCCGGCTTCGAAACCCTCGCGACCCCGCCAGCGGCCTTGCTGATGAGCCCGGCCGAGGCGCGCGCAGCCCGCGACCCGGCCCTGTCCGAATGGCTGGCCGCACTGGGCGGCTGACCCGCTGGCCCCTGCCGGGGCTGGCGGCCGCGGCCATCGTTCTGGTGGCCGCCATCCTGCCGGTCGTGGCGGTGCTGGCGCGGGCCGGCGGCTGGCCCACGCTGGGCGCCGGTGACAGCGCGGCGCTGCGCTTTACCCTGACCCAGGCGGCGCTCAGCGCGCTTTTGTCGGCGCTTCTGGCCGTGCCGCTGGCCCGGGCGCTGGCCCGGCGGCGTTTTCCCGGTCGCCGTGTGATGCTGGTGCTATTGGGCGTGCCCTTCGTGCTGCCGGTGATCGTCGCCATCCTTGGCCTTGTCATCGTGTTCGGCCGCCAGGGCTGGCTGAACGACCTGCTGGCGCTGGCCGGACTGCCGCGCCTCAGCATCTATGGCCTGCACGGCGTGGTTCTGGCGCATGTGTTCCTGAACCTGCCACTGGCGGTGCGGCTGCTGCTGTCCGGCTGGCAGGCGATCCCGGCGGAACGGTTCCGGCTTGCCGCCAGCCTCGGCTGTGACGGGCGCGCCACCTTTCGGCATCTCGAATGGCCGATGCTGCGATCGGTGCTGCCGGGCACGCTGCTGGTGATCTTCCTGATCTGCCTGTCCAGCTTTGCAGTGGCGCTGACCCTGGGCGGCGGCCCCCGGGCCACGACGGTCGAACTGGCGATCTACCAGGCGTTTCGCTTCGATTTCGATCTTGGGCGCGCCGCCGGGCTGGCGCTGATCCAGCTGACGCTGGGCGCGGCCGCCATGCTGGCCGCCTTGCGCGCCGTGCGGGCCTTTCACGCCGGGCCGGGCCTGGACGCCCCGCTGCAACGCTGGGACAGCCACGGCCCGCTGCCGCGCGCCCTTGATGCCGCCATCCTGCTTGCCGCGGCCCTGTTCCTGTTCTCGCCGATGCTGGCCATGGTCCTGCGCGGCGCCGGGGGGCTGAGCCAGCTCGATACCGCCACCGCCAGCGCGGCCCTGCGATCGCTGGCCGTGGCGCTGACGGCCATGACGCTGGCCAGCGGGCTGGCGCTGGCCCTGTCGCTGGCCGCCGCCGGGTCACCGCGCGCCGCCGGCTGGTTCGAGGCCGCGGGCACCCTGCCGCTGGCCATCTCGCCCTTCGTGCTGGGCACCGGGCTGTTCCTGCTGGCCCTGCGCCTCGGTGACCCGCTGGCCTGGGCCCTGCCGGTCACCGCGCTGGTCAACGCCACGCTGGCCCTGCCCTTCGTCCTGCGCGTGACCCTGCCGGCGGCGGTCGCGGTGCAGCGCGACTATGGCCCGCTGATGGCGGCCCTGGACATGACCGGCCCCACGGCGCTACTGCGGGTGACCTTGCCGCGCATGCGCCCGGCGCTGGGCTTTGGCGCCGGGCTGGCTGGCGCCCTGTCCATGGGCGATCTCGGCGTCATCGCGCTGTTCGCAGGCCCCGATCAGGCGACCCTTCCCTACCATCTCTATGCCCTGATGGGGGCCTACCGGATGGACGCCGCCGCGGGCACGGCGCTGCTTCTGGTGGCCCTCAGCCTCGGGCTTTTCTGGCTGTGCGACCGCGGAGGGGGGCATGCTTGAACTCGACAATCTCAGCGTCGCAAGGGGAAACTTCGCCATCTCGGCCAGCTTCGCCATGTCCGCCGGCGACCGCGTCGCGCTGATGGGGCCGTCAGGCGCCGGCAAGTCCACCCTGCTGCAGGCCATCGGCGGCTTTCTCGATCCCACGGGCGGCGATATCCGCTGGCAGGGCAACAGCCTCCTGCCGCACCCCCCCGGGGACCGCCCGGTTACCACGCTGTTCCAGGACCATAACCTCTTCCCGCATATGACCGCCTTCGAAAACGCGGCCCTCGGCCTGCGCCTGCGCGGCCGCCTGGCAAAATCCGAGTCCCAGACCGTCCACGCCAGCCTTGCCCGGGTCGGGCTGGCCGACCGCGCCGGCCACCGCCCTGCCGCGCTGTCGGGTGGCGAACAGGGCCGCGTCGCCCTGGCGCGCGCGCTGCTGCGCCAGCGCCCGATCCTGTGCCTCGACGAACCCTTCTCGGCCCTTGGCCCGGCCATGAAGGCCGACCTCGCCCACCTGGTGCGCGACGTCGCCACCGAAACCGACGCGTTGCTGATCTTCGTCACGCACGACCCGCAAGAGGCCGCGATCCTGGCCAACACGATCAGCGTCGTCTCCGACGGCGTCGCCCAGCCGCCGGCGCCGGCGCGCGAGCTTCTGCAAAACCCGCCACCGGCCCTGGCCGCCTATCTCGGCCCCGCCCCATCATCTTGGTAAAAATATCCCCGCCAGCGGCGTCGGGCCGCCCCGGCGGCCCGCCAGGAAAAGCAAAACGCGCCCCGAAGGGCGCGTTCAATTCTCTGCAAGGTGCCTGACGCCTAGTCGGCCGCGGCACCGTTCTTGCGGCCCTTGATCGGGGCCCAGATCTTCTTGTTGGTCAGGTAAAGCAGCACCGACAGCAGCAGCAACAAGAACACCCCGCGCAGCCCGGCCTGCTTGCGCGCCATCATCTTCGGCTCGGCCGCCCACATCAG
>CAYYMJ010000029.1:0-5883 GCA_964472855.1 uncultured Rhodobacterales bacterium | reverse complement strand
TAGACCTGCAGACCGCGTTGCAGCTGCATCTGGTCGAACGTCCCGAACGGCCCCTCGAACGAAAAGGCGATGTCCTCGACATGGGCCTCGGAACCTGACGCCATCGCGGCCCCGCCGAGCGACAGGGACAGGGCAGCGGCGATCGTGAGATGTTTCAGCATATCGGTGCTGTCCTCTTCCTTACTCAGCCGGCGCAGTGGCGGCATCCGAGCCGTCGCCTGCCTCGGCATAGTGTTCGTTGAAGTCGTCCTCGATCGTCGCCGGCTGTGCCTGCGGCTTTTCCATCACGCCCAGAAGCGGCAGGATGATCAGGAAATAGGCGAACCAATAGGCCGCGCCGATCAGTGAGATGATCGAATACGGCGGCTCAGCCGGCTGTGCACCGCACCACGTCAGAACCACGAAATCAATCGCGAGAAGCCAGAACCACCACTTGAAGCTGGGGCGGAAGCGCCCCGAGCGCACCGACGAGGTGTCAAGCCATGGCACGACCGCCAGCACCGCCATCGACCCGAACATGGCCAGCACGCCGAAGAACTTGGCGTCGATGATGCCGCCGGTCAGGAAACTGGCGATCTGAACCACCCAGACGTCCGAGGTAAACGCGCGCAGGATCGCGTAGAAGGGCAGATAATACCACTCGGGCACGATATGCGCCGGCGTCGCAAGCGGGTTGGCCTCGATATAGTTGTCGGGATGGCCCAGATAGTTGGGCATGAAGCCGACGATCGCGAAAAAGATCACCAGGATCACCGCCAGGGCGAAGAAATCCTTGATCACGAAATAGGGCCAGAACGGCAGCGTGTCTTTCTGCGCGTTCTCTTTCGAATCGCGCCGAACCTCGACACCGGTCGGGTTGCTGTTGCCGGTGGTGTGAAAGGCCCAGATATGCACGATGACCAGCGCCGCGATGACGAAGGGCAACAGGTAGTGCAGCGAGAAGAAGCGGTTCAGCGTGGCATTGTCCACCGCCGGTCCGCCCAGCAGCCAGGCCTGAATGGACTCGCCCACAAAGGGGATCGCGCCAAACAGGCCGGTGATCACCGTGGCACCCCAGAATGACATCTGGCCCCAAGGCAGAACATACCCGAGGAAGCCGGTCGCCATCATCAGCAGATAGATCATCATGCCGATGATCCACGTGATCTCGCGCGGCTCCTTGTACGAGCCGAAATAGAGACCGCGGAAGATGTGGATGTAGACCGCGAAGAACATCAGCGACGCGCCGTTCATGTGCAGATAGCGGATCATGTGGCCGCCGTTCACGTTGCGCATGATATGTTCGATACTGGCAAACGCCATATCGACATTGGGCGTATAGTGCATTGCCAGCACGATGCCGGTGACCATCTGCAGCACCAGGCCAAAGGCCAGAACGATGCCGAACACCCACCACCAGTTCAGGTTCTTGGGCGTCGGGATCATCAGTGTGTCGTAGATCAGCGATACAGCGGGAAGCCGGCGGTGCAGCCAGCGTTCGGCGCCCGTCTTCGGCTCGTAATGGTCGTGCGGAATTCCGGCCATCGGTGTTCCTCCTTAGCCCAGAACCAGGGTTGTTGCGTCTTCAAAGCGGGCGACCGGAACCTCAAGGTTCCGCGGTGCGGGGCCCTTGCGAATACGTCCGGCGCTATCATAGTGCGAGCCGTGGCAGGGGCAGAACCAGCCGCCGAAATCGCCCGCAGCACCGCCCAGAGGCACGCAGCCCAGATGGGTGCAGACGCCGATCATGACCAGCCATTCGCCGTCTTCGGTCAGCGCGCGGTTGGCGTCGGTCGCCAGTGCGCCCGGGTCCAGGTTCTCGTTCTCGGCATTCTGGTCGACCAGGTCGTCAAGCGACGTGTTGCGCGCGGCCTCGATATCGTCAGCGGTGCGGCGGCGGATGAACACCGGCTTGCCACGCCACTTGACGGTCAGTTGCGTTCCGGGCTCGACCGAACCGACATCGACGCGGATCGAGCTGAGCGCCTGAACGTCGGCCGAGGGGTTCATCTGGTCGATCAGCGGCCAGACCGCGGCGCCTGTGGCCACGGCGCCGGTGCCGGCAGTGGCGTAATACAGGAAATCCCGGCGTGTTGTGTCGTGGTCTTCTGCGTGGGACACGGGGTTCACTCCATTATGCGGCCCCCTGAGGGGCCGAGAATCCTTGCCCGGAAGGCAATCGCCCACCAGCCTGCGCCGTTTCCTAAACATGGACTTGCCCAAGGTCCAGCGGACAATCGTCGCAGGTGGCCCGATCTATCCCGCAGGGCGCGTTGCGGCCATCGACGGGCGCGCGGCAAAGGCGGCCTGCCAGTCGGCCAGCGCAGACCGGCCGGCGCGCCAGGCGTGATCGTCGTGCCGGAAATCAAGATACTCCAACGCGCAGCCCATGGCGATCTGGCCCATGTCAAACGGGCCGCACAAATTGCTGAGCCAGATTTCGCCAACCGCGTCCAGCGCCCGGTCGATCTTTTGCCATTGGCCGTCGATCCAGCCTTGCAGGCGCATGGGCGCGTCGCGCAGGCGGTTTTCATAGGTCAGCAGCACCGCCGCATCCATGATTCCGTCGGCTGTCGCCTCGACCGTCAGCACGTCCCAAAGGCGATTGGCGGGGTAAAGCCTGCCGCCGGCCCGCTGGTCGAGATAGCGGCAGATCACCCGGCTGTCATAAAGCGCCGGGCCGTCTGGGCGCGTCAGCGTCGGCAGTTTGCCCAGCGGGTTGTGCACGGCTACCGTTTCGGCACCGGTGACCGGGCTGACGGTGGTGCCGACGATGGCGACATCGTCCAGCTGTCCGGTTTCGTGAAGCAGCACCATGACCTTGCGAACGAAGGGCGAGGCGCCGGCGTGGAAAAGCTGCATGGCGATCTCCGATTCTCTGAGGGCAGGCTATAGCATTTCGGGCTGGACCTGAATCACCGAACACTGGCTGAAACGCCGGATTGCAGCGCGTCAGGTGGTGCCGCCTCGATCAAGTCAAACGCGAAACGCATCGGCGGCCGCCAACGGCCCGAAAAGCCCGCGTCAGCAGTCGCGCATCAGCCGGGCGAGGCTGGCCAGCCCGGCGCCAAAGCCGGTGTCCAGCGCGGCGGCGGCGGCGGTTCGCGCCGCGGCGGGCTTGTTCTGGCCCAGCTTCCATGTGCCGTCGACGGTGCTGACCAGCAGGCGGCAGGGCACGATCGCGCGCATCATCCGGTTCAGCGTATCCGGCGTCATCTTGGCCGGCATCCAGGGCGGTTTCGGGGCCAGCCGCGCCTCGAACAACGCCGACTGGCGTTCCAGCAGGTCGCGCAGGGTGCTGTCGGGGCGCCGTTCAAGCTGGCCGCGCAGATGCACGGCCACATAGTTCCAAGTCGGCACCTGTTCGGCCATGTCATACCAGTCGGGCGAGATATAGCCGTCAGGCCCGGTCACCGACATCACCGCCGGGGCCGGCCTGTCCAGCGCGGCCACGATGGGATTCGACCGCACGAGATGCAGGTCAATGTGCAGCGGATCGCGCCCCACGATATACGGCACATGGGCCAGCAGCGGGCCGCCGGGCGCATTCACGGCCAGGGTTCCGAACGCGCGGGTTTCGGCAAAGGCCAGGTTTTCGGCCGCGCCGGCCTGCCGGAACTGCGGGTTGGGGTGCATCAGGCCGCCACCAACTGGCCGCCGGCCGTGCCCGACACCCGGGCCCGGACGATCTGGCCCACCGGCTGGTCAGCGGCAAAGGCGACCTCGGCGAACTGCTCGGTCCGGCCCATGCGGGCGGCCTCCATCAGAACCGCATGGTCGCGCCCGATCTGCGCGCGAAGATGGCTGGCCACCGCCGCCGCGCCGGCGGCACGCAGGCGGGCGGCACGGTCGCGAATGGCACCGCCGTCGACCTGCGGCATGCGGGCGGCGGGCGTGCCCGGGCGCGGCGAATAGGGAAACACATGCAGCCACGTCAGGCCGCAGTCGTCCACCAGCGCCAGCGAGTCGGCGAAATGCGTATCGGTCTCGGTCGGGAACCCGGCGATGATGTCGGCGCCAAAGGTCACGTCGGGGCGCAGCCGCCGCGCCTGCGCACAAAAGGCCACGGCATCGTGGCGCAGATGCCGCCGCTTCATGCGCTTGAGGATCAGGTCCGCGCCATGTTGCAGCGACAGGTGCAGATGCGGCATCAGCCGCTCTTCCTCGGCCAGGGCCGCCATCAGGGCCGGGTCGGCCTCGACCTGGTCGATGGACGATATGCGCAGCCGCTTCAGGTCGGGCACAAGCTTCAGGATCCGCCGCACCAGATCGCCCAGCCGCGGCGTCCCCGGCAGATCGGCGCCCCAGCTTGTCAGGTCGACACCGGTCAGCACGACCTCGTTAAAGCCGCGCCCCGCCAGCCGCGCGATCTGTTCCACGACCTCGCCCGCCGGGACCGAGCGCGAATTGCCCCGGCCATAGGGGATGATGCAAAAGGTGCAGCGGTGGTCGCAGCCGTTCTGAACCTGCACATAGGCCCGGGCCCGGGTGCCGAATCCGTCGATCAGGTGGCTGGCGGTTTCGGTGACGCTCATGATGTCGTCGACCTGCACCCGTTCTGTCTGGCCGATGAAATCCGGCGTCAGCCCCTGCCAGGTGGCGGGCCGCATCTTTTCGGCGTTGCCGATGACATGGGCCACCTCGGGCATGGCGGCAAAGCTGCCGGGGTCGGTCTGGGCGGCGCATCCCGTCACGATCACCGGAGCGCCGGGATTGTCGCGCGCCAGCCGCCGGATATCCTGCCGCGCCTTGCGCACCGCCTGGGATGTCACCGCGCAGGTGTTGACGATCACCGCGTCCCGCAGCCCGGCGGCATCGGCCAGCCGCTTCATCGCTTCGGTCTCGTAGGCATTCAGCCGGCAACCGTGGTTGGAAAACACCGGCGCACTCATACCAGCCCCTTCAGGAAGGCCGGCGTCAGCACCCCGTCAAAGACATGCGCAGTTGGGCCCGTCATCCAGACGCCATCGTCGCGCCAGTCAATTTCGATCCGACCGCCATCCAGCTCGATGGTCACCTTGCGCCCGGTCAGGCCGCGCCGTGCCGCGGCCACCGCCACCGCGCAACTGGACGACCCCGAGGCCAGCGTGACCCCGACCCCGCGCTCCCACACGCGCATGCGCAAATGATCCGGGCCGATGACATGGGCGAACTGCACGTTGGTGCGCTCGGGAAACAGGGGGTGCCGCTCGACCTCGGCGCCGCGCGCAGGCAGGTCGACCGCCTCGGCATCGTCGACGAAAAAGCTGCAATGAGGGTTGCCCATGCCCGTGGCCAAGGGCGTGCCGTCGATAGGCAGGCGGTCTATATCGACCGCATGGGCCAGCGGAATGGCCTGCCAATCGAGCACCGGCGCCCCCATGTTGACACTGGTCAGCCCGCCACCGGCATCGCGGCAGACCAGCAGCCCGTGATCGCTGTGCAAACGCAAGGTTGCCACGCCGCCCGTGTCCATCAGGAACCGGGCAATGCAGCGGGTGGCGTTGCCGCAGGCGCCGGCGGTCGATCCGTCGGCGTTGAAGAACCGCAACCGCGCGTCCGACCGGTCGTCGGGCAGGATCACGGCAAGCTGGTCGAACCCCACACCGCGATGCCGGTCGCCCAGCGCCCGCGCCAGGGCCGCGTCAACCTGCAGGTCGCCATTGCGCGCATCGACAACGACAAAGTCGTTGCCCAGCCCGTGCATCTTCATGAAGGGCACGCCCGTGAAATCGTTCGATCCGGTCATGGCAGGGCCATACCCAAGGTCCGGGATTTTTGAAAGCCCCGACACCACCATTGCCGCTTGACGCGTTCCGGCGGCCCGGCTATGTCGCGCCCTCGAGTGGGCCGTTAGCTCAGTTGGTAGAGCAACTGACTTTTAATCAGTGGGTCGCAGGTTCGAATCCTGCACGGCTCACCACT
>CAYYMJ010000028.1:8526-36102 GCA_964472855.1 uncultured Rhodobacterales bacterium | reverse complement strand
AGCCTTGTCGTAGACAGCCACCCGACGCACCCGTAGCTCAGCTGGATAGAGCGCTGCCCTCCGAAGGCAGAGGCCACAGGTTCGAATCCTGTCGGGTGCGCCAAGCTCGTGCTGTCGGGTTAATATGCAGTGTCGGCCCTTCGCTTAGCTTCCGGCCTTCGCGGCAACGACATCATCACACCAATTCGCCTTGTAGGCAGGCGTCCACTCGCGTGCATGTCCTTCGTCGATCAACGCCTGCCCGACGGTCGATCCGTCTGGAAGTCTGAGCACAACAAGTTGGCGCTCGAACGCGTCCGGGACGCCAGATCCCTCGACCACGAGACCCGGGGTTTCGAGAAGTTCGATCATCCGCGCCAGAGCCATGGCGCCCAGCCAATTCTCTCCTGGGCAATCGGCACGCACACCAATCTCCGGTGTATCGAAGCCAGATACATAGGGCGCTCCGTTGCCCATGGGTCGCAGACGCTGACCGTCACATTCGACGGTGTCGCCGTCCACAGCCATCAGCGACGCGCAGATCAATAATGTCGCGCTTGCCATCTTTTCCTCATCTCCGACGTTGGCCGCCTGTGGGTGATGGCAGTGATAAGGTTGAGAACCTGCGTGGCAGCCGGCCGCGTCAAGGCTGCCGGAGTGTGCGTCAACGCTGTGGCCGACGAGGGCGGCGGCGGCGAAAGAAAGAGCGTGAATCAGCGCAAAAGTTCGGCGTCGCCGCAATCGCGCCGATGGCACGCGGGGTGCAGATCCTGCTGGACCCGGCGGTGTCGAGGTCGTGACCATGTCAATCATTAACAAAAGGTTAACACACGGCGAAATATTTGCCAAAACGACCGGCGATCACAAACCCGCGCGCCGCGGCGCTTCGGCCCGCCCATCCCTTTGACCGTGCGTATCGAAAAACGCCCCCCCCCACCTCGCGCAGTTTCGTCGCCCATTGCGCCTGATCCGCCGGGTTCGCGAACTTGCGTCCGAGGGGGCGAGCACGCAATGTTGGCCATGGTGCGCGTTAACAGTTTGACATCTTAAGCAATGTGACGTGTTCTCAAGGCCAACAAGATCAATCAAAAGGGAGGAAATCATGAAAAAGTTTGCAGTCGGGTGTGGTGCCGTGGCCCTTGCCTTCGGTGCGTCGGCGGTTTCGGCCGGAACGGTGCTGACCGTGTCGTCATGGGCCGGGCCCAATCACAACATGAACGCCACCGTCTTTCCGCGCATCAACGACATTCTTCAGGAATGTTCGGGCGGGGATCTGAGCCTGAAGGTCGAATACAACCTCGCCCCTCCGCCGGCCCAGTATGACACCGTTCGCGACGGCGTGGCCGACATGAGCTGGATCGTGCACGGCTATACCCCGGGCAAGTTCGTGACCACCAAACTGGCCGAGCTGCCGGGGATCGCCGGCAATGCCGAAAGCATCTCGGTCGCCTACCAGATGACGCAGGAAAAATTCCTTGCCGAAGCGGGCGAGGCCAAGGGTGTCGAGGTTCTGACCAACTTCGTGCACGGGCCCGGCCTTTTGAACACCGTGGATGCGCTCGACGATGGCTATCGGTCGATCGACGGCATGAAACTGCGCGTGGGTGGCGGCGTTGCCAACATGATCGGCACCGCGCTTGGTGTGGCCGGGGTGAACGTGCCGGCGCCGGCGGTGTATGAAACCATCGCTTCGGGTGTGGCCGACGGGGTCTTCTTCCCGATGGAAACCATGTATGCCTTCAAGGCCGCCGAGGTGACGCATTACAGTTATGTCAACCCCGACGGCATGTACACGACCTCGTTCGGGCTGATCCTGAACGAAGACACCTATCAGTCGCTGTCAGACGCCAACCGCCAGTGTGTCGACGACATGCGCGGTGTCGAAATGGCCCGCTGGATCGGTCGGGTCTGGGACGAAGCCGACGCGCTTGGCCTTGAAAAGGCCGTGTCCGACAACGGCCTGACCGTGATCGAGATGGACGCGGACCAGCGCGCCTATTACAGCGAGGCGACCGCCGGGATCGAGGGCGCCGTTGTCGAAGAGGTCAACGCGACCGGGGTCGATGGCGCGGCGGCGCTGGCCTATCTGAAGGCGCAGCTTAACTGATCGGGAGACCGGGACGCACATGCGCCAACTGATCAAGCAAACTTCGAGGCTGGCGGACACCGCCAGCCTCTTCTTCGCCAACGTCGCGGCCATGGTGCTGCTGGTCCTCGTCGCGCTGACGGTGATCGACGTCATCGGGCGCTATCTGTTTTCCAGCCCGCTGGTCGGCGCGGTGGAACTGGTGCGTATCTGCATGGCGGGCATCATCTTTTTCTCGTTCCCGCTGATGTTTCTGCGCAACGACCATATCATGGTCGACCTGTTCCCGGTGTTTCGCAACGGCTGGGTTGCCTGGGTTCTGGCCATCGCGATCCTTGCGGTCACGGTTTACGTGGCCTACCGGGTCGGCGACCGGACTTATGACTATGCGGTGCGCGCCATGGAGGACCATGACGTGACCGAATATCTGGCGTTGCCGCGCTGGCCGGTGGTGGGCTTTATCACCGTTTCGCTGTTTCTGGCGGCTGTCATGGCCGGTTTGCGGCTGCTGGTCATCCTGATGACGCCGGGCCGGATTCCGGTGGAACATCACGAGGAAGGCGTATGACCGTCGCCCTGATCGGTTTTGCCGCGATCCTGATCCTGGCCTTCATGCGCATGCCGCTTGGGGTGGCGCTGGGTCTGGTGGGCGTGGTCGGATTTTCCGAATTGTCGAACTATCGCGCCGGCATGTCCAACGCGGCGCGGCTGGTGATCGACAGTGGCCAGTCCTATGGCCTGTCGGTGGTGCCGCTGTTCATCCTGATGGGGCTGATGGTCGACCGGGGCGGCATGGCGAAAGAGCTGTATCGCGCCGCCTATGTGTTTCTGGGCCACCGGCGTGGCGGGCTGGCGATGTCGACCATCGTGGCCTGCGGCATGTTCTCGGCCATCTGCGGTTCGTCGCTGGCGACGGCGGCCACCATGTCGAAGGTCTCGATGCCCGAGATGCGCCGCTACAAGTATCACGATTCGCTGGCCACGGCCTCGATCGCGGCGGGCGGCACGTTGGGCATTCTCATTCCCCCCAGCGTGATCCTTGTCATCTATGGGCTGATCACCAACGCCTCGGTCGGCAAGCTTTTCATCGCCGGCATCCTGCCCGGCATCGTCGGCGTGCTGTTCTATCTTGGCGCGGTCCTGTTCGTGGTGTCGCGCAACCCCGAGGCCGGGCCGGCCGGCGACCGGTCGGGCTGGGGCGAGCGGCTGATCGCGCTGCGCGACGTCTGGACAACGCTGGGGCTGTTCATCTTCGTGATCGGCGGCATCTATGTCGGCGCCTTCACCCCGACCGAGGCCGCGGGCATGGGCGCCGCCGGGGCGATCGCCATCGCCTATTTCCGCGGCGCGCTCAGCTGGACGGTGCTGCTGGACGTGTGCCGCGAGACCACGCTGACCACGGCCAAGCTGTTCCTTGTTGTGTTCGGCGCCACGATATTTTCCAATTTCGTCAACCGCGCCGGGCTGCCGCAGGCGTTGCTGGACCTGGCGCAGTCGCTGCAGATCGGGCCCATGGGCGTGATCTTCATGATCCTGCTGATCTACCTGTTGCTGGGCTGCGTGTTCGAATCGCTTTCGATGATCCTGCTGACGGTGCCGATCTTTGCGCCGCTGGTGCAGGGGCTGGGGTTCGACCTTGTCTGGTTCGGGATCGTCGTGGTCGTCGCGACCGAAATCAGCCTGATCACGCCGCCGATCGGCATGAATGTCTTTGTGCTGAAAGGGGTTCTGAAGGATGTCTCGGTCGGAACCATCTTCAGGGGCGTCACCCCCTTCTGGGTGGCCGACATCTTCCGCATTCTGTTGATCGCGCTGGTGCCGGGCATCGCGCTGCTGCTGCCGTCGATGATGATGTAGGCATGCTTGCACGGCGGGCGGTGGCGCCGCCGCGCCGGCACCGCGGCGAAACTGAACGGAGTTGCGATGGCAGAGCGACTGGATGCCGTGACCGACGGGCTGTGTCACCGCGCCGCGCAGTCCAGGCGTTGGTCGAACCGGGTCGACATGGGGCGGCGCAACCTGCGCATCTGCCTGTGAGGTCGCGTGCTGCCCATGGCTGACCCCGCCGGCCCCGGCACGGCCCGCGTGGTCATTCTGGTTCTTGCCGGGGTCGCGGTGGCGCTGCAGGTCGGCAAGGTGCCGGTGGCGTTGCCGTTCCTGCGGGCCGAGCTTGGGCTGACGCTGGTCCAGTCGGGCTGGGTGGTGTCGATCTTTGGGGTGGTCGCGGCGTTGTCGGCCACCATGCTGGGGGCGCTGTCGGACCGGCTGGGGCATCTGCGCACCGCCATGACCGGCCTCATGGTGACCGCCGCCGCGGCGGTCTGGGGCAGCATGGCGGTCACCGGTCACGCGCTGTTGCTGTCGCGCCTGGTCGAGGGCGTGGGTTTCCTTCTGACGGTGAATTCGGTGCCGCCGATGATCCTGCGCGTCGCCCGGCCCGACCGACAGCACACCGCCATGGCCTTTTGGGGGCTATACCTGCCGGTCGGGTCGTTCCTGATGATGGCCGCGTCCGGCCCGATGCTTGAGTTCCTGGACTGGCGCGCCCTGTGGCTGGTGACGGCGGCGCTGATCGTCGCCGCGGCAGTGCCGATCTTTCTGGTCGGGCGCCGGGTTCCGCGGCCCGTGTCGCCGCAAGCCCGGCCCGGCCTGCGCCAACTGTTGCGGCCAGCGCCCTTGCTGCTGGGCGCCACCTTCATGTTCTACACGGCGCAGTATTTCGTGGTGGCCGGTTTTCTGCCGCTGATCCTGATCGCGCAAGACGGTTTCAGCGCCGTGCGCGCCGCCATGGTCGGCGCCGGAGTGGTGGCGATGAACGCCCTGGGCAACGGCGTTTCGGGCTGGTTGCATGGCCGGGGCGCGGGATCGGTCCGGCTGATCACCATTGGCGCCATCGCCGCCCTGATCCTGAGCGTGCCGATCTTTGCGCTGTCGCTGCCGCCGGGCTGGCGGATTGCGGCGGCCCTGGGCTTTGGTGCCTTTGCCGGGCTGGTGCCCAGTTCGCTTTTTGCGGTGATCCCGGCGCTGGCGGCGCGCGGCGCCGGGGTTGCGGGGCTAAGCGGCGTGATGGCCCAGGCGTCGGGCATGGGGCAGTTGCTGGGCCCGCCGCTGGTCGCTGCTTTTGCCGGCACGTCGGTGGGTTGGGGCGCGGCGATTCCGGTCATGGCCGGTCTGGCGGTCGCAATGCTGGTGGCGGCGCGGCTGCTTGGGCACCGGCTGAGGTGACCGCAAACCCAAGGCACCCGTCAGGCTGGCCGGTTCACGCGGTTCAGGCGGATACAGAGCCTACCTGCCCCAGGTGCGGACGACGCCGCAATCCATATGCACGAAATTCGATCCGGTATAGCGCCCGACGCCGCCGGCGTTGCATTCAAGCGCGGCGCGCGCAATCTGGGCCACGCTGCGCGAGGCCAGCCGCAGGTCGGCGGCCTGTGCCTTCATGTGCAGCGAATTCTTGGCCACCCCGCGCGACCGCGACCGCAGCAGCGCGTTGGTTTCCGGCGTGCGATAGCCCGACAGCAGCATATAGGGTTCCGAGACATCCATCAGGCTATGCGCGGCGACCATGATGTCGATGGTGCGGGTGTCGACGGGCTTTTCCCGGCTCTGGCGCCAGTCGCGCATGAACCAGGTGATCTCGGTCATCGCGTCCTTGATGTAATCGCCTTCGATCCAGTAGATCATGTCGACGCTTTCGCCCGTGCGGCCGGAATACATCCGAACGCGGCGAATATCGCCGGCGCCGCGCAACAGTCCGAAAGCATTGGAGTATGTGGGCGCCGCGGCCACGGCGGTTGCCGCGAAGGCGCCCAAAAGCGAACGCCGAGTAAGGCCCTTAGAGGCGATGTCGGTCAAAGTCCCCGTCCCGTTTTTTAAGCGCGCCTACCCATATTCGGGCGCATTCTTGACACCCTATCCCCAAGGCGCACCTTGTGTATGGCACAGGGCCTGCGGTCAGGGAAGAAAAGATTGGCAGGCTTGTGTCATTCCCGCCGCAATTCGGCAAAATTTTGCTTACGTCTTAACCCCGTGTTCATGGCCTGTCAGTCCCTCGTGACACGTCGCGAATCTTTCGCAACACCTGCCAGAATTGTGACTGGACAGGATCGCACCTGTTGCGCACAAAATCGCGGGGAATACGCACCCGGGCACCGCTCGGACGCAGAAGGAAAGCATATGTTTCAACGCCTGATCGCATCCTGCCGCGGCCGCCTGATCGTTGCGGGGCTGGCCGCGCTGGTCGCCGCCGCCCCGGCCGTTGCCCCTGCGCAATCGGTGACGGCATTCCGGCAGGCCATCGCCGAGACGGCGGCCCTGGATGATGGGCTGGCACGTTTCTATCGCGAGGCGGCCTATCGGCCGGTGTGGAATGGCGCCGACGCTGCCAGCCGCGCCCGGCGCGAGGCCCTGATCAACGCATTTGCCGGCGCCGAAACGCACGGGCTGCCGACCCGGCGCTATGACCCGCAGATGGTGCTCGACCTGCTGGCCAACGTGAGAAACGATCGTGACCGTGGCCGTGTCGAGGTTGAACTGTCGCGCCTTTTCGCGAGCTTTGCCAACGACCTGCATTCAGGCATCGTCAATCCGCGCGCCATCGACAGCGAGATCAGCCGCCGGGTCGTGCGCAAGGATGCCGACGTGTTGTTGCAGGCGTTTCTGGCCGCTGACCCGGAAGATTTTCTGCGCAAGCTGTCGCCGCAAACCCCGGAATACACCCGGCTGGTGCGGGCCAAGCTTGGGCTGGAGCGGGTCATCGCCCGGGGCGGTTGGGGCGCGCCCGTGCCCGGTGGCAAGTTCGAGGAAGGCGACAGAGGCAGCGCCATCGTTGCACTGCGCAACCGGATGATCCTGATGGGATATCTGCCGCAAGTTGCGACGACGACCTTTGATTCCGCGATGACGCTGGCCGTCATGGCCTTTCAGGCCGATCACGGGCTTGAACAGGACGGCACCGTGGGCGGTGCCACGCTTGCCGCCATCAACACCCCGCCCGAGGATCGGCTGGGCAGCGTCCTGGTGGCGATGGAGCGCGAGCGCTGGTTGCCCGAGGAACGCGGCGACCGGCATGTTCTGGTCAACCTGACCGATTTCAAGGCGCGTATCATCGACAAGGGCGAAATCACCTTCGAAACCCGGTCGGTCATCGGCAAGGCCACGTCGGGGCGCCGGACGCCGGAGTTTTCGGATGTCATGGAGCACATGATCATCAACCCCAGCTGGTATGTTCCGCGCTCGATCATCGTGAAGGAATATCTGCCGGTGCTGCAGCAGGATCCCAGCGCGCTGTCTTATCTTGAGCTGACGGATGCTTCGGGGCAGCACGCCGACCGCGCGCAAGGCTTCGCGCAATATGACGATGCAAGCTTCCCCTTTGCGCTGCGCCAGCCGCCCGGGCGAAGCAACGCGCTGGGGCTGGTCAAGTTCATGTTCCCGAACCCGCACAACATCTACCTGCACGACACGCCTTCGAAATCGCTGTTCCAGCGGTCGGTGCGCGATTTCAGCCACGGCTGTATCCGCCTGCAGGATCCGTTCGATTTCGCCTATGCGCTGCTGGCGCGGCAGACGTCGAACCCGCGGACCTATTTCCGGTCGATCCTGGACACCGGGCAAGAGACGCAGGTCGATCTCGAGCAAAAGATCCCGGTGCATCTGATCTACCGGACCGCCTATACCAGCCCGCGCGGCAAGACCCAGTTTCGGGTCGATGTCTACGGGCGCGACGCGAAGATCCTGAATGCGCTCAGGGCCGCTGGCGTTTCGCTTGCCATCAGCTAAGTTCGGCGCATGACCGACTCTGCCGGGCGCAGCTTTGCGCTGTCTGAAATTGCCACTGCGCTGAATGCGCGGCTTTATGGCGACGCGAGCTTGCGCATTCGCGGCGCGGCCGAACCTGCGATGGCGGGCCCCGACCAGTTGGCGCTGGCCATGCAGCCACGCTTTGCCGAGGGGCTTGGGCAGGGGGCGGCGCGGGCCGCTATCCTGTGGGAGGGGGCCGACTGGCGCGCTCTGGGGCTGCAGGCGGCGCTGTTCGTGCCGCGACCGCGCTATGCGCTGGCCGGGCTGACCGCGATGCTCGACCCCGGCCCGGGGCTTGACGCGGGCATCCACCCCTCGGCGGTGATCGCGCCCGATGCCGACCTGGGCGCGCGCGTGTCGGTGGGGCCGCTGGCGGTGATCGGGGCCGGGGCGCAGGTTGGCGACGGCACGCGGATTGGCCCGCAGACAACCGTTGGCCCGGGCGTCCGGATCGGCCGTGACGGGCTTTTGCTGTCAGGCGTGCGCATCGCGCGCAACGTGACCGTCGGCGACCGCTTTATCGCTCAGCCCGGCGCGGTGATCGGCGGTGACGGGCTGTCCTTTGTCACGCCCGAGAAATCTGGCGTCGAACGCGCGCGCGAGACCATGGGCGACCGCGGCGATACCCGCGGCCAAAGCTGGACGCGCATCCATTCGCTGGGCGGGGTGGTGGTTGGCGACGATGTCGAGATCGGGGCCAACGCCTGTGTCGACGCCGGCACCATCCGGGCCACGCGCATCGGCGATGGCACCAAGATCGACAACCTCTGCCAGGTGGCCCACAACGTCGACATCGGGCGCGACTGCTTGCTGGCCGGGCAGACCGGCATTGCCGGGTCGACGCGAATCGGCGACCGCTGTGTGTTCGGCGGCCAGGTGGGCATTGTCGACAATATCGTGGTGGGCGCCGACGTGATCGCCGCGGCGGGCACGATGATTCTGTCAAACGCGCCGCCAGGGCGGGTGCTGATGGGCTATCCGGCGGTGCGGATGGAGTTGCATACCGAGATCTACAAGGCCCTGCGCAGGCTGCCGCGCATGATGGCCCAGTGGCGCGCCGGTGAAAATCCGGTTCCCAAGGACGGCAGAAACGACTAGATCACCGGCCAAGATCAGGTGAGAGGCCGATATGTCGAACACGATCAGGGACCGCATCATCAGGATCATCGCCGAGCAGGCGGTGGTCGAGCCGTCGGACGTGACCCTTGGACAAACGCTGGACGATCTGGGGATCGACAGCCTCGGGCTGGTCGAGTCGATTTTTTCCATCGAGGAAGAGTTCGACATTTCCGTGCCTTTCAATGCCAACGATCCCACCGAAAGCGCCTTCGACATCTCGTCGGTTTCCAGCATCATCGCCGCGGTCGAATCGCTGGTGTCCGCGCAGTCGCCCGCATGAGACGGGTGGTCATTTCCGGCGCGGGAACCATCAATGCGCTGGGAACCACGGTCGATGAAACGCTGGCGGCCATGCGCGCGGGCACGTGCGGGATCGGCCCGCTCGAGTTGCGCGATGTCGACCGGCTGTCGATCCGGATCGGCGGGCAGGTCAAGGGCTATGACGAAGGCACCCATTTCAACCGCCAGCAGGTGGCGCTGTATGACCGCTTTACCCAGTTCGCGCTGTTGGCGGCCGGTCAGGCGATTGCTCAGTCGGGGCTGGAGTTTGCGGGCGAGCTGGCCGCGCGCTCGGGCGTTGTGCTGGGCACCTCGGGCGGCGGGCTGTCGACGCAGGACGAGAATTATCGCGCTGTCTACGAGGCCGGCAAGAACCGGGTGCATCCCTTCGTGGTGCCCAAGCTGATGAACAATGCCGCTGCCAGCCACGTGTCGATGCAGTGGAACCTCAAGGGCCCGACATTCACGGTCGCGACGGCCTGCGCCAGTTCCAACCACGCCATGGGTCAGGCCTTTCATCTGGTTCGCAGCGGCATGTCCGACGTGATGGTGGCCGGCGGGTCGGAAAGCATGCTGTGTTTTGGTGGCGTCAAGGCGTGGGAGGGTTTGCGCGTGATGTCGAAAGACGGCTGCCGGCCGTTCTCGGCCACGCGCAACGGCATGGTGCAGGGCGAAGGCGCCGGTGTGTTCGTGTTCGAGGAATATGAACATGCCCGCGCGCGGGGCGCCGAGATCATGGCCGAAATCGTCGGCTTTGCCATGTCCAGCGACGCCGCCGACATCGTGATGCCGTCCAAGCAGGGCGCGGCGCGGGCCATCGCCGGCGCCATGCGCGACGGGGGCCTGAACCCCGAAGACGTGAGCTATATCAACGCCCACGGCACCGGGACGGCTGTCAACGACAAGACCGAATGCGCGGCCGTGGCCGATGTCTTTGGCCACCATGCCGACAATCTGATGATCTCGTCGACCAAATCCATGCACGGCCACCTGATCGGCGGCACCGGTGCGGTCGAGCTTCTGGCCTGCATCATGGCCCTGCGCGACGGCGTTATCGCCCCGACAATCAACTATGAAGAGCCCGACCCCGAATGCGCACTGGACGTGGTGCCGAACGAGGCGCGCGAGGCCAAGGTTTCGGCCGTGCTGTCGAACGCATTTGCGTTTGGCGGTCTGAACGCGGTGCTGGCCCTCAGGCGGGTCTGAGGCCGCCGCCCCGGTGGCGGGGCGGCGAACCGGTCAGATCAGTTCCCCGACAGTGCGGCATAGCCCGCGGTGAAACCCGACAGCGACAACGTCAGCAACACCGCCTGATCCGACCGCTGCACCGGCACGATTCGCATGGTCGCCGCGGCACCGCGCTTCAGCGCGCTGAGGTCGCTGGCGGTAAAGCCGACCCGGGCATAGCATCCGGCGGCGTCGCAATAGTTATAGGGATAGCGTTTGGCCGTGCCGCCATCGACCGACAGGGTGATCTGCTGGGTCAGCAGGGTTTCAAGCGGCGTCGCGATGGTGGCGCCGGCCACGGCCTGCCCGCCTTCGGGCAGCGGAAAGATCGAGATCTCGGCGACGCTGTTGCCGTCCTGGTCGCGCAGCAGCTGGTAAATCTGGCACGGATCGTCCTGGCCTTCGGGGGCACGGACACAGCGTTGCTCCCAATCGCCATGCTGGCCGGCAACATAGGGCGTTCCGGGCACTTCCTGACCCAGCGAAAGGTCGGCCTCGGCGGCCGGGGTGGTGTCTTCGGTCTGGGCGTGCGCGGGCAGGGTGGCAAGAAGCAGCGAAAACGCGACGGCGATCGGTCGAATGATGGACATGGCTTTCCTGAAGGTTGGGCTGAATTCAGGCGCCGGTTCTACACCGGAAAATCTGCTCTGTCAGGCCCTGTATTTGGCCGACGGTCAGATGCCGCCGACACGAAAAAAAAGGGCCCCGAACGGGGCCCCTTCTAAACTTTCTCCCTGCCGGACTGGCCGACTTAGTGCTTTGGCCGGAAACTACGTATTTTGTCCCGTTGCGTCAACAGCCAGCCGGTAACAATTTACGCCGCGGCGCAGCATCGGGCCAAGCGTGGCCGAGGGCGATTCTTGCCTTGGTTTCAGCGGGTTGATCGCAACTTCGCCGGATGCTGCTGGCGCATCCGGCAATTCACTGTAGAGTTGGCAGCGCGATTTTCGGAGGCGTAGGCAATGAGCGACGGGATCTTCATGGGCGGCG
The DNA here is from genome assembly GCA_964472855.1 of uncultured Rhodobacterales bacterium. Lineage (GTDB taxonomy): Bacteria > Pseudomonadota > Alphaproteobacteria > Rhodobacterales > Rhodobacteraceae > Tranquillimonas. Next base: position 24,620 of record CAYYMJ010000028.1, on the reverse strand, counting down.
GCGGTCCGGACTATGGCACGTCGCAACATCTGCTTTATGAATTTGCCAACCGCCACGGCCTGATCGCCGGCGCCACCGGCACCGGCAAGACCGTAACGCTGCAGATCATGGCCGAAGAGCTTTCGGCCGCCGGCGTCCCGGTGGTGCTGGCCGATGTCAAAGGCGATCTGTCCGGTCTGGCCGTGCCCGGATCGGCCGATTTCCGGCTGCATGACGCCTTCACGGAACGGGCCGGCAAGATCGGGCTTGACGGCTACGCCTATGGCGCGGCGCCGGTCACCTTCTGGGACCTGTTCGGCAAGGCCGGGCACCCGGTGCGCACCACGGTGGCCGAAATGGGCCCGCTGCTGTTGTCGCGGCTGCTGGATCTGTCCGAGGCGCAAGAGGGCATTTTGAACATCGCCTTCCGCCTGGCCGATGACGAGGGCCTGCCGCTGCTCGACCTCGCCGACCTGCGCGCCATGCTGATCTGGGTCGGCGAGAACCGGAGCCGTCTGTCGCTGCGCTATGGCAATGTCGCCACCAGCTCGGTCGGGGCGATCCAGCGGCGGCTGCTGGTGTTGGAAGAGCAGGGCGGCGACCACCTGTTCGGCGAACCGGCGCTGGATCTGGCCGACCTGATGGCCGTCACGCCCGACGGCCGCGGCCGGGTCAACATTCTGGCCGCCGACCGGCTGATGGCCAACCCGCGGCTTTACGCGACCTTCCTGCTGTGGCTGATGTCCGAGTTGTTCGAGGAACTGCCCGAGGTCGGAAACCCCGAAAAACCACATCTGGTGTTCTTCTTCGACGAGGCGCATCTGCTGTTCGACGACGCCCCCAAGGCGCTGGTCGACAAGGTGGAGCAGGTGGCGCGGCTGATCCGGTCCAAGGGGGTGGGCGTGTTCTTTGTCACCCAGAACCCCACCGACATTCCCGAGGACGTTCTTGGCCAGCTTGGCAACCGGGTGCAGCATGCTTTGCGTGCCTTTACCGCCAAGGATCGCCGCGCGCTGAAAGATGCCGCCGACACCTATCGGTCGAACCCGCGTTTTGACACCGCGGACGCCATTCGCGACGTTGGCGTCGGCGAGGCGGTGACGTCTTTCCTGCAGCGCAAGGGTGTGCCGGGCGTGGTCGAACGCACCCTGATCCGCCCGCCATCGTCGCGCCTTGGCCCGCTGAGCGATGCCGAACGCCGCGACCTGATCGCCGCCTCGCCGCTGGCCGGCAAATATGACGCGCGCCTTGACCGGGTCAGCGCCTTTGAAAAGCTTCAGGCCCGCGCGCAGGCCGCGGCGTCGGCGGCCGAAACCGCCGAAACCGGCGCCATGGACGCCCCGCTGGCAGAACGCGAATTCAATACCGCCCGACGCTATTCCGGGACCCGCGTCGGCCGGTCGAGCGCCCATTCCACCCGCAGCCGCGAAAGCTTTGGCACGGCCATCTCGACCGCCGTCATCAAGGAACTCAAGGGCACCACGGGCCGCCGTATCGTGCGCGGTCTGGTGGGCACCCTGTTCAAGGGTCGCTGATCAGGTCGGGGTCACCGGGAACAGGCGGGCCAGATCGTCCAGACCGGCGCGGATCAGGTCTTTCAGCGCCGCCTCGTCTATGGCGTCCAGCCTTTTGATATACCAGCACGACTTGCCCCGGGTATGCGGCCCCAGTCGCGCCGCGATATCGGCAAACGCGTCATAGCCCGGCATGATATGCAGGCTGTGCTGCCGCGCCAGGGGGGCAAAGCCGGTGGCGAAGGTGTCGCCCTCGTGCCCGCTGTCATATTTGTAGTGGTAGGCACCGTAACCGATCACCTTGCCCCAAAGACGCGGGCGCCAGCCCGTCACCTCGCGAAACAGCCCGTCCAGCCGCCGCGCCTCGGCCCGGCGCCTGTCATCGGCAATCGCCGACAGATGGTCCTCAACGCTCACAGCTCCCATTTCGGATCCCTCTTTTCCAGAAAGGCGGCAATCCCCTCGGCGGTGTCGTCTTCCATCATGTTGGCGACAATGGCCCGACCGGTGAAGTCATAGGCCTCCGACAGGGGCATCTCGAGCTGGTCGTAAAAGGCCCGCTTGCCGATGCGCACCGCCACCCCCAGCTTGCCCGCGATCTGGGCCGCCAGGCGGCCGGTTTCTTGCGCCAGGCGGTCATCGGCAACCACGCGGTTGACCAGCCCGGCCTGCCGGGCCTCGTCTGCGGTCATGAAATCGCCCGTGGTCAACAGCTCGAACGCGCGCTTGCGCCCGATATTGCGCGACAGCGCCACCATGGGGGTCGAACAGAACAGCCCGATGTTGACGCCATTGACGCCAAAGCGCGCGGTTTCGCCCGCAACCGCCAGGTCGCAACTGGCCACCAACTGACACCCCGCCGCCGCGGCCAGCCCCTGAACCGACGCGATGACCGGCTGCGGCTGGCGCAGGATCGTCTGCATCAGGCCGGCACACTGATCGAACAACGCCTCGAGCCGCGCGCGCCCCTTGTCGGCCCCGGCCCGGGCCGCGCTGATCTCGGCCAGGTCATGGCCGGCCGAAAAGGCCCGCCCCTCGGCCCGCAGCACGATCACCCGCACATCGGCGCGCGCCGCCAACTCGTCCAGCGCCGCCTGCAACGCCGCCAGTGTCGCCGAAGACAGCGGGTTCAACCGCCGCGGCGCGTCCAGAACCACATGCGCCACTGCGTCACTTTGCTCGATCCGAATGGGCATGCTTGTCCTCCGCCGCCGGTTCGGCAAAGCCTAGTCGCGATTGCCGGAAGGAGAAAGCATGTCGATCAGGATGGGCAAGGCCGACCTCACAGCTTTCCTGGACCGCGAGTTTCCGCAAACGCGGGGCTGGTTCGACATCGTCGACGTGACCGCCGACCTTGTCCGCGTGCGCCGCAAGATCGGCGAAGAACACCTGCGCCCCGGCGGCACGGTTTCAGGGCCCACGATATTCGGGCTGGCCGATGTCGCGGTCTACCTCGCCACGCTCAGCCGCATCGGCCCGCGGGCGCTGGCGGTGACCACCAACTGCAGCATCGACTTCATGCGCAAACCCGTCGCCGACCGCGACCTGCTGGCCGACACCCGGCTGCTCAAGCTCGGACGCTCGCTGGCGGTGGGCGACGTGCTGATCTATTCCGAAGGGCTGGAAAACCCGGTCGCCCGCGCCTCGCTGACCTACGCGATCCCGCCGGCACCCTGAGCCGGGCCGCCAAAACCGCGGCGCAGCGCAACGGCCCACATGATGGCCAGCAGCAGCGAGAAAATCGCGTTCCAGCCCGCCATGGATATCCCGCCCAGGGCCCAGGCAACCTCGTCACACATCACGATGCGCTCGGTGGTCTCGAACGACAACAGATCGGCCCCCGAAAGCCCGGCCAGCCCCTCGCCGCTGCCGGTGCAGCTGTCGGGCCCGGGCCACCAGCCATATTCGACCCCGGCGTGATAGGCGCCGATGCCGCTGGTGGTCAGCGCCGCCAGCCCGCCCCCCAGCGCCAGCAACCGCGCCGGCGCCAACAACGCCACCAGCCCGAAGGCCAGCGCAACCGCATGAGGCCAGCGCTGCCAGATGCACATCTTGCACGGGGCATAACCCATCGCCTGGAACACGAACGCCCCGGCCAGCAAAGCCGCCGATCCGCCGGCGGCCAAAAGCATCAGTCTACGGGCTGTCACAGGAACCTCACGAAAAGAAAGCCGCCCAGAAGCAACAGCAGACCGGCGGAAAACACAAGACCCAACCGACGCTCGATGAAATCGCGGATCGGCGAGCCAAAGCGCCACAACAGCAGCGCCACGATGAAAAACCGCAGCGCCCGGGCGATCACGGCGCTGATCAGGAACACACCCAGGTTCAGATGCGCCGCCCCCGACAGGATGGTGATCACCTTGAACGGAAACGGCGTGACCCCGGCCACCAGCACCGCCCAGGCCCCCCACTCGGCATAGCGGGCCCGGAAACTGTCGAAATGCCCGGTCTGCCCGTAAAACTCCAGCACCGGCTGCCCGACGCTGTCGAACAGCGTCGCCCCGAGCCAGTATCCCAGCAACGCGCCCAGCACCGAACCCAGCGTCGCCACAAGCGCAATCGCCCAGGCCCGCGACGGGCGCGCCAGGATCATCGGTACTATCAACACATCCGGCGGGATCGGAAACACCGAGCTTTCCACAAAGGCGATCACGGCCAGCGCCCACATCGCGTACCGCGTGTCGGCCAGCCGCAGCGTCCAGTCATAAAGCGTTCGGATCATGGGTGCGCGCATGCCCGCTTGCCCGGCGGGCGTCAAGCCCCATCAGCTTGGCCCAAATATCCCCGCCGGAGGCATCGCGCCGTCCGCAAGGACGGCGCCCGTCAATCGAATGCGCCCGCAGGGCGCGCATTCCGGACACGCCCGCGCATTTTTTGCTTTCGGCGGCCGGTTGGCTTGGCTACATCACCCCTGCCGGGGCCCGAGTGGCGAAATGGTAGACGCAGGGGATTCAAAATCCCCCGCCGCAAGGCGTGTCGGTTCGAATCCGACCTCGGGCACCAGCCAACCCCTGCATCGCAGGCCGTCCGCCGGACGCGGGGCCGCTCAGGCGGCCGACCGCGCCCGCACCTCGGCGACAATGGCAGCAAACTCGGCATCGCTCAGGATGTCGCGCTTTTCGATACCGCGCGCCTTGACCCGCGTCAGCACCTCGGCGGCCGCGTCCTCGGCCAGCGTTCCCAGCCCCAGTTCTTCCAGCTTGTAGGTGACCGAGGCCTTGCCGCTCTTCTTGCCCAGCACCACCTCGCCCGACCGCCCGGTCAGGGCCGGGTGGGTGCCGAACATCACCAGCGGGTCATGCATGACATACTGGATGCCGATACCGCTTTCGCGAATGAAATTGCCATGGCCCAGCACCGGCTTGTTGCGCGCCACGGGGATGTTGGCCAACTCTGACAACAGCGCCCCAAGCTCGGGCAGCTTGTCCATGCGATAGCCGGTCTCGTAACCGTAAAGCAGGTCCAGCCCCAGCATCAGCTCTTCCATCGCCGCGTTGCCGGTGCGCTCGCCCAGCCCGTTGCCGCAACTGTGCACCACCTCGGCGCCGGCGGTCACGGCGGCCAGTTCGGTGGCCACGCCCATGCCAAAGTCGTTGTGGGTATGGATCTCGATCGGAAGGCCGGTCATGCCCTTGACCCAGCGCACCATGTACTTGATCGCCTCGGGCGTGGCACAGCCCATGGTGTCGACGATGCCGATGGCGTCGGGCGGCGATTCCGCCATGATCGCCTTGCACAGGTTGGTCAGATCGTCGGGCCGGGCCCGGGTGGTGTCATAGGGAAAGAACACCGCGTGCAGCCCGTTATCGCGGGCATGGTTGATCACGTCGCGGCTTTTGCGGAACACGTCTTCCCACGTCCACCCGAACTGGGTGACCAGCTTGGGATAGCCGATGGGCACCTCGATGATGACCCCGTGCGCCCCGCATTCCAGCGCCATGTCGATGTCGGATTTCAGCGCCCGGGCAAAGGTATAGATGCGCGACTTCAGACCCAGCGCGGTGATTTCCCTGATCGCTTCGGCATCCTGGGGCGACACCGCCGGCATCCCCGCTTCGATCCGGTCGACGCCGATCTCGTCCATCTTGGTGGCGATGCGCACCTTGTCGTCGACCGAAAACACCACGCCGGGTGTCTGTTCGCCGTCGCGCAGGGTGGCGTCGTGGATCTGAACCTTGGCCGGCAGGTCGAGCCCGTTGCGGACCTCGGGCACGAAGTTATAGGGGCTGACCCAGAATTTTCCGTCTTCAAAGTGGTTTTCGCGCATGGTTTCACCGTCGTTGGATGCCGCCGATTTATACCCATTTTTCGTGCATAATCCAATAAAAATCCAGTTTTTGCCGGTCGTCTGCGCCTCAACCGGCGCCGGGCTGGCGCGCGCTTGCCCGAAACGCGGCGATTTCCCCTGCCATTCGCCGGTTCGGGGGCGTGTTGGGCCCGGCCAATGCCACTACCGGCGCGGGGGCTGGCCCAAAAATAACGATAATATTTGTTTTCACCGCTCAATGCTGGCAACAATCCGGCCATGGAAAATCCCGCGCCCGAGCCTCCGTCGACCCAGTCATCCACGCGCCGCGCCTATCTGCGGCTGCGCGCCGATATCATCACCGGGCGCATTCCGCCGGGCGAGCGGCTGAAGGTCGACGCGCTCAAGGTCGGGCTGGAAACCGGGGCGTCACCGGTGCGCGAGGCGCTTAGTCTTCTCACCTCGGACCAGCTGGTCAACCGGCTGGACCAGCGCGGATTTCGCGTCGCCCAGACCAGCCGGGCCCAGTTCGAGGAAATCCTCGATCTGCGCTGCAACCTGGAAGAGCTGGCGCTGCGCAACAGTCTTTCCAACGCCCATCGCGACTGGGAAGACGCGCTGGTGCTGGCCCACCACCACATGAGCCGCGCCAGCCGGGCCGATCTGGAAAGCTTCGAGACCCATCACAAGCATTTTCACATGGCCTTGCTGGGGGCCTGCACCTCGCCGATCCTGTTGCGGTTTTGCGACCAGCTTTACGACCTCAACGTGCGCTATCGCTATCTGGCGGGGCGGTCGAAAAGCTATGGGCGCCGCGATGTCGATGCCGAACATCGCGCCATCCTCGATGCCGCCGTCGCCCGGGATGTCGAGACTCTGTGCACCCGGCTGATGGACCATTACCGCAACACCGGCGCCTTTCTGGCCGACCAGATCGACTGACGCGGCCGGCCAGCGCGGCGGCGGGCTCAGCCAGCCAGCCAGCCTTGCCGTCCCGCTCCGGGTTAGCCCTCGCGCACCAGCCTGAGGTCGAATTCGGCCCTGAGATAGCCCTCGGCCACCTTGCCCGACAGGGCGTAGCCGTCGGGAAAGCTGTCCGCCGGGCAGGGGACATAGCGCATGACGAGGTCTTCGCGCACCCCGAACACGGTATCCTGGTCGAGATAGGGGTCGTCGTGGGGGAAGATCTCGGTCACCAGCGGGCGATACCCCGGCGCGGTGACGATGTAATGCAGATGCGACGGCCGCCACGGGTGGCGCCCGGCCGCGTTCAGGATGTCGCCAACCGGCCCGTCGGTGGGCACGGTATAGCTGACCGGCTTGACGGTGGTGAACCCATAGCGCCCGTCGGCGCCGGTGGTCTGGATGCCGTGAAAGCTGTAAAGGTCCTGGTCAGGGTCCTGGCTGGAATACATCCCGTTGGGCGCCGTCTGCCAGATGTCGAGCCTGGCGCCCGCGACCGGGTTGCCGTCGACATCGGTTATCCGGCCCGTGGCCAGCACGATGTCGCCGGCATAGTCGCGTTTCATGTCATGACCGAACGCGATGTCGGGCGCCCCGGCAATGTGGAATGGCCCCAGCACCGACGAACTGGTGGCGGCGGGGTCCGAATGCAGCATGTCCACCAGCGACGACAGCCCCAGCACATCGGACAGCAGGATAAACTCGTGGCGCTTGTCATCGCTGATGCGCCCGGCCCATTCGAGAAAGGCGATACCCGCGTTCCATTCGGCGTGGGTCAGGTTCACCTCTTTGGCAAAGTCATGGATATGCCGCGCCAGCGCCCCCAGAACCTCGCGCACGCGCGGGTCGGTGTCGGGGCCGAAATAGCTGGCGAAGACCTCGGTGATATTGTCGCTTGTCACGTTGCGCACGGGTTTCGATCTCCTAGTTCAGAATGGCCAGGCTCAGGGCCGGGAATCGGATGATCACGATCAGCACGCACAGCATGACCCCCGCGAAGGGCAGGGCGCCAAGAAACACGTCCTTCAGGCTGATGCGGCTGTCGTTCAGCGTCGCCTTGATCACGAAGCAGGAAATGCCCAGCGGCGGCGTCAAAAGCCCGATCTCGGCCCCGATCACGGTGACGATGCCGAACCACACCAGCGACAGGCCCATGGGCTCGATCAGTGGCAGGAACAGCGGCACCACGATCAGAATGATCGACGCGGTGTCCAGCAGCGTGCCGAGAAACAGCATCAGCAGGACATAGATCAGCATGATCTTGAAAAACCCGGCCTGGCTGGTGGCCAGCAGGTCGCCCAGCTGGTTGGGCAGCCCCGCCAGCCCCAGCATCCGCGAATAGATCGAGGCGGCGGTAATCAGGAACAGGATGGCGGCGGTGATATGGCCGGTCTCCAGCAGCGCCTTCCAGAAGTCCTGCCAGCCCAGCCGCCGGCGCAGCAGCGCGATGGCCAGCGCCACCAGCGACCCGGTGGCCCCGGCCTCGACCGGGGTCAGCCAGCCGGTATAGATGCCGCCCAGCACCACCACGATCAGCCCGAGTGTGGGCAGGATCTTGCCGGCGATCTCGGCCCAGGGCATCAGTTCGTAATCCGAGGCCGGGCGCCCGCCGACAAACCCCGGTGTCACGCGCCCCATGACCCAGATCGCGCCCACATAGGCCACCGCCAGCATCAGCCCCGGCACCACCCCGGCCAGAAACATCTGGCCCACCGATTGCTCGGCCACGAAGGAATAGATGATCAGCATCGCCGACGGCGGAATGATCATGCCCAGCACCGACGACCCGGCGACCACCCCCACCGCGAAACGCGGGTTATAGTCATAGTGCAGCATCTGCGGCACCGAGACCTTGGAAAACACCGAGGCCGAGGCGATGGACGATCCCGTCACCGCGGCAAAGACCGCATTGGCGCCAACCGTGGCCATGCCGATGCCGCCCTTCACCCGGCGAAAGCCGGTGCTCATCACCTCATAGACATCGCGGCCCATGCCGGCCCGCGACACCACAAGCCCCATGAAGGTGAACAGCGGCACCGTGGCGAAGGTATATTCCATGACGCTGTCGCTGACCGCGATCTTCAGCAGGTTCATCGCCAGATCGAAATTGTCCCGCATCAGCCAGATCGAGACAAAGCTGACCACCCCCAGCGCGATGGGAATATAGACCCCCATGTAGATCAGCACCACGATGGCGACGACCGACGCCAGGCCGATTTCAATCGGGCTCATGGGTCGGCCTCGTGATCGGGCAATCTGACCCGCGCAGGTTTGACCGCCGGCAACAGCACTTTCAGCGCAAAGATCAGCGTGCACAGCCCGGCGCTGACAAAGATCGTCAGCTTGATCGGCCACCAGGGCGCGGTAAAGACACCCGGCACGCCGAAATAGTCCTGCGTGTGCCACATGTCGACAAACTCGGGCCAGATGGCGATGGCGATCAGGGCCATGAACAGCGCCGACATCAGGTCGATGACGTGGCGCAGCAGGGCCGAGAAACGCGGCAGGCGCTGGCCGACGACCACCAGAAAACCGTCGGACCGGGTCAGGCGGTTGACGCGCACCACGTCGGGCAACTGGAGGAAGACGATCAGCACCATCGAGAATTGCACCACCTCGATAGCACCGTGAAATGGTGCGTTGAACGCGCCACGGGCCACGACATCGAAATTGACCACACCAACCAGCAGCAGCACCACGAGGGTTCCGATGGCGTTGGCGACGATGGCAAGCCGGTCGGTAAGGGCGGAAAGGCCGAGTATCGCAGTTCTGAAGGCGTTCTGCATGACACCCGGCCTTTCAAGGTTCTTGATTGCCGGTCTAGTTGCTCAGATCGGCGGTCCAGTCGCGGACCCCAGTGTAGCCGGCAGCTTCAAGCTTGGCCAAGTAGGCGCGCAGCATTTCGCTGCCCGGTTCGCCCTTGGCGTCAAGCCCGGCGGCCCATTCGGCGGCGATGTTGGGCATGGCATTGGCCCAGGCTTCGCGCTCGGCCGGGTCGACCTCGACAATCGTGCCGCCCTGGGCGACGAAATTGTCACGGCTGGCCGCGGCGCGGTCCATGGCGATGGCGGCCACATGGTCGCGGTAGAGAACGGCAACCTCCAGCAGCGTGTCCTTCACCTCTTGCGGCAGGCCGTCCCAATAGTCCTTGTTGACGGTGACGGTCTTGGAATTCACCGCGCCCAGATCGACGCGCAGCATATAGGGCGCCACCTCGGCGATCTTGAAGGTCGACGCGGCCTCGGGCCACAGCATGGCGTTTTCGACCAGCCCGGTCTGCAGCATGTTGTAGAAGTCGGTCAGCCCGCCGCGCACGCCGGCGGCGCCGTCGATGCCTTCAAGGTAACGCAGGTTCATGCCGGCGCCGGCAACCTTGCTGCCTTCGAGATCGCTGAGCGAACTGATCGGGTGGGTCGAAAACACCTGGTAGGTGTCCAGCACCACGCCCGTGGCCAGATACACCTGGTTCTGGGCCGCCATTTCATTCTGCATGGTGGGGAACTCATGGGCGATCTCGTCGACCGCCCGGGCCACCGCGCGGGCATCGGGGGCAATGAACGGCGTGACCGCCGAAATCGCCTGGCTGGGCAGTTTCGAGCTGTGGAAGATCGTGGTCACGATGCCGATATCGCCCAGGCCAAGACGCACGCCTTCCAGCACGCCCTTGGGCTTGACGATCGACCCGCCATAGCTTTCCTGCCAGTCCATGGCATAGTTGCCGGTCGCGGCCAGGCGGCTGTCGACCTCGGGAATGAAGAAATTGCTGAATTCCTTCACCCACAGGGCGCGGGCGGGGTAACCGTCGATGACGACGGCCTTGATGGTTTCGGTGGCCATCGCCGGGGCGGCGGCGGCGGCGAATGCCAGGCCCAGCGCAGCCCGTCTTGTCAGTTTCATCAGCATCTTGTTGCTTCCTCCCTTGATTGCGGCGCGGGCTTTCAGCCCTTGCGCCAGGTCACGGACAGGTCGGTTCCGGCCTGTTCGTAAAGCTTGGCTATCGGACAGTATTTCGCGGTCTCGGCGCCGACGCGCCGAATGTCGTCTTCGCTGGCGTCGCCATGGGCGGTGACGTCCAGCCGGATGGCGGTAAAGGGCAGATCGACCTCTTCCATCAGCAGCACGCCGCGGCGGTCGAATTCGACCTCCATCTCGAAGGACAGGTGACCGATGTCGATATCCAGCGCCTTGGCGCATTTGCTGCCAATGACATTGGTGCAGCCGATCAGTGCCGCATAGGCGGTCGCGGTGGGCGACGGGCCTTCGTTGGTGCCGCCGCGGGCGACGGGTTCGTCGATGACCACGCGATTGCCGTCGATCTCGGTTTCGCTGCGGGCATGGCTGGTGCCACGTCCGGTCAGCCGGATGGTCATATGGGTCTTTTGGCGGATTGCCATGGTTTACGCCTCACGCAAAGGTGCAAACATCGTCAAAGCCGAAACGCGGCAGCCGCTGGAACAGCGCCGTTTCGTCGGCATAGCCGAGGTTGCACAGAAAATTCGATTTCAGGGTCGTGTCGGCGAAGAACGCGGCATCGACGACGTCGTTGGAAAAGCCCGACATCGCGCCCACGTCCAGCCCCAGCGCCCGGGCGGCGACCATGAAATAGGCCCCCTGCAGCGTGCCGTTGCGAAAGGCCGTGGTCTCGGAATGCCGGGCCTTGTCGCGAAACAGCGGGCGGCGGTCTTCGTGGGGGAACAGAAACGGCAGTTCGCGCCAGAATTCGACATCATGGGCGATGATTGCGGTCACCGGCGCCGCCATCATCTTGTCGATGTTCTTGGCCTTCAGAGACTTCGCCAGCCGCGCCTTGCCCTCGGCGCTGGTCACGAAAACGAAACGCGCCGGGCAGGAATTCATGCTGGTGGGGCCGGCGGCGGCGATCTGGTAGACCTGTTCAAGCAATGCCCGCGGCACCGGCGTGTCCTGCCATGCGTAATGCGACCGCGCGTCGCTGAGGATGACGCTGATCGCATCCTCGCTCAGCGTGGGCAGGGTTGCGCGCAAGTCGCGCACGACCTGCTGCGCGGCCGCGCGACCCCGGGCCATTTCCGTTGCGGCCGGAACGGTCAATGCATCCGCCCGGGCGCAGGCAGGAAGGGAATGGTCGCCATCATGGTCACGGGCAGAAGCTCCTGGGAAGCGTGCAATAATTTTGCCGACGATCTTTTTCATTGTCAAATAAAATCGAGATTTTACACTTGGCGGGATAGCAGAGGATGCACCCATGGTTGCCTGGAATGACTACAAAGCGACGGCGAAAGAGCGTGGCGCGCTGGCGCTTGAGCTTTATATCGTTGAATCCACGCCACAAAATGGAGCCGAGGCCGTCAAGACCGCCTTGCCGGATCATCTGGCCTATCAGCGTCGGCAGGAATTGAGCGGCGCGCTGGTGCTGGCGGGGCCGCTTTCGGACCCCAGCGGCGAAACCATGGTGGGTGCGGGTATGATCGTCTACCGGGCCGCCTCGATGGAAGCGGCGCGGGCGCTGGCCGAAAACGACCCCATGCACCTGGCCGGCGCGCGCAGCTTTTCCTTGCGCAAATGGCTGGTGAACGAAGGCAGCCTGACCGTCAGCGTCGGCCTGTCGACCGGGCAGGCGCGCCTGGCATAGGGTCAGCGGCGGTCAGAGGACGCACGGCTTCGTGGACACGTAACCGGGCGGTCGCGCCGATCGCGCGCCATGGTTCGGACCGCGAACGCAACCCGGAGCCGTTGTGCGAATGGTTGCGGCAGCGACAAGGCAGGTTGGCGGTTCGGGGCCGGGTTGTGGCGCTGCCCGCCATCACCCTTTCGGGCCGTGGTCATGCCAGACACGTTCCGCCGCATCCGGAGCGGGATACCAGCCGCACCCCTCTGGCGGGCAGGGCAAGGCACAGGCCCGACCCTTGTTTTGCCGGCGCTGGCGCGAATGCCCGCCGCTGGCCACGAAAATTCGCCGAATTTTCGGATCCTCGCTGCTGGCGGGCGCAGGGGCCTTGCCATGGGCGGCGGCGGGCAGATACCGGTCGGGGGATGACTCGGCTGTTCACCCTTGCCTGGCTTTGGTTCTGCGTGCCGCTGGCGGCCTCGGCGGGGACCGTCACGGTTGCCGTGGCGGCGAATTTCTTGCCGACGCTGCAAACCATGGCCCCCGTCTTTGCCGCCGAAACCGGGCATCGGCTGCGCTTTGTCCATGGCTCGTCGGGGCGGCTTTACGCGCAGATCCTGGCGCGGGCCCCGTTCGACATGTTCCTGTCCGCTGATACCGCGCGCGCGGACGCGCTGCTGGCGGCCGGCATCGGGCGTGACCGGCGCAGTTACGCCATCGGGCGCCTGGTGCTGGTCGGCCCGGCCCCGGCGATCGAGGGGACGCTGCCCGATATCCTGTCGCGCCACCGCATCGCCGTCGCCGACCCCGCCGTTGCCCCCTATGGCCGCGCCGCGTTCGAGCTGTTGGCCGCCCTCGGTCTGGACGCCGGCCAACTGAGGCTGGTGCGCGGTGAAACCATTGCGCAGGCGGCCCTGTTCGTGGCCACCGGCAATGCCGAGCTTGGGCTGCTGGCCCGGTCGCTGGCCCCGGCCGTGCTGAACGGGCGCGACCTGGCGCAACGGGCGATCCCGTCCGCGCTTCACGCTCCGATCCGGCAGGACGCGATTTTGCTGTCCGACACCCCGGCGGCCCAGAGCTTCTGGCGCTGGCTCGACAGCCCGGCCGCCGACACCATCCTTGTCGCCGCCGGCTACGAGGTGCCGGACTGATGCTGGCCGAGGCGGTCTGGCTGTCGGTGCGTCTGTCGTTTGTGACCACCGTGATCCTGCTGCTGGCGGGCCTGCCGCTGGCCTGGTGGCTGGCCACGACCCGGGCCCGCTGGCGCCCGCTGGTCGAGGCGCTGACTGCGATGCCGCTGGTGTTGCCGCCAACGGTGCTGGGTTTTTATCTGTTGATCCTGATGAGCCCCAATCACCCGATCGGACGCTTCTGGGTGCTGGTGACCGGCGACACGCTGACCTTCAGCTTCAGCGGGCTGGTGATTGCATCGCTGGTCTATTCGCTGCCGTTCGCGGTGCAGCCGATGCACACGGCCTTTGTCACCGTGGGGGCGGGCGTGATGGAGGCGGCGGCCACCCTTGGCGCCGCGCCGCGAACAGCGTTCCGGCTGGTGGCGCTGCCGCTGGCGCGGCGCGGCATCCTTACCGCCGCGGTGCTGAGCTTTGCCCACACGATGGGCGAATTCGGCGTGGTGCTGATGGTGGGCGGCAATATTCCGGGGCGCACGCGCGTGATCTCGATCGAGGTCTATTCGGCGGTGGAAACCCTCGACTATCGCGCGGCGCATATTCTCAGCGCCGGCCTGCTGGTCTCGTCCTTTCTTGTGCTGACCTTTGTCTATGTCCTGAACCGGCGGATCCTGCGTGTCTGAGATGCTGGAATTCCACGTGCGCCGGCACCGGCCCGATTTCACGCTCGATGTCGCGGGTGCGGTGCCGCTGTCGGGCATCACCGCCCTGTCCGGGGCCAGCGGTGCCGGCAAGACAACCGTCCTGCGCTTTGTCGCCGGGCTCGAACATGGGCGCGGCGACGCGTTGCGTCTTGGCGACCGGGTCCTGCAGGACGACCACCGCTTTGTGCCCGCCCATCGGCGCGGCATCGCCATGATGTTCCAGGAACCGCGCCTGTTTGCGCATCTCACGGTGGGCGACAATGTGCGTTTCGGGGCCGACAGGCGCGGGGTCGGGGCGGCGCATGTCGACCGGGTGGTCGACCTTCTCGACCTGTCGGCCCTGCTGGACCGCCCCGTGCGCGGCCTGTCGGGGGGCGAGGCGCGGCGCGTGGCGCTGGCCCGCGTGCTGGCGTCGCGCCCGCGGCTTCTGCTGCTGGACGAACCGCTGACCGGGCTGGACCCGACGCGCAAGCTGGCCCTGATGACGCCGCTGGCCCGGGCTTTGGCCGAACTGCGGATCCCGACCATCATGGTCACCCATGCGCAGGGCGAGATACTGGCGCTGGCCGACCGGGTGCTGGGGCTGGACAACGGGCGGCTGACCGGCTGGCAACAGGCGCCGCGCCGATTGCAGGTCGACCGGGTCACGGCCGCGGGCGCCGACGCCGTGTTTCACATCGGCCCGCACACGATCAGGCTGCCGCAACTGGCGGCTGGCCCTGGCCCATGGTCGCTGGTTGTGTCGCCCGAGGCAGCCATGCTGACGGCAACCGACCCGGGCCGCACCGGCAAGCTGTGCTGCTGGCCAGTGCGCGTTGCCGCCGAAAATGGCAGCGGGCTGAGCCTTGACGTCGGGGGTCAGGAACTCGCCTGGCCGAACGAAGGCGGCTGGACGGCCGGCCAACGGCTGTGGCTGACGCTCATGAAGGTCTGGCCGCGCCCCGGCGCCGGCGATTCGCCGGCCATCCCACCCGATCGGTGAACAATCGCGGGTTCCGGCTGCGACTGTATTCAATTCAACCGAAATCCAGCCCGCTACGCCCGCCCCTTTCGGGCCGCAATTCAAATGCGCTGGCCGTCCGGCGATTGAGCCCCGTTTCGGCACAATTCCGGGCATTATTCACTGTTTGTAAATTGTTTCGGTGCAATCATACCCACGCCGAAAGCCTCTGTTTTCAATAAAACTTACGTTATTACAGTAACTTGCATGCGCTTGATCGTTAATGCGACTCGAATATCTCGCGGCGGCTGAATCTGTCAGGCACCGGGCCAATTCCCCATAATCCCAGCACAGCGTCGCCCGGTTTCCGCCATTTTTGGTTTATTGGGCGCCGTTCACCTCTGTAAAACCGTTGTGTCGCAAATTGCGGCGGCTGTTGGGGGGCAGCCGGCACCGGGGTGCACGCGCCAAGGTTCCAAGGGTGTCTGCAAGAGCATGCTCTGATCGACACCCGTTTGATGCCCGCGCGGTTCCTGTGTCGGGTGAGAATTCAGGATCGCTCTGCCTTGGCAGGGCGGACCCTGCAGAAAGGGCCCGGGCGCGCTTTCACCGCAGGGGTACATGGGGAGACCGGAAGATGACGAATGCCAAAGACGGATATGTGGACGGCACCGCCTCGGCCGATCTGATCGACGAAAACTATACCGGCGACCCCGAAGGCGACCGCATCGACCATGACGATGCCGTGCTTGCCGGGCAATCGGGCGACATGGACATCGTGTTCGCCGGCGACGGCAACGATACGGTGTATGCCGGCGATGGCGACGACCTGATCTATGGCAGCGACGGCAATGACCTGATCTATGGCGGTGCTGGCAACGACACGGTCGACGGTGGTGCCGGCAACGACACGATTTACGGCGACGGCGGCCGCGCCGGCCAGGGCGAAGATGACGAGACCGGATCTGGCAGTGGCGGTGGCACGGGCAGTGGCGGCGGAACAAGCGGTGGAACGGGCGCTGGCACAA
>CAYYMJ010000028.1:0-8426 GCA_964472855.1 uncultured Rhodobacterales bacterium | reverse complement strand
GCGGCGGCTCAGGCGGTGGCACCGGTTCGGGATCGTCCGGCCTCAGCTTTGACGACTATCTCGTCGGCGGCGCCGGCGACGACAAGATCTTCGGCGGCCAGGGCGACGACATCATCTATGGCAACGACGGCAACGACACCCTTGTCGGCGGCGAAGGCGAAGACTGCGTCTACGGCGGCGACGACCGAGACGTGATCATCGTGACCGACGGCGACGACACCATCGACGGTGGCGCCGGCGGCGACGACCATGACACGCTGGACCTCAGCAGCGTCGGCCCCTACCGGGTTGTCAACCTGACAACCGACAGCAACGGCAACGGCTATGACGGCACGGTCGAGCTTCTCGACGACGACGGCAAAGTCGTGAACAGCTTCGATTTCACCGAGATCGAAAGCATCGTGCCCTGCTTCACTCCCGGCGCCCGCATCGCCACTCCGCGCGGTGAACGTGTCGTCGAGGAACTGCGCGCCGGCGACACGGTCATCACCCGCGACAATGGCATCCAGGAAATCCGCTGGGTCGGCCGCAAGGACCTCGGCTATACCGACCTCGCCGGCCAACCCTACCTGCGCCCGGTTCTGGTCAGGAAAGGCGCCCTCGGCCGGGGCCTGCCCGAACGCGACATGCTGGTCAGCCCCAACCACCGGCTGCTGGTCTCGAACGACAAGACGGCGCTTCTGTTCGACGAACGCGAAGTCCTGGTCGCGGCCAAGCATCTGGTGAACGGGTCCGGCATCCAGACCGTCAAGGCGCTTGGCACCAGCTATGTCCACTTCATGTTCGACCATCACGAGGTGGTGCTGTCCGACGGCACCTGGACCGAAAGCTTCCAGCCCGGCGACTATTCGCTGGGTGGCATCGGCAACGCGCAACGCAGCGAGATTCTCGAACTCTTCCCCGAGCTGAACTCGGTCGAGGGGCTCGACGATTATCGGGCCGCACGCAGAACGCTGAAGCGCCACGAGGCGCAGTTGCTGGCCGATTAGGCCGGGCGCACTGCGGGCGTCAGCTTTGGGGAGCTGCCGGCCAACGCGCATCAGCCTGCGGCGGGGCCCCTTGGGGGCGGCCCCGCCGTTCCTGTGCCGGCCGCCCGGGGCTTCATTGTTCGCAAAATACTTCGGGGGCGCGGGGGCAGCGCCCCCGCCGCGTCGCCGGCCACACCCGCGCGGCGCCCGGCAAGGCGCCGATATGGCATGTTGCGCGCCAACGTGGTTGACTTGCCCCCAAAGCAGCCATCGAGAGGGATACCAGCGATGAAACTCATGCGGATCGGGGCACCCGGTGCGGAAACGCCCTGCGTCATGGCAGCGGATGGCAGCGCGCGCGACGTGTCCTCGCTGGTTGGCGATTTCACGCCCGACACGATTGGCGGCGCGCAGGCCGCGCTGGCCGGGGCCGACCTTGGCGCATTGCCGGTCGTTGCGACCGAAGGCGCCAGAATCGCGGCGCCGATGACCCGGCCCACCAACATCTACTGCATCGGCCTCAATTACTCAGACCACGCCAAAGAGGCCGGGCATCCCATCCCGAAAGAGCCCATCTTGTTCAACAAGTCGCGCGCGGCCTATTGCGGCCCCAACGACCCCATCCTTTACAGCCCGAGGATGACCAAGCTCGACTGGGAGGTCGAGCTTGCCATCGTGATCGGCAAGCCGACGCCGTTCAACCTGGCGCCCGACGCCGCGCTGGACCATGTGTTTGGCTATGCGGTGGCCAATGACGTGTCGGAACGGGCCTGGCAGTCCGAGCGGGGCGGGCAGTGGTCGAAAGGCAAGAGCTTCCCGAACTTCTGCCCCTTCGGCCCGGTGATCGTGACCCCGGACGAGCTTGGCGATCCGCAGAATCTCCGCGTGTGGCTGGACGTCAACGGCCAACGCATGCAGACCGGCAACACCCGAACCATGATCTTCGACTGCGCCACGATCGTGTCCCACCTGACCGAATTCATGGCCCTGGAACCGGGCGACGTGATCCTGACCGGCACCCCGCCGGGGGTGGGGCTGGGCATGAAACCACCAACCTTTCTCAAGATCGGCGACGTGGTGACGCTTGGCATCGACGGGCTGGGCACGCAACGGCAGGTGGTCACCGCGCTCTGAACAGGCAACCGCGCGGCGCCGGTCCGGGCGACAGGTGCGCATGTCACGCCCTTGCGGCG
Source organism: uncultured Rhodobacterales bacterium (assembly GCA_964472855.1). GTDB lineage: Bacteria > Pseudomonadota > Alphaproteobacteria > Rhodobacterales > Rhodobacteraceae > Tranquillimonas. The sequence goes on along the minus strand of CAYYMJ010000028.1, from coordinate 6,265 downwards.
CGGCACAACCCGTGGTGCTGTCGAACGTTGCCCCCTTGGGCCGCGTCGACACCGCCACGATATGCCAGCCAAACGCACGGCCGCCAATTGTCGAAAATTGCTGCGCGCCGGCTGACCGATCGGAAAGCCGACAAATGCGTTGCGTTGGCATCGGCCATATTGGCCCGCGCGCTGCCGCCATTATTCCGGATGTGCGGATTGGTGCCACAGGTGACTGAACAAAGCCAAAGCGGAATCAATTGGAATTACGATCTGTTCCCGATCGGGATATACAACGACAATGCCTTCTCCGGATCATCTGGCCGAGACCCGGGCGAATACAGCTCGAAATCCGGCGTTTCCCGGTATTCATAGTCCGATTTCGGAAGCCAGCTTCCCCAGATGTATTTCAGGGTTTCAGGAAGATACGAAATGGGGCCGCGATGGCGGAACACCGCATAAAGGTGCGCCGGAAGCGTTCTGGCGATCATGTCTGGCGGAATGTCATCAAAGTCAGTGACTTCGACCGAGCAGACATAGCTGAAACCGAATCCGGACTTGTCTTCCTGATACGCCTCGTAGATGCCAAAGGCGTCGGTTCCCACCCGATTTCTGATCTGGGGCACGCTTGGTCGAAATGCTGACCACAGCGTTTCGATGTCCAGATCGTCTTCCCGATATTGCCTGGATACACCGATCACTTTCGTTTCAGGCCGCACGACAACCTCGGGCTCCATATCTAGCCGGTTTTGCAGATGGTGCAGCATGTGGCGGCTGAACTGATCCTTGTATTTAAGCCGATAGGGGTCGGCATTGTCGCGGTATTGTTCTGGTGTGACGTCAAACAGTTGCCTGAATGCACGCGTAAACGACGCGTGCGAATCAAATTGACAGTCCAGAGCAATGTCGAGGATCGAGCTTTCCCCTGCCGCCAGTCGTTCGGCGGCGATCGTCAGCCGCCGTTTGCGCAGGTATTCCTTGGGCGAATCCCCGACCAATGCGCGGAACACCCGGCAAAAGTGATAGGTCGAATAGTTCGACGCCCGCGCGATGTCATGAACATCGACCGGTTCGAACATGTTCTGTTCGACGTAGTCGATGCTCTTGAAAATGCGCTCCATCACCGCTCAGGGCCTATGCTTGTTCGCCACATACGAAAAAGCGGATGCTCTTGAAACCCCTGTCCCGAAGAGGCACGATTTTCTGATATTCGGGATCGTTGAACAGCAGATCCTGAATGGCACCCGGATTCGGAAACGAAAATACAGCAATGGCGCCGGGCTTGTCGCCACCGTCGATGGCGGATTCGACGGTATAGTTGGCGATGCGGACGCCTCCGTGTTTTTCCAGCAAGGCATAGGCCGTGGGACCATAGCTTTGCAGGTCTTCCATGTTCTCCGGGTTCGGCGTTGCTTCGACGATCATAAAAGTCTGGTTTTCCATGTCACACCTCAATCAGATTTGCGTCTGGCAAACCCGGTCGGTTCGCCGATCACGCATCGACATATCGGGGTGTAGGGGCTGAGTTATCGTGCCGCTTTGCATTCCTTGCTATTCTTTCGGGCAGACCCGAAATAGCCGGCCTGGTCACGCGAACTCTCGGATGGCGCGCGACAACAGGTCTAGGAATTCGGCTTCCTTGCCGGGGGTAAGAACGTCCAACCCAACGTGGTCCGCGAAGAACCGGGCCGGTTCGATCTCGCCGTCTGCCATTGCCACCATTGGCTCGTAGGATGTGGTCATGACCACATCGGGGTTCTCTGCCGCGCCCGCACAGACCCGGGCGTTTCCATCCCTTGCCGTCATCCGAAAGGCCTCGCCGTCGATCAACACGGTGGCCTCGAAATCATGGCCGGGGCCAACCGCCCTTTTGCTGGCCGTCCCCAGCGCCACCGCCACAGTTCTGAGATTGCCGGGGGCGTGGACCCTTGCTGGCCTGGGCATCCGGCCGCCGAACCGCGCCAGTTCAAATATCAGCGGTCCGGTTTCTTCGCCCAACGCAGTCAACGAATACAGCGACACACCGAACTCTGCCTCGTATTTCCGGACAAGGCCGCTGGATTCCAGTGCGCGCAGGCGATCAGACAGCAGGTTCGATGCAATGCCGGTCAGCCCGGTCTGAAGGTCTTTGAAACGCGCAGGACCCGCATGCAGGTCGCGCAGGATCAACAGCGTCCAGCGGTCGCCAACATGGTCGAGCGTCCGAGAGATCGGGCACAGCAGGTTGTAGCTTCTGGTCTTTTGTTTCATCGAGTTCACGAGCTTGTTACTTTAGTTTTGCAAGTGTAGACTTTAGGCATTCAAGTCACGGTATAGAGGAACTACCAAAATGCCTGCAAGACCGAAAATCCTTGTCACATCCGCCATTGGAAAGCCCGGCCTTCCGACCATTTTGCGCAGGCGCCATCCACAACCACGACAGAAGACAACGCTCTCAACCCGTCAAGAAAGGAAATACCAATGCCGGCCTACATGATTTCGCACGTGACCGTGACCAACAAGGAGAAGTTCGACAGCTACTTTGAACAGACCCGCGCAATTGGCGCCAAATACGGCGCAAAACCGGTTGTGATCGGTGCCCAGCCCAAAATGCTGAACGGTGAAAGCGACGGACATCAGATGGTCGTTGTCGCCGAATTCGAATCCATGGAAGCGCTGGATACCTGGCACAACTCGGATGAGTACAAGGCGATCGAGACCCTGCGGGACGCAGGCTCGGATCAGCGCATGGTGGCTTACGAAGCGATGGCGCTGCCGCCGGCGTAGCGGCCGGAACCGGGTATCGCCTGACACCCGCCAAGTGTGCCCCGGGGCCGCTGGGCGGGTGTTTCCGGGCGACCGCGGTGGCCGGGCGAACGATCGCTTTTGGAAAATTGCGGCGATTGCAAGCAGCGGCGGGGTCGATCGAATATGTCCACGAATGAAGATCAAGCCCCACCCGCCAACACCGCGAGGGGCCGCGCGTCCGGCCATGGCGCGGCGTGATCCATCAACGACACGGGCCCGCCAAGCGTGATTGCGCTGTTGGCCGGCCACCCCCCGCCGCCGCACACAAGTTTGCCCGTGATCAGCGCCGCCAGCGAGCGCTGGTCACCGGCGACTCATCTTTTTACCCCGCGCAGCACGAAAGCCTGGCCACGTCCTTGTCGAAGGTCTGCGCGGCAAGTTTCAGCCCTTCAACCGTGGTCAGGTAGGGGAATATCGTCTCTCCCAGCGCCTGCGCGGTCATGCCGAACTTCAGCGCCATGGCCAGCGTCTGGATGCTGTCCGAGCCTTCGGGCGCCGCAATCTGGCCGCCCAGCAGGCGGTCGGTCTGCGCGTCGGCGACCAGTTTGATCACGCCGCGGGTGTCGCGCGCGGCGGCGGCACGGGGGACATTGTCAAGCGTGATCACACTGGTTTTCACGTCGTGCCCCGCCGCCCTGGCCTCGGCCTCCGACAGCCCGACCCCGGCCACTTGCGGGTCGGTGAACACCACCCACGGCATCGCGGCGTTGTCATAGCGCATCGCCGCCAGCCCCAGCGCATTGTTGATCGCCACCTTGGCACCGTAGGCCGCCATATACACGAACTGGTCGCGGTCGGTGACATCGCCCGCCGCCCAGACGCCGGGCCGCGTGGTGGCCATGTCAGCGCCAACCCTGACCCTGCCGCGCGCGTCGGTCTTGATCCCGAGGTCTTGCAGCCCGAGGCTTTCGGAATTGGCGATCCGGCCGGTGGCCACAACCAGCCGTTGCGCGGTCAGGGACTCGGTCTTGCCGTCCCGCTCGACGCTCAGCGTGACGCCGCCCGCGCCTTGCGCGACCGAGACATAGGCCAGACCGGACTCGACCGCGATGCCCTCGGCCTTCAGCGCCTGCGCCAGCGCCGCGGCCACCTCAGGCTCGGCGCCGGGTAACAGACGCGAGCGGGTCACCAGCGTGACCTTCACCCCCAGCCTTGCGGCCATCTGCGCCAGTTCGCAGCCGATATAGCCGCCGCCCAGCACGATAATGCTGGCGGGCCGGTCGGGCAGGGTCAGCAGGTCGGTGGAATCAAGCGTATCCACGGTGCCGATACCTTCGATGCCGGGCAGGTGGGGGCGCGAGCCGGTGGCGATCAGGACGCGGGGGGCAGACAAAACCCGACCGCCGACCGCGACGCCACCGTCAACCAATCGCGCTGCGCCTTCCTCGATATAGGTGACAGAGTCATAGGCGGGCAGCAGGTCGATGTATTTCTTGTGGCGCATCTCGACCACCAGATCGGTCGTGCCCTTCACCACCGCGGGCCAGTCCACGGCATGGGCGCAAGGCGCGATGCCGGGGAACCGGGCGGCCGACGCGCCAGCGTGCACGGCCTCGGCGGCGCGGATCATCGCCTTGGATGGCACGCAGCCGACATTCACGCAGGTGCCGCCGATGGTGCCGTGCCCGACCAGCGCCACGCGCTTGCCAGCCTCGGCCGCGGTGATCGAGGCCGAGAATCCGGCCGAGCCGGCGCCAACCACGATCAGGTCATAGCTGTTGGCGCCGGCATCGTCGGATGAACAGCAATCATGGGCATCGACGGTTTGGTCCATTTTCATTTCCCTTTCCCGACAACCGGCGCCGCCAGCGCTGCCCGGCCAGAATTCGTTTCACATCCGGGCGGCGTCATTGCCGCCGGATCCGCGAATTGCGGCTGTTTTTCCGCCAAAGCGCGTAAATCGTCAGAAGGATGAAGACGCCGAGTGCAGGAAACAACACTGCATCCAGATATCCCACAACGGCGGCCAGGCCGACCGCGCCGAACAGCACGACCAGGACCGGTGTGAAACAGCACAGCGCCGCGACGACCGTGCCGACCACGCCAACCCTGAGCAGGGTGTTGGGGGATTTGTCGTCTGAACTCATGCGTTTTCCAGTTCTGTTTCCGTTGAACGACGGCTCTGAAAGCCAAGCAATTGTCTGACTACTCTGGCCATCGCACGGCCGACGCCTGCCGCGGCGACCAAGGCTATGCCGCCGAGCCGGGTTGGCCAGCCGTCAACCAAGCCCGGAACGGCGGCAAGCAGGGCGCCGCCGCCAGCGCAACAGACCGCCATGATCGGCGCAGCAGTAACCGGGGCCAGAAGGCCGCCCATGTCTGCGTCATTCAATGTTCCCGTCTGCTCAGGAATTGCCCGGCGGCGTGATGGCGTCGATCTGCCTTGCCGGATAGCCGAATTCATCGGTTGCGGCGACCAGCTGCGCCAGCGTTGCCAGGCTGTCGTCATACGACACCACAAATTGCGCGATCTGGGCTTGGGGATCATAATAGCCGTCGGTGATGGTGGCGCTCGCAACGGCCTGTATCGCCTGTGCGGCGATGTATGGGCAGGCAGAGCACCAGAGACCAGAGACTTCCAGCGTCGTGGTGACCTCACCGGCGCTGGCGAGGCCGGGCAGGGCCAGGGCAAGCCCTGTGGCGATTGTGTAGAGTTTCCGTTTCATGTGGCATGACCTCTCGGTGTGGAAGGGGGCACTCAGAAGGGGCTCAGAAGCGTGGCTGCGACATAAGGAAATGCCGTCGCCACGGCGACGATCGCCGCCGCGACCCACAGGACAGACCGCATCAGCGTGCGGTTTATCGGCCTTGCGCAGGTTCCGTCGGCGCAGGCCGCTGCCGGAACCGGGCGATAGGCTTTCCAGAACCCGTAACCCAGCGCCGCGGTCGCGAAGGTCAGAAAATACCAGTGATACTGGTTTAACGCGCCCAGCTTGCCGATGAACACGCCGGAAACGCCGACGCTGACCAATGCCAGCGGCAGGATACAGCACGAGGTCATGGCCAGCGCACCCAGCAGTCCCAGCCCGGTTGTCGCCCATGCCATTTTATCGACGCCCGGTGTCTTGCCGAATGCCGTCTGCGGCCCTGCGGATGTGGTTTCAGTCATGGATCGAATCGCCCTTGCCCGATTGATGAGCTCAATCTAACGTCTGTAGCCGATACAGACTCAAGCAGGTCAGACGTGAAAACGCATCAAAAACCGGTGAACACCATTCGCCGTTCGGATCTGTCCCGGATGACCGGATGCAATCTGGAAACGATCCGCTATTACGAGAACATCGGCGTCATGCCCGCGCCGCCGCGTACTTCCAAGAACTACCGCGCATACGACCCAAGCCATGTCGGGCGCCTGCGCTTTGTCATGCGTGCGCGCGAACTGGGGTTCACGCTGGAAGAGGTTCGCGATCTTCTGGCGCTGGTCGACGGCGGCGCCCAGACCTGCGGCGAGGTGCAGGGCCTCGCCAACGCTCATCTCGCCTCGGTCCGGGCCAAGATT
>CAYYMJ010000027.1:28563-36986 GCA_964472855.1 uncultured Rhodobacterales bacterium | reverse complement strand
GCGGATCGCTGGCTTTCATCGGTCAAGTCAGATTGGGCCGCACCAAGGCCGCCCGTTCGCGCGCCCTCTCACGGATCGCTGGGCGCTGATCCCGGCCAGGCCTCTCCCCTGCTCGCCGATGCGAACCCGACCCCTAGCGCGCGTTGAACGTGAACAGGCGCTGGCCGCCGATGTCGTATCCGTCGATCAGCGCGCGGGCGGCGGGGCCGGTCAGCCACGCCTCGAGCCGCGCCACGGCCCCGGCCCGCACATGCCGGTGAAGCTCCGGATTGACCGGTAGAAACGCATATTGGTTGAACAGCGCCGGGTCACCCTGGAACAGCAACGCCAGCCCGGCCTTGTTGCCGAATTTCAGCCAGCTCGCCCGGTCGGTCAGAATATAGGCGTCCAGCCCGGCAGCGGTGTTCAGCGCTGCCCCCATGCCGGCCCCCACGGGCTTGTACCAGCCGCCTGCCGGGGCAATGCCCGCCGCGGCCCACAGCCGCAACTCCATCTTGTGGGTGCCGCTGTCGTCGCCACGGCTGACAAAGCCGCGCCCGGCCTCGGCGATCCGCGCCATTGCTGCCGGCGCCGTCGCGGCACCGGCCACCCCCGCCGGGTCGCCACGCGGACCCACCAGCACGAAATCGTTATACATGATCTCGCGCCGATGCGTCCCGTGACCGGCGGCGACAAAGGCCTCTTCGTCGGCGCGCGAATGCACCAGCACCGCATCCACGTCGCCCGCCGCGCCCAGCCGCAGCGCCTGCCCCGTGCCCACGATCAGCAACTGCACGTCCAGCCCGGTGTCGGCACGAATGGCCGGCAACAGCCGGTCGGCAAGGCCCGAGTTGGCAAAGGATGTGGTCACGGCAAGCCGCAGCGTCTCGGCCCCGGCGGCCCCCGCGGCCCCGGTGGCCCCGCAGCCGGCCAGCACCAGAAGGACAGCCATCAACAGTCTCACAGCAGCAAATCTCCTCGCAAATGCGCCTGCGCCGCGGCCGAGGCACCGCCCGAGAAAAACGCCGGTGCCGGCAGAAAGTCCAGCATCTGCCCGTCGCGCAGGAACACCACCTCGTCCGCCAGCCGCCGCGCCTGCCCGACATCGTGGGTAGACATGACGATGCGCAGACCCCGACCGCAGGCGCGCCGCAGATAGCTCTCGAACTCGGCCACTGCCCGGGGGTCAAGGTTGGCGCAGGGCTCGTCCAGAAACAGCAGCGCCGGCTCGCGGATCAGCGCCCGCGCCAGCGCCATCTTCTGGCGTTCGCCCCCCGACAGGCTTTCGGCCGGCTGGTCAAGGTGGGCAGCAAGCCCGAAGTCACCGCCCGTCGCCGCCGCCCGCGCCCGCGCCGGCTTGCGCCCGACACCGTCCAGCCGCAGCGGAAAGGCGATACTGTCCAGCACGCTGCGCCGCATGATCACCGGCGACTGGAACACAAAGGCCTGCGCGGCGCGCACACGCCGCTGGTCGCCCTCGGCCCAGGTGATCCGCCCACGCGTCACCCGCTCCAGCCCGTGCATGGCCCGCAACAGCGAGGTCTTGCCACTGCCGTTCGGCCCCATGACCACGGTGATACCGGCACCGGCGATGCCCAGCGACAGTGGCCCCAATATCACCCGGCCGCCGCGGCGCAGCTCGACCGCGTCCAGCGTCACCGGCAACAGCGCGCTTACCATCGGCTGCCCCTTTCCGTGCGCCCCAGCCCGTGCAGGGCCAGGCTCACCCCAAGGGCCAGCGCGATCAGCACAAAGCCCAGCGCCAGCGCCACCCCGAAATCGCCCTTGGCGGTTTCCAGCGCGATGGCGGTGGTCAGCACCCGGGTCGCATGGTCGATATTGCCGCCGACGATCATGATGGCCCCCACCTCGCCGATGGCGCGGCCGAACCCGGCCAGCGACGCGGTCAGAAGCGACCGGCGCCCATCCCACAACAGCGCCGCGATGCGCTGGCGCTTGCCCGCGTTCAGCGAAATCAGCAGGTCGTGATAGTCGGCCCACAATTCGCGAATGGCCTGATGCGCGATCGAGGTCACGATCGGCAGGATGATCACCACCTGAGCGATCACCATCGCTGTCGGCGTGAACAGCAGACCCAGCACGCCGAAAGGCCCGGACCGGGAAAACAGGATATACACCATCAGCCCCACCACCACCGGCGGCAGCCCCATCAGCGCGTTCAGCAGCGCGATGACCAGCCGGCGGCGGCGAAATCGGCTGACCGCCAGCCACGCCCCCAGCGGCAGCCCGATCAGCGACGCCACCAGCGTCGCCCCCAGCGACACCTGCAACGACAGCCACGTCACCGCGGCCAGATCGGCGTCGAACGACGCGATCAGGCGCAGGGCGGTGACCAGTCCTTCCGCGATGTCGTTCAAGAGCGGCCTCCCCGGGGTTGCCCCCTGTTTGCGGCGCGCCCGACCGTTTGCCAAGCTTGCATGCGGCATCCGCCCCGCCGGGCGCGACCCATGCCGGCGCGCGGGCGCGGCCCGGGCTTGCACCCGCGCGCGCAAGCTCGCTCGCACGCGCCCCCGCGCTTGCCTCGGCCGCGCCAATGGCCCAAGGATCGCCGGCAGCAAGCGAAAGGAGAAAGACGATGGATGACGACTTCAACATGTCGATGCGGAAATTTCTCAAACAGGTGGGCGTCACCTCGCAACAGGCGATCGAATCCGCCGCCCGCAGCGCCGCCGAGATGGGCGACCTGCCGCCCGGCGGACTGAACGCGCGCATGGTGCTGACAATCGACGAGATCGGCGTCACCCATGTGGTCGAAGGCAAGATCGCGACCGGTGGCGACAGGTGAGCCTGACGCGTGACACCGTGCTGGCTGTGCTGGCCCGCTTCACCCTGCCCGACGGCCGCGACCTGGTGTCGGCCGACAGCGTGCGCGCGCTCAGCCTCGATGACGGCAAAATCCGCTTCGTGCTCGAAGTCGCGCCCGAGATCGCATCGGCCGCCGAGCCGGTGCGCGCCAGCGCGGTCGCGGCGCTGGAAAAGCTGGCCGGTCCCGGCAATGTCAGCGCCATCCTCACCGCCCATGCCGCCAAACCGGCGCCGCCCGACCTGAAGATCGGCCGCCACCCGCAGCCCCAGAGCGGGCCGGCCCCGGTGCCGGGCGTAACCAGCATCATCGCGGTGGCCTCGGGCAAGGGCGGGGTCGGCAAATCGACCGTGTCCGCCAACCTCGCCGTGGCCATGTCGCAGGCCGGCAAACGGGTCGGTCTGCTCGACGCCGATGTCTACGGGCCCTCGCAGCCGCGCATGCTGGGGGTCAGCCGCCGCCCGTCGTCACCCGACGGCAAGATCATCGAACCGCTCACCGCCCATGGCATCACGATGATGTCGCTGGGCCTTATGACCAAGGAAGACGAAGCCGTGATCTGGCGCGGCCCCATGCTGATGGGCGCGCTGCAGCAGATGCTGAACCAGGTGCGCTGGGGCGATCTCGATGTCCTGATCATCGACCTGCCCCCCGGCACCGGCGACGTGCAGCTGACGCTGGCCCAGAAGACCGAGGTCGCGGGCGCCGTGATTGTCTCGACCCCCCAGGACGTGGCGCTGATCGATGCCCGCAAGGCCATCAACATGTTCACCCGCACCAGCGTGCCGATCCTGGGCATGATCGAAAACATGTCGACCTGGGTCTGCCCCAACTGCGGCCACGAATCGCATATCTTCGGCCATGGCGGGGCCGAGGCCGACGCCAACCGCCAGGGCATCCCTTTTCTGGGCGCGGTGCCGCTGGATCTCGAAACCCGCATTGCCGCCGACAGCGGCACGCCGGTCATGCTGTCCAATCCCGACAGCCCGGCCAGCGCCGCCTTTCGCGCCATCGCCGACCGGCTGATCGCGGCGCCGGGCCTTTCGGGGTGAGCTTTGGGCCCGACCAGCAGATGGCGCTGGTCGGGCTGGTGCGCGATGCGCACCCGACCGAGATCATGCCGCGCTTGCGCAACCTGACGGCCGGCTCCATCCGCACCAAGTCGCGGCCCGACGACCCGGTGACCGACGCCGATGTGGCGGCCGAGGCGCGCCTGACAACCGGCATAGCCGGGCTGTGGCCCGACGCGGCCGTGATCGGGGAAAAAGCCGTTTCTGCCCATCCCGAGCTTCTGAAGGGGCTCGACCAGCACGAACTGGCCTTCGTCATCGACCCCATCGACGGGACCAGGAATTTCGCCAATTGCCTGGCGATGTTCGGGGGCATCGTCGCGGTGCTCTGCCGCGGACAGACCGTCTTCGGCCTGGTCTACGATCCGGTGATGGACGACCTTGTGGCCGCGGTCCGGGGCGGCGGCGCCTGGTTCGCGCGCCCGTGTCAAGAGCCTCAGCCCCTGCACTCCGCCCCCGCCCGCCCCGTCGAGGCGCTGTTCGGCTTCGTGCCGCTGCACCTCTTTCCACGTTCGGAAAAGCCACGAGCCGCGCAATTCCAGCTCAATTTTCTGCGCACCGCGGCATTGCGGGCCTCGGCCCATGAATATCGCATGATCGCCCAGGGCCGGGCCGATTTCTCGCTGGCCGTGATGCTGAATGTCTGGGACCACGCCGCGGGCGTGCTGATCGTTTCCGAAGCCGGCGGCGCGGCGGGCCTGGTGACCGGCGCCGATTATGATACCGGTCTGGACCGGGGCAATACGATCGTCGCCCACCCCCGCAAACCCTGGCCACGCTGCGCGCGCTCTTCGCTGCCAGCGGTCTCGGCACCACCTGATCACGCCCGGCCATCATCTTGGCAAAAGTATCCGGGGGGTGAATTCGCGGACCCGCGAAGAGGGGGCACCGCCCCCTTGTTGCGCGCCGCCAGAGGCGGCGCAATCCATTGGTCCAGGGGGCGCTGCCCCCGTCCGCGGGCTGACGCCCGCGGACTCCCCCGAAGTATTTGCCGAACGATGAACGATCCCACGGCGCGCGCAAGCGGTTCAGCCGCCGCGATTGTTCGCGAGCGCGCCAGTCCGACCGGGCACCCGGGCGGCCTGATCGCCGGTGTGGGTCCCGGGCACGTTCAGCTGCGCCTCGGGCCGCGCTGGTTCGCGACATACCGTGCCGTCATGCTTGCTGCGCGACGCCGTCTGACCGGCGGGCAGGGTCAACGCGAGATACCGGGAGCGCGGCCGGGCAGTTGCCTGCGCGAGGGTTCGAACCGTGACCGGCCGCGCTGGTCCATGCGACCCGGTAATGGCCACGAAACCCGGCCTGCGGTCCGGGTTCGGGTTCGGGTTTGGGCGGGACCGGAAACCTTCGCGCTCGACCACCGTCAGGGGGCCTTGGCCGCGTCAGGCCGGCGTGAGGGCCTTTGCTTCTTCGGCGCTGACGCGTTCGTACTGGGCAAAGCTGGCTTCGAACCAGGCCGTGCCTCTTGTCGCGCTGCCCAGCGACCGGAACAGCTCGTCAAGGCTGGTGGCCGGCAGGAGCGCCTCGAAAACGTCCCAGCCGGCAGCTTCGGGATGGCTGACGAACCCCAGGACCTGGCCTTTCATGCCGCTGATGATCGGCACCAGCCCGCCGGCGAACAGCGACGGCACATGAATCTCGACCTTCATGATCGGCTGCAGGACGAAGGGGCCGGCCTCGCGCAGCGCGTCGCGCACCGCGTTCTTGCCCGCGGTCCGGAAAGCAAAGTCGGAGCTGTCGACCGAATGGTGCTTGCCGTCCTTCAGCGTCACCGCCACGTCGACCACCGGGTAGCCGTTTGGCCCCTCGGCCAGCGATTCCTCGGCCCCGTGCTGGACGGCGGGAATATAGTTGCGGGGCACCGCGCCGCCCTTGACGATCTCGGTAAAGTGGAAGCCGCCGCCGCGTTCGGTGGGGCCGACATCGATCACCACGTCGGCGAACTGCCCGGCGCCGCCTGACTGTTTCTTGTGCCGGTGGCGGTGTTCGACCGATTTCGAGATGGTTTCCCGGAACTGCGGCGGCACCGGTGCGTAGGCGATCTCGATCCCGTAATCCGTGGCCAGCGCCTCGGTCAGCCGGCGCGCGTGGCCGGGGCCTTGCATGGCCAGCACGGTCTTGCCGGTCTGTTCGTCCTGCGACGCGGTCAGCCCCGGGTCGATCTCGTCGAGGCGGCTCAGCGCGTTCGACAGGCGCACGTCGTCGCGTTCGTTGGTGGGGGTGACGATCTGGCGAAAGCCCGGCGGGTGCGACGCGGCCCAGGCCGGCAGCGGTTCGGCGCCATCGGCGGTGAGGATGGCGCCGGCGGCCAGATGTTCGGATTTGACCGCAAAGCCGATCTGCCCCGGCGCCAGCGCCGGGATCGTGGTTTTCGCGTCGATCTCGGTCACGCTGCTGACCGCGGCACCGCCCAGCGGCGCCCCGCCGGCCACGCCGTCGGCCAGCGCGCGCACCACCACCACCTTGCCCAGGTGTTTCTTGGCATCGGCCAGAAAGCTGACGGCCAGCGCGCCTTCGGCCCCCAGCCGGCCCACCAGGCGCCGGACCGATGGGCTTTCGTGCCGCAACAGCTTCATCAGCCGGGTGACGCCATTCTTGTGCTCGGCCGCGCCGAGCAGCGTCGATATCAGCTCGTTCTCCTTCAGCACCCGGGCGGCGAGGTCGAACACCTCTTTCTTGGCCGGCTGCTGGTCTTCGATCAGCTGTTCCAGCAGGTCGTCGTCGAACTCGGACAGGGTTTCCAGCAGTTCCGACCGGGCCTCGGCCTCGCGGTCGGCCACGTCGTCGGGCAGCGGGATCAGCGCCGATGGCTGGCCCTCCTGATATTGCCAGGCGCGTTCGGACACCAGATCGACGGCGCCGACAATGGCGTCGCCGTCGCGGATGGGCACCTGCCGCAGCACGATGGAATGCCGCGAATAGGCCTGAAGTTCGGATATGATGTCGCGCACCCGTTCGGTCGCGGCGTCCATGCGATTGACGAACAGGATGCACGGCGTGCCGGCGGCTTCGATCATGCGCAGGTAGGGCGCGGCCAGCACCGCGCCATCGGCGTCGGGGGGCACGCACAGCACGGCGGCGTCGCTGGCGGCCAGGGCCGGGCCGACATAGCACAGGTTGTCAGGCCCGCCGGCGATGTCGATGGCGGCCCAGGGGTCGTCGAGGTATCGGAAGGTCGACAGGCGAACGGCATCGCTGAGCCTGGCGCTGCGGCTGGGGCCGCCGTCAAGCTCGGCCAGGGCCGCCGCCAGGGTCGTTTTGCCGGAATGCGATGGGCCAACGATCGTGAACACCCGCATGATTATCCCTCCTTTTGTCCGTCGTTGATGCCTTGCGGCGATGCTGCACGACCGGACGCGAGGCGAAACCGCCTGCTGACCCACCTGTATCGTATGCCGGCCCCGGGCGCCGCCGGGGCCGGCCTCTGCCGTCCGGTGCACCGGGGCGCAAGACCGAGTGTGGGCGCAAGTCTGCCCGGCCGTCAAGCGCGCTGACCGCCGCTTGCACCGCCGTGGGGTCGCAGGCCGGAATCCGGCGCCCGACGCGACGGCGCGTCATGGTTGACGCAGCGCCAATGCGCGATTTTGCTGGTAAAACCATGAAAACTGGTCCGATACTGAACGGGCAAGCGGGCGGACCTTGGAAAATGACCAGCCCGCAGCGAATTCAGAACACACCAAGGAGGAAAGCCAATGCTGAAGCAACCCAGGACAATCGTTGCCGCACTACTTGCCAGCACCATGCTGGTCGCGCCGCTTTATGCCGGTGCCATGCACCCGGTAACCGGCGAAGAGCTGGCCGCTGACCAGACCTTTACCTATCGCGTGCTGGACGAGCACAGCTCGGTCGACCCGCAGGTTGTCGAAGACGTGTCGGGCAGCGACATCGTGCGTGACCTGTTCGAAGGTCTGATGAACCAGGCCGCCGACGGCAGCCTCGAGCCCGGCGTTGCCCTTGGCTATACCGCCAACGACGCCAAGGACGTTTACACCTTCAACCTGCGCCACGACGCCAAATGGTCGAACGGCGAGCCGGTGACCGCCAACGACTTTGTCTATGCGTGGCGTCGCGCGGTCGATCCCGAACTGGCATCGCCCTATTCGTGGTTCATGGAACTGATGTCGATCGAGAATGCCAGCGAGATCCTGGCCGGCGACATGCCCACCGACCAGTTGGGCGTGCGCGCAGTCGACGACTTTACCTTCGAGGTCAAGCTGACAGCGGCCCTGCCGTATTTCGCGCAGATGACCACCCACGCGACCACCTTCCCGGTGCCGCAGGCGGTTGTCGAAGAGTTCGGCACCGACTGGACCAAGCCGGAAAATATCGTGTCGAACGGTGCCTATGTTCTGACCGAGCATCTTCCCAACGAGCGTTCGGTGCGCGAGCGCAACACGATGTACTGGAACAATGACGCCACCATCCTCGACAAGGTCGTGGCGCTGGTCATCAACGACGAGAATGTCGCGCTGACCCGTTATCTGGCGGGCGAGCTTGACCGCACCGAGATTCCGACCGGGCAGTATCCGCGCCTGAGCCAGGAATACCCG
>CAYYMJ010000027.1:16702-28463 GCA_964472855.1 uncultured Rhodobacterales bacterium | reverse complement strand
TGACCGCACCGAGATTCCGACCGGGCAGTATCCGCGCCTGAGCCAGGAATACCCGGACCAGACCACCGTGTTCCCGCGTCTGTGCAGCTATTACTACGACGTTAACCTGTCGGACACCGGCAACCCGGCGCTGCAGGACGTGCGCGTGCGTCAGGCCCTGTCGCTGGCGATCGACCGTGACATCATCACCCAGAACGTCACGGCGTCCGGCCAGTTCCCGGCCTATACCTTCACGCCCGAAGCGACCGCCGACTTCCACGTGCCCGACACCGAAATGTCCGGCATGAGCCAGGCCGAGCGCGACGACAAGGCGCGCGCCCTGCTGGCCGAGGCCGGCTATGGCCCCGGCGGCGACGCGCTGGATGTCGAGGTGATCTACAACACCTCGGAAGGCCACAAGAAGATCGCCATCGCCATCAGCCAGATGTGGAAGCAGAAGCTGGGCGTGACGGTCGAACTGGCCAACCAGGAATGGAAGACCTTCCTCGATACGCGTGGCAACCAGAACTATCAGGTCGCGCGTGCGGGCTGGTGCGGCGACTATAACGAAGCGTCGACCTTCCTTGATCTGGTTGATTCGGATTCGGCCTATAACGACTCGGCCTATTCGAACGCCGAGGTTGACGGGCTTCTTGAGGCGGCCAAGACCAGCGCCGATCCGACCGATCTGTACACGCAGGTCGAACAGATCATCGCGCGCGATGTGCCGATCATTCCGATCTATCACTATACCAGCGCGTTCATGATGGACACGGACCTCAAGAACTGGCCCGTCGGCAACGTGGAACAGAACTGGTATTCGCGGAACCTCTACAAGACGCCCGAGTAATCGGATACTGACACCGGCGCCGCCCCCCTCGGGGCGGCGCTTTCCTTTTCTCCTGCTTCCAGAGAACCCGGATGATCGGCTACATCCTGAAACGGCTCGCGTTCGCGATCCCCACCCTACTGATACTTGTCATTGTCTCGTTCACCCTGATGCATACCGCACCGGGCGGGCCCTTTACCTCGGAACGGCCGCTGCCGCCGCAGGTTCTGGCCAACATCGAGGCGCGCTATGGGCTTGATCAGTCCTATTTGAAGCAGTTGACCGACTATATCCTCAATATCGTCCTGCATTTCGACTTTGGGCCGTCCTTCAAATACAAGGACCGCACCGTGTCGGACGTGATCCTGCAGGGTTTCCCCATCACGCTGACCTACGGCTTTCTCAGCTTTCTGGTGGCGTCGGTGGTGGGCATCGCGCTGGGCGTGACCGCCGCGATCCGCCAGAACACCTGGATCGACTATATGGCGGTCGGGTTTTCGTTTTCGGCGCAGGCGCTGCCCAACTTCGTGATGGGTCCAATCCTGATTCTGGTCTTCACGCTGTATCTGGGCTGGCTGCCCGGCGGCGGCTGGCACGGGGGGGCGCTGCCGTATCTGGTGCTGCCGGTGATTGCGCTGTCGACGTCGTTCATGGCCTCGATCGCCCGGATCACCCGGTCGTCGATGCTGGAGACGCTGAATTCCAACTTCATCCGCACCGCGCAGGCCAAGGGTCTGCCCATGCGCAACATCATCTGGCGTCACGCGATGAAGCCGGCGATGCTGCCTGTGGTCAGCTATCTCGGGCCGGTGTTTGTGTATGTCATCACCGGCTCGGTCTTTGTCGATCTCTATTTCTCGACCGGCGGACTGGGACAGTCTTATGTCAATTCGGCGCTTAGCCGCGACTATGCGGTGCTGCTGGGCGTGACCATCCTTTACGGGACGCTGACCATCGTCTTCAACCTGATCACGGACCTGCTGTATGCCTGGTTCGATCCCAAGATCCGCTATTGAGGATTGCGCCATGAGCGATACCGATCTGACCCACGCAACCGCCGCCCCCGCCGAGGTGCGCGGCCGGTCGCTGTGGCGCGACGCCTTCGAACGCTTCATGCGCAACCGGGCCGCTGTCGCCGCGCTCGTCATCCTGTCGGCCATGGTCGCCGTGGTGTTGATCGGGCCGCTGTTCGCGCAGTGGAGCATCGAGGAAATCGACTGGTCCGCGATGGGCGACATCGCCGGGCTGGGCCAGCCGTCGATTGCAACCGGCCACTATTTCGGCACCGACGACCTGGCCCGCGACCTGTATTCCCGCACGCTGGACGGCACCCGCACCTCGTTGCTGGTGGGGCTGATCGGGGCGGCGGTGGCACTGGGCGTCGGCGTGGCCTATGGCACGATTGCCGGCTATATGGGCGGGCGCACCGACGATTTCATGATGCGCAACGTCGACATCCTGATGGCCGTGCCCGGCACGCTGATCATCATCCTGCTGATGGTGATTTTCGAGCGCTCGCTGTTCATGCTGTTTGTGGGGCTGGGCCTGACCGGCTGGCTGACCATGAGCCGGGTGGTGCGCGGCCAGACGCTGAGCCTGAAGAACCGCGAGTTTGTCGAGGCGGCCCGCGCCGCCGGGGTCAGCGACGGCATGATCATCTGGCGCCACATCCTGCCCAACCTGCTGGGCGTGGTCATCGTCTATGCCTCGCTTCTGGTGCCCGAGATGATCCTGGCCGAAAGCTTCATCTCGTTCCTGGGCCTTGGCGTGCAGGAACCCAACACCTCGCTGGGCGCGCTGATTGCCGCCGGGGCCGGCACCATGGCCTATGGCACCCTGTGGCAACTGGCCTTTCCCCTGTCCTTTTTCCTGATCACCATCATCTGCATGTTCTTCATCGGTGATGGCCTGCGCGACGCGCTTGACCCCAAGGATCGCTGACCATGAGCCTTTTGGACGTTCACGACCTGAGCGTGACCTTTGACACTCCTGACGGCGCGGTAGAGGCCGTGCGCAACATTTCCCTGTCGATCGCGGCGGGCGAGTGTCTGGGCATTGTCGGCGAAAGCGGGTCGGGCAAGAGCCAGACCTTTCTGGCCGCCATGGGCCTTTTGGCGCGCAACGGGCGGACCACCGGCTCGGTCAAGCTGAACGGGCAGGAGATCCTCAACCTGGCGCCGTCCGAGCTGAACAGCATCCGCGGCCGCGACATGACCATGATCTTTCAGGACCCGCTGACCGCCCTGACCCCGCATCTGCGGGTGGGCGACCAGATGCAAGAGGTGCTGGGCGTCCACAAGGGCCTGCGCGGCGGCGCGGCGCGGCGGATGTGCCTGGAGTGGCTGGACAAGGTGCGCATGCCCGAGGCGGCGCGCCGCATGCGCCAGTTTCCCCATGAATTGTCGGGCGGGCAGCGCCAGCGCGTGATGATCGCCATGGCGATGCTGAACCAGCCGCGCCTGTTGATCGCGGACGAACCCACCACGGCGCTGGACGTGACCGTGCAGGCCGAGATCCTGGACCTGATCGCCGAGTTGCAGCAGGCCGAGGGCACCGCCGTGGCGCTGATTACCCATGACATGGGCGTGGTGGCGCGAATGTGCGACCGCATCGAGGTGATGCGCAACGGTGTTTATGTGGAAACCGGCTCGGCCGAGGATGTGTTTTACCGCCCGAAAGACCCCTATACCCGCAAGCTTCTGGACGCGATGCCGCGCCTGGACAGCCCCAGCGACGACCGCAGCGAGGTGACAGACAAGACGCTGCTGGACGCCACCGACGTCAAGGTTCACTTCGACCTGCGGGTGCAGGGGGGCCTGTTTGGCCGCAAGGTGCCGCTGCGCGCCGTCGACGGGGTGTCGTTTGACATCCGGCAGGGCGAGACCCTGGGCGTGGTCGGCGAAAGCGGCTGCGGCAAGTCAACGCTGGCCCGGGCCGTGCTGCAGCTGATTGCGCCCACCGCGGGCCAGGTGTCGTGGCTGGGCACCGAGCTGACCAGCCTGTCCAAGCGCGAGATGAAGGGCCACCGGCGCGACCTGCAGATCGTGTTTCAGGACCCGATGGCCAGCCTCAATCCGCGGCTGACCATCGCCGCCTCGATCCTTGAACCGCTGACCACCCACCGCCCCGAACTGTCATCGGCCGAGCGCAAGGCGGTGGTGGGGGAAATGATGGACAAGGTCGGGCTGCCGCGCAACATGATCAACCGCTATCCGCATGAATTGTCGGGCGGGCAGAACCAGCGGGTCGGCATTGCCCGGGCCATGATCAACAAGCCGCGGCTGATCATCTGCGACGAGGCGGTGTCGGCGCTGGACGTGTCGATCCAGGCCCAGATCATCGAGCTTCTGAAAGACCTGCGGGCCGAAAGCGGCATGTCGATGATCTTTATCAGCCACGATCTCAGCGTGGTGCGCGAGGTGTCGGACCGGATCATCGTGCTGTATCTGGGGCGGATCGTGGAAATGGCCGACCGCGACGCGATCTACAAGGATGCGCGCCACCCCTATACACGCTCGCTGATCTCGGCGGTGCCGATCCCCGATCCGCAGCTTGAGCGCACGCGCAGCCGCATCAAGCTGCCGGGCGAGCTGCCTTCACCGCTGGACCCCAAGGCAGCCCTGCGGTTTCTGCCGTCGCGGCTGGCGGCCGGTGACACCGGCTATGTGCCGCAGCTGGAAGAGGTCGCGCCCGGTCATTTCGTCGCCGAGCATGACCCGCTGGAGCGGATTCTGGCGGCCGGGCATCTGGAAAGCCCGACCGATCTGGCGACACCGATCACCGGTTAGGGCGGGTCAGGGCCGCGGCCTGACCGGCCGGTTTGCGCCGCCTGTTCGGCGTCGCGCAAGCGAGGGGGCGCTGCCCCCTCACACTCCCCCGAAGTATTTTCCGAACGATGAAGGGCGGCGGTCAGCTGTCGCGGAACGCGGCCAGCCCGTCGCGGAACAGCGCGGCCTGACTGTCGGCCAGCGGCACCAGTGGCGGCTGCAGGCGCAGCCAGGCGTCATCGCCGCTGCGCAGGTATTCGGCCTGTTTCATCGCCGCGATCAGGTTGAAGCCGGCGGCAAAATCGCGGGCCGCCGCCACACGTTCGAACTGCGGGCTGTCGGGGCCGGCGGCAAGTGCGGCCTGCACCAGCCGGCCGAAGGCGTTGGTGCTGCCCGAGATCACGCCGGCGCAGCCGGCTGCGCGGCCGCGGAACAGCAAGCTTTCCGACGACGGGTAGATGTCGAAACCGTCGTCGATGCCGCCGGTGGC
The DNA here is from genome assembly GCA_964472855.1 of uncultured Rhodobacterales bacterium. Lineage (GTDB taxonomy): Bacteria > Pseudomonadota > Alphaproteobacteria > Rhodobacterales > Rhodobacteraceae > Tranquillimonas. Next base: position 23,398 of record CAYYMJ010000027.1, on the reverse strand, counting down.
GTCGACAAAGGCGCGGGTTTGCGCGAAATCGCCCGAGCTGTCTTTCAGTCCGGCGATCAGCGGGCCGAAGGTTTGCCGCAGCCGGGCGACCAGCGCCGGGGACAGCGGCACCGCCGAGATTTGCGGGAAATGATAGAGATAGAGCCGCAGCCGGTCGTCGCCCGTGGCGTCGATCAGGCGGGCATAGTGGGCATAGAGCCCGTCGTCGCCGACATGCTTGTAGTAGAACGGCGGCAGGGCCAGCAGGTTGCAATAGCCGGCGTCGAGCGCCGCACGTGCCAGGGCCACGCTGTCGGCGGTGGCGGCCGCGCCGATGCCAAGGATCACCCGGTCGGTGGCGATGCCGGCCCCGGCCAGTGCTGCCGGCAGGGCCAGCCTGTCGGGCAGCGCAAACGAGGTGCCTTCGCCCGTCGTGCCCATCGGCGCCACGCCGTCGAGCCCGCCGTCCTGCAGCAGGTGGCGGCAATAGGCGGTCAGGCGGGCGAGATCCAGTTCGCCCTGCGGCGTGACCGGGGAAATGGCGGCGGCATAGATGCCGCGACGGGCCTTGTACATCGGCGGACTCTCTCTGACAGATCGGTGCGACAATGGCCGGTGGCGCGGCGGGGGGCAATGGCGGTGCTGCGCGTCTCAGATCTCGTCGAGGAAGGCCGCGACAAGCCGCGTGATCTCGGCCGGGATTTCTTCGGCCATGTAGTGGCTGGCGTCGACGTTCAGCAGGTCGACCTGCGCGGCCCGGCTTTCCCACAGCGCCCGGGCGTCGAACAGCCGGTTGACCACGCCGTGGCGCGCCAGCAGGACCAGCAGCGGCTGGGTCAGGCGGCGGTCGCCGTCGGCGTCGTCATGGGCGATATCGATGGTTGCCGCGGCGCGGTAGTCTTCGCAACTGGCGTGAACGGTGGCCGGGTCGGAAAAGGCGGCGACATATTCGTCCATGGCCGCCGGGTCGAACAGGTCGCGGCCCAGTGCCTGCATGATCGAGCGTTTCAGCAGAAAGTCGGCCGGATCGGCGCCGATCAGCGTTTCCGGCAGCGGGGCGGGCTGGATCAGGAAGAACCAGTGCCAGTAGGCGCGGGCAAACTCGGCCGTGGTGTTGGCATACATCTCGCGGGTGGGGGCGATGTCCATCAGCACCATGCCCTGCACCCGGGCGCCATGGTCCAGCCCCATGCGGTGCGCCACCCGTGCGCCGCGGTCATGGGCCACCACCAGAAACTCGGGGTGGCCCAGCGCCTGGGCCACGGCCACCATGTCGCGGGCCATGGCGCGTTTGGAATAGCTGGCGTGGTCGGGGGTCGAGGGCGGCTTGGACGAGCGGCCATAGCCACGCAGATCGGGGCAGATCACATGATAGTCCTGCGTGAAGGCCGGCGCCACCTGGTGCCACATGGCCGAGGTCTGGGGATAGCCATGCAGGAACATCAGCGCCGGCGCGTCGCGCGGGCCGGCGTGGCGCACGAAGATGTCGGCGCCGTCGCCGGGGAGCGTCTCGTCAATGAAGCCTTCGAACATGGCGCGACCTCTGCTTGCCTTGCCCGAGCATTGCCGACCTGCGGCGGCGAATCCAGTTGCCTTTTGGCTGAAGCGGTGGTGCCGGGGCGGTTTGGCGTTTAACTTGATCCGAGGGGGCATCGCCTGACGCGGTGAATTCGATGAATCCCGGCATCGTCGGGTGACCCGGGGTTCAAGGCGAAACGCCTTGGCGGCAGATTTTGGAGGGACGACGCGATGAAAGACGGCTCTGGGCCCTCGCTGGCGGCATTCGACTGGGCCGATCCCTTTCGGATCGAGCAGCAGCTGACCGAGGACGAGCGCATGCTGCGCGACGCCGCCGCGGTTTTTGCCGAGGCCGAACTGGCGCCGCGGGTGGCGGCGGCCTATCGCGACGAGACCGTCGCGCCCGAGGTATTCGCGGCCATGGGGGCGGCCGGGCTGCTGGGCCTGACCATCCCCGAGGAATTTGGCGGGCTGGGGGCGGGCTATGTCACCTATGGGCTGGTGGCGCGCGAGATCGAGCGCGTGGATTCCGGCTATCGGTCGATGATGTCGGTGCAGTCGTCGCTGGTGATGTATCCGATCCACGCCTATGGCTCGGACGCGCAGCGGCGGAAATACCTGCCCGGGCTGGCCAGCGGCAGGCTGATCGGCTGTTTCGGCCTGACCGAGCCCGACGCCGGCAGCGACCCCGGCGCCATGAAGACCACGGCCCGGGCGGTGGACGGGGGCTATGAGCTGTCGGGCGCCAAGACCTGGATTTCGAACGCGCCCATCGCCGACGTCTTCGTCGTCTGGGCCAAGTCCGAAGCCCACGGCGGCAAGATCCGCGGCTTTGTGCTGGACAAGGGCACCGCGGGGCTGTCGGCGCCGAAAATCGGCGGCAAGCTGTCGCTGCGCGCCTCGGTCACCGGCGAGATCGTGTTGAGCGGGGTTCGGGTGGGCGCAGAGGCGCTTTTGCCGGGGGTCGAGGGGCTGAAGGGGCCGTTCGGTTGCCTCAACCGGGCGCGGTTCGGCATTGCCTGGGGCGCCATGGGCGCGGCCGAGGCCTGCTGGCACGCCGCGCGGCAATACGGGCTGGACCGCCGGCAGTTCGGGCGCCCGCTGGCGCAGACACAACTGTTCCAGAAGAAGCTGGCCGACATGCAGACCGACATTGCGCTGGGCCTGCAGGGCGCGCTGGCGCTGGGGCGGATGATGGAGGCCGGCACCGCGGCGCCCGAGACCATCAGCCTGATGAAACGCAACAATTGCGGCAAGGCGCTGGACATTGCGCGGGCGGCCCGCGACATGCATGGCGGCAACGGCATTTCCGAGGATTTCAAGGTGATGCGCCACATGATCAACCTGGAAACCGTGAACACGTATGAAGGCACCCACGACGTGCACGCGCTGATCCTGGGCCGGGCCCAGACCGGTTTGCAGGCGTTTTTCTAGCCCGTTGCCAGCCGGCGCCTTTCGCGGCTAACCTTTCGCGATCTCGGGGAAAGGACAGGATGTGGCCAAGACATTCGGGCAAGTGTCGATTGCACCGCTTCTGGCGGTGAATTTCGTTGGCACGCTGGGCTTTTCCATCGTGACGCCTTTTCTGGTGATCCTGGTCACCCAGTGGGGCGGCAATGCGGTGATCTATGGGGTGCTGGCCGCGACCTATTCGTTTTTCCAGCTGTTTGGCGCGCCGGTGCTGGGGCGCATGTCGGACCGGATCGGGCGGCGGCGGGTGCTGATCTACAGCCAGCTTGGCACGCTTTTGTCCTGGGGCGTGTTCCTGGTGGCCTTTGCGCTGCCGGCCACCACGCTGGCGAATGTCGACAACCGCTGGCTGGGCCAGTTCGTGCTGACCCTGCCACTGGCGGTGCTGTTCCTTGCGCGGGCTTTCGACGGGCTGACGGGCGGCAATGTGTCGGTGTCCAACGCCTATCTCGCCGACATCACGACCGAGGCCAACCGGTCACGCGATTTCGGGCGCATGGCGGTGTCGGGCAATCTTGGTTTCATCATCGGGCCGGCGCTGGCCGGGTTGCTGGGAGCGACCGTTCTGGGCCACTTGCTGCCGGTAATGGCCGCGTTCGCCATTTCGGCGCTGGCGCTGGGGTTGATCCGCTTCGGGCTGGCCGACATCGCACCCAAGCCGATATCGGTGACGCCCGAGCAGCCCACGGCCTGCGATGTTTACGGGCACGAGCCCAAGGCGGCCTATGAGCTGGCCTGTGAACCGGCCAGCGGGCCCGGCGCCATTCGTGCCCTGCCCAACATGCCGGCGCTGATGGCGGTCAATTTCCTGGTCATGCTGGGGTTCAGCTTTTTCTATGTCGCATTCCCGGTGCATGCGGTCGAGGGGCTGGGCTGGTCGGTGACGCGGATCGGCGGCTATTTTGCCGGGCTGAGCCTGTTGATGATCGTCGCGCAGGGGCCGGTTTTGTCGCGCCTGGCCCCGCGGGTGGGCGCGCGCAGCCTCATGGGGGCGGGCGGTGTTGCGCTGGCGGCGGGTTTTGCGCTGCTGGGGGCCGAAGGCAACGCCGCGGTCATTGCCGCCGCCGTGCTGGTGGCGCTGGGAAATGGCATCATGTGGCCGACCTTCATGGCGGCGCTGTCGCAGTCGGCGGGCACCGAGCTGCAGGGGGCGGTGCAGGGGCTGGCGTCGTCGGCGGGGGCCGTGGCCTCGATCGCCGGACTGGTGGCGGGCGGGCTGCTCTATGTCACGCTGGGCGCGGCGTTGTTCCCGATGGCGGCGGTCGTCATGGCGCTGGCCGCCCTGCTGGCGCTGAGCTATCGCGCGCCGGCCGCGGCGGCACCGGCCTGAAACGCCGGCGCCCGGGGGAGCGATTTTTCGCACGAAAAATCGGCGGGGCGCTGCCCCTCTGCGCGGGTGCGCATTCACCCCGGGATATTTGGACCATGATGATGGGGGCGCGGGCTTTCGCTCGGGCCGCGTTTCGCGTTCGGCTTGGGGTGGGATACGGCGCCTGAGGCGTTGAAATCGATGATTTCAGGTGGCGTTGGGTGTTTCAGGTTTGATGCGAAAATCTTTAGCGGCCAACGGCATAGGCCTGCATCATGCGAGGTGTGGCGGCGCCTTTCAGCAGGCCGTCCGGCCGGTGGCTGACCGCCGTCAGCCGGCCCAATGACCAGGGCTGGGCCATGTCGAGACGGTGACCCCGGGCGCGCAGGGCGTCGAGCGTTTCTGCGCCAAGGCCGGGTTCGGCCATCAGGTGGGCGGGTTCGAAGCCACGCGGGAAGAAGCTGGCCTGCAGGTGGGCGGTGTGAAACAGCGGCGCGTCGATCGCCGCCTGCAGGTTCTGGCCATGGCCGAGGTGGCGCAGCAGGAAGACCAGCATCCACTGGACCTGCTGGTCGCCGCCCGGGGTGCCAAAGGCCAGGCGGGTTCCGTCGTCGCGCCGGGCCATGGCCGGGGTCAGGGTTGTGCGCGGGCGGCGCCCCGGCGCCAGCGACGCGGGCAGGCCGTCGTCAAGCCAGAACATCTGGGCCCGGCTGTTCAGGGGCGCACCGAGATGCGGCACCACGGGCGAGGATTGCAGCCAGCCGCCCGAGGGGGTGGCCGACACCATGTTGCCCCAGCGGTCGGCCACGTCGATATGCACCGTGTCGCCGCGCCGGTCGGCGAGATGGGCCATGGTGGGTTCGCCCGTTGCCGGGCCCTGGCGGGCCGGCGCCGGTCGCTGGGCCCGGGCCACCGCCGCGCGGGCCAGCGCGGAAAAGCCGTCGATGTCGCCCGGGCGCAGCCGGTCGGAGGCGGTCTGGCCGATCAGCGCCGCGCGGGCGCGTCCGTAGGTGGCGGACAGCAGGTGGCGATCGGGGATCGCGCTGAAATCGGGGTCGCCGTAGAAGGCGTCGCGGTCGGCCAGCGCCAGTTTCAGGGTCTCGGTCACGGTATGCACGAAGTCCGGGCCGCAGGGGTCCATGGCCGCGATGTCGGACGGGGCGAGGATTTGCAGCGCCTGCAGCAGGGCCGGCCCCTGGCCCCAGAAGCCGCAGGTCCAGACCCGGTGTCCGTGGTGGTCGACGGCGACGGCCGGTTCGGTGCTGGCCCGCCAACGGGCCATGTCGTCGCCGGTCAGGACCCCGGCGTGGCGCTGCCCCGAGGCATCGGCGGCGGGTTTGCGCTGGAACGCGTCGATGGCCTGGGCCACGAAACCCTGGTGAAAGGCGTTGCGCGCCGCCTCGATCCCTGCCTCGCGGTTGGGGGCGAGCGCGGTCTCGGCCAGGAGGCGGCTCCAGCAGTCGGCCAGTTCGGGGTTGCGGAACAGGGCACCGGCACGCGGGGCCGCGCCACCGGGCAGCCAGACCCGGGCCGACGAGGGCCATTCGGCATGGAAGAATGGCGCCATGTCGGCGATGACCGCGGCCGCCCGCGCCAGCAGCGGGTGGCCGGCCCGGGCATAGTGGATGGCCGGGGCAAGCACCGTTTCGAGCGTCAGTGTGCCATGGTCGCGCAGCATCACCATCCAGGCGTCGAAGGCGCCGGGGACGACGGTTGCCAGCGGTCCCGAGCCCGGGATCATGTCGAGCCCTTCGCCGCGATAATGGGCTATGGTGGCGGCCGCCGGGGCCACGCCCTGCCCGCAGATCACGCTGGGCGCCGCTGCACCGGCCGGCCAGATCAGCGCCGGCATGTCGCCCAACGGGCCGTTCAGGTGCGGTTCGACAACGTTCAGGACGAAACCCATGGCCACGGCGGCGTCGAAGGCGTTGCCGCCGTCTTCCAGCATCTTCATGCCGACCGACGAGGCGAGCCAGTGGGTCGACGCGGCCATGCCGAAGGTGCCGGACAGTTCGGGGCGGGTGGTAAAGGTCATGGCCCGAGGATGCCCCGGTTTCGCAGCGCGACGCCAGTGCCCCGGTGCGTCAGACCGGGCGTGCGGGGACGGGGGGCGTCGGGCCTGCTGCCGGCTTTGGCGCCGGTCGAGCCGATATTCGCGCCGCGCCGGACCGAAGAGAATGGCACGGTCGATGATGCCGCGGCCGACACGACCGCGCGGCGTCGGGTGGTCATGGTCGGCGGCGCTGTGGCGCGGCGCGGAACGCTCGCGCATGGGTCTTTCCGCCGACGGTGCTGACCGGCCCTGGCGCCGGGGCATTGGCAAGGTGTGCGCTTGCCGGCGGTGCGTTGCCGGGGGCCATGGCCAGCGCGCGCGCCGGCATTTGCTGACCTGCTGGCGCCGGGGCGTTGGCAGGGTGTGC
>CAYYMJ010000027.1:1653-16602 GCA_964472855.1 uncultured Rhodobacterales bacterium | reverse complement strand
GCGCGCGCGCCGGCATTTGCTGACCTGCTGGCGCCGGGGCGTTGGCAGGGTGTGCGTTTGCCGGCGGTGCGTGGCCGCGCGGGCCGGGCCGACGGGTGCGCCGGCATTTGCCCAACTGCTGGCGCTGGGGCGTTGGCAAGGTGTGCGGCTGCCGGCGGTGTCTCGCGCCCGGGGGGGCTGGCACGTCTGGCCGGCGCGGGCCGATGTGGGAAAGGGGGGGGCTGCGGGCCTCAGTTCAGCGGCATGTCGCGGACCAGTGCGGCCAGCGCGGCGCCGTGCATGTCGCGGTCGTGGCGGTCACCCTGCACGGTTGGACGCGGCAGCGAGAATTTCACGACATTCAGGTCCGCGATGTCAAAGCGCTTGATGGCGCCGGGGTCGGTGCGCACCAGCGCCGCCACCCGATGCGTGGACAGGCCGTCCGCGATGCGGCGAAAGGCGGTTGCCGAGCCGCAGAAGATGTCGATGGTGATCCAGAAAGGCCCGGCGTTCTTGGACCGCACCTTCAGCGCCACGCTGCCCACGTCAGACATCATGCACCTCGAGCCGGAAGGCATCCATCGGGTCATCGAGGGTCAGGACGTGGTTCAGGCAAAACTCGTAGGCCGGGCCACGGTCGATCTCGGCCGGGGAAAAGGGGAATGCGAAGGTCGGCTGCTCTTCCTCGCGGGTCAGGGGATGATGCAGCAGGTAGGGGTTGAGATACTTGGCAATCTCGGACGCGGTCTGCTGAGTCGGGGCGGTGACAATGGCCAGCACCCCGATTTCGTTGGGGACAACGCCCGGGGTGTCGATATCGCCCAGCGTCGCGTCAAGCCCGATCAGGCGCAGGTCGATATCATAGTCGGCCCGCGACAGGCCCATGCGCGCGGCCACCTTGGCGCCGTGGCGGGCGACGATATCGTCGGCCCAGACGCGGGCGTTTTCGACATAGCGGCGGTCGCGCAGGGTGGCCATTGCGATGGTCTGGTAGCCGGCGATGCGCGCGCCTTCGAGCTTGACCGTGTAGCGCGGCGCGGGCACCCAGACCGAGCCTTCGACCCGGACCGAGCGCGCGTCGATGGCGCGATAGTCGGCGGCGGTCACGTCAAGATGGCCTCCGGGCTCGTAAAGGATGAAGGGGTCGGCGTTTTCGTAAAGCATGTGCGCCGACACCGTGTGCGGCGTGGCGGCGGCCCCATCGGCCAGCGGCGTGACCGAAAAGCCGGTGGTGTCGAATTCGACCAGGATCACGCCGGATTGCGGGTTGGTGGCGCATAGCGCGCCGCATTCGCCGATCTTGGCGCCGTGCCATGCCGCGCCGGCATGTTCGCCGCGCGCCAGCGGCAGGGCCGCGATGATGGCCGTGTCGGTGGCGCGCCCGGCGATGACGATATCGGCCCCGGTGGCCAGCGCGGCCTGCACCTGTTCGGCCCCGGCCAGCGCCACGATATTGGTGCAGCGGGAGAAGGTCTCGGCGTCGATTTCGGGGGCGTTGCCCAGCGGCGCGATGCGCCCTTCGCCGAAGGCGCGGGCCAGCGCCGCGGGCGATTGCTGGCTTTTCAGGGTGGCGACCCGGGCCGTGGCGCCCAGTTCGCCCAGACATTCGCGGGTGATGTCGAGAAGCCAGTCGACGGTGCTGTCGGTGCCGCAGGTGCCGGCGGTGCCGATGACCAGCGGGCAGGCGGCGGTGCGGGCGGCCCTTATCAGTTCCTTCCATTCGACCTTGGTCGACGAGCGGGCGTATTTCGACACGCCCCGGCCGAGGTAGGAGGGGCCGCTGTCGGTCGAGCCGCCGTCGATGGCGATCAGGTCTGGCCTGGCCGCGACGCCGCGGGCCAGCGCGTCGCGGTCATAATCGAGCGCCAGCGCGCCCGAGGGGACAAGGATGCGGGTCATGGGTTGCGCCGCCTGCGGCGTCGCGGGCAAGCGAGGGGGGCGCCGCCCCCCTCGCGCTCCCCCTGAAGTATTTGTCGAACGATGAAGGGCATCGGCGTCAGTCCGTGATGGCCTGGGGTTTTTTCAGGATTTTGCGCAGGAACATCGGTGCGACGAAGCCGGCGACCGCGAAGATCCAGAGGCCGGTGGCGATGCCGGAGCTGAAGAGATAGGTCCAGTCACCGTCGGACAGCACCATGGCGCGGCGCAGCGCGTCTTCCATGTGGTTGCCCAGCAGGATGCCGAGGATGATGGGCACGGTCGGGATGTCGAGCTTGCGAAAGCCCCAGCCCAGCGCGCCGAAGGCGATCATCATCAGCAGGTCGAAATAGCTGCCCGACAGCGAGTAGATGCCGACGAAGCTGATCATCATCACGCCCGGCAGCAGCACCCATGCCGGCACCGACAGGATGCGCACGAAGATTTTTACCAGCGGCACATTCATGGCGAGCAGCACGAAATTGGCGATCAGCAGCGAGGCGATGAGACCCCAGACGACCTCGGGGCGGTCGGTGAAGAGTGTGGGGCCGGGCGTGATGTTGAGGGTCATCAGCAGCGCCAGCAGCACCGCCGTGGTGCCCGAGCCGGGCACGCCCAGCGTCAGCATCGGCACCAGCGCGCCGCCGGCGGCGGCGTTGTTGCCGGCCTCGGGTGCCATGACGCCCTTGGGGTTGCCGGTGCCAAAGCCCGAGGCGTCGCCGCCCTGGATGTTCTTTTCGCTGGTATAGGCCAGGAACGACCCCAGCGAGGCGCCGGCGCCGGGCAGGATGCCGGCGACGAAGCCGATGGCCGAGGCCCGCAGCATGGTCCAGCCGCCCGACACGATCTCGCGCACCGGCACGGTGACCTTGTCGAGCTTGACCCCGATCGACGAGCCGCGGCCATGGCTTTCGATGAAGACGAACACTTCGGCCACCGCGAACAGCCCGACGATGGCGACGAGGAAGTCGACCCCGTCCATCAGGTGCAGGTTGCCGCCGGTAAAGCGCGGCATGCCGGTCTGGTTGTCGAGCCCGATCATGGCGATGCCAAGCCCGATGCACGAGGCCAGCGCCGCCTTGGCCTGGTTGTTCGAGGCGATGCCGCCAAGGGTCGAGAAGGCGAGGAGATACAGTGCGAAATACTCGGCCGGCCCGAACTGGTAGGCGATGCGGCTGAGCGCCGGGGCCAGCAGCATCAGCCCGATGGTGGCGAAGAGTGCGCCAAAGAAGCTGGCGAAGCCCGACATCACCAGCGCGTCGCCGGCCTTGCCGGCCTTGGCCATGGGATAGCCGTCGAGCGTGGTCATCAGGGCCGGTTCGTCGCCGGGGATGTTCAGCAGGATCGAGCTGATGCGGCCGCCATACATGGCGCCGTAATAGACCGACGTCATCAGCACCAGCGCCGAGGTCGCGTCGAGCCCCAGCGAAAACGCCAGCGGGATCAGGATGGCGACCCCGTTCGAGGGCCCCAGCCCCGGCAGCGCGCCGATGATGGTGCCCAGAAAGCAGCCGATCACGGCCAGCATCAGGGTCCAGGGCGACAGGGCGATGCCAAAGCCCATTGCCAGATTCGAAAGAATGTCCATTGGGCTATCCCAGCCAGGTCTTGGGCAGGGGCTGAAGCCCGAGGCCAAGCAGGTATTTGAAGATGACGAACAGCCCGATGGACAGCGCGATGCCGGTCAGGGCCGCCTGCAGCGGGCGCGGCATGATCTGCCAGCTTAGCACCGCCGCGGCAATGGCCGTCGGGATCAGGAAACCCAGCGGTTTCAGGGCCAGCGCATACGCGACCATGGTCAGCGTGGCGGCTCCGATGGGCCAGTAGCGCAGCATGACGGCGGTGGCGACCAGCAGGATCGCCCAGCCAACCGCGTCGATGTCGCGGCCGAAGAACCAGTTGGCGACGATGAAGACGCCGGCGGCGGCCAGCACTTGCACCACCTGCATGCCAAAGACACGTTCGTCTGCCTCCATCCGGTCCGGGCGCAGAATGAAGATCAGGCCGCAGATGATGACGGTCACGCCCAACAGGATGGGAAAGGTTTTCGAGCCCACCGGGTCGGACAGGAACGAGGTCTGTATCTGGAAGGCGCTCTGGATATACCAGAGCGCCACCAGAATGACGACCGCACCAAGGATGCGGTCGGCTTTCAGGATAGGACCCATTACTGGATCACACCGATTTCACGCGACATGGTTTCGATATCGCCCACGAGGCCGTTGATGTAGCCTTGGAAGCGGTCGCCGACCATGGTGAACGGGGCAAGGCCGTTGGCGGCCATGGCTTCCTTCCACTCGGCACTGTCGGCGACGGCCTGAAGACGGTCGGCCCACATCTGGAAGTCGTCGTCCGAGATGCCCTTGGGCACGTAGAGGCCGCGCCAGTTGCCGGCGACGACGTCATAGCCCTGTTCCATCGCGGTGGGGATGTCAAAGCCCGGCACACGCTCTTCGGTCAGGACAGCCAGCGCGCGCACGTCGCCCGACTGCAGGAAGCCGACGATTTCCGAGATGTCGCCCGACATGGCCTGGGTAAAGCCGCCGATGGTCTGGGTAATCGCGTCGGCACCGCCGTCGACACCGATGTATTTGACCTGGGTGATGTCTTCGAGCCCGGCACCCTTCAGCAGGATCAGCGGCTTGAGATGGTCAAAGCCACCAACGGCCGAACCGCCGGCGAAGGCAACCGAACCCGGGTCGGCCAGCACGGCGTCAACCAGATCGCCGAGGTTCTGGAACGGGCTGTCGGCCGCCACGACGATGACGCCGGGGTCGATGCCGATGGCGCCGACAAAACGAACCTGGTCGGCTGTCATGCCGGCATAGGCGTTCTGGGCCAGGCGCGTGGCGGTCGCCGACGAGGCGGCGACGATCAGGTCGGCATCGTCATTGCGTTCGTTCACGACGTTGCCATAGGCCAGTCCACCGCCGCCGCCGGCCATGTTGGTGACCTGAACGGGGCTGTCCACCTGACCGATGTCGAACAGGATCTTGCCGATCTGCCGGCAGGTAAAGTCCCAGCCGCCGCCGGGGTTGGCGGGCGCGATGCACTCGGTCGCCATCGCGGTGGTTCCGACAAAGGATATCGCGGCGCCTGCAATCAGCGCCTTGAAGTTGATGCTCATGTAATCCTCCCATGGATTCGCGGGAAAGGGCCGTTGCGGTCCCCCCCTTGCGCGACCGAACAAACGCGGACAACCTGACAGCAACCTGTCACGTGGGGCCCAATCCAGCATGAGATTTCTGCTTGTCGAGGACAATGCGGACCTTGCCAGTTCGCTGTGCACGCGCCTGCGGATGGACGGGCACGCGGTGGACTGGGCCGCGACGCTTGAGGACGCGGCCGCGCATCTGGACGTGGCGCCCTATGACCTGATCCTGCTGGATATCATGCTGCCCGACGGCGACGGGCGCGATTTTCTGTCGGGGCACCGCCGGGCCAGGCGCGACACGCCGGTGATCGTGATGACGGCCCGGTCGGCGGTGGCAGACCGGGTGGCGCTGCTGGACACGGGCGCCGACGACTATATCACGAAACCCTTTGATTTTCTTGAGCTTAACGCTCGTATTCGCGCTGTGCTGCGGCGCCATAACGGGCAGGCCGAGACCGGCCTGCGGTTTGCCGACCTGACCTTCGATCCGCTGCGGGCGTCGGTCACGTTCAGCGGCCAGACCACCGATTTGCGCAACCGGGAACTGCGGCTGCTGGAGGTGCTGATCTCGGCGCCGGACCGGATATTTTCCAAGTCGCAGCTTTACGATCACCTGTTCTCGGCCTCGGAGGTTGTCAACGACAACGCCATCGAGGTGTATGTCGGGCGCCTGCGCCGCAAGCTGGACGGATCGGCGGCTCAGATCGAGACGGTGCGGGGGGTCGGCTATCGGCTGACGGCCCGATGACGGCGGCGGCCGGCGGTGGATCGATTCGGCGGCGGCTGATTCTGCAACTGCTGGTGGTGGCCGCGATCCTGTCGGCGCTGTTGTATCTTACCGTGCGTTCGGTTGCCGACCGGGCGGTGGAAACCACGCAGGATTCGATCATCGGCGCGGCGGCCATCTCGATCGCCGAGGAGATTCGCGGCGGCAGCGACGGTGTAGAGGTGGATATTGCCTATGCCACCTTCTCGATTCTGGGTGCGGTAGGCGACGACCGCATCTTTTACCGCATCCTTCTGGGGGCCGACACGATCACCGGTTACGACACCCTGCCGCTGCCGCCGCGCCGGCCCGGCGGGCTGAGCCCGGTGTTTTATGGCGCGACCTTTCTGGACAACGAGGTGCGGATCGCGGCGGTCGAACGCTCGGTTCTGGCCGAGGGGCGGACGTTGGATGCGCTGGTGCTGGTGGCGCAGACCCAGACCTCGCGCGAACAGATCGTCGGGCGGCTTGCCAACCGGGCGGCGGCGCTGGGCGTCGGCTTTTTCGCGGTCGCGGCGCTGTTGTCGGTGCTGACGGCGGGGTCGGTGCTGCGCCCCGTGGCCGCGCTGCGGGCGGCGGTGGAACGGCGCGGCCCGCTCGACCTGCGGCCGGTGTCGCGGCCGGTGCCCGCCGAACTGGCGCCGCTGGTCGGGGCGCTGAACGGCTTTATCGGGCGGCTGTCGACAGCCCTGCACCGGACCGAAACCTTCATTGCCGAGGCCGCGCATCATATCCGCACCCCGCTGGCCACGCTGAAGGCCCAGTCAGAGATTGCCCTGCACCGGGCCGAGGACGACGCCACCCGCGCCGGGCTGCGCGCCATCATCCGGTCGGCCGACGACGCCGCCCGGTCGGCCAGCCAGCTTCTGGATCATGCCGCCGTGGTCTACCGCACCGAGCAGCGCGCCGACGAGGCCGTCGATTTGCGCCAGATCGTGGGCGACGTGGTGGCCAGCATGCACACCACGGCCGAGATCCGCGACGTGGGTCTGGCGTTCACGCCGCCGCCACACCCGCTGAGTGTGACCGGCGATCGGCTGCTGATCGAAAGCGCGGTGCGCAACCTTCTGGACAACGCCATCAAATACACGCCCACCGACGGCGCGGTTGATGTGGGTTTCGACAGCACCCCGGGGCGCGCGACCCTGCGCATCTGCGACAATGGCCGCGGGCTGTCGGGGCTGGACCAGTCGGACCTGTCGCGGCGGTTCCGGCGCGGGGCCAATGTCGATGACGTGATCGGCTCGGGCCTTGGGCTGACCATCGTGTACGAGGTGGCCCGCGCCCACGGCGGCCAGTTCCGGCTGCGCGAACGAAAGGAGGGCGGCACATGCGCCGAGTTTTCACTGCCCTTGCGCTGATCGCGGGCCTTGCCGGGGCGGCCGGCGCGCAACAGATCGAGGCCCAGCGCCTGTTCGGCAGCGCCGATGCGCCGGCGGTTGAAATCATCTCGACCACCGACATCGAGATCTTCGCGCCGCTGATCGTGGCTTTCGTGGCCGACAACCCGGCGGTGGCGGTCAACTACACCGTAACCTCGACCACCGAGCTTTACCGCGCCTATACCGAACAGCAGCCGGAATACGATTTGGCCGTATCCTCGGCCATGGACCTGCAGATGAAACTGGCCAACGACGGCTATGCGGCGCGGCACAGTTCGGCCCGGATCGCGCAGATGCCGTCATGGGCCAAGTGGCGCGACCACCTGTTTGCCTTCACGCAGGAACCGGTGGTGCTGGTGCTGTCGCGGTCAGCGTTCACGGGGCTGACCCTGCCGGCCACGCGCGACGTCCTGATCCGGCTGTTGCGCGAGAACCCCGAACATTTCCGGGGGCGCATCGGCACCTACGACCCCAACAAGTCGGGCGCCGGTTACCTGTTCGCGACGCAAGACGCCCGCCATTCCGATACCTTCTGGCGCCTGTCCGAGCTGATCGGCGGCCTTGACCCGGTGCTTTATGCCTCGTCCGGCGCCATGATCAGCGACCTGCAGTCCGGGCGCATCATCGTGGCCTATAACGTGCTGGGGCCCTATGCCGAGCCGCGCCTGCAGGGCTGGCCAGATGGCCAGATCGTCGAGTTGCAGGACCATACCAACGTGCTGCTGCGCACCGCCTTCATCCCCACCCACGCCGCGCACCCGCTGTTGGGGGCCGCCTTTCTTGATTTTCTGCTGTCCGAACGCGGCCAGCGGCTGTTGGCCTCGGAAAGCGGCCTGCCGCGCATCGACGAGGCCGCCCTGTCGCGCCAGCCGCACCTGCGGCCGATCCGGCTGGACCCGGGGCTGCTGGTGTTCGTCGACCCGCTGAAGCGCAGCCGGTTTCTGAGCGAATGGACCGCCGCCGTGGTGCAGCCCTAGACGCGGATTGCGTCGATCCTGAATCGGGTTGGGTGCGAGACGCTCTGGCGAGGGTCGCGTTGGATCGCAGTCAAAACAAGCTGCCGCTCGCAAACGCTGGAACGGCTGTTCTGAGACACCTCTGACCTTGTGAAGCGCGACGGGCCTAGATGGCCCCCGACTGCCGCAAGGCGGCGATGTCGTCGGCGCAGTAGCCCAGCGTGCCGAGGATGTCGTCGGTGTGCTGGCCCAGTTCTGGCGGCGCCCCGTCGGCCCGCGCCGCCTGCCCGTCAAGATGCAGGCCGGTGCGCACAGCCTCGATCTGGCGGCCATCGGTCAGGGTATAGCGGGCAATCTGGTCGCGGTGGCGATATTGCGGGTCGTCCAGCGCCTGTTGCACGCTGAGGATGCGGCCCGCGGGCACGCCCAGCGCGTTCAGTTCAGCCTCCCACGTCGCGGCGGGGCGCGGGGCCAGCGCCGCCTCGATCGCCGCATTCAGGGCGGCGCGGTTGTTGCGCCGGTCAAAGCGGGTGCGAAAGCGGTCGTCGTCCAGCATCGCCGCCAGCCCCAGATGCCGGGCCAGCGCCTCCCACTGCTGTTGCTTGTTGGCGGCGATGTTCAGCAGGCCGTCGGCGCAGCGATAGGCCGCCGACGGCGCCGATGTCAGGTTCTCGTTGCCCGCCGGCACCGGGGCGATGCCACCGATCAGCAGGTTCGACACCGCCCAACCCATGGTGGCAATCAGGCTGTCCAGCATGGCCACGTCGATGAAGGTGCCGCGGTCGGGGGCGTTCAGCGCCGCGCAGATGGCCATGGCCGCGGTCAGCCCGCCCACGGTGTCGGCGATCGGCCAGCCGGCGCGCAGCGGTGCGCTGTCGGGCCCGCCGGTCACGGCCATGGCCCCTGACAGGCCCTGAATGATCTGATCGTAGGCCGGGCGGTTGCTGTGCGGCCCGGTCTGCCCGAACCCCGAGATCGCGCAATAGATCAGCCGGGGGTTGACCGCGCGCAACGCGTCATGGCCCAGCCCCAGCCGGTCCATCACCCCGGGGCGGAAGTTTTCGACCAGCACGTCGGCCCCTTCGACCAGCCGGTGCAGTATGGCGCGGCCCTGCGCGGACTTGAGGTTCAGCGTCAGCGATTTCTTGCCCGGGTTGGGGGCGAGAAACGAGATGCCCATGCCTTGCGCCGACAGCTCTTCGTTCATGCCCAGTTGCCGGGCAAGATCGCCGCCGCCGGGCTGTTCGACCTTGATCACCTCGGCCCCGAGATGGGCCAGCTGATGCGTGCAGAACGGGCCGGCCAGAACGTTGGTCAGGTCAAGAACGCGAATGCCGCGCAGGGGTTTCGGGGCTCTGTCGGCCATGTCAGCCGTGGCTTGGCGGCGCAACTTGTCACCAACCTGTCACGGGGCCCGCCACCAGCGGATCAGGCGTTGAACAGGAAATGCAGCACGTCGCCGTCGCGCACCTCGTAACCCTTGCCCTCGGCCCGCAGCTTGCCGGCGTCGCGCGCGCCCTGCTCGCCGTTCAGGGCAATGAAATCGTCATAGGCGACGGTTTCGGCCCGGATGAAGCCGCGTTCAAAGTCGCCATGTATGACCCCCGCCGCCTGCGGCGCCAACAGGCCCTTGCGGATGGTCCATGCCCGGGCCTCTTTCGGGCCGACGGTGAAATAGGTCTGAAGTCCCAGTAATTCATAGCCAGCCCGGATCAACCGGTCGAGCCCGGCCTCGTCAAGCCCGAGATCTGACAGGAACTCGGCCGCCTCGTCGGGCCCGAGCTGCGAGATCTCTTCCTCGATCCGGGCCGAGATCACCACCGTGCCCGCGCCTTCGGCGGCGGCCATTTCGGCAACGCGGGCGGTCAGGGCGTTGCCGTCGGCGGCGTCATCCTCGGACACGTTGCAAACATAAAGGATCGGCTTGGCGGTCAGCAGTTGCAGCAGCTTCCAGGCCCGCGCGTCATCTTCACCAACGCTGACCGAACGGGCGGGGCGGCCCTGTTCCAGCGCCGCGCGCGCCGCCGACAACAGCCGGTCCTGCTGCAGGGCCTCCTTGTCGGCGCCGCGCAGCTTGCGAACCAGGTTCTGCTGGCGCCGTTCGACCGATTCGAGATCGGCCAGCATCAGCTCGGTCTCGATGGTTTCGGCATCCGCCAGCGGGTCGACCCGGCCGTCGACATGGGTAACGTCGCCATCCTCGAAACAGCGCAGCACATGGGCGATGGCGTCGCATTCGCGGATGTTGGCAAGAAACTGGTTGCCCAGCCCCTCGCCCTTGCTGGCGCCCTTCACCAGCCCGGCGATATCGACAAACGTCATGCGCGTCGGGATCACGGTCTTTGACCCGGCGACAGCGGCCAGCCGGTCGACCCTGGGGTCGGGCACCGCCACTTCGCCGACATTGGGCTCGATGGTGCAAAAGGGAAAATTGGCGGCCTGCGCCTCGGCAGTGCGCGTCAACGCGTTGAACAGGGTGGATTTGCCCACGTTGGGCAGCCCCACGATTCCCATCTTGAAGCCCATTGTCATCTCCGGCCGGATTTGCAAGCGCCGGCTCAATAGTCCTTCGCCCGTCGCAGGGCAAGGCAAAGCGTGCTAGGCTGGCCCGGCATGACCGCGCAGGAGGATGACATGGAATCGAGCCCCTATCTGACGTTCGACGGCAATTGCGAACAGGCGCTGGGCTTTTACGCCGCAACCCTTGGCGGCACGTTCGAGCTGGTGACCCGCTTTGGCGACATGCCCGGAACCGACGTGGCGCCGCAAGACCGCGACCGCGTGGGCCATGCGCGCCTGCTGAAGGACGGCAAACTGGTGCTGATGGCGTCCGACAGCTGGCCCGGCCAGCATCAGGGCATCCAGGGCTTTTCCATGCAGACCGGCTGGGACGATGTCGAAACCGCCCGCGACTTTTTCCTGCGCATCTCGGACGGGGGCGAGGTCGTGATGGACTTTGCCGAAACCTTCTGGGCCAAGGGCTTTGGCCTGTGCCGCGACCGCTTCGGCGTCGGCTGGATGGTCAACTGCGACACCGAAACCGCCTGACCGGCCGCCGGTGCGGCGGACCCGGCGCGCGGGCGGCGCGGCGCGAAACCCGCCTGCCCCATTGATTTCCCTCCTGTCCTCGGGCACAGGTCACACGCTGCCCGAAGGAGATGATCATGACGCGGATCGACGACAGGTTTGCCCGGCTGAAAGCCGACGGGAAAAAGGCCTTTGTCGCCTATGTCATGGCCGGCGATCCCGACTATGACACCTCGCTCGAAATCGTGAAGGGCCTGCCGGGCGCCGGGGTCGACATCATCGAACTGGGCTTGCCCTTCACCGACCCGATGGCCGACGGCCCGACCATCCAACTGGCCGGCCAGCGCGCGCTCGGGGCCGGGCAGACCCTGGACAAGACCCTGCAACTGGCCGCCGCCTTCCGCGAAACCGACGATGAAACGCCCATCGTGCTGATGGGCTATTACAATCCCATCCACAATTGCGGCGTCGACCGCTTTCTCGACCGGGCGCGCGCCGCCGGCATCGACGGGCTGATCATCGTCGACCTGCCGCCCGAAGAAGACGACGAACTGTGCATCCCGGCCCAGGCGGCGGGGCTGAACTTCATCCGGCTGGCCACGCCAACCACCGACGACAGGCGCCTGCCCAGGGTGATGCAGAATACATCCGGCTTTGTCTATTACGTGTCGATCACCGGCATCACCGGCGCCGCCGCCGCCAGCGCCGGCGACGTGGCCCCCGAAGTGGCCCGAATCAAGGCGGCCACCGATCTGCCCATCGTGGTGGGGTTCGGCATCCGCACCCCCGAGGTCAGCCGCCAGATCGCCGCCGTCGCCGACGGCGCGGTCGTGGGGTCGGCCATCGTGTCGGAAATCGCCGCCGGCCGCGCGCCGGCGGAGGTTCTGGCCTTCGTGCGCACCCTGTCCGACGGTGCCCACGGCGCCTGATACGGGGCATTGCAGCGCCCGCCGGAAATTGGTAAGAAAACCTTACCACAACCGCAACAGGCCGCATCATGCCCGTGATCACCGAGATCGAGGACCTCAAGCGCATCTACAAGCGCCGGGTCCCGAAAATGTTCTACGACTATGCCGAATCCGGCAGTTGGACCGAACAGACCTTCCGCGACAACAGCGCGGACTTCGACCT
Organism: uncultured Rhodobacterales bacterium; assembly: GCA_964472855.1. GTDB lineage: Bacteria > Pseudomonadota > Alphaproteobacteria > Rhodobacterales > Rhodobacteraceae > Tranquillimonas. The sequence goes on along the minus strand of CAYYMJ010000027.1, from coordinate 4,290 downwards.
GCTGCGCCTGCGCCAGCGGGTGGCGGTCGACCTGCGCGGGCGCAGCACCGCCAGCCAGATGATCGGCCAGGACGTGACCATGCCGGTGGCGCTGGCCCCGGTCGGCATGACCGGTATGCAGCACGCCGACGGCGAGATCCTGGCCGCCCGCGCCGCCGAGGCCTTTGGCGTGCCCTTCACCCTGTCCACCATGTCGATCTGCTCGATCGAGGACGTGGCCGAACACACCTCGAAACCCTTCTGGTTCCAGCTCTATGTCATGCGCGACTGGGACTACGTGAAACGCCTGATCGAACGCGCCAGGGCGGCGAAATGCTCGGCCCTGGTCCTGACCCTCGACCTGCAACTGCTGGCCCAGCGTCACATGGATCTCAAGAACGGGCTGTCGGCGCCGCCCCGCCCGACCCCGCGCGTGCTGGCCGACCTCGCCACGCGCTGGCGCTGGGGCCTCAACATGCTGCGCACCCCGCGGCGCCAGTTCCGCAACATCGTCGGCCATGTCGACGGCATCTCGGACCCGGCCTCGCTCATGTCGTGGACCAAGGAACAGTTCGACCCGAATCTCGATTGGGAAAAAGTCCGCGCGATCAAGGACCTGTGGGGCGGCAAACTGATCCTGAAGGGCATACTCGACGCCGACGACGCCCGCATGGCCGTCAAGGTCGGCGCCGACGCGATCATCGTCTCGAACCATGGCGGCCGCCAGCTTGACGGCGCCCTGTCCACCATCCGCGTGCTGCCCGAGATTGTCGACGCGGTCGGCAGCAAGATAGAGGTGCATCTCGACAGCGGCATCCGCTCGGGGCAGGACGTGCTGAAGGCGCTGGCCATGGGGGCCACCGGCACCTTCATCGGCCGCGCCTATATCTATGGCCTCGGCGCCATGGGCCAGCGCGGCGTCACCACTGCGCTCGAGGTCATCCAGAAGGAACTCGACATGACCATGGCACTGTGCGGACGCAACGCGATCGCTGCCCTCGACCGCGATGTCCTGCTGGTCGACCGTGACTTCCACCGCTGGCGCCGCGAACCGCTGCCGGCCTGATCCCAAAGCGCTGCCACCCACCGCCGCCATCACTTTGGCGAAAATATCCCGGGGTGAATGCGCGCCCCGGCGCGCAGAGGGGCAGCGCCCCTGCCCCCGGGCGCCGCGCACCGCGCGCGGCGCAACTTTCCCCTTTTCCTTCACACCGTTCTGCCGTACAGGTCGCGACCTCAGAGCGGACACCCTTGGAGGCCGCTCCACACACTGAAAAATTTGGAGAATGACCATGGCTGGTGAAATTCCTGACATCCAGGCCACGGTGAGGACGGGGACAGGCAAGGGGGCCGCCCGTCAGGCACGCCGTGAGGGGCTCGTCCCCGGAATTGTCTATGGCGGGGGCGCCGATCCCCTGTCGATCAACCTCCCCTACAACGTGTTGCTCAAGCTCCTGAAACAGGGCCGCTTCCTGTCAACGCTGTTCAACCTCAAGGTCGAGGGCCACGACGACGTGCGCATCATCTGCCGCGGGGTCCAGCGCGACGTGGTCAAGGACATGCCCACCCATGTCGACTTCATGCGCCTGCGCCGCGCCAGCCGGGTATCGCTGTTCATCCCGGTCGAGGTTGACGGCGAGGCCGAGGCGCCGGGCATCCGCAAGGGCGGCGTCCTGACCATGGTGCGCCCCGAGGTGGAACTGCGCTGCACCGCCGGCGCCATCCCCGAAAAGATCACCGCCACGATCGCGGGCATGGATATCGGCGACACGCTGACCATCTCGATGATCGACCTGCCCGAGGGCACGCGGCCGACGATCGACCGTGACTTCGTGGTCGCCAACATCGCCGCGCCTTCGGGTCTGTCCGCGTCCGACGACGACGATGGCGACGAGACCATTGTCGAGGCCGCGCCCGAAACCGACGAGACCGACGAGGCCGACGCAGAATAGCCCCGGCCAGGCCCGGAAACACATCGACGGCGCGGGTCTCGGCCCGCGCCGTTTGCATTCGTGCCGCCTTTGCGGCATCCCGGAAACGATCACAGCGCAAAAGGGGGCCGGATCATGCGCCTTTTCGTGGGTCTGGGCAATCCGGGCGCCAAATATGCCCGCAACCGCCACAACATCGGCTTCATGGCCATCGACGCCATCGCCGCCGACCATGGCTTTGCGCCCTTCCGCCGCAAATTCCAGGGCGAGATCAGCGAAGGCCGGCTGGGGTCTGAACGCGTGGCCCTGCTGAAACCGGCAACATTCATGAACCTGTCCGGCCAGTCGGTCGGCGAGGCGATGCGGTTTCACAAGCTCGCCCCGGCCGACATCGTGGTGTTCCAGGACGAGATCGACCTTGCGCCGGGCAAACTGCGGGTCAAGACCGGCGGCGGCCACGCCGGGCATAACGGCCTGCGGTCGCTGCATGCCCATATCGGGCCCGACTATGTGCGCGTGCGCATGGGCGTCGGCCACCCCGGCCACAAGGACGCGGTGGCGGGCTGGGTGCTGCGCGATTTCGCCAAGACCGACCAGGACTGGCTGGACGACATGCTGCGCGGCGTCTCGGATGGCGCCGCCGACCTTGCCGCCGGCGACAGCGGGCGTTTCACGAACGCGGTCGCCCTGCGGCTGAACCCGCCGCGCCCGGCGACCGGCAAGGCCG
>CAYYMJ010000027.1:0-1553 GCA_964472855.1 uncultured Rhodobacterales bacterium | reverse complement strand
CGTTGTCGTTGTCGTTGTCGGCCGAGCCGTAGCCGTCGTTGTCGTTGTCGGAGCCGTTGTCATCATAGCCACCGTTATCGGTGCTGCCATAGCCGCTGTTGTCATTGACGCCATCGGTGCTGCCGTTGGTGTCGTCGCGGACGAAAAGCGTATCGTTGCTGGCCTGTGCGACGTTGATACCGGTCTTGCCGCGTTCGCTGAATTTGGCGCGGCTCACGTCCTGGCGGAGGATCTGGCCGGTGGCGCGGTCATAGACCAGCTCAAGCTTCTGGCCGCCCTGGATGGCCTGAATTTCAACCTGGCCGGTGCCGTCGAGAATGTCGATATAGGTGTAGCCCAGGCTCTGCAGGTTGGCGATGATCGCGTCGGTAAAGCTGTCGGCGCGGGCGGCGGGTGCGGCCAGAACAAAGGCGGCGGCGATGGCGGCTGCAAAAGTGCGTTTCATGGTAGTTCCTTTCGGTGTGTGTGTTTTCAAGATCAGGTTCGGGCGCCATCAGCGGCGCCGATGCCGACCAAAAAGCACCGCGAACCCCAAACAGCTATTGGCGCACTGCTTACCCCCCAGAAATTAAACCGGGGTTTAACCGGCCTTGACATTTTTCGCCCCCGTCGCGGGCCGCCCCGGGCCAACGGAACAGTGATTAAATTGTGTTTTTTCCTATGCTTAGCCATGTTTTTGCGGGCAAGACGTGCGACGCGGATGCGTGAGGAACAAGTCGGAAAAGGCGGCCTAAGCGCGGGGCCAAGGCGGAGAAATCAGCCCCTGCTTATCGACCTCTAACCCCGGTTGAACCGATCTGGGCCAACCAGCGGCCAACCCGACCGGCCAGGCGCCGGCCCGAGAATCGGATCCGGCGATGCGACGCCCGGGCCGGGGCCTGTCTCCAGCTTTTCCCAGGCTGAACACGCTGATTCGCCCAGCCGCGCCACCAGGCATCGGCCTCGGCGGCGGGCCAGGCAGCGGGCGCGGCAAGATCATGGCGCGGAGTTTGCACGCCCGGGCAGTCCGCACGCGGATACCCGAGCCTCAACTTGATACAAAAGGTCAACATTTCCGGCCCATGCCAAAAGGTCGCGCGGCCGGGGGCCGGGGCAACATGCCCGAGCGTCGCTTGCCTGCCATCGCGCCAGCCGGGCAGCCCGCGCGCGCCGGCCGGCATCAACCGGCGGCCGACGGCTGAGCCTTTGGGGCGTCGCGATCAGTCGCTGGCGGCGGCGTGGCGTTGGGTGTTCCCGCGACGCGGGCGGACCGGCCATGGTGGGCGGGCGGGTTCGGCGCCACGGCAGGCCGGCCAGACGCACGGCGCAGCACGCAACGCCGGGGCTGGCCCACGCCCGGCCCGGGGCCTGTTGCCGCGCCTGTGTGCTCCACCCAAACGCACGGGCAGTTTCAGGTGGGGCGGGCCCGGACCCCGGGGCCGGGATCACCAGCGCGCGCCGGCGACCGGGGCCTGGCCGGGGCCGTGCAAGACCGCCGGACACAAAAAAGGGCCCGGACGCTGACTGCGTCCGGGCCCAGTTGGGAGGAAAACTTCGTCGTGAATTATTTACCG
>CAYYMJ010000026.1:0-37344 GCA_964472855.1 uncultured Rhodobacterales bacterium | reverse complement strand
ATCGCGCCGCTGGTGGCGGCGCTGGCCTGATTACGACGCCATGTCGTAGGCACGTTCGCCATGCGACGCCAAATCGAGGCCGGTGATCTCGTCCTCGTCACTGACCCGCAGCGGAAACACCGCGCGGACCCCAAGCACCAGCACCGTGGTCACCGCCAGCGTCCAGATGCCGACAACCAGCAGGCCGCCAAGCTGGGCCGACCATGCGGCGTGGCCCAGCACGGCCAGCATGACGATGCCGAACATGCCGCCGACGCCATGCACCGCGAACACGTCGAGGGTGTCGTCGATCTTCGCCACGCCTTTCACCAGCTTGCAGGCTTCCTGGCACAGCACCCCGGCGATGGCGCCGATGATCAGCGCCTCGACCGGCCCGACCGAGCCCGATGCCGGGGTGATCGAGGCCAGCCCGGCGATGGTGCCGGTGACGATGCCCACCAGGCTGGCCTTGCCGTATTTGATCCGCTCCCACAGCGCCCAGGTCAGCGACGCGGTCGCGGCCGAGATATGGGTGACCGTCATCGCCATGGCCGCCGATCCGTTGGCGGCCAGTTCCGACCCGCCGTTGAAGCCGAACCAGCCCACCCACAGCATCGCGGCGCCGATCATGACCATGCCGGGATTGTGCGGCGGCGTGTTGCGGTTGCGGCGCTGGCGCAGGAAGAAGGCAACCACCAGCGCGGCCAGGCCGGCTGTCTGGTGCACGACGATGCCGCCGGCAAAGTCGTTGACGCCTTCGGCGAACAGCGCGCCGGGGGCCCCGGACAGCATGCCGCCGCCCCAGATCCAGTGGGCCACGGGTGCATAGCAGATCAGCATCCACAGGGCCGAGAATGTCAGCACGAACCCATAACCGATCCGTTCGACATAGGCGCCGACGATCAGCGCCGGCGTGATGATGGCAAAGGTCATCTGGAAGGCGAAGAACAGCACTTCGGGGATGGTGCCCGACAGCGTGTCCTCGGTCACGCCGACCAGAAAGGCCTTGCCCAGCCCGCCCCAGACCAGGTTGGCGTCGCCAAAGGCGATGGAATAGCCGGCGGCCAGCCACACAACGCTCATCAGGCAGGCGATCGAGAAACATTGCATGAAGACGCTCAGCACGTTCCGGGCCCGCACCAGCCCGCCATAGAACAGGGCCAGCCCCGGTAGTGTCATGAACAGGACCAGCGCCGTGGCGACGATGATCCAGGCGGTATCTGCGGCGACCATGAAAGCGTCTCCTCGTTTTCTTGCAGAGCTTTTGGCGCTGCAAACCGGGCCGGGCGCGCGGGGAAAAGCGGCAATGGCCTCTGAGGCTGCCGAATTCGCGGGCAAGGCGGCGATTGCACAAGAATTGGGCGGCGCCCGGGGTCAATGCGCAATTATCCGGCAAGGGTGGAAAGCGGCGGATGGTGTTGACCGTCAGCGCGCCACTGCTGGGCCGTGCGGCAGCGATGCGTGCCCCTCCATCCAGGCGTCCGAGGTTTTTTGGGTGTGAAACGACAGCCGGCGGGCTTGCCGGCCGAGCGAATCGTGTCGCCCCCGCGCCAAGCAGCGCGCCAGAACTGATGGAATTCGGCGCTGTCCGGCTGATGCCTGCCGGGATCAGGTTGAAGGCAAGGCGCTGTCGGTCAGCGCACCGTCCAGCAATGCCAGCGCGTGTGCAACGGTCGCGCCGCGCACCCCGGCTCGGCCCAGCGCACCGAACTCGACCGTTTCCACCCGCGTCGCGGCACCGGCGCGCGCCAGGCCGAAACAGACCCGGCCTTCGGGCTTGCGCCCCGATGCGCCGGGGCCGGCGACCCCGGTTACCGATATTGCCAGCGTTGCCCCCGACCGTGCCAGCGCGCCGTCGGCCATGGCGCCGGCGACCTGTTCGCTGACGGCACCGTGCGTGGCGATCACGGTCGCGGGCACGGACAGAACCGCCGTCTTGGCGGCGTTGGAATAGGTGACAAAGCCACACAGGAACACGTCCGAGGCGCCGGCAACCTCGGTCAGCGCGGCCGAAACCAGCCCGCCGGTGCAGCTTTCGGCGGTGGCGATGGTGACGTGCGCGGCGCGCGCGCGGTCGATCAGCAGTGCGGCCAGCAGCGCGCCGCCGCTCACATCAGCCAGCCATGGGCGACCGCGGCGGCGGCAGTGGTGATCAGGGCGGCGGCGATGCCGGCAAGCACGTCGTCCAGCATGACCCAGACCGGGCCTTCTTTCCGGTCGGCCCAGCCCACCGGCCCCGGTTTCCAGATGTCGAACAGCCGGAACAGCAGGAACGCGCCCAGCCAGCCGGGCCAGGGAAACACATAGGGCAGGCTGCCGGCCATCCACAAACCCGCCGACAGCGGCAGCAACGCCACCCATTGGCCCGCGACCTCGTCAATCACCACCTCGGCGGGGTCCTTGGCCCCGTCAAGCCGCCCGATGGCCAGCGTGCCCAGCCCGAACACCGCAACGCTGGCCAGCGCCAGCAGCGGAAAGCTGCCGGCCCAGTGGATCAGCCACGCCAGTGGCACCGCCGCCGCCGAACCCCAGGTGCCGGGCGCGGGTTTGAGATAGCCGATGCCAAGCAGGGTCGAAACATGGCGGGCCCAGGCCGGGCTGTGCGCGGAAATCATGTGAAGCTCGTGGCGACAAGCGTCGCGGTGGCCATGGCGGCGATGCCCTCTTCGCGGCCGGCAAAGCCCAGCCGCTCGCTGGTGGTGGCCTTGACCGAAACCCGGTCGGGCGCGATGCCAAGAATGGCGGCGATGCAGGCCTGCATGTCGGGCGCATGGGGGCCGATCCTGGGGCGCTCGCAGATGATCGTGCAATCGACATGCGACAGGACATATCCGCGCTGGTCGGCAAGCGCGGCCGCGTGGGCCAGGAAGATGTCTGACGCCGCGCCTTTCCAGCGCGGGTCGGAGGGCGGGAAATGGCGGCCGATGTCGCCGGCAGCCAGCGCGCCATAGATCGCGTCGGTGATCGCATGCATCGCTACATCGGCGTCGGAATGGCCCACCAGGCCCCGGTCATGGGCAATGTCGATGCCGCACAGGGTAACCCGGTCGCCGGGCCCGAAGGCGTGCACGTCAAAGCCATTGCCGGTGCGGATGTCGGTGGTCTGGGTCATCAGGGCCTCGGCGCGGGCAAAATCGCCCTCGGTGGTGATCTTCAGGTTGGCTTCCTCGCCCTCGACGATGGCAACGTCAATCCCCGCCGCGCGGGCAATCGCCACATCGTCGGCGGCGTCGGGGATGGCGGCGGCCTCGTGGGCGGCAAGGATGGCGTCGAAGTGAAAGCCCTGCGGTGTCTGGGCGCGGAACAGTCCGCCGCGGTCGGCGGTGCCGGTGACCAGGCCCGCGGCGCCCCGCCACAGGGCATCGGTGACCGGCAGCGCCGGTGCCGCGCCCCGGCTGTGGTCAAGCGCCGCGATGACGCGCGCGATCAGCGCCGTCGAAACCAGCGGTCGGGCTGCATCGTGGATCAGCACCCGCGCCGGGGCATGGGCCCGCAGCGCGACAAGGCCGGCGCGCACACTGTCGGCGCGGGTGGCGCCACCGGCGGCGACGCTGACGTCGTCATGCGCGGCATAGCCCGGCGCCAGCCCCATGTCGTCGGGATGCAGCACCACAACGATGGGCCCCACTGTTGGCGCATGGCGAAATGTGTCGAGTGTCCAAGACAGAACCGTGCGCCCGCCCAGCGTGCGCCATTGTTTCGGAATCGGCCCGCCGACGCGGCGCCCGCGTCCGGCAGCGACAATGACCGCTGCTGTCGTCATGCTATCCCCGGCACTCCGATATTCTGTCCCCGGCACCACGATGCCGATGCTGAATGTGCGCCCCGCGCAGAGCATGCCGCCTTCCGTGGCCCGGATGCAACGCCCAAGTTTTGGGCAGATCAGGATTCGACGGCCGAGGAGAGGGCCGCGGTAATTGCAGAACCAATCAATATTGGCTAGATCAACGGCGATTGCACAAGGATTGGGCAACTGTTTGTTTCCATCGGACCCGAAGATTTGCACGGCGCGGCGATACTTGCGCCCATGGCGGGAATCACCGATCTGCCCTTCCGGCGGCTGGCCGCGCGGCTGGGAGCAGCGCTGACGGTCAGCGAAATGGTCGCCAGCCACGAGGTGGTGCAGGCCAGGCCCGGCGTGCGCGTCCGCGGGCGCGAGCGTGCGCGCCCGGGGCTTGAAGGGTCGGCGGTGCAGCTTGCCGGGCGCGACGCCTACTGGATGGCCGAAGCGGCCCGCCGGGTCGAGGCCGAGGGCGCCCGCATCATCGACATCAACATGGGCTGCCCGGCCAAGAAGGTGACAGGCGGCCTGTCCGGCGCCGCGCTGATGCGCGACCAGGACCACGCCCTGTCGCTGATAACGGCGGTCGTGAGCGCGGTGTCGGTGCCGGTCACCCTGAAGATGCGCCTTGGCTGGGACGATGCCAGCCGCAACGCGCCGGCGCTGGCGGCCCGGGCCGCGGCCGCGGGCATTCGCATGGTCACGGTGCACGGGCGCACGCGCAACCAGTTCTACAAGGGGCGCGCCGACTGGGCGGCCATTGCCGATGTGGCGCGCGCGGTGTCGATCCCGGTGGTGGCCAATGGCGATATCGTGTGCCTGCAATCGGCGCGCGCGGCGCTGGCCGCGTCGGGGGCGGCGCTGGTCATGGTCGGGCGCGGCGCGCAGGGGCGTCCATGGTTGCCGGGGCAGATCGGCGCGCGGCTGACCGGCCGCCCGTGCCCGCCGCGCCCACGGGGGCCGGATCTGGCCGACATGATCTGCGGCCATCACGCCGACAGCCTTGCGTTTTACGGCACCGAACTGGGCGGCAAGGTGGTTCGCAAGCATCTGGGCTGGTATCTTCAGGCCATGCGCGCGCCGGCCGATCTGCGCCGCCGCGTGGTGACCGAACCTCGGGCCTCGGAGATCTATCGCATGGTCGCGGACGCCGCCGCGATGGAGGCCGCCTGATGCTGCCCGAAACCCTGTGGTCGTCGCTGCCGGTGCCGGCCTTTCTGGTCGACGGCTCGGACTGCATCGCGCAGGCCAACCCGGCCGCCGAAGGCTTTGTGAACCTGTCGCAGCGGGCGCTGGCAGGCTCGCCCGTGTTCGACCGGCTGGCCGTCGACGCCCCGCTTGACAGTGCCTTTGCCCGGGTGCGCAGCGACCAGAGCGTGCTGTTCATCAACAATGTCGATGTCTCGGGCGGCGACCGGGCGCCGCAGCAGTGCAACATGCAGATCGCGCCGGTCGCGGGCGTGCCGGGCCATGTGCTGGTGCTGCTGGAACCGCGCGAAATCGCCGACCGGCTGGGCCGGGTCAGTTCGGTCAAATCCTCGGCCCGCTCGGCCATCGGCATGGCCGAGATGCTGGCCCACGAAATCAAGAACCCGCTGGCCGGCATCACCGGCGCGGCGCAACTGTTGTCGATGAACCTTTCGAGCGGCGATCTTGAGCTGACCGACCTGATCGTTGCCGAAAGCCGGCGCATCGTGGCGCTGCTGGAGCAGGTCGAGCAGTTCGGCAACCTTGCCCCGCCCAACCGGAGGGCGGTCAATGTCCACGACCTGCTGGACCGGGCGCGCAAGTCGGCCGTGGTGGGGGTGGCGGCGCATATGACCTTTGCCGAGGATTTCGACCCCTCGCTGCCGCAGACCCATGTCGACGCCGACCAGTTGTTGCAGGTGTTCCTGAACCTGATCACCAATGCCGTCAACGCCGCCGGGCCCCAGGGCGGCACCATCCGGTTGCGCACCTTCTACGACCTGTCGCTGCGCCTGCGCCGGCGCGACGGCAGCGGCGCCGCCCTGCCGCTGCAGATCGAGATCATCGACGACGGGCCCGGCATTGCGCCCGACATCGCCGCCGACATCTTCGAACCCTTCGTATCGGGGCGCGACAACGGCACCGGGCTGGGGCTGGCGCTGGTGTCCAAGATCATCTCGGATCACGAGGGCTGGATTTCCGTCGACAGCACGCCGGGCAACACGGTGTTCCGCATTTCGCTGCCGGTTGCCCCGCGCGCCCCCGCCAACCAGGAGAGCCCTTGATGGACGGAACCGTCCTTGTTGCCGACGACGACCGCACGATCCGCACCGTGCTGACCCAGGCGCTGACCCGGGCCGGGTGCAAGGTGCACGCAACCTCCAGCCTGACCACGTTGATGCGCTGGGTGGGCGAGGGCCGGGGCGATCTGGTGATCTCGGACGTGGTCATGCCCGATGGCAACGGGCTTGAGACCCTGCCGAAAATCACCGAACAGCGGCCGAACCTGCCGGTGATCGTGATCAGCGCCCAGAACACGATCATGACGGCGGTGCAGGCGGCCGAGGCCGACGCCTTCGATTACCTGCCCAAACCCTTTGACCTGCCCGACCTGATGAAGCGCGCCGCGCGGGCGCTGGAGATCAAGCGCCGCAGCGGCCCGGCCCGGCCTGCGGCCCCCCCCGACGACCGCGACGACCTGCCGCTGGTGGGGCACACGGCGGCGATGCAGGCGCTTTACCGTCTGGTCGCGCGGGTGATGAACACCGAGCTTGCGGTGCTGATCACCGGCGAATCCGGCACCGGGAAATCGCTGATCGCCCGGGCCATCCACGATTTTTCCGACCGCCGCAATCTGCCCTTCATCGTTGCCGGCGCGACCGAACTGGCCAGCATGGAGGGCCCGGCCACCATCCTCAGCCGCGCCAGGGGCGGGTCGATCCTGTTCGACGAGGTGGGCGATCTGGACGAAGACGCGCAGGCGCGCGTGGTGCGTATGCTGGACAGTCTGACGTCGAACGCGCCGCGCGTGCTGGCGACCAGCCAGGTCGATCTGGCGGCGCGGATGGACGCGGGGCGGTTTCGGCAGGACCTGTTCTATCGGCTGGGGGGCGTGTCCATCTCGGTTCCCAGCCTGCGCGAGCGGGTCGACGATATCGCGGTGCTGTCGGCGCATTTCCTGGCCCGCGCTGAACGCGACGGCCTGCCGTCCCGGCGCTTTTCCGACGAGGCGGCGCAGCTGATGCGCGCTTACAGCTGGCCGGGCAATGTGCGGCAGCTGGAAAACATCGTGCGCCGGATCGCCGTGACCTCGGGCGATGGCGTCATCACCCGCGGCGAGACCGCGTTCGTGCTGGCCAACCAGCCCGCGATCGAGCCGCTGGCCAGCGGTGGCGACGGCGAAAAGCTGTCGGCCTCGGTCGCCAGGCATCTTCAGCGCTATTTCGACCTGCACGGCGGCGCGCTGCCGCCCCCCGGTCTGTACCAGCGGATCCTGCGCGAGTTCGAAGTGCCCCTGATCGAGATTGCGCTGGATGCCACCGGTGGAAACCAGGCCAAATGCGCCGATCTTCTGGGGATCAACCGGAATACCCTGCGAAAGAAAATCACCGATCTGGATATCCGCGTGACTCGGCGCCGCAAGTTGATGTAAAAGCGCAACAGATGAGTGGCCGATTGGCGGCATTCGCCGGTTGTGCCACGATATCAGGGGTTTGCCGCGGCCTGCGGCACATCAGTTGGGGGGAGCATCGGTGACAACCCGCGCCCGTTGGGCCACGTGGGAACGTTTGGCGGAGCTGCGCCGCCACCGCCGTGCGCAAAGCGCGGCGACCCTGGGGCTGGTGCTGCTGGGTCCGGTGCTGGCGCTGGCGACAATCCTGGTTCTGGGTCCGCTGGACCGTGGCGCGTCACTGGCGCTGCGGCTGGTTCTGCTGGCCGATCTTGTCTATGTGATCGTGCTGGCCGCGCTGGTCATGGGCACGATTGCCCAGATGATCGCCGCGCGCCGCGCCCATTCGGCCGGGTCGCGCCTGCACTTGCGTCTGACCGGGGTCTTTGCCCTGATCGCGCTGATCCCCACCGTCACGGTCGCGGTGTTTGCCGCCGTCACCATCAATTTCGGGCTTGAGGGCTGGTTTTCCGAGCGGGTGCGCAACGTGGTGGGGGCGTCGCTGGCCGCGGCCCAGGCCTATGAGGAAGAGCAGCGCGTCGATCTGCGCACCGATGCCGAGGCGCTGGCCAATTTCCTGACCCGCGCCTCGGGCGGCGGGTTTCTGGTGTCGGACGGCGAATTGCGCCAGCTTCTGGGGCGCGGGCAGGGCCAGATCCAGCGCGGCCTGCGCGAAGCCTATGTCGTCGACGCCACGGGCGAGATCCGGGCGCGGGGCGAAAGCTCGTATCTGTTCGATTTCGAATATCCCACCCCCGAGGCCATGGCCTCGGCCATCAACGGCGAAACGGCGGTGGTCGAGGACTGGGACGTCAACGAATTTCGCGCTCTTGTCGCGATTGACCGCATCCCCGACCGCTATCTCTGGGTCAGCCGCGAGGTCGACGGCGAGATCCTGTCGCTGTTGGACGACACCCAGGCGACCATTCGCCTGTATCAGCAACTGGAAAGCGAACGTGGGCGGCTGCTGTTCGAATTCGGGCTGCTTTATCTGGGCTTTGCCGTGATCCTGATCCTGGCCGCGATCCTGCTTGGCCTGTGGTTTGCCGAACGGCTGTCGCGCCCGGTCGGGCGACTGGCCGGCGCGGCGCAGCAGATCGGTTCGGGCAATCTGGATGTGCAGGTCGAGGAAGAGCGCGGCGACGACGAGATTGCGCTGTTGGGGCGCATGTTCAACCAGATGACCCGGCAACTGAAGGCCCAGCGCGATGCGCTGTTGACCAACACCGCCCAGATCGAGCGGCGGCGGCGCCTGTTCGATTCGGTGCTGTCCTCGGTCACTGCCGGCGTGGTGGGGCTGGACGCCGAAGGGCAGGTCACATTCGTCAATCGCTCGGCCGAGCGGCTGCTGCACATCAGCGAGGCCGATGGCCAGAATACGCCACTGTCGGTGGCCGCGCCCGAGTTCGGGCCGCTGCTGGAACGCTTGCGCCACGGTCGGGGCGAGGTGGCGCAGGAAGAGGTGCGGATGTCGCGCAACGGCAAGCTGGAAAGCCTGCTGGTGCGCATGGCCACGCGCCGCGGCGACAGCGGCGGGCTGGAAGGCTTCGTGGTGGCCTTCGACGATGTCACCGACCTGGTGACGGCGCAGCGCATGGCGGCCTGGGGCGACGTGGCGCGGCGGATCGCCCATGAAATCAAGAACCCGCTGACGCCGATCAAACTGTCGGCCGAACGCATCCGGCGCAAGTTCCGCGATGCCGCCGGCGACACGGCGGCGGAACTTGACCAGCTGACCGGCGTGATCATGCGCCAGACCGACGACCTGCGCCGCATCGTCGACGAGTTCTCCAAATTCGCGCGCATGCCCGAACCCGACCGCCGCAGTGTCGATCTGGTGGAACTGGTCAGCGATGCCGTCACCCTGCAGCGGGCCGGGCAGGCTGACGTGACCATCGCGCTTGACCTGCAGGCCGACAGCGCCGTGGGGGATTTCGACGCGACCATGATCGGGCAGGCGCTGACCAACCTGATCAAGAATGCCGGCGAGGCGACCGAGCCGTTGCGCACCGCGCCGCCGCACGATGGCTGGGCGCCGCAGATCAGGGTGACACTGGCCTTTGCGGATGGCGAGGCGGTGATCGCCATCGCCGACAACGGCGTCGGCCTGCCCGAAGACCGGGCCCGGCTGTTCGAACCTTACGTGACCACCCGCGATAAGGGCACCGGCCTGGGCCTGCCGATCGTGAAAAAGATCATCGAAGAACATGGCGGGTCGCTGACCCTGACCGACGCCAACCCCTTTGGCGCCGGCGATCACCGCGGTGCACGGGCCGAAATCAGGTTGCCGCTGGCCGAGCCGGCCAGCGCGCAACGCAAGGCAAGTTGAAAGTAACGAGGCAATCGAGACATGAGTGACATTCTGATCATCGATGACGAACGCGATATCCGTGAACTGGTGTCCGACATCCTGAAGGACGAAGGTTTCCAGACCCGGACCGCCGCGAATTCCGACGAATGCATGGCGGCGCTGAACGCCGAGGCGCCGGCTCTGATGATTCTGGATATCTGGCTGAAAGACAGCCGCATGGACGGCATCGACATTCTCAAGACCGTCAAGCGCGACAATCCCGATATTCCGATCGTCATCATCTCGGGGCATGGCAACATCGAAATCGCGGTCGCGGCGATCAAGCAGGGTGCCTATGACTTCATCGAAAAGCCCTTCAACATCGATCAGCTGATGGTGGTGATCGGCCGGGCGATGGAGGCGTCGCGCCTGCGCCGGGAAAACAGCGAACTGCGCCGCCGCGATGGCAACACCGCCGAGATGATCGGCGCGTCGTCCAGTTTCCGCGCCCTGCGCAGCCAGCTGGACAAGGTGACCAGGTCGAACGGCCGGGTGATGCTGACCGGGCCGGCCGGCAGCGGCAAGGAGGTGGCGGCACGCTTTATCCACGCCAATTCCAACCGCGCCGACGGGCCTTTCGTCGTGGTCAACTCGGCCTCGATCGAGCCCGACCGCATGGAGGCGGTGCTGTTCGGCCGCGAATCGGCCGAACGCGGCGTCGAACCTGGGCTGCTGGAGCAGGCGCATGGTGGTGTGCTGTTCTTTGACGAAATCGCCGACATGCCCCTTGGCACCCAGTCCAAGATCTTGCGCGTTCTGGTCGACCAACAGTTCGAACGGGTCGGCGGCGCCGACAAGGTGCGGGTCGATATGCGGGTGATCTCGTCGACCACCCGCGACCTTGGCGTCGAAATCGACGCCGGGCGCTTTCGGCAAGAGCTGTTTCACCGGCTGTCGGTGGTGCCCATCGCCGTGCCCGCCCTGTCGGACCGTCGCGAAGACATTCCGACGCTGGCGCATCACTTCATCGAAGGCTTCAACAAGGCGCAGGGCCTGCCGGCGCGCGGCATATCTGGCGACGCCGAGGCCATGCTGCAAACCATGGTCTGGCCCGGCAACGTGCGCCAGTTGAAGAACGTGACCGAGCGCATCCTGATCCTCGGGCCCGACAAGGGCGACATTCAGGCCGCCGAGATCCCGCGCGAGGACGCCGGCGAATCCGACGACGACGACCGCGTCGTGCTGTCAGGGTCGCTGGCCACGCTGCCGCTGCGCGAAGCCCGCGAATTGTTCGAACGTGAATACCTGCTGACCCAGATCAACCGCTTTGGCGGCAACATCAGCCGCACGGCAACCTTCGTTGGCATGGAACGCTCGGCGCTGCACCGCAAGCTGAAGTCCCTGAACGTGGTCACCTCGACCCGAACGGGGGGGCGGGTGGCCACGGTTGCCGACGACGGCTGACAGCGCTTGGCGGCGATTGGCGGCGCGTGACACCGGCGCCCCATTGAACAGGACGCGCGAGGCGTGCCATGAAGGCGCGGTCAACGCACGCAAGGGGCGGCCATGAAGGTCATTATCTGCGGCGCCGGCCAGGTCGGCTGGCAGATCGCGCGGCACCTGTCCGGCGAACGCAACGAAGTAACGGTCGTCGACAAGTCCGCCGACCTGATCCGCCGCGCCACGGACACGCTGGATGTTCAGGGCGTCGCCGGCTTTGCATCCTACCCCGACGTGCTGGACCGGGCCGGCGCCGCCGACGCCGACATGGTGATTGCCGCGACCCATTCGGACGAGGTCAACATGGTCACCTGCCAGGTGGCGCATTCGGTGTTTTCGGTGCCGCGCAAGATTGCCCGCCTCAGGTCGCAAAGCTATCTGAACGCCATCTATTCCGATCTCTACCGCCGCGATCACATGCCCATCGACGTGGTCATCAGCCCCGAGCGCGAGGTGGCCGAGGCGGCGTTGCGCCGGCTGGCGGCGCCGTCGGCCTTTGACACGCACGAGTTTCTGGACGGGCGGGTGCAGTTTCTGGGCATTGTCCTGGAAGAAGACTGCCCGGTTCTGAACACGCCGCTGAGGCAACTGACCGACCTGTTTTCGACCCTCAAGACGCTGGTCGTGGGCGTGCGCCGCGGCGGCAAGCTTTACGCGCCCGAACCCGCCGATCAGCTGTTCGCGGGCGACCAGATATACGTGATTGCCCAGCGCGATGACGTGCCGCGCACGCTGGAGATCTTCGGCAAGACGTCGCGCCGGCAAGAGCGGGTGGTGATCGTTGGCGGCGGCAATGTCGGGCTGGCGGTGGCCCGGGCGCTCGAGGCGCGCTCGGACCGTATCCGCGCGCGGGTGATCGAAAAGAACCGTCACTGCGCGGAAATGGCCGCCGACGCGCTGGAACGCACCATCGTGCTGCATGGCGACGGTCTGAACATCGAGCTTCTGGAAGAGGCCAACATATCGCGCGCCGACGCCATTCTTGCCGTGACCGACGATGACAAGACCAACCTGCTGGCGGCGGTGCGGGCCAAGGCCAGCGGCTGCCCGATGGCGATTTGCCTGATCAACGACCCGTCGCTGCAACCGCTGATGGCGCCGCTGGACATCGACGCCACCATCAACCCGCGCGCCTCGACCGTCAGCTCGATCCTGCGCCATGTGCGCCACGGGCGCGTGCGCGGCGTCTATTCGATCGGCGATGCCGAGGCCGAGGTGATCGAGGCGCAGGTCCTGTCGACCTCGCCCATCGCCGGCAAGGCCATTCGCGACATCGACTTCCCCGAGGGTTCGCTTGTCGGCGCGGTTCTCAAGGGCGACACGGTGGTCAAACCCTCGGGCGGCACCCGGCTGAGCGAAGGTGACGTGATCGTGCTGTTCGTGCTGTCGGCGGACGTGCCCGAGGTCGAGCGGTTGTTCCAGGTCTCGATCGACTTCTTCTGATGGCGAACCGGGTCGAGCGTCTGCCCTTTTTCGTGGTCCTCGTGGGGCTGGCGGCGCTGGCCATGTGGGTGCCGGCGATCCATGCGGCCATGGTGCGCGACTGGCCGGTGGCGCGGGCGTTCTTTTATGCCGGCGTCCTGTTCCTGATCCTGTGCACGCTGATTGGTGCCGCCACCGGCGGCGTCACGCCACGCATCCGGGCCCGCAGCCACCTTGTGGCGCTGGTCGCCGCTTACACCGTGCTGCCCGGGGTGCTGGCGGTGCCGTTCCACCAGGCGGTGGGCAACACGCATTTCCTGTCGGCCTGGTTCGAGATGGTGTCGAGTTTCACCACCACCGGGGCCAGCCTTTACCCGGCCGAGCGCCTTTCGGCCTCGGTGCATCTGTGGCGCGGCATCGTCGGCTGGTCCGGCGGGCTGTTCATCTGGATCACCGCCATCGCGGTGCTGGAACCGCTCAACCTCGGCGGGTTCGAAGTTCTCAACCGCCAGCAAAGCGGCGACACCGCCTCGACCGCGCAGATCGAGGCCGTGGCCGGCACCGGCCGGCGCCTGAAGAATTTCGCCCTGCGGCTGACACCGATCTACGGGGTATTGACGCTGATCCTTTGGGCATCGCTCAGCGTCGCGGGCGCGCAGCCCTTTGATGCATTCATGATGGCCATGGCCACCATGGCCACCAGCGGTATCACCGCCACGGCCGCGCCGCCGGGCACAGGCGGCGAGGTCATCATCTTCCTGTTCCTGTTTCTTGCCGTGTCCCGCACCTTTCACACCGGCGACGTCGCCAGCCTGCGCCGCACCCGAACCGACCCCGAGATACGCATCGCGCTGGCCTGCGTTGCAGGCGTGTCGCTGCTGCTGGTCCTGCGTCACTGGGCCGGGGCCTATGATGTCGACGACGTGAACAACCTTGCCGCCGCTGCGGGCGCCCTGTGGGGCACGATGTTCACGCTGCTGTCCTTTCTGACCACCAACGGCATGGTCAGCACAGCGTGGGAGGGCGCGCGGGCCTGGTCGGGGCTGGAAACGCCGGGGCTGGTCCTGATGGGGCTGGCGGTTTTCGGCGGCGGCGTCGCAACCACCGCCGGCGGCGTCAAGCTGTTGCGCATCTACGCCCTTTACGCCCATGGCACGCGCGAACTCGAGCGGCTGGTAAACCCTTCGTCGGTCGGCGGATCGGGCAGCCACGAACGCCACCTCAGGCGGCGGGGGGCACATATCGCATGGATATTCTTCATGCTGTTCGCAATGTCCATTGCCGTGGTCATGGCGGCCCTGTCGCTGGCGGGGGTCAGTTTCGAGCAGACCATCGTCCTGACCATCGCCGCGCTGACCACCACCGGCCCCCTGGCGGCGGTGGCGGCGGAACAGCCCATCAGCTATGTCAACCTGGGCAGCGGTGCCCGCGCGGTGCTGGCCGCGGCCATGGTTCTGGGCCGGCTGGAAACGCTGGCGCTGATCGCCCTTTTCAACCCGGATTTCTGGCGCCGTTGATCCGCGCGCGGGAAATCGTTACCCAATTCACGGCCGAAACGGGCTGGCGTTTTGCAGCCAGCCAGACCATAGTCGGCCCAATTGCCACGCCGGCCGCAAAGGGCCGGCCAAGAACAAGGTTTGTGCAAACACATGGCCGACAAGCAAAATTTGCAGGACGCGTTTCTCAATCACGTCCGAAAGACCAAGGTTCCGGTCACGATTTTCCTGATCAACGGTGTCAAGCTGCAGGGGGTCATCACCTGGTTTGACCAGTTCTGTGTGCTGTTGCGCCGCGACGGGCAATCGCAGCTTGTCTACAAACATGCGATCTCGACCATCATGCCGTCGTCGCCGATCAACCTTTACGACGGCGAAGAATAGGCTTGCCCGGCGACGGGCCAACTCGGGCCTGGGTCCTTCATCCTGACATCGCCGGTGACCGCGCCCGCCGCGACGCCGCGCCGGCCCTGGCCGAGGCGCTGGCTCTGGCCGCGGCGCTGCCCGGGCTGGACATCGCCGGCGGCGACATCGTGCGCCTGGCCCGCGCCCAGCCCGGCACCCTGTTCGGCAGCGGCAAGATCGACACGCTCAAGTCGCTGTTCGCCGCCGAAGCAATCGACCTGGTGCTGATCGACGGGCCGGTGTCGCCGGTGCAACAACGCAATCTCGAACGGGCCTGGGGGCTCAAGATCCTCGACCGGACCGGGCTGATCCTCGAAATCTTCTCGGACCGCGCCCGCACCCGCGAAGGCGTGATCCAGGTCGAAATGGCCGCGCTCAGCTACCAGCGTACCCGGCTGGTGCGCGCCTGGACCCACCTTGAACGCCAGCGCGGCGGGCTCGGCTTTGTCGGCGGTCCCGGCGAGACCCAGATCGAGGCTGACCGCCGCGCCATCGACGACCAGCTCAACCGCCTGCGCCGCCAGCTGGACAAGGTGGTCCGCACCCGCGACCTGCACCGCGCCGCCCGCGCCCGTGTGCCCTTTCCCGTCGTGGCGCTGGTCGGCTATACCAACGCCGGCAAATCGACCCTGTTCAACCGGCTCACCGGCGCCGGGGTCATGGCCCGCGACATGCTGTTCGCCACCCTCGACCCCACCATGCGCCGGGTCGAACTGCCCGGCGGCACACCGGTCATCCTGTCAGACACCGTCGGCTTCATCAGCGACCTGCCCACCGCGCTGGTCGCCGCCTTCCGCGCGACGCTGGAAGAGGTGCTGACCGCCGATCTCGTGATCCACGTGCGCGACATCAGCCACCCCGAAACGGCGGAACAGGCCGCTGATGTTGCCGCCATCCTGACCGCGCTTGGTCTTGACCCCGAGGTGCCGCTGGTCGAGCTCTGGAACAAGATCGACCTTGTCGATGCCGCCCACCGCGAAACCCTTGAAACCGCCGCCGGCCATAACGGCGCCCAGGTCGCCTCGGCAGTCACCGGCGCCGGGCTCGACCAGCTTTGCGCCCGCATCGGCGACATCCTTGCCGGCCACCATATCGAGGAACGCCTCAGCCTGCCCTTTGCCGACGGCCGCCGCCGGTCATGGCTGCACGACCGTGGCGTGGTCCGGGCCGAGCGTCAGGACGACGACGGCTTCACCATCGACGTGCGCTGGACGCCGCGGCAAAAGGCCAGCTGGTCGAACCTGTGACCACGGCCGCAGCGGGCCGATCCGCACAGCTACTTCTGTCGGGAAATATCCCGGGGGGGTCCGAAGGCGCCCCGGGCCTTCGGACGGGGGCAGCGCCCCCGATGCCGCCGGTCAGCCGCCGCGCAACCGGGCCACGATCTGCTCCATCGTGTCCAGCGGTACATAGCCCCGCACCATCATGTTGCCGAAAATGAAGCTTGGCGTTCCGCTGATCTGCAACACCTGGGCAAGGGCGCGGTTGCTGGACAGGATGCGGCCGATTTCGGGGTTTTCCATCTCGGCGCTTACCGCGTCATGGTCCAGCCCAAGGCCCTTGCTCAGCCGCGCGACGGCGGCTGGATTTATACTGCCGCGCATCATGATCAGGGTGTCCGCGACCTGCTTGTAGGCGGCATCGCCGGCCAACCGGCGCACGGCCAGCGCATAGCGCGACCCCAGCATCGATTCTTCGCCCAAAATCGGGAATTCCTTGACGATCAGCCGGATGTCGGGGTCGCGGGCGATCAGTTCGGCCACCTCCGGGTGGGCGCGCCGGCAATAGCCGCAGCGATAATCGAGAAACTCGACAATGGTCACGTCGCCGTCGGGATTGCCGCCGGCCCACGACGATTTGTCCTCGAATATGTCGGCGGAATAGGCGGCGATGGTGGCGGCATCGCCCGATTCCTGCGCCGCCGTCTGGCGTTCCTCCAGAACCGCGATCGCCTCCATCAGCAATTCGGGGTTTTCCAGCAGATAGGCGCGAACCTCGGCCCGGAACGCATCGCGTTCGGCCCCGGACAGGTGTTGAAGGTCGGTGGCGGCGGCCGGCAGGATTTGCGACAGCAACAGCGCGGCGGCCAGTAGAATGCGTTTCAAGATCGTCTCCCGTCAGGTTCGGGCGCGGCGGGCATTGACCTTGGGGCGCGGTCCCGGCACCGGTGTCGGACGAGCAATAGGAGGGCAAGGTGCAGAACTCAAGCCGGGGCAGGGTAGATCCCTTCATCGTGATGGACGTTCTCGACGCCGCCCGCCGGGCCGAGGCGGCGGGGCGCGACATCGTGCATATGGAAATCGGCCAGCCCGGCACGCCGGCGCCGGCGGCGGCGCGGGCCGCGGTCGCGGTGGCGCTGGAACACGATACCCTGGGCTATACGGTGGCGTTGGGTCTGCCCGAGCTTCGCCAGCGCATCGCGCGGCTTTACCGCGACTGGTATGGCCTGACGATCGACCCGGCCCGCATCGTCGTGACCTCGGGCGCCTCGGGGGCGTTTCTTCTGGCCCTGACCGCGCTTTTCGATGCCGGCGACCGGGTGGGGCTGGGCGTGCCGTGCTATCCGTCCTACCGCCAGATCCTGTCGGCCCTGTCGCTGCGCCCCGTGGGCATCGACACCGACGCCTCGACCCGATTTCTGCCGACCCCGGCCGCGCTGCCTGCCGATCTGGCCGGGCTGATCCTGGCCTCGCCCGGCAACCCCACCGGCACCGTGGCCACGCGCCCCGAGCTTGCGGCGCTGATCGCGGCGGCCGGCGAGCGGGGGCTGGCGGTCATCTCGGACGAGATTTACCACGGGCTGAGCTATGGTCAGCCGGCGGTCAGCGCGCTGGAGCTGTCGGACGACCTGTTCGTCATCAACTCGTTCTCGAAATATTTCTCGATGACCGGCTGGCGTGTCGGCTGGATGGTGGTGCCGCAAAGCCATGTGCGCACTATCGAGCGGCTGGCCCAGAACATGTTCATCTGTGCCCCCCATGTCAGCCAGATCGCGGCGCTGGCCGCGCTGGATGCCGAGGCCGAGTGCCGCGCCAACATCGCGGCCTATGCGCAAAACCGCGCCATCCTGCTGGACGGCCTGGCCCGGGCCGGGCTGAACGATCTGGCCCCGCCGGACGGCGCCTTCTTTATTTACGCCGATGTCTCGTCGATGACAGACGACGCGCTGGCGTTTGCCGACCGCATCCTGGCGCAGGCCGGTGTCGCGGTGACCCCGGGGCTCGATTTCGATCCGGTGCGAGGGGGGCGTTTCCTGCGGTTTTCCTATGCCGCGGCGACCGGCGACATCCGCCGCGGAACGGAAAGACTGGTTGAGTTCTTCCGCAAGGGCTAGACTCGCCAAAACAAGACGAGCAGGGGCACAGCCCGGTGACAGGGTATATTCGATTTCTGGTCCTTGCGGGCCTTTTGGGGCTGGTGCCCCCGCAGGCGCGCGCCATGGAAGAGCGCGTGGCGCTGGCGCGCGCGGTGACCGCCCTGTCCTCGATCGCCGATGTCGGCGCCGACCTGCATGTCACGCTGACGCTGACCCAGCCGGTCCTGTGGCGGCTGTTCACGCTCGAGGCGCCCATGCGGCTGGTGATCGAGTTTGGCGAGGTCGCCTTTGACGACGATATCGCCAGCATTGCCAACAGCGCCAACGTTGCGGCGCTGTCGGCCGGCGCCACCATGCCGGGCTGGTCGCGGCTGGTGCTGCAACTTGCCCGCCCGATGGCGGTGGAAACGGCCGGAATGACCACGGGGGCCGACGATGGCTCGGCCGTGCTCAGGCTGCAACTGATGGCCACCGATGCCGCGTCCTTCAGCCAAAGCGCCGGCTGGCCGCAGATCGCCGGCATCGCGCCCACCGCGCGCACCACCGCCACGACGCCCGCAGACGGGCGGCCGGTGATCGTGGTCGACGCCGGGCATGGCGGCATCGACCCCGGCGCGCAGGCCGACGGCATTGTCGAAGCCGAGGTGATGCTGGCCCTGGCCAAGGACCTTGCCGGTCTGCTTGAGGCGCGGGGCTTTCGCGCGGTGCTGACCCGGTCGGGGGATGTTTTCGTGCCGCTGGAAACCCGCATGTCCATTGCCCGGCAGGCCGGCGCCAGCGCCTTTCTGTCCCTGCATGCCGACGCGCTGGCGCAGGGGCGGGCCAGCGGGGCCACGGTCTATACCCTTGCCCCGGATGCCACCGATCTGGCCAACCGGATCATGTCGGAACGCCACGACCGCGCCGACCTGCTGGCCGGCGTCGACCTTGCCGGGCATGACGACGAGATCGCGTCGGTCCTGATGTCGCTGGCGCGCACCGAGACCCAGCCCAGCGCGGACCGGCTGGCCGATCTTGTGGTTCAGGGGCTGGCCGAGGCCACGGACAACCTGCACAAGCGTCCGCGCATGTCGGCCACCTTCTCGGTGCTGAAGTCGGCCGACATCCCTTCGGTGCTGATCGAGGTGGGCTATCTGTCCAGCCCTGACGACCGCGCTGATCTGCTGTCGCCGGACTGGCGGGCCACGGCCGCGGCGGGGATTGCGGCCGCGGTCGAGCTTTGGCACACCCGCGAAGTTGAACGCGCCGCGCTGAATCAGCAATAGCGCGGCGTTTCACCGCCATTCGCCGCCGGGGCTTTTGACCATCTCCCCGGCCATGCCATATAGACGCACTGACGCTGCTGGGGAGTGCGATGCTGCGCTTCGTTCTTGGGATTTTCGGCTCGATCTTCACCTTCCTGACGCTTGGCACCTTTTTCGGGGTGCTGACCATCGGGGCGGTGTTTTTTGCCTATGGCCGCGATCTGCCCCGCTATGACCAGTTGGCCCAGTACACGCCCCCCACCATTTCGCGCATCTATTCGGTCGAAGGCCAGATCATCGACGAATTCGCCCGCGAACGGCGCCTGTTCACGCCGGCCGAGGATATTCCCGACATGGTCAAACACGCCTTCATCTCGGCGGAGGACAAGAATTTCTATACTCACAAGGGCTATGACGTGCGCGGCATGGTGTCGGCCTTTGTCGACGCGGTGAAAGGCGGGCGCATCCGTGGTGCGTCGACCATTCCGCAGCAGGTGGTAAAGAATTTCCTGCTGTCGTCAGACCGGTCGGCCGAGCGCAAGATCAAAGAGCTGATCCTGTCAGTGCGGCTGGTCAACAGCATCAGCAAGGACAAGATACTCGAGCTGTATCTCAACGAGATCTTTCTGGGTCAGAACTCGTTTGGCGTCACCGCTGCCGCCCAGACCTATTTCAACAAGTCGCTCAGCGAATTGTTGCCGCAAGAGGCGGCCTATCTGGCCTCGCTGCCGAAATCGCCATCGAAACGCCACCCGGTGCGCAACCAGCGCACGGCGATCTTCTGGCGCAACAATACCCTGCGCGAGATGTTCGAGAACGGCTATATCGACGAGGCGGCTTATCGCAAGGCTCGGGTGGCGCCGCTGTGGACCGTGCAGAACGGCGACTATGCCAGTTTCCGGTCGGCCCTGCCGCCGCGCGACTATTTCACCGACGAGATTCGCCGCCAGCTGAGCCGCGAATTCGGCGACGGCGAGTTTTTCACCGGCGGGCTGACGGTGCGTGCCTCGGCCGACCCGGAACTGCAACTGGCCGCCACCTATTCCCTGCGCCGCGGCCTGGAAGGCTATGACCGCGACCACGGCGAATGGATCGGGACCGGGGTGACGATCCCGGAAGAGGAACTGGCGACCGAAGAACAATGGCGCGCGGCCCTGTCTGCGGCCAATGTCGCCCGCGATGTCTGGCTTGACGGTCTGTGGCACCCGGCGGTGGTGCTGGATGTCACGCGCGCGGCGGTGACTGTCGGCATCCAGGGGACAGACGGGCAGGGGACAGACGGGCAGGGGACGGCCACCATTCCGGCCAGCGATCTTGACTGGGTGGATGCGCGGCTGCCCGATTTCCTGTCGCGCGGCGACGTCATCCATGTGCGCCCGATCACCCGCGACAGCGACGGCGCCTTCGTGCGCTGGAGCGTGCGCCAGGTGCCCGGCGTCCAGGGCGCTTTCATGGCCATGGATGTGCATTCGGGCCGGGTGCTGGCCATGCAGGGCGGCTTTTCCTACCAGCATTCGGTGTTCAACCGCGCCACCCAGGCCACGCGGCAGCCCGGGTCGAGCTTTAAGCCCTTTGTGTATGCGGCGGCGCTGGACAGCGGCTTCAGCCCGGCCACGATCATCGTTGACGCGCCGATCGAGATCGACACGCCGCAGGGCGTCTGGCGGCCCAAGAATTCGTCGAACAGATTCTATGGCCCCACCCCCCTGCGCACCGGGATCGAACAGTCGCGGAACCTGATGACCGTCCGACTTGCGGAAGAGGTCGGGATGGACACGGTCGCCCAATACGCCGAACGCTTTGGGGTTTACGACGACATGGGGCGGTTTCTGGCCAACGCGCTGGGGTCCGAGGAAACGTCGCTTTTCCGGATGGTTGCCGCCTATGCCATGTTCGCCAATGGCGGCGAACGGGTCGAACCGACGCTGGTCGACCTTGTGCAGGACCGCAACGGGCAAACCGTATATCGCCATGACCAGCGCGAATGCGAAGATTGCCAGATGGCCACGCTCGACCCGGGGGTGGCGCCCAGGATCGTGTCGCGCCGCGAACGGGTGATGGACGCGATCACCGCCTATCAGCTGACCTCGATGATGCAGGGCGTCGTGCAGCGGGGCACGGCGCGCCGCACCGTGCATCTGGACGTGCCGGTTGCCGGCAAGACCGGCACCACCAACCAGGCCCGCGACGTGTGGTTCGTGGGCTTCACGTCGAATATCGTGGCCGGTTGCTACATGGGCTACGACCAGCCCCGGCCGCTGGGGCATGGCGCCTCGGGCGGGGGCATGTGCGGCCCGGTGTTCAACCTGTTCATGGAACAGGCCACGGCCAAATACGGCGGCGGCCCGTTCGAGGTGCCTCCGGGCGGCCAGTTCATCAAGATCAACCGCTATACCGGTTCGCGCCTGCCCGACGACGCCAGCGGCGAAGAGGTGGTGGCCGAATATTTCCGGCTGGGCGAACAACCGGTCTTCGGCATCATGTTCGACGGCGGCTTTGCGGTGGGATCGAATCTGCCGATGTTCCTGCCCGGGGAAAGCGAGGTCGCCGACGGCGTGTCGGTGCAGACATTTGGCGGCAACACGGTGGTTGTCCCACGCGAACGCGCCGATTTCGGGTCACTGTCGGCGGGCGGGCTATACTGACCACGCCTTGCCGCTGACCGGCCGCCTTGCTATCGACGGGGCCAGATCTGGGACAAGGCGCACGCCATGCGGGCAGAGGCTCAAAACACGGTTCAGGCCATCGAGAAATCGCTGAAGCTGTTGCAGCAGCGGATGGACTGGGACACGGCCGAGCATCGGCTGGAAGAATTCAACGCCATGGCCGAAGACCCGGGCCTGTGGGACAACCCCGAGCGCGCCCAGACGCTGATGCGCGACCGTCAGGCGCTGGTCGATGCCGTCGACCGCTATAAGTCGATGGCGCAGGACATGTCGGACAATGTCGAGTTGATCGAACTGGGCGAGATGGAAGACGACACCGAGGTGGTGACCGAGGCCGAGCTTGCCCTGAAGGCGCTGGCTGTCCGCGCCGGCAAGGCCGAGATCGAGGCGCTTCTGAACGGCGAGGCCGACGGCAACGACAGTTTTCTCGAAATCAACTCGGGCGCCGGCGGCACCGAAAGCTGCGACTGGGCGTCGATGCTGGCGCGCATGTATGTGCGCTGGGCCGAGAAAAAGGGTTATGCGGTTGAATTGCAGGCCGAAAGCGCCGGTGAAGAGGCCGGGATCAAGTCGGCCGTCTACAAGATCACCGGGCCCAACGCCTATGGCTGGCTGAAGAGCGAATCCGGCGTGCACCGTCTGGTGCGTATCTCGCCCTTCGACGGCTCGGCCCGGCGCCACACCTCGTTTTCGTCGGTCTGGGTCTATCCGGTGGTGGATGACAATATCGAGATCGAGGTCAACCCGTCCGATATCCGCATCGACACCTACCGGTCGTCGGGCGCGGGCGGGCAGCATGTGAACACCACCGATTCGGCAGTGCGGATTACCCATGCGCCCACCGGGATCGTGGTGACGAGTTCCGAGAAGTCGCAGCACCAGAACCGCGATATTGCCATGAAGGCCCTTAAATCGCGGCTGTATCAGCTGGAGTTGGACAAGCGCAGCGCCGCCATCACCGAGGCCCATGAGGCCAAGGGCGATGCCGGTTGGGGCAACCAGATCCGGTCTTACGTGCTGCAGCCTTACCAGATGGTGAAGGACCTGCGCACCAACGTGGAAACCTCGGACACCCAGGGCGTGCTGGACGGTGACCTCGACCGTTTCATGGCGGCCACGCTGGCGCTGGATCTGACCGGCAAGTCACGGGCCGAGGCCCAGGCCGAGGACTGACCCCGCCCCGGGGCGGGGCAAATTGAGCGGGCTTGCGCCCGCGCGCGATTTTATTGGCGCCGCCGGTGGCGGCGCGTTGCCTCCGGCGGGGATATTTTGCCCAAGGCGATGGGGATCAGAGCGGAATGGCCGTGGTTTCCTTGATTTCCTCCATCACGAAGCTGGCCGCGACGTCGGTCAGCGGCACCTTTTCGATCAGGCGGCGATAGAGACGGTCATAGTCGGCCATGTCGGCGACGCGGGCGCGCACCAGATAGTCGAGATCGCCGGTCATGCGCCAGACGCCGAGAATTTCCGGCATGGCGCGTGTGGCGCTGGCGAAGGCCTTCAGCCAGTCGGCGTCGTGGCGGCTGGTGCGGATCTGGATGATGACCGACAGGGTCAGCCCCAGGCGCGCCGGGTCGAGCAGCGCGACGCGGTCGCGGATGATCCCGCGGTCTTCAAGCGCCCGGATGCGGCGCCAGCAGGCGTTGCGGCTGAGCGCCACCCGCTCGCCCAGCTTGTCGAGGCTGATGCTGCAGTCGCGTTGAAGTTCGGCGAGGATTCGGCGGTCGTGGGTGTCAATTGTCTCCATATTGCTGTGATACATGGGAAAATGTCGCGGTGAAATGGCAATTGCGGGCAAAGAACGGGACATTTGTTGGCGACCGCGCGGTCAGACTGCGCGGCAGGAGGTCACGAACATGATGACACGGGTTTTTCTTGAGCATCCGCGCAGTGTGGACGAGTCGTATCTGCAGCATGCGGGCTTTGCCCTGCGCTTTGCGGGCCGGCTGTTCGCGGCCGCTTTCGCGGCGTTGGCGCATGCGCTGATACCGGTGCTTTTCGAGCGCACGGCCAGCCGGGCGGTGGCCGATCTTTACGCGCTGACCTCGGGGCGCGGGTCGTGATGGGGGCGGCCGCCGGGGCCGCCCGCCCTGTCAGCCGTTGAGCGCCTTGCCGAGGTTTTCGTCGATCCTGTCGAGAAAGCCGATCGTGGTCAGCCAGCCCTGATCAGGCCCCACCAGAAGGGCGAGGTCTTTGGTCATGTGGCCGGATTCGACGGTGTCGACGACCACCTTTTCCAGCGTCTCGGCAAAGCGTTTCAGCGCGTCGTTGCCGTCGAGCTTGGCGCGATGTTTCAGGGCGCCGGTCCAGGCGTAGATGGAGGCAATGGAATTGGTCGAGGTCGCCTTGCCCTCTTGATGCTGGCGATAGTGGCGGGTGACGGTGCCGTGGGCGGCTTCGGATTCCACGATTTTTCCGTCGGGGCTGAGCAGGATCGAGGTCATCAGGCCCAGCGACCCGAAGCCCTGGGCCACGGTGTCGGACTGGACGTCGCCGTCGTAGTTCTTGCAGGCCCAGACGTAGCCGCCCGACCATTTCAGCGATGAGGCGACCATGTCGTCGATCAGCCGGTGTTCATACCAGATCTTGCGCGCGGCATACCTGTCCTTGAACTCGGCCTCGAACACCTCTTGGAAGATGTCCTTGAAGCGCCCGTCATAGGCCTTGAGAATGGTATTCTTGGTCGACAGATACAGCGGCCATCCGAGGTCGAGCGCGTAGTTGAGCGAGGCGCGGGCGAAGTCGTAGATCGACTGGTCGAGGTTATACATCGACATCGCCACGCCGGCGCCGGGGGCCTGGAAGACCTGGCGCTCGATCACCTCGCCATCGTCGCCTTCGAATTTCAGGGTCAGCTTGCCGGGGCCGTCGAAGCGGAAATCGGTGGCACGATACACGTCGCCGTAGGCGTGGCGGCCGACCACGATGGGCTGGGTCCAGCCGGGCACCAGCCGCGGCACGTTGCGGCAGATGATGGGGGCGCGGAAGATCACCCCGCCAAGGATGTTGCGGATGGTGCCGTTGGGGCTGGGATACATGCGCTTGAGGCCGAATTCCTCGACCCGGGCTTCGTCGGGGGTGATGGTGGCGCATTTGACGGCAACCCCGACTTCGCGGGTCTTTTCGGCCGCGTCCACGGTGATCTGGTCGTCGGTGCGGTCGCGTTCCTGGATACCCAGATCGTAATACAGCAGATCGAGGTCGAGATAGGGCAGGATCAGCCGTTCCTTGATGAAGGCCCACATGATGCGGGTCATCTCGTCGCCGTCCATTTCGACGATGGGGTTTTCAACCTTGATCTTGGTCATGAGCCCTCCGGGGCGTTGTCGTGTCGCGTTGTGCTGTGAGTCGCGGTTTGTATACCGTTGTATGCATTGACTTGGCCAGATGCCTCGGCTACCCGTGTGGCGCGAAATTCGACGGCCCGAGCGGACGCATGCGCGCGGCCCGGCCAATTCACAGCACAAGAGGTTCCCGATGGCTCAGTCCGACATGCCCGATATCATATATACCACCGTCGACGAAGCGCCGGAATTGGCGGCCGCGTCGTTGCTGCCGATCATCCGCAGCTTTGCCGGCAAGGCTGGCATCAGCGTGGGCACGCGCGACATCTCGCTGGCGGGCCGGGTGATCGCGGCCTTTCCCGACTATCTGACCGAGGCGCAGCGTCACGGCGACGACCTGGCCGCGCTGGGCGCGCTGGTGAGGGCCGCGGAAACCAACGTCATCAAGCTGCCGAACATCTCGGCCTCGGTGCCGCAACTGGTGGCGGCCATCGCCGAGATGCAGGCAAAGGGCTTTGCCTTGCCCGACTATCCCGAAGACCCGGCAACCGACGCGGAAAAGGCAGTTCGGGCGCGTTACGACGCCATCAAGGGGTCGGCGGTGAACCCGGTGCTGCGCGAGGGCAACTCGGACCGGCGCGCGGCCCGCGCGGTCAAACGCTTTGCCCAGCAGAACCCGCATTCGATGGGCGCATGGGCGGCCGACAGCAAGACCAAGGTGTCGTCGATGGACGACAACGACTTTTTCGCCAACGAGAAATCGGCAACGGTTTCGGCGGCCGGGGCCGGCAAGGCGCGGATCGAGTTTGTCGCCGGCGACGGGGCCGTCACGGTGCTGAAGGATGGCTGGCAGTTGTCGCTAGGCACGGTCACCGATGCCACCTTCATTTCGGCCAAGGCGCTTGCGGCCTTTCTGGCCGGTGCCATCGAAGACACCCGTGCCGATGGCACGATGTTTTCGCTGCATCTGAAGGCCACCATGATGAAGGTGTCGGACCCGATCATCTTTGGCCACGGGGTCAAGGCGTGGCTGGGCCCGGTGTGGCAGCGTCACGGCGCCGCGATCGCGGTGGCTGGCGGGTCGCCCAATTCGGGGCTGGGCGATGTGCTGGCAGCCATCGAGACGCTGCCCAACGCCGACGCCATCAAGGCCGAGATCGACGCGCTGGAACGTCCCGATATCTACATGGTCAACAGCGACCGCGGCGTCACCAACCTGCATGTGCCGTCGGATGTCATCATTGATGCGTCGATGCCGGCGCTGATCCGGGCCGGCGGCAAGGGATGGAATGCAGCCGGCGCGGCCGGCGACGCCAACTGCGTGATCCCCGACCGCTGCTATGCCACCATCTATGACGAGGCCATCACCTTTTTCAAAGCCAACGGCGCGCTGAACCCCGCCACGGCCGGCGCGGTGGCGAATGTCGGGCTGATGGCGCAGAAGGCCGAGGAATATGGCTCGCACCCCACGACGTTCGAGGCCCCGGCCGACGGCGCCATTCGCATCGTTCTGGCCAATGGCGATACGCTGCACGAACATGCGGTCGAACAGGGCGATATCTGGCGGGCCTGCACCGCCAACAAGGCGCCGATCGAAAACTGGATCGCGCTGGCCATTGACCGTCAGCGTCTGACCGGGTCGCAGGCGATCTTCTGGCTCGACCCCGCGCGTGCCCATGACGCGCAGCTGATCGCCTGTGTCACGCCGGCGCTGGAAGCCGCTGGCGTCGCGGACAAGTTCACGATCATGGACCCGCGAGCCGCAACCCGCGCCTCGCTGGAAGCCATCACCGCCGGGCAGGACTGTATTTCAGTCACCGGTAACGTGCTGCGCGATTATCTGACCGACCTGTTCCCGATTCTCGAGCTTGGGACCTCGGCCAAGATGCTGTCGATCGTCAAGCTGATGAACGGCGGCGGGATGTTCGAGACCGGGGCCGGCGGCTCGGCCCCCAAGCATGTGCAGCAGCTTCTGGGGGAAAACCACCTGCGCTGGGATTCGATTGGCGAGTTTTGCGCCCTTGGTGAATCGCTGAATTTCCTTGCCGACGCGCAGGGCAATGCCGCCGCCGGTGTGCTGGGCCGGGCGGTCGAGGCCGCGACGCAAGGCGTGCTGGACCACAACCGGTCGCCGGGGCGCAAGGTTGGCCAGCCCGATAACCGCGCCAGCCATTACTGGTTTGCGCGTTACTGGGCCGAGGCCTTGGCGGCACAATCGGACGACGCGGCGCTGGCCCAGGCCTTCGCGCCGATGGCCGGTGCGTTGGCCGAAGGCGAGGCAGCGATCCTGTCGGAACTGGCGGCAGGCTCGGGCGCGCCGGCCGATACCGGCGGCTACTATCGTGCCGACCCGGAAAAGCTGGCGGCGGTGATGCGGCCAAGCGCGACACTGAACGCGATCGTCGGTTAGACTGCGCGCGATGCCGGCCCCGCTTTTGGGGCCGGTCCGGCGCGGGGGGCGCGATGGCAAGTGACGCGCTTTATGACCGGATCGGCCGCGGCTATGGCGCTGGCCGGCGCGCCGACCCGCGCATCGCCGCGCTGATCCATGGCGAACTGGGTGAAACCGGGTCGATCCTGAATGTCGGTGCGGGCACCGGGTCTTACGAGCCGGTGGGCCGCGACGTGACCGCGGTTGAACCCAGCCAGGCCATGATCGACCAGCGCCCCGCCGGCGCGGCGCCGGTCATTCAGGCCAGCGCCGAGGCGCTGCCGTTTGGCGACGACAGTTTCGACAACGCCATGGCGCTGTTGACCATCCATCACTGGCCCGATCCGCGGCGCGGGCTGGCCGAGCTGCGCCGCGTGGTGCGCGGTGGCATCGTTATTCTGACCTGCGATCCGCTGCTGCCGCAGTTCTGGCTGCTGGATTATTTTCCCGACCTCGCGGCGCTGGATGGCGACATCATGCCGGGCCGGTCAGGCATCGAGGCTGTCCTTGGGCCGCTGCGCCGCGTGCCGGTGCCGATCCCGCATGACTGCGTTGACGGATTTCTCTGCGCCTTCTGGCGCCGCCCGGCGGCCTATCTGCAGGCCGGGGTGCGGGGCCGCATGTCATCTTTTGCCCGGATCAGCGGGGTCGATGACGGGGTCGCGCGGCTGGCGGCGGATCTGGCCAGCGGCGAATGGGTGGCGCGCTATGGCGATGTGATGACCCATGACAGCCTTGACCTGGGCTATCACCTGCTGGTTGCCGGGCCGCGGCGCGACGGCTGATTCCAGAGGCCGCTGCGGGGCGTTGCCGCCCCGGCGTGACCGGTCAGCGGCTGGTTTCGGTCAGGCGGCGGCGGACATAGCCGTCAACCATGCCGATCATGTTTTCCATATGCGGGTCTTCGAAGAAATGGCCCGCGCCCTCGATCTGTTCGTGGGTGACGGTGATGCCCTTTTGCTCGTGAAGCTTGGACACCAGCGTCTCGGTATCCTTGGGCGGCGCGACCCGGTCGGCGGTGCCGTTGACGATAAGCCCGGACGAGGGGCAGGGCGCGAGGAAGGAAAAGTCATACATGTTGGCCGGTGGCGACACCGAGATAAAGCCCGAGATCTCGGGGCGGCGCATCAGCAGCTGCATGCCGATCCAGGCGCCAAAGGAAAAGCCCGCGACCCAGCAATGCTTGGCGTTCTGGTTCATCGATTGCAGATAGTCGAGCGCCGAGGCGGCGTCGCTGAGTTCGCCGATGCCCTGGTCGTATTCGCCCTGGCTGCGCCCCACGCCGCGAAAGTTGAAGCGCAACACGTTGAAGCCCATGTTGTGGAAGGCGTAATGCAGGTTGTAGACCACGCGATTGTTCATGGTGCCGCCAAACTGCGGGTGCGGATGCAGGATGATGGCGATCGGCGCATCCTTGACCGGCTGGACGTGATAGCGGCCTTCGAGACGGCCCTCGGGGCCGGGAAAAATCACTTCGGGCATGGTGTGCGCACTTCCATGTTTCGCGGGCGGCGGCCGGATGCTTCTTACTTGACGAAATTAGTCGGATAAATTAGAAGCATTCCAATTTCTGCGGCCGTCCCGATTGCTTTGCTGCGTCAGGTAAGGCCGCCACAGACTGCCGTCAACGAAAAACCCGGGAGCTGTCTGGGGTGAAGCTGAGCACGAAGGGTCGATATGCCATGGTGGCCATGTGCGATCTGGCGCTTGCGCCGGATGGCGCGCTGGTGGCCCTGAGCGAGCTGAGCCGCCGGCAGGATATATCGTTGCCCTATCTCGAACAGCTGTTTGTCAAGCTGCGCCGCGCCGGGCTGGTGGACAGCGTGCGCGGACCCGGTGGCGGTTATCGCCTGGCCCGGGCAGCGGTGGAAATCCGCGTGTCCGACGTGCTGGCGGCGGTCGACGAGACGGTCAGCGCCCTGCACACCGGCGCCGGCGCCTCGGGCGCGGTGTCGGGAACGCGGGCGCAGTCGTTGACCAACCGGCTGTGGGAGGGCCTGTCGGCCCATGTCTATGTGTTCCTGCACCAGACGCGGCTGTCCGACGTGATCTCGAACGAGCTGATGCCCTGCCCTGCGGTGCCGTCGTTGCTGACGGTGGTGGACGAGCCATGAGGGGGGCTGGTCTTGCCTGGACGGCGGTTCGGGGGGCGCTGCCCCCCACGGCGTTTGCCGGGCAAACGCCGCCCCCCCGGGATATTGCTGCCAAGATGATTTGGGGTGTGGCGTGATGGGGCGTCTTTACCTGGACTGGAACGCCACCGCGCCGCTGCGGCCCGAGGCGCGGGCGGCGATGGTCGAGGCCATGGACCTGGCGGGCAACGCATCGTCCGTGCATGCCGAGGGGCGCCGGGCCCGGGGTTTGATCGAGCGGGCGCGCGCCCAGGTGGCGGCGGCCATCGGGGCCGAGGTTGACGGGGTGGTTTTTACCTCGGGCGCCACGGAGGCGGCGGCCGCCGCGCTGGCCGGGCGCGACCTGGTCTGTGCCGGGATCGAGCATGACGCGGTGCGCCGCTGGTGCCGTGAAGGGCTGGCGGTGTCCGGCGGTGGGCAGGTGGCGCCGGACGACCCTGCCGGGGCGGCGCTGCAGTTGGCCAATTCCGAGACCGGGGTGGTGCAGGTCTTGCCGCGCGGGCTGGCGGTGTCGGACGTGACGCAGGGCTTTGGCAAGCTGCCGTTTGCTTTTGGCTGGTCCGGTGTGGAGATGGCGATCTGTTCGGGGCACAAGCTGGGCGGCCCGGCTGGCATCGGCGCGCTGATTGTCGGGCCCGGTCTGGAGCCTGCGGTGCGGCTGAAGGGTGGCGGGCAGGAACTGGGGCGCCGGGCCGGCACCGAAAATATTGTCGGGATCGCCGGGTTTGGCGCGGCGGCTGCCGCCGCGGCCCGGGATCTGGCCGACGGCGTCTGGGACGCGGTTGCAGCGCGGCGCGATATGCTGGAAGAAGCCATGGCGGCGGCCAGTCCGGAGACGCTGTTTGTCGGCGCTGGCGGTCCGCGCCTGCCCAACACCTGCCTTGCCGTGACGCCGGGTTGGAAGGGCGCGGCGCAGGTGATGGCCATGGACCTTGCCGGCTTTGCGGTTTCGGCCGGCTCGGCCTGTTCGTCGGGCAAGATACGCCACAGTGGCGTGCTGACCGCCATGGGTCTTGACGCCGCCGACGCGGACGCGGCCCTGAGAATTTCGATCGGTCCGGATGTGACCGGTGACGACATGTTGCGCTTTGCCGAGGCCTGGGGCCGGGCGGCGCGGAAACAACGGGCGCGCGCCGCCTGAACGGGAGAGAGTGATGGCACATCTTGACGAGATTGACGTCCGCGACGGGGTCGACCGCGAGACCGTGGATCAGGTGCGCGCGTTGTCGGGCAGCTACAAGCATGGCTGGGAGACCGAGATCGAGATGGAATACGCGCCCAAGGGCGTGAACGAGGATATCGTCCGTCTGATCTCGGGGAAGAACGGCGAGCCGGCGTGGATGACCGACTGGCGGCTTGAAGCCTTTCGGCGCTGGCAGCAGATGGCCGAGCCGGAGTGGGCGATGGTTCATTATCCCAAGGTCGATTTCCAGGACCAGTATTACTATGCCAAGCCGGCCTCGATGGCCGAAAAGCCCAAGTCGCTGGACGAGGTCGACCCCAAGCTTCTGGAGACCTATGCCAAGCTGGGGATCCCGCTGAAGGAGCAGAAGATCCTTGCCGGGGTCGAGGGCGCCGACGCCGCGCCGTCCGAGGGCCGCAAGGTGGCGGTGGACGCGGTGTTCGACAGCGTGTCTGTCGGCACGACCTTCCAGGAAGAGCTGGCCCGGGCCGGGGTGATCTTTTGCCCGATCTCCGAGGCCATCCGCGAACATCCCGAGCTGGTGAAGAAATACCTCGGGTCGGTGGTGCCGGTGACCGACAATTTCTATGCGACGCTGAATTCGGCGGTGTTTTCCGACGGGTCGTTCGTTTATGTGCCGCCCGGCGTGCGCTGTCCGATGGAGCTGAGCACCTATTTCCGCATCAACGCCGAAAACACCGGCCAGTTCGAACGCACGCTGATCATCGCCGACAAGGGGGCCTATGTGTCCTATCTTGAGGGCTGCACCGCGCCCCAGCGCGACACCAACCAGTTGCATGCGGCCGTGGTCGAACTGGTGGCGCTGGAGGATGCCGAGATCAAGTATTCCACAGTGCAGAACTGGTATCCGGGCGACGAGGACGGCCGCGGCGGCATCTATAACTTCGTGACCAAGCGTGCCGATTGCCGGGGCGACCGGTCCAAGGTGATGTGGACCCAGGTCGAGACCGGTTCGGCCGTGACGTGGAAATACCCGTCCTGCATCTTGCGCGGCAATGACAGCCAGGGCGAGTTCTATTCCATCGCCATCACCAACAACTGGCAGCAGGCCGACACCGGCACCAAGATGGTGCATCTGGGACGCAACACCAAGTCGCGCATCGTGTCCAAGGGCATCAGTGCCGGTCAGGCGCAGAACACCTATCGCGGGCTGGTGTCCATGCACCCGCGCGCGCGCGACAGCCGCAATTACACCCAGTGCGATTCGCTGTTGATCGGCGGCAAATGCGGCGCCCACACGGTGCCCTATATCGAGGTCAAGAATAACACCAGCCGGGTCGAGCACGAGGCCACGACCTCGAAGGTAGACGACGAACAGCTGTTCTATTGCCGCCAGCGTGGCATGAACGAGGAAGACGCGGTGGCGCTGGTGGTCAACGGTTTTTGCAAGGAGGTGCTGCAGGCCCTGCCCATGGAATTTGCCATGGAGGCGCAGCAGCTTGTTGCCATCTCGCTGGAAGGATCGGTGGGGTGAGGCCCGGTCTGGCCAAAGGCCACGCCGCGCCGGCCCGGCTGAAGCTGCTGGCCCGGGCCGCGCGCGCGGACGCGCCATGACACGGCCGGTTCTGAACATCGACGCTGTCGCGCCCGAGGCGATGGCCCCGCCCGGTGGCAGCACGCGGTTCGGGGCCGAGGTGCGGGCGATCGGCGACGAAATGGGCGCCGAAGATGCCGGGCTGGGGGTCATGCACGTCACCGTGCAGCCGGGCATGCGGGCATTTCCGCACCACAACCACTTGGGCAACGACGAATTGTTCATCATTCTGGCCGGCCGTGGCGTCTATCGTTTTGGCACGCGGGAATACCCCATTCGCGCCGGCGATGTCTGTGCCGCGCCCCGGGGCGGGCCCGACCGGGCGCACCAGATCGTCAACACCGGTGACGGACCGCTGAGCTATTATGGCGTCTCGACCATGAACGACCCCGACGTCGTGGAATTTCCCGACAGCGGCAAATTCTCGACACTGGCGATTGCCCCCGGCAGCGACTTCTGGCACGCCCACTTGCGGTATATCGGCCGGCGCGACAGCGCGACCGGCTATTGGGACGGCGAAGACATATGAGAGTTGGAGCGCAGGGAACATGATCGTGACCACCACCCCCTCGGTCGAGGGACGCAGCATCATTGCCTACAGGGGCATCGCCGTGGGCGAGGCCATTCTGGGCGCCAACGTCTTTCGGGACATATTCGCCGGCATCACCGACATCATCGGCGGCCGGTCGGCGGCTTACGAGGAATCGCTGGGCAAGGCCCGGTCAACGGCGCTGAACGAGTTGGAGGCTCAGGCCGCGTCCATGGGCGCCAACGCGGTGGTCGGTGTCGATCTGGATTACGAGGTCATCAACAACATGCTGATGGTGTCGGCCAGCGGCACGGCAGTGGTGCTGGAATGACCCGTCGCACCCCACGTCCGCAAGCCGCGCCGCGCCCATGAGCCAGCCCGTCAAATACGGCCTCGTGGTCTTTGCCGCCATTTTCGTGGTTGGCTGGGTCACCGGCATGGGCGGCAGCGCGCTGCCCAATTTCATCTTCAGCGTGCTGATGGGGCTGCTTGGCGGCGGTCTGTTCGCGCTGGCCCAACGATTCAACCGGAGCCGCCGCGACTAGGGCGAACAGGACAACATGCTGGAAATCAAGAATCTGCGAGTGAAGCTCGAAGAAGAGGACAAGTCGATCCTCAAAGGTGTCGATCTGACGGTCGATAACGGCACCGTGCACGCGATCATGGGCCCCAACGGGTCGGGCAAGTCGACGCTGTCCTATGTCCTGTCGGGGCGGGGCGGTTATGAAGTGACCGGCGGCAGCGCCTTGCTGAACGGGCAGGATCTGCTGGAAATGGCGCCCGAAGAGCGCGCCGCGGCCGGCCTGTTCCTGGCCTTTCAGTATCCGGTCGAGATCCCCGGTGTCGGCAACATGACCTTTCTGCGCACCGCCGTGAACGCCCAGCGCAAGGCCCGCGGACAGGACGAGATGACGGCGGCCGCGTTTCTCAAGGCGGTGCGCGAGAAGGCCGCGCAGCTGAAGATCGACGCCGAGATGCTGAAACGCCCGGTCAACGTGGGCTTTTCCGGCGGCGAGAAAAAGCGCAACGAGATCCTGCAGATGGCCATGCTTGAACCCAGCATGTGCATTCTGGACGAAACCGACAGCGGGCTGGACGTGGACGCGATGAAGCTGGTCTCGGAAGGGGTCAACGCGCTGCGCGACGCCGGCCGGTCCTTTGTGGTCATCACCCATTACCAGCGTCTGCTGGACCATATCTATCCGGATGTCGTGCACATCATGGCCGATGGCCGCATCATCAAGACCGGCGGGCCGGAGCTGGCGCTTGAGGTCGAAAAGAACGGCTATGGCGAGCTGCTCGCCGAGGAGGCCTGATGGCACAGGCCAAGGCGATCGAGGCGGCGGCGGCCCGGATTGACGGGCTTGCGCTGCCGCCCTCGCGCGGGTGGGGCCGCGCGGCGCGTGAAAAGGCGCTGGCCCGGCTGCGGGCCATGGGGTTGCCCGTGCGGCGCGACGAATACTGGCGCTTTACCGATCCCGCGCCATTCAACGACAGCCAGCCGCCACAGGTGCCGCTGTTCGATGCCCATGGCGACACGCCGATCTTCGGGCGCGTGGCACGCACGCGGCTGGTGTTTGTCGACGGCATCTTCCACCCCGAGGCGTCGGACGTGCCCGACGGCGCCGGGCTGGAGATCATGCGTCTGTCCGAAGCGATGGCGACCGATATCCACTGGGCCCGCGACCTTTACGGCACGCTCGAAGCGGCCGGGCAGATGCCGGTCAAGCGCCCCTTTGCGGCCCTGAACACCGCGGCCGCCAGCGACGGCATGGTGATCCGGGTGACCGGCAAGATCGAACGCCCGGTGGCCTTTGTCTACCTTCAGGGCGCCGAACAGGGCGACGCCAGCCTGCACCATCTGATCCGGGTCGAGCCGGGGGCGGAACTGACCGTGCTGGAAAGCGGGCCGGGCGCGGCACGTTTCAACAAATGTATCGAGGTCGACGTGGCCGAGGGCGGCCGCTTTCACCATGTGCGGGCGCAGGGCCGGGCGCCAGAGCGGCGCGCGATCACCCATGTCTTTGCCCGAATGGCGGCGCAATCGGTCCTGAAATCCTTTACCATGACCGTCAACGGCCGGATGACCCGCAACGAATTCGTCATCGACTTTCAGGGCGACAATGCCGTCGCCCATGTCGCCGGCGCCGCACTGGGCGAGGCCGGCTTTCACCATGACGACACGGTGTTCGTGACCCATGACGCGCTGGCCTGCGAAAGCCGGCAGGTGTTCAAGAAGGTCCTGCGCAACGGCGCCACGGGCGTGTTTCAGGGCAAGATTCTGGTGCGCGAGGGCGCCCAGAAGACCGACGGCTATCAGAAATCGCAGGCGCTGCTGCTGGATGGCGACAGCCAGTTTCTGGCCAAGCCCGAACTTGAGATCTACGCCGACGACGTGGCCTGTTCGCACGGATCGACCACCGGCGCGCTGGACGAGGGCGCGCTGTTCTACCTGCGCTCGCGCGGGGTGCCCCGCGACGAGGCCGCCGATCTTCTGGTTCTGGCCTTCCTCGCCGAGGCCATCGACGAGATCGACAGCGACATCATTCGCGGCGAACTGCTCAACCGGCTCGAATCCTGGCTGGTCGGGCAGC
Organism: uncultured Rhodobacterales bacterium; assembly: GCA_964472855.1. GTDB lineage: Bacteria > Pseudomonadota > Alphaproteobacteria > Rhodobacterales > Rhodobacteraceae > Tranquillimonas. Next base: position 1,900 of record CAYYMJ010000026.1, on the reverse strand, counting down.
GCGGTTGACCCCATGAGCCTGGTTTCAGATATCGCCGCAAGCTATCGTGACCCCGCCGGCGTGATGCGCCGGCGGCTGGCCGGCCCGATGCGCGACGACCGCGCGGCGGCGCTGTTGTTTCTTGGCTGCCTGCTGGGCTTTGTCGGGCAGTGGCCGCGCCTGGCGCGCGAGGCCAGCGTGATACCCGAGATCGGGCTGGATATCCGCATCGGCGCGGCGCTGTTCGGCTGGATCTTCGTGGCGCCGCTGTTGCTTTACACTCTCGCGGCGCTGAGCCACCTTGCCGGGCGGCTGTTCGGGGCGCGCGGCAACTGGTATGGCGCGCGGCTGGCCCTGTTCTGGGCCATCGTCGCCGCGGCCCCATTGTGGCTGTTGCAGGGGGTGGCGGCCGGATTCGTGCCCGGCATCGTTGCGACAATCACAGGGCTTGCGGCGCTGGCCGCGTTTCTGATCATCTGGGGCCGAGGCTATGGCGTGGCCGAGTTCGGGGATGGAGCCGCCCAATGACGATTGGTCTTCGCGATATGGTCGGGCATGCCTGGTTCACGGTGCAGCAACCGCAGCCCGGCGCCCGGCGGGTGCTGGAGCTTGGTCTGCCGCGCGACGTGGCCTGGCAGTGTCTGGCGGCGGTGGTTCTGGTTTCGGTGGTGCTGGGCGAAGGCTTCGGCATCCTGGCCGGCGCGCTTGGCGGGCGTCAGGCACTGGGTGTCTTCGGGCCGCCGTTCATGATGGCCGGTATCCAGTTCGCCCTGATGGCGGTGATGGCGCTGGCCATCTACTACGTTGGTCGTGCGCTTGGCGGCACCGGCGATTTTGGCGGCGCCGTCATATTGCTGGCGTGGCTGCAGTTCATCCTTGTCTGCCTGCAGATGGTGCAGTTTTTGCTGATGGCGGTCCTGCCGCTGCTGGCATGGCTGGTGGGCTTTGGCGGGATCATCCTGTTCTTTTATCTTCTCACCCATTTTGTCGCGGTTCTGCACGGGTTTCGCGATATCGGGCGGGTTTTTGTCATGATCATGCTGACACTGGTCGGGCTGACGCTGGGCATGTCCGTGCTGCTGGCGCTGATCGGCGTTCAGGTCTCGGGGATTTCCTGAAATGTATGACGTTGCCGCGGTGCGCCGCGATTTCCCCATTCTCGCGCGCAAGGTGAATGGCCGGCCGCTGGTCTATCTCGACAACGGTGCTTCAGCGCAAAAGCCGCAGGTGGTCATCGACGCGGTCACGCAGGCCTATTCGATGGAATATGCCAACGTGCACCGGGGCCTGCACTATCTGTCGAACCTTGCCACCGAGAAATACGAAGCCGTCCGCGGCACGATCGCGCGCTTTCTTGGCGCCGCCGAGGACGAGATCGTGATGAACAGCGGCACGACCGAGGGTATCAACCTTGTCGCCTATGGCTGGGCCATGCCGCGCCTGCAGGCGGGTGACGAGATTGTCCTGTCGGTGATGGAGCATCACGCCAACATCGTGCCGTGGCATTTCCTGCGCCAACGCCAGGGCGTCACGCTGCGCTGGGTCGAGCCCGGGGCAGACGGCACGCTTGACCCGCAGGCGGTGATCGACGCCATCGGGCCGCGGACCCGGCTGGTGGCCATCACCCAGATGTCCAACGTGCTGGGCACGGCCGTGGATGTGGCCGCCATCTGCCACGCGGCCCGCGACCGGGGCGTGCCGGTGCTGGTCGACGGTTCGCAGGCGGCGGTGCACATGCCGGTGAACGTGGCCGAGATCGGTTGCGATTTCTACGCCATCACCGGCCACAAGCTTTATGGCCCCAGCGGGTCGGGCGCCATCTTCATACGGCGCGACCGCATGGCCGAGATGCGCCCGTTCATCGGCGGCGGCGACATGATCCGCGAGGTGCATCGCGACCAGATCACCTGGAACGACCCGC
>CAYYMJ010000025.1:0-38250 GCA_964472855.1 uncultured Rhodobacterales bacterium | reverse complement strand
GGGTCAGGCCCGACCACATCTGCGCCACAAGGGGCTGGCGCAGGTTCAGCACCTGGAATGAAATGAGCCAGCTCATGATGATATGGGCGATCATCACGAACCAGACGACATTCAGAATGAGCATCAGGATTTGAAACAGCGACTGCATGGGCCTCTCCGCGGCGAATTTCCAGAGACCTAGGGTCTGCGCCGCGGTGACGCAAGGGTCGGGCGCGCGGGTCTTTACCTTTCCGCCGGGTTGACGCATCAGGCCGTCCCGACAGGCAAAAGGACCGGCCGATGTATCCCGCGCTCAGACTGACCTGGCAATTCTGGAAAAACCGCAAGGCGCCCCGGCTTGGCACCTTCGACATCCACCGCTCCAGCCACATCTGCTGGCCGTGGGATCTTGACGTGTGGTTCGAACTGAACAACGGCCGCACGCTGACCTTCTTCGACCTCGGGCGGTCGGTCCTGTTTCACCGCATGGGCACGACCCGCACAATGATGCACAACGGCTGGGGCGCCGCCGTCGCCGGGGCCTCGGTGCGCTATCGCCGCCGGGTCAAGATGTTCCAGCGGGTCGAGATGCAGTCGCGGCTTCTGGGGTGGGACGACCGGTTTCTGTATGTCCTCCAGTCGATGTGGCGCAAAGGCGACTGCACCAGCCAGGCGCTGATCCGCAGCGCGGTTACCAACGCGTCGGGCATCGTCGCCCCGGCCCGCGTGGCCGCCGCCACCGGAGTCGACCCGCAAAGCCCGCCGTTGCCGGGTTGGGTAAGCGCATGGATCACAGCCGAGGCGGAAAGACCCTGGCCACCGGTTGACTAGTTGCGAAACCGGCGTTTCGGCGTTTTGATGCCGCCAGTGGCCGCGAGGGGGACAGGGCATGCAGGACGTTTCGAAGCGCAGGAAAATATGGGCCTGGATGATGTTCGACTGGGCCAACCAGCCGTTTTATACCCTGTGCCTGACCTTCATATTCGGCCCCTACGTCGCCTCGGTCGCGACCGAAGCCTTCATGGCCGCCGGCGTGGCCGAAGATGTGGCCGACGCCCAGGCCCAGTCGATCTGGTCCCTGACCCAGACCGTGACCGGCCTGCTGATCGCGGTTTCGGCCCCGATCCTTGGGGCACTGGCCGACAACTCGGGCCGGCGCACCCGCTGGATCTTCGGCTTTTCCGTGATCTACGTCGTCGCCGTTTGGAGCCTTTGGGTGCTGCACCCGGACGGCAGCGGCATGACCACAGCGCTGGTCATGTTCGGGCTGGCCATGGTCGGCGCCGAGTTTGCGCTGATCTTCACCAACGCGATGTTGCCGTCGCTGGGCAGCAGGGACGAGATCGGCAAACTGTCCGGCAGCGGCATGGCGCTGGGCTATGCGGGCGGCGTGCTGTCGCTGTTCATCATGCTGCTGTTGTTTGCCGAGGGCGAAAACGGCAAGACGCTGATCGGGCTCAGCCCGCCCTTCGGCCTTGACGCTGCGGCCCGCGAAGGCACCCGCGCGGTCGGACCCTTTTCGGCCATCTGGTTCGTCGTCTTCATGATCCCCTTCTTCCTGTGGGTGCGTGACGGGCGCAGCAAGGCCGTGCCCGGCGGCGCGGCGCGCGCCCTGTCAGAGCTGTGGCAACTGATTCGCGGCATCCTTGGCCGCCGCAGCCTGGCCGCCTATCTTGGCGGGTCGATGCTGTATCGCGACGCGCTGAACGCGCTTTACGGGTTCGGTGGCGTCTATGCGGCGCTGGTCCTTGACTGGTCGATCACCATGATCGGCATCTTCGGCATCGTCGCCGCCATCGCCGCGGCCGCCGCCACATGGGTGGGCGGCCGGGCCGACAGCCGCTGGGGCCCCAAGCCGGTGATCGTGGCGATGGTGCTGGTGCTGATGCTGGTCTGCGTCGTCATCGTCGGCATGAGCCGCGAGATGATCTTTGGCATCCCGCTGGCCGAGGGGTCGTCGCTGCCCGATATCGTCTTCTATGTTCTCGGGGCCCTGATCGGCGCCGCCGGCGGCGTGACCCAGGCCGCATCGCGCACGCTGATGGTGCGCCACGCCGACCCCAACCGCCCGACCGAAGCCTTCGGCCTTTACGCCCTGTCCGGCAAGGCCACGGCCTTCCTCGCGCCGGGGCTGATCGGCGCGGTGACCATCGCCACCGGCAGCGCCCGGCTGGGGGTGTCGCCGGTGATCTTCCTGTTCCTTGTCGCGCTGATCGTCATGCGCTGGGTCGATGCCGAGGGCGAGACCGCCGCCGCATGATCCCACGCCGCGCCCTTGCCGCCCTGGCCCTCGCGGCGCTTGCCGCCTGTGGCGACGGGGCCGACACGGCCGACGGGGCAAATGTCGGCGTCGTCACCACGCAAAGCCGGGTCGACCCCGGCGCGGTCGCCAAATCGCTGTTCGGGCACGAAACCGCGCCCAGCCCCGGGCGCTCTGCGGCCTATGGCGGCTATGCCCGCGGCTGCCTGTCCGGTGCGGTGGAACTGCCCGAAACCGGGCCGACCTGGCAGGCCATGCGCCTTGACCGCAACCGCAACTGGGGCCACCCGGCAATGATTGCCTATCTCGAACGGCTCAGCCGCGTCGCCGCGCAACAGCCCGGGTGGCAGGGCCTTTACATCGGCGATATCAGCCAGCCGCGCGGCGGGCCGATGCTGACCGGGCATGCCAGCCACCAGTTGGGGCTGGATGCAGACATCTGGATGCTGCCACCGGCGCGGCTGAACCTGACCCGGGCCGAGCGGGCAACCCTCAGCTCGATCTCGACCCGCCGGGCCGGCGGCGCCTATGTCAACGACAACTGGACCCCGGCCCATCAGCAAATCATCAAGGCCGCCGCCAGCGACCCCGCGGTGGCGCGCATCTTCGTGTTTCCCGGCGCCAAGGTGCGGATGTGCCGCGATGCCACCGGCGACCGGTCGTGGCTGCGCAAGGTGCGGCCGTGGTGGGGCCATCACTATCATTTCCACGTGCGGCTGGCCTGCCCGCCGGGGTCGCGCAACTGTTCGAACCAGCCACCGCCGCCCCCGGGCGACGGCTGTGCCGACGCCGAGGTCTGGGTTCGCAATATCCTGAACCCGCCCCCGCCCGACCCAACCCCGCGCCCGCCCAAACCCGACCTGACCATCGCTGACCTGCCCGCCCAATGCGCCGCCGTCCTGTCGCGGTCCTGATCGCCCTTGTGCTGTGGCCCGGGCTGGCCTGGGCAGACGAAGTGACCTTTGCCGGGCGCGCGTCGTGGCCATCCGACTTCGGGCCCGGCGGCTGGTCGGCCATCGAGGTCAGCGACGACGGCAGCCGCTTTGTCGCCGTCAGCGACCGGGGCTGGGTGGCAACTGGCGGGCTGGCGCGCGACAACGGCACCCTGATCGCCATCCACCCCGAGACGCTGGACCAGTTGATCGACCGCGACGGCGACAGCATGTCCAAGCGGAAAGCCGACAGCGAAGGCCTGGCCCTCGATGCCAGCGGTGGGCTGAACATCTCGTTCGAAGGTGTCGGCCGTGTCTGGCGCTACGGCCAGCCCGGCGCCCGGCCAACCGCCAGACCGCGGCCCGACGCATTCCGCCACCTGCAGCCCAATTCCGGGCTCGAAGCGCTGGCCATCGACCCCCAGGGCCGGCTGGTGGCCATTCCCGAACGCTCGGGCCTGCTGGCCCGCCCCTTCCCGGCCTATCGCCTCGAAAACGGCACCTGGCGCATCGCCTTCCAGATCCCGCGCCACGGCGAGCCGCTGCCGGCCGGCGCCGATTTCGACGCGGGCGGCGCGCTTTACCTGCTGGAACGCCATTTCGGCGGCATCATCGGCTTCGCAACCCGGGTCCGCCGCTTCCGCCTCGACGACAACGGCATCCTGTCCGAAGAAACCCTGCTCGAAACCCGACTCGGACGCCACGGCAACCTCGAAGGCATCGCCGTCTGGCCAGGTCCCGACGGCTGCGAGATGCTGACCATGATCGCCGACGACAACCAACGCTTTCTCCAGCGCTCGGAAATCGTCGAATACCGGGTCTGCCCCTGACCGCCGGGCGCGCCCGGGCCTTCTTTGGCTGGTCAAATACCTCGGGGGGGAATTCGCGGCACGCGAAGGGGGGGCAGCGCCCCCCTGCCACCGCGCCGCGCATGCGCGGCGCAACCACTGGACAGACCGCGGCCAAACCGCTACACGCCGGCGCCTGCCCCGGCTTTCGGGGCCGAGTTGCCGTCACCTTGCAAAAACGGATCAGACAGACATGAAACCCATCCTGCCCGGCGTCATTGCCATGGCCGCGATTGTCGTGGCCTCGAACATCCTTGTGCAGTTCCTGTTCGGCCAGTGGCTGACCTGGGGCGCCTTCACCTATCCGCTGGCCTTCCTGGTCACCGACATCATGAACCGGGTCTACGGCGCGCACACCGCCCGCAAGGTTGTCTTCGCGGGCTTTGCCGTCGGCGTCGTCTGCTCGCTGATCGGCACGCAGGTCATGCTGCAGGGCGACGGCTTTAGCTATCCGGCCGTCACCGTCCGCATCGCGCTGGGGTCCGGCACCGCCTTTCTGGTGGCGCAGCTTGCCGACGTGGCAATCTTCAACCGCCTGCGCGCCGGCAACTGGTGGCGCGCGCCGCTGGTGTCGTCGGTGGTCGGCTCGGCGCTCGACACCGCGCTGTTCTTCACCATCGCCTTTTCGGCCAGCCTCAGCTTTCTCGAGCCCGGCAACGATGTCGGCTGGGCGGGCGAGGTTCTGCCGCTGCTGGGCTCGGGTCCTGCGGTGCCGCTCTGGGTGTCGCTGGGCATCGCCGACTGGGGCGTCAAAATGGCGCTGGCGCTGGTCGCACTGGTGCCGTTCCGCCTGATCGTGGGTAAAATCCGGCCACAGGTTGCGTGATTTTTGTTGACGACCCCAAGATCTGTGGCAACCTTCTGCCATCGGCAACAACAGAAAGGAGGTGGTCCAGTGTCCAGAGTGATATTGGAAGGTGAGGTCAAGACAGTCGGGGGGGCCGAGGTCTAGGGCATACCCCGGGACCGAACACTCCTGATTGGGCCCTTTCAGGGTATCCCTAACTGGCCCACCTCCGTAGATCTCGCGGGGCCGCCCCATTTGGCGGCCCCGTTTTGCTTTTGGCCAAATCCCATGCTGCGCATCACAGACGACATCACCATCGGCGATTGGGAGCTGACCGAGCAGTTCGTGCGCGCCTCGGGGCCCGGCGGGCAGAATGTCAACAAGGTCAACTCGGCGGTGGAACTGCGGTTCGAGGCCGCCCGCTCTCCCAGCCTCGGCGACCCGGTCAAGCGCCGGCTGAAACGGCTGGCTGGGCGCCGCTGGACCCAGGACGGCGCCATCGTGATCCAGGTCAGCGAAGAACGCAGCCAGGCCCGCAACCGCGACATCGCCCGCACCCGGCTGGCCGCCCTGATCCGCCGCGCCCTGACCCCGCCCAAATACCGCGTCAAGACCCGGGTCCCCCTGTCGCAAAAACGCCGGCGTCTGGATGACAAGAAGGCGCGCGGCGACCTGAAGACCGGGCGCGGCTGGGACCGCAGCTAACGCGCGCCCGCAACATTTGAATCCCGCCGCCGGGGGAAGACTTTGATCATGAAACGTTCAAATGTTTTGATAAATTGATGCATGGTGAAAATACTGGTGGCGCGAAACGTCAGGTTCGATCCACCAGGCATCGCGTGGCCCACGGCACGCTATCCAGTTGACCCTTGGTCTGCGCGGCTCAGGCGTGGGCGCCAGCGCAAGAGGCGCCCTTGGCCTTCACCGAACGCGGCCGGCCCGAAACGGGATGCGCGGCAACTTTGCGCGAAACCGTGCGCCGCTGAGCCCCGTCACTGGACCTCCCGCAGCGGCGGTGCCTCCAGCGTGGCCCCGGTCACGGAAAGCAGGCGTCGGGCACGACGGTCGGATTCCGTGACATGGGCGCGGTCAGACGACCACTTCCTGCGCCACCTGCGCGCCAACGCCGAATACGCGTTTGTAGCGTTCGACCTCGTCCGCCGGGCCCATGGCCTTCATCGGGTTGTCGGACAGTTTGACCGTGGGGCGGCCGTTGACGGCCACCGCCTTGCAGACCAGTGAAAACGGGCGCAGGGCGTCGTCGGCGACAAGGCGGCGGAAATCGTTGGTCAAAAGCGTGCCCCAGCCAAAGCTGACCCGGGTGCGGCCCGAAAAGCGCCGGTGCAGGGCGGCGATGCGGTCTTCGTCGAGCCCGTCCGAGAAGATCACCAGCTTTTCCCTTGGATCCTCGCCGCATTTCTCCCACCAGGCGATGGCGGTTTCGGCGCCGGTTTCGGGGTCGCCGCTGTCGATGCGGATGCCGGTCCAGCCGGACAGCCAGGCGGGGGCGTTGTCCAGAAAGCCCTGGGTGCCGTAGGTGTCGGGCAGGATGATGCGCAGGTTGCCGTCATGCTCGTCCTGCCAATCCTGCAGAACCGCATAAGGGGCGGCGCGCAGGTCGTCCTCGGTCTCGGCCAGCGCGGAATAGACCATGGGCAACTCGTGGGCGTTGGTGCCGATGGCCTCGACCTCGCGGCGCATGGCGATCAGGCAGTTCGAGGTGCCGACAAAGCCCGCGCCCAGACCTTCGGTCATCGCCTGCACGCACCAGTCCTGCCACAGGAAGGAATGGCGGCGCCGGGTGCCGAAATCGGCGATGCGCAAATCCGGGATTTCGCGCAGGTTTTCGACCTTTTGCCACAGCTTGGTCATGGCGCGGGCGTAGAGGACCTGAAGCTCGAACTTGCCCATGCCTTCCAGCACGGTGCGCGACCGCAGTTCCATCAACACCGCGAGGGCCGGGATCTCCCACAGCATCACCTCGTGCCATGCGCCTTCGAAGGTCAGCTCGTATTGCCCGTTGTGCACCTCGAGGTGATAGGGCGGCAGGCGCAGGCCTTCGAACCAGTCCATGAAATCGGGGCGGAACATGCGGCGTTTGCCGTAGAAAGTGTTGCCGCGCAGCCAGGTGCTTTCGCCGCGCGACAGCGAGAGCGAGCGCACGTGGTCAAGCTGTTCGCGCAATTCGCCTTCGTCGATCTGGTCGGCCAGCCGGATGTTTTGGGTGCGGTTGATCAGGCTGAAGGTTACCCGGGCGTCGGGCCGGTTGCGGAACACGGACTGGCACATCAGCAGCTTGTAGAAGTCGGTGTCGATCAGCGAGCGGACGATCGGGTCGATCTTCCATTTGTGATTATGGACGCGGGTGGCGATGTCGACCATGGCGGGCTCCGGTTCGGCGCCGCCGTTAAAGCAGCCCTGCCAAGGGCTTGGCAAGCTTTGTCACCGGCGGGTGGCGATTGGGCGCCTGCGGCGCGCGCCATGTGTTGGTGCATCCTGCGGATGCACGTGCCTCCGGCGGGGATATTTGCGCCAAGCTGATGGCGGGGCCGGCCGGTCAGGTCAGGGTGACCCCGGCCTTGCGCATCTGGTCGCGCGCCGCGTCGAGCGATCCGTCAAGGTCGATGGCGCGGCACAGGTCTTGGTGCAGGGTCACGTCAAAGCCCAGCCGCGCGGCGTCGAGGGCCGAGTAGGCGACGCAGAAGTCGGTGGCGAGGCCGACACAGGTCACGGCGCGCACGCCCCGGCTTTCGAGATAGCCTTTGAGCCCGGTCGGCGTGGTCTGGTCATTTTCGAAAAAGGCGGAGTAGCTGTCGATGTCGCGGCGAAACCCCTTGCGGATGATCAGGTCGGCGGGGTCGGTGTTGAGCCCCGGGTGAAAGGCGGCGCCGGGGCTGCCCTGCACGCAGTGGTCGGGCCACAGGACCTGCGGACCATAGGGGAAGTCGGCAAGGCTGAAGGGTGCGGCGCCGGTGTGCTGGCTTGCGAAAGAGGCGTGGCCGGCTGGGTGCCAGTCTTGCGTGAAGACGCGGACGGCAAAGTCGGGCAGCAGTGCGTTGATGGGAGGCACGATGGTGTCGCCGCCGGCCACGGCCAGCGCCCCGCCGGGGCAAAAGTCGTTCTGGACGTCGATCACGATCAGGGCTTGGTCAGGGGGGCGCATCCGGGGGCTCGGCTTGTTTGTTACTGGCAGGGTCGGTTTACCTTGCCAGCGCGCGGTCGGGTGTCAACCGGGCTTGCCGGGCCATGGCGCGGGGGCGTATCAGGCGGCCCATGCCAGTTGTCGCCGCCCTGTATCGCTTTGCCCGTTTCGATGACCCTGCTGCGTTGCGCGGGCCCTTGGTGGCGCTGTGCCGGGCGCAGGGGGTGCGTGGGTCGCTGTTGCTGGCGCCCGAGGGGATCAACGGCACCATTGCCGGGGCGCGGGCCGGGATTGACGCCGTGATGGCGCATATTCGCGGATTGCCGGGGTGCGCCGATCTTGGCTGGACGGAAAGTGCCGCCGACGCGATGCCCTTTGGCCGCATGAAGGTGCGGCTGAAGCGCGAGATCGTGACCATGGGGCAAGAGCTGGATCCCGGGGCCGCGGTGGGCAGTTATGTGGCGCCCGCCGACTGGAACGCCCTGATTTCGGCGCCCGATGTTGCCGTCATCGACACGCGCAACGACTATGAGGTGGCGATTGGCAGCTTTCGCGGCGCCGTCGACCCCGAAACCGCGCGGTTCGGCGATTTTCCCGACTGGTGGCGGGCCAACGCCGGGCGCTTTGCCGGCAAGCGCATTGCCATGTTCTGCACCGGCGGCATCCGTTGCGAGAAGGCCACCGCGTTTCTGCGCGCCGAGGGGTGTGACGACGTGTTCCACCTGCGGGGCGGCATTCTGAAATACCTCGAGGAAGTGCCGGCGGGTGACAGCCTGTGGGACGGGGCCTGTTTCGTGTTCGACCAGCGGGTCAGCGTGGGGCACGGGCTGGACGCCGGGCCGCACCGCCTGTGCCACGGGTGCCGGCGGCCGTTGACGCCGGACGACTGTGTGCGCGCGGACTTTGAACAGGGCGTATGTTGCCGGCATTGTGCCGCCGATCTGTCGCCGAAGCGGCGCGCCGCCCTGCGGGAACGGCAGCGGCAGGTCGAACTGGCGGCGGGTCGGGGACAGCTGCACCTGGGCCGGACGGGCTGACCGCCCCCGTTAACAGGCTGGCAACCTGCTGGCCCTAGTCTGGAATGATGCCGCCGACTGTGACGCCAGCCCAAATTCGCGCCGTTCAGGCCAGCTTTGCGCGTGTCTTTCCGCGCAAGGCCGCGCTGTCCGAGCATTTCTATGACCTGTTGTTCGGGCAGTTCCCCGAGCTTCGGCCACTGTTCCCCGATGACATGCGCGCGCAACGGGGCAAGCTGGCCGACATGCTGGCCCTAATCGTTCGCGGCCTCAACGCCCCGGATCATGGCGCGCCCGCGGCATCGGATCTGGCGCGGCGGCACCGCGGCTATGGCGTGCTGGCGGCCCATTACGCCATGGTTGGCACCGCGCTGATCGGGGCGCTGAAAGCAACGGTGCCCGGCGGCCTGACCGACGAAGAGCTTGGCGCGTGGCAGGGTGCCTATGGGCTGTTGGCGTCGGTCATGATCGCTGCCGCCCACCCGGAAGAGGCCGACAGCGCCGCCTGAGCACGGTCAGAAGTCGAGGTTTTCCACGGTCAGGGCATTGGCGCGGATGAAATCGCGGCGCGGTTCGACCACGTCGCCCATCAGCTTGGTGAAGATGTCGTCGGCTTCGGTTACATCCGTGACCCGCACCTGCAGCAGGGTGCGTGCCTCGGGGTCGAGCGTGGTTTCCCACAGCTGGCCGGGGTTCATTTCGCCCAGCCCCTTGTAACGCTGCAGCGACAGGCCCTTTTCGCCTTCGTCAAGGATGGCTTGCAGCAGGTCCAGCGGGCCATGGATGGGCAGCACGCGGTCCTTGCGGACCAGCGCCGCGGGCGCTGCGTAAACCTCTTGCAGGGCGTCGGTGTATCCGCCCAGCCGCCGCGCCTCGCCCGAGCGCAGGACCGGGCCGTCCAGCGTGCGCACCTCGTCGACCCCGCGCAGAACCCGCGACAGGCGGATGCCGTGATCCTGGGTGATGCGCCCGCGCCAGCCACGTTCATATTCGGCCGCGATCATGTCCAGCCGCGCGGCGACCCGGTCGGCCACGCCCTGCAGATCGACATCGACCTGTCCATGCACGAAGGCACCGGCGATGGCGGCCTGTTCCAGAATGGCGGGGGCATAGTGGGTGGGGAAATGCGACAGGATCAGCTTGACCTGCCGCGCCTCGCCCACCACGCGGGCCAGGTCGTGGCCGACGATTTCCTCGCCCGAACCCAGCCGCAGGCGCGCGCCGTCGACCCCCATCTCGATCAGGTAATCTTCCAGCGCCGCCTGATCCTTGAGATAAACCTCGGACTTGCCGCGCGCGACCTTGTAAAGCGGCGGTTGCGCGATGAAGAGATGCCCCCGCTCGATCAGTTCGGGCATTTGCCGGAAGAAGAAGGTCAGCAGAAGCGTGCGGATATGGGCGCCGTCGACATCGGCGTCGGTCATGATGATGATCTTGTGATAGCGCAGCTTTGCGATGTCGAATTCGTCGCGGCCAATCCCGGTGCCAAGCGCGGTGATCAGCGTCCCGATCTCCTGGCTGGACAGCATGCGGTCGAACCGGGCGCGTTCGACATTCAGGATCTTGCCGCGCAGGGGCAAAACGGCCTGGTTGGCACGGGCGCGGCCCTGTTTGGCCGAGCCGCCGGCCGAATCGCCCTCGACCAGGAACAATTCGCGCTGGGCCGGGTCACGCACCTGGCAGTCGGCCAGCTTGCCGGGCAGCGAGGCCACGTCCAGCGCCGATTTCTTGCGCGTCATCTCGCGGGCCTTGCGGGCCGCTTCACGGGCCAGCGCCGCCTCGACGATCTTGGTCACGATCAGGCGGGCCGGCTGGGGGTTTTCCTCGAACCATTCGCCCAGCTTTTCGTTCACCAGCCCCTCGACCGCCGGGCGCACTTCGGAGCTGACCAGCTTGTCCTTGGTCTGCGACGAGAATTTCGGATCGGGCACCTTGACCGACAGCACACAGGTCAGCCCCTCGCGCGCGTCGTCGCCCGAAAAATTGATCTTTTCTTTCTTGGCGAGGCCGGATTTGCCCGCGTACAGGTTGATGGTGCGGGTCAGCGCGCCGCGAAATCCGGCCAGGTGGGCGCCACCGTCACGCTGGGGGATGTTGTTGGTAAACGGCAGCACCATCTCGTTATAGCTGTCGTTCCACCACATCGCGACCTCGACCGTTATGCCGTCGCGCTCGCCGGTGAAACAGATCGGCTCGGGGATCATCGCGGTTTTCGAGCGGTCGAGGTATTTCACGAACTCGCGCACGCCGCCTTCATAGAACAGATCGGACTTCAGCGCCTCGGCCGGGCGGTTGTCTTCCAGGATGATGCGGGCGCCGGAATTGAGGAACGCCAGTTCGCGCAGCCGCGCCTCGAGCGTCTTGAAGCTGTAGTCGAGGTTCGAGAATGTCTTGTTCGACGCATGAAACCGCACCTGCGTGCCGGTCTTGCCCGGCGCATCGCCGACAACGCGCAGATGTTCGGTCGTTTCGCCCATCTCGAAGCGGGCGAGATGCTCTTTCCCGTTGCGCCAGATGCGCAGTTCCAGCCAGTCGCTCAGCGCGTTCACCACCGACACGCCGACCCCGTGCAGACCGCCGGAAACCTTGTATGAATTCTGGTCGAATTTCCCGCCGGCATGCAGTTGGGTCATGATGACTTCGGCCGCGCTGACGCCCTCTTCTGCGTGAATGTCCACCGGGATGCCACGGCCATTGTCGGTAACCGAAACCGAATTGTCGGCATGAATCTTGACATGGACAAAGTCGGCATGGCCGGCCAGCGCCTCGTCGATACCGTTGTCGACGACCTCGTAGACCATGTGATGCAGGCCCGAGCCGTCGTCGGTATCGCCGATATACATGCCGGGCCGTTTGCGAACAGCCTCTAACCCTTTGAGAACCTTGATGGAATCCGCGCCGTAGTCGGCCTGATTCGCTGTGTCGTCAGCCATGCTGTGCCTGCCTGTTATCCCCCGCAAGATATATGGGTTTTTGCCGGGATTGTCACGGAAATCACACAAGATTTCGTGGCAGCGGGCTGTCAGTGTTCGGGCCGGGGGTCGGCGTCGAATCCGGCGGTGTATTCGCCGGCGAACCGGGCATAGCCCCGGCTGGTCACCTGCAAATGATCGCGGGCCAGCGCGTGCACCCGTGGCAGCGCGTGAAAGGGCACCGTCGGCCAGGCGTGATGCTCGGCATGGTAGGGCATGTTCCAGGCGACAAAGCGCACCAGCCGGTTGGTGAGGGTGGTGCGCGAGTTGGCAAACATGTTGGCGACCGTCGGGCAACGCCCATGCTCGGCCAGCAGATAGACCCGCAGAAAGGGCTGCCCGATCAGCGCCGGCACGATCCACAGCCACAGCAGCATGTCCGACAGCCACAGGCTGGACAGGGCCAGGGCATAAACGGCCAGCATGACTCGCGCCTCGCGCCGCACCCGTGGGCGCGCACGGTCGGGCACAAAATCTGCCCCGGTCCGGCCCAGCGCGTTGGTCACCAGTTGCCGAAGTTGCGCCCACCAGACCGGCAGGCCCGACACATGCAGCGCGAAGGCCCGCCAACCCTCCGGCTTGGGGGTCGCAAGCTCGGGGTCGTGGCGCGGGTCGTTTGTATGGCGGTGGTGGGCAAGGTGGAACAGCCGGAACCACTGGAACGGCAGGATCAGCAGCAGCCCGGTCAGGTGCCCGGCCAGCATGTTCATCCAGCCGCTGGCAAAGGGGGTTGCGTGGGTCGCCTCATGCTCCAGCGTGAACAGGAAGATCAGCGCCACGCCATAAGGCAACAACAGCAGCGGCCACAGCGGCACGCGGGCCACGATCAGCCCGCCCAGCACCAGCAACAGGCCAAGGTGCCCGGCAAGGTGCAGCAAACCGGCGCGGTCGCTGGGCCGGGTCAGGCGCGCGCGCGTGGCGGGGTCGAGGCTGGCGACAAAGCCGGCATGGTCGACCGCCCCGCTCATGCCGTGGCCCCAATGACCAGCCCCACCGCGATCAGCAGCCAGCCGGCCACCAGATTGGTGCGCCGCAGTGCCACGGGCGAGGTCATCAGCCGCCGCACCCGTTCCACCGACACCGCCAGCACCAGGTTGCCGGCCAGCGGCACTGTTGCCGACAGAAGGCAGATCACCGCGATGTCGGCGCCGGTCAGCGCACCCAGATCGAAAAAGCCCGGCAGCATGCCCATGTAGAACAAGATCGCCTTGGGATTGCCGATGATCACCGCGACCCCGGCGACAAAGCCGGCCCACATGCCCGGCCGGGTCAGGCGGCTGTCTGCGGCGATGGTCTTGCCCGCGCTCCGCAGAATCAGCACCCCCATCAGGATGAACACCGCGACCGCCACCCATTTGAGAAACAGCAAGAACCCGGCAAAGACCGACACCAGCCACGTGACGCCCAGGATCGCCAGAAACGGCCACAGGATGTCGCCCACGACCACGCCCAGCGCCAGCGGCCATGCGGCGCGGAACCCGCCCGACAGCGACCGCGCCAACAGAGCCACCCACACCGGCCCCGGGGTCAGGAACAGCACCAGCAGCGCGCCGGCATACAGCGTGAAATCCCACAGGCTTGCGGTCATGTCAGTGCCTCGGCCATGTCACGCATTGCCAGCACGCTGCGCCAGTTGCGGGCCGTGACCGGCACGCCCAGCAGCCTGTCGATCACCGGGGCCAGCCGGCTGCCCGACAGATATTGCGGCGTATGCAGCCACACGCCGCCGGGCACCAGCGCAACCCGTTCCTGCGGGCCTGCCGCCGCCACCAGCGCGGCTGCGTCGCAAGCCGGCGCCCCGTCGGTCAGGAACAGGTGCAGGGCCTTGTGGTCGGTGACCTCGGGCCACGGCATCGCCGCGACCAGCGCCCGCCACGCGGCAAGGCTGCGCACCTGAACATGTGGGCGAAACCCCAGCCGGGCGTCGATCGCGTTGCCCACCGCCACGGGGTCGAGCCGGCCGCGGTAGACCGCGTTGCCCGACTGGATATAGGTCTGCACCGCCTCGGCGCCGCAGTCACCAAGCACGGCCCGCAAGTCGGCCATCGCCAGCTTGCGGTGCCCGCCGACATTGACCCCGCGCAGGAACAGCAGTTCGACCGTCACGGCGCGATGAACCCGTCATTGTCGAGCGTCCAGAAAGGATTGTGCGCATATTCCCAGACATGGCCTTCGGGGTCGGCCCATGTGCCGGAATAGCCGCCCCAGAACACCGCTTCCGGCGGTTTGCAAACGGTCGCCCCGGCGGCCAGCGCGGCGGCATATGCGGTGTCGACAGCGGCACGGTCGGGGAAATTCTGCGCCAGCGTCATCGCCCCGGCCCCCAAAGTGGCCGGGTCGCGCCCCAGATCGCGGGCCAGCGATGCCTTGTCGTAGATACCGAATTTCATCCCCGACAGGTCGAAGAACACGGTGATGTCCATGGTGGCCGATGCCACCCACCCGAGCCGTGCGTAAAAGCCCGCCAGCGCCGCGACATCGTCGGCGGCAAGGGTCACCAGCGTGATGCGGTTGCTTTTCATGTTTCCTCCACCCGGCTTTCGCCGCCGGTCTCGGTCACCGCGAACCGCTGGACGCGGTCGCCAAGATCGGTAAACAGCTCGGCCCCGGTGCCCGTCATCCAGGCCTGTGCGCCCAGCGCGCTTATCTCGTCATACAGCGCCACCCGGCGCGCGGCATCAAGATGGGCGGCGACCTCGTCCAGCAACAGCAGCGGCGCAACCCCGGTGCCGTCAGCCAGCGCCCGGGCCGTTGCCAGCACCACCGAGATCAGCAGCGCCTTTTGTTCGCCGGTCGAACATTGCGCCGCCGCGACGCCCTTGTCGCGGTAAACCGCCGTCAGGTCGGCGCGGTGCGGCCCGCTCAGCGTGCGCCCCGCGGCCATGTCGCGCGCGCGGCCGGCCGCCAGCAGATCGGCCAGCGCGCCGGCCTCGCCGCCAGTCAGCGTCAGGCCGGCCACGGGAAAGCGCGACGCCGCATCCTCGGCCGCCGCGATGCGCGCCAGCGCCGCGTGGCGCGCGGCGGTGATCTGCTGCCCGGACGCGGCCATTGTCGTCTCTAGCGCCATATACCAGCTGTCGTCGCGCACCTCGTCGCGCAACAGGCGGTTGCGTTCGCGCATGGCCCGGTCATAGCGCAGGCTGGCCTCGGCATGGGCGGGGTCGAAACCCATGGCAATCCGGTCCAGAAACCGCCGCCGCCCCTCGGCCGCCTCGGTCCACAGACGGTCCATTGACGGCACCAGCCACAGGATCGGCGCGATCCGTCCCAGCGCCGCCTGCGGCGCGGCCTTGCCGTCGATCCGCACCGACCGCGACGCGCCGGATTCCGCGCGCAGCGCAACCTCGCGCGACTGGCCCTGCGCCTCGAGCATCGCGTCGATCCGCCAGCCCAGCCGTTCGGGCCGCCGGGCCAGATCGTCGGCGACCGCCCGGCGCAACCCACGCCCGGGCGACAACAGCGAAATCGCTTCGAGAATATTGGTCTTGCCGGCGCCATTGGGCCCGAACAGGGCCACCGGCCGCCCGTCCAGCGCCAGCGCCAGCCCCTTGTGCGACCGGAAATGCGACAGGGTCAGCGCCGACAGGTGCAGCCCGGGCATGACCCTTCCCTTTCTCGTGTCTTGAAATATCCCTGCCAGAGGCATCCGCCGGCAGGCGGATTTCATCAGACGCGCATCGGCATCACGACGTAAATCGCGCTGTCGTCATTGCCTTCGCGCATCAGCGTCGGGTCGCCGGCCGAATTGAACAGGAACACCGCGTTCTCTCGGTCCACCTGATTGGCGATTTCCAGCAGATAACGGGCGTTAAAGCCGATTTCGAGCCGGTCGTCGCCATAGGCCACGGCCAGTTCCTCTTCGGCGGCGCCGCTGTCGGGGGCGTTGACCGACAGGATCAGCCGGTCTTCGTCCAGCGCCAGCTTGACCGCCCGCGACCGTTCCGAGCTGACCGTAGCGACGCGGTCCACCGCCTTGGCGAAGTCGGCGGCATCCACCTCCATGCGGCGGGTGTTGCCGTCCGGGATGACGCGGGAATAATCGGGGAAGGTGCCGTCGATCACTTTCGAGGTCAGGGCAATGTCCTGCGTGGCAAAGCGCACCTTGGTTTCGCTGACACTGACGGCGATCTTGGCCTCGTCATCGTCCAGAAGCTTGCGCAATTCGCCCACGGTCTTGCGCGGCACGATGACGCCCGGCATGTCTTCGGCCCCCAGCGGCAGGGGCGCGTCGATGCGGGCCAGCCTGTGGCCGTCGGTGGCCACGCAGCGCAGGGCCGGGCCGTCAGAGCCGTCGGCCACATGCATATAGACGCCGTTCAGGTAATAGCGTGTCTCTTCGGTCGAGATCGCGAATTTCGACTTGTCGAACAGCCGCCGCAGCACCGGCGCGTCGGCCGAGAAATTCGAGGCATATTCCGTGTTGGCCATCACCGGGAAATCTTCGCGCGGCAGCGTGGCCAGCGAAAAGTTCGACCGCCCCGCCTCGACCGTCAGCCGCCCCGAGGCGCCGTCGTCGGCCAGCGACACCAGTGCGCCGTCGGGCAGCTTGCGCACGATGTCATGCAGGGTCACGGCGCTGACCGTGGTCGCGCCCGCGCGTTCGACCATCGCGGCGGCCCGGTCCACCACCTCGATATCCAGATCGGTGGCGCGGAAACTGACCTGGCTGCCCTCGGCCTCGATCAGCACGTTGGCAAGGATCGGAATGGTGTTGCGCCGTTCAACGACCGACTGCGCCTGGGACACGGCCTTCAAGAGCACGCCGCGTTCAATGCTGAGTTTCATTGTCCCTCTCCACCTTGGCCGGGGCGGCAACCCTAGCGGTTCCGCCGCCTCTGGCAAGACCTTTCGGCAGAGTTGAAGCGAATGGCCCGAAGGGTCAAGCCCACCGGCCACAACCCCTATTCAGTGAGGGCGCGGCGCAGCATTTCGATGTCTTCGGCCATCTGGTGATCTTCCTGGCGAAGCTCTTCGATCTTGCGGACGCCATGCATGATCGTGGTGTGGTCCCGGCCGCCGAACTTGCGCCCGATCTCGGGCAGCGACCGCGAGGTCAGATGCTTGGCCAGATACATGGCAATCTGGCGCGGACGCACGAACACCCGGCTGCGTTTGGGGCCGACAATGTCCGAGATGCGAATATTGTAATGGTCGCAGACCTTGCGCTGGATCTCGTCGATGGTGGTCTGGCGGTCGGACTGCTTGAGAATGTCGACAAGGCATTCCTGGGTCAGTGCCAGATCCAGCGGCCGGTCGACAAGGCTGCCAAAGGCGAACAGGCGCATCAGCGCCCCTTCCAGCACCCGCACGTTCGAGGTGATGCGATGGGCCAGGAATTCCAGCACCCCGTCTTCCACCTCGACCCCGCCAAATTGCGGGCGGAACTGTTCCAGTTTTTGCTGCAGGATGCCCAGCCGCAGCTCGTAAGTGGTCGGGTGCACGTCGACACCCAGCCCTGACTGAAGGCGGCTGACAATGCGCGATTCCATGCCCTCGATCTCGCCCGGGGCACGGTCGGACGAGATGATGATCTGCTTGTTCTGGTCCACCAGCGCGTTGAAGGTGTGGAAGAATTCCTCTTGGGTGCTGTCCTTGCCGGCGATGAACTGGACATCGTCGACGATCAGCACATCGACCGAACGGAACAGCTGTTTGAAGTCAATCATCGCCCGTTCGCGCAGCGCCTGGATAAAGCGGTACATGAACTGTTCGGCCGACAGATACAGAACCCGCAGGCCGGGGTTCTTGCGCTTCAGCTCCCACGCGATGGCGTGCATCAGGTGGGTCTTGCCCAGACCGACGCCGCCATACAGCACCAGCGGATTGAAAGACACCGCCGACCCGGCGGCGACCCGGCGCGCGGCGGCATGGGCCAGCTCGTTCGGCTTGCCAACCACGAAGGCGTCGAAGGTAAAGCGCGGGTCCAGCGCGGCGCCGGGCAATTCTTCGGCCGCGACGCTTTCGGCAGCAGGCGCACGGCGCACCGCCGGGGCGGCGCCCGATGTTCCGCGCGGGGCCACCCGAAATTCGATCCGGCGCACGCGGGCGCCGGATTTGGCCATCTCGGTCAGGATGGTGTCGCCGTAATTGCGGTCGACCCAGTTACCAAGAAACTGGGTCGGCACCTCGAAGGTTGCCACGCCATCGTCGATATCGGCAAAGACCAGCGGCTCGATCCAACTGTGGTAGTTGTTCTTGCCCACCGTCTTGATCAGCCTTTGCCGGATTGTCCCCCAGGATTCGTCTGTCATCGCGCCTATCAAATTCATGTCCCACCGTCCGCTTTTGCGCGGACCATTATTCGACGCCCCGCGAGTGAACGGGCCGTCGCCAATGCGAATCACAGGCTTCCACGGGTCGGCCGCCGACGTTGCCACGCCAGTGCACGTAGACAGAACCACCGGCCAAAGCTGGCCTTTGGTTTCATGGCTGCCGCCGAAGCGACATATCGGACATGATTGACGCAGGCGCCGCGCATCGCTGCGCCTTGCCTTCCGGACCAATGGTTCCCGGTCCCGCGGCCGAGCCATCTTGGCGTCCGGTCCGGTCGTTCAGAGGGGGCTGGCGTAACGCCGACAGCAGTTGCCCGTCCCTGAGCTTACCGGTTTTTCGTCATGTCCCCCCGAGGCGAAAGTGAATCGCATGGACAAGCTACAGCGCCCTGCGAAGCCCGCGCAACGGATCAATGATGTTGACTCGGGATTCCGCCCCGCGAATCCCCAAAGTGAATTTTCTTGAAAAAATCGCTTGTAAACGAAAAAAACGCGCGAGAATCGCGCGTTTTCCCTGACTTGCGGTGATTGCCGGCCGTGGGCCTGATGGTCAGCCCAGCGCTTTGACCCGCGACGAAAGCCGCGACATTTTTCGCGAGGCGGTGTTCTTGTGATACACGCCGCGGGTGACGCCGCGCATCAGCTCGGGCTGGGCGGTGCGCAGGGCGGTGGCGGCGGCATCCTTGTCGCCCGAAGCAATCGCTTCCTCGACCTTGCGCAGGTAGGTGCGGATACGCGAACGGCGCGCCTTGTTGACGTCAAAGCGACGCTGATTCTGGCGGGCGCGTTTCTTGGCTTGGGGTGAATTGGCCATGGCTGATCTCTTTCGTCGGGTCTCGTGTCTCGATTGCAGGTGCACGGGAGTTCCCGACCCCGGGTTTGTTACCGGGCGAAATCCGGCCAGAGCGGGCCTCACGCGCATGTCTTGGGGGTGCCTTACGCCAAGGCCCGCCCGATGTGAAGCGGAATGTTCCCGCCGCCGCGGGGCCTATTTGTCGCGAAACTGAGGCTCGCGCTTTTCGACAAAGGCCTGCATGCCCTCGGTCTGGTCTTCGGTGGCGAACAGCATGTGAAACAGCCGCCGTTCGTGCAGCACGCCCTCGGACAGGGTGGTCTCGTAGGCGCGGTTGACCGCCTCTTTCACGGCCATCGTGGTCAGCAGCGATTTTTCGGCGATCTTCTCGGCCGCTTGCCGCGCCTCTTCCATCAGCTTCTTGGGCGGCACGACCCGGCTGACCAGCCCCGAACGCTCGGCCTCGTCGGCGCCCATGAAGCGCCCGGTCAGATGCATCTCCATCGACTTGGACTTGCCGACAAAGCGCGTCAGCCGCTGGGTGCCGCCGATGCCGGCCACCACGCCAAGGTTGATCTCGGGCTGGCCGAACTTGGCGGTGTCGGCGGCGATGATGAAATCGCACAGCATCGCCAGCTCGCACCCGCCGCCCAGCGCATATCCGGCCACGGCGGCAATGATCGGCTTGCGGCAGTTTTCGATCGCCCGGGCCTGTGCCGCGAAATAGTCGTTGCCGAACATGTCGACCATCGACCTGCCGGCCATCTCGGAAATGTCGGCGCCGGCGGCAAAGGCCTTGTCCGAGCCGGTGATGATGACGCAGCGCACCTTGTCATTGGCTTCCGCCTCGCCCAGCGCCTGCACCAATTCGCCCAACATCTCGGAATTCAAGGCGTTCAGGGCGTCAGGGCGGTTAAGCTTGATCAGGGCGACGTGGTCTTCGATCTCAACGATGATCGTCGTATAGGCCATGGGCCACCGGCTTTCGCTGTTCCAGTCTAGGGACGAAGCCTTAGCAGCACGGTCAGCCGGATCAAGCTAAGTTTGACAGTCCGGGCAGTGAAAGGTCGACCGCCCCGCCTGCGGGATCCGGGCAATGACGCCCGGGCAACCCGGGGTGCAGCAGGGCTGGCCTTCACGCCCGTAGACCTTGAAATCATGTTGAAAATAGCCCAGCTCGCCCGTGGCCTGCCGATGGTCTTTCAGCGAACTTCCGCCGGCGGCAATGGCGTCGGTCAGAATTCGGCGGATTGCCGGCACCAACGCCGCGACCTGAGTTTCGGCCAGCGTCGCCGCCGGGCGCAGCGGAGAGATTCGCGCCGCGAACAGCGCCTCGCACACATAGATGTTGCCCAGCCCGGCCACCACGCGCTGATCCAGCAGCGCGGTCTTTACCGGCGAGCGCCGGCCCGCCAGCCGGTCGGCCAGCAGGCGCGCGTCAAATCCGTTGCCCAGCGGTTCGGGCCCGATGTCGCGCAACAGGCGGTGGCGGTCGGTTGCATCGGTGGCCACCAGGTCCATCAGGCCGAATCGCCGCGCGTCGTTGAAGGTCACCCGCGCGCCGCCCGACAGGTCGAACACCACATGGTCGTGCTTTTCGGCGGCGCGCTGCGGCAGATGAAACGCCCCGGGCGTGGCGCGCGCCGTGCCGGCCGAGATCAGCATGCGCCCGGACATGCCAAGATGCACGATCAGCGTTTCGCCACCCGACAGGTCGAACAGCAGGTATTTCGACCGCCGCCCGATGCGCAGCACCCGCTGCCCGGTCAGGCGGCCGGCCATGTTTTCGGGAAATGGCCAGCGCAGGTCGGGGCGGTTGACGGTAACGCGGGTCAGCACCGCGCCCTCGACCACCGGCGCCAGGCCGCGCCGCACGGTTTCGACTTCGGGCAATTCCGGCATGACCGCCGGCTTAGGCGCCCCGCGAGCGCTTGGCAACGGCACCTGCGGCGGCACGGCATTTGTAACGGGCGCCAAGCCTCTGTATCGCTGGCAGATGACAATCACCAAGAATGCTGGGCCATGACCGACAAAACCACTCACTTCGGCTTTCAGACCGTCCGCGAGGATGAAAAGGCCGGCAAGGTGCACGAGGTCTTCACCTCGGTCGCCAGCCGCTATGACGTGATGAACGACCTGATGTCGGGCGGCATTCACCGGCTGTGGAAAGACGCGATGATGGACTGGCTGGCCCCGCAGCCGGGCCAGCGCCTGCTGGACGTGGCCGGCGGCACCGGCGACATCGCCTTTCGCTTCCTGCGCCGCGCTCCTGGCGCCGAGGCGGTGGTTTGCGACATGACCGAGGCGATGCTGGTCGAAGGCCGCCGGCGCGCCGACGCGACCCAGTTCGCCGACCGGCTGGGCTGGGTGGCCGGCGACGCCATGGCGCTGCCGTTCGAGGATGCCAGCTTTGACGTCTATACCATCGCCTTCGGCATCCGCAACGTGACCCGCCCCCAGGATGCGCTGGCCGAGGCGCTTCGCGTGTTGCGCTACGGCGGGCGGCTGATGGTGCTCGAATTCTCGCATATCCCCGACAGCGGGCTGCAATGGCTGTACGACCGCTACAGTTTCAACGCCATTCCGGCCATGGGCAAGGCCGTGACGGGTGACCGCGACAGTTACCAGTATCTGGTGGAATCCATTCGTAAATTCCCGAATCAAGAGACGTTCGCCGCCATGGTGCGCGACGCCGGGTTCGGCAATGTCGCCTACCGCAACCTGTCGCTGGGCGTGGCGGCGCTGCATTCGGGCTGGAAGCTCTGACATGCGGGGTCCTCATAATATCTGGCGGCTGATCCGCACCGGCGCCACGCTGGAACGCACCGGCGCCATGGGGCAGGTTCTGCGGGCCATGAACGCACCGCGCCCGCTGCGCATCGTCGCCCGCCTGCTGGGTCTGCCCTTTGCGCCGCTGGGCCTGCGCGGCGACCCGTCGCAACCGCCGCTGACCCGGGCGCTGACGGCGCTGGGCCCGGCCTATATCAAGTTCGGGCAGATCCTGTCGACCCGGCCCGACGTGGTGGGCAGCGACGTGGCCGCCCAGTTGCGGGTGTTGCAGGACGAACTGCCGCCCTTTCCGCTGGCCCAGGCCCGCGACACCATCGCCCGAGAGCTGAAAATCGACGTCGACGCGGTGTTTTCCGAGATCAGCGAACCGATCGCGGCGGCGTCGATCGCACAGGTTCACAAGGCCCGGCTGGCCGAGACCGGCGAACAGGTGGCGATCAAGGTTCTGCGCCCGCGAATCGAACGGGCGTTTCGCCGCGACATCGACGCCTTCTATTTCGCCGCCCGCATGGTCGAGCTTCTGGCGCCCACGACGCGGCGCCTGCGCCCGCTGGACGTGATCCGCCATTTCGAAGGCGTGGTGATGGGCGAGCTTGACCTGCGGCTGGAAACCGCCGCGGCGGCGGAATATGCCGCCAATACCGCCAGCGACAAGGGCATTCAGGTGCCAAAGGTCAAGTGGAACCTGTCGGCGCGCCGGGTCATGACGCTGGGCTGGGCCGAAGGCGCCCCGGCCCACGATCTGGCGGCCATCGATGCCGCCGGCCATGACCGCAAGGCGCTGGGCGCGCGCATCCTCGGCCTGTTTCTCAACCACGCCCTGCGCGACGGCTATTTCCACGCCGACATGCATCAGGGCAACCTTAAGATTGCCGCCAACGGCGATATCGTTCTGGTCGATTTCGGCATCATGGGGCGGCTGGATGAATACACCCGCCGGGTCTATGCCGAGATTCTGTTCGGTTTCATCCGCAAGGATTACCACCGCGTGGCCGAGGTGCATTTCGAGGCCGGCTATGTTCCGGCCGATCGCGATGTCGATGAATTTGCCAGCGCCCTGCGCTCGGTCGGCGAGCCGATCTTCGGGATGGACGCCAGCCAGATCTCGATGGGGCGGCTTCTGTCCTATATGTTCGAGGTGACCGAGCGTTTCGGCATGCAGACCCGGACCGAGCTGATCCTGCTGCAGCGCACGATGGTGGTGGTCGAAGGCGTGGCCCGGTCGCTGGACCCGCAGATCAACATATGGAAGACGGCGCGCCCGGTGGTCGAGGACTATATCCGCCGCAATGTCGGGCCGCGCGCGCTGCTGCGCGACCTGTCCAGAACGGCGCGGATGCTGGCGCGGCTGGGCCCGCGTCTGCCGGAACTGGTCGAAACGGCGCTGACCGGCGACCGCCCCCAGCCACCGCGCCGGTCCGGGTTGTCAGCGGGCTGGGCGGTCACGCTGTTCGTGCTGGGCGCGGCGGCAAGCGGCGGATCGATCTGGCTGTTCCAACTGCTGCAATAGCGCGCTTTCCGCTTCCAGCCCGGGCGCATAGGCCAGGTCGCCCCGGGCAATCTTCCACGCGCAATAGGCCATCATCCGCCAGGTCAGCAGCGGCCGCGCCGCGTCCAGCCGGCTCAGGGCCGGGCGGTCGGGATAAGCGTCACGAAAGGCGGCCTCGTCCGCCGGGCTCAGCGGCTGCCCGGCGTGCACGGTCTGCATGGCCGGCGACAGGTACAGCGCAATGTCGAACAGCGGGTCGCCCAGCGCCGGGCATTGCCAGTCGATGAAACAGACCGACGCCGCGCCAGGCACGATGTTGCCCGGCACCGGGTCGCCGTGCAGCAGCGCGACGCCTTCGTCCAGCGCCGGGCAGGCCGGTTCGCGTGCCGCGATGGCCCGGGCCTGCGGGTCGGGCACCCCGGCCAGCGCGGCCAGCGCCTCGGCCCGGGCGCGGGGCAATGTCAGGCGCCGCAGGCTGCCGGCGGCCGGGGCGGGCTGTGTGTGCAGCCGGCCCAGTGCCCGGGCCACATGGGCGGGGCGCGGCGTGGCGGCGGCCGGTTCGGCCATGCGGTAAACGATCCAGTCTTGCCCGCCGGTGCGCCCCGACGCCAGCAACGCCGGTGCCAGTCCGCTGCCGGCAAGGTGGCGCAAGGTTTGCGTCTCGTCTGCCGGGCGGTTGGGGAACAGCGGTGTTTCGCCGGGCCCGTAAACCTTGCAGATCGCCGGGCCGCTGCTGTGCCCGGCCCGGTAAACCCGGTTCGACCGCCCGCCGGACAGCCGCTGCCAGCCGGCCGCATCAAGGCCGGGACAGGCCGCCGCCACGGCCCGGGCAAAGGCCGCAAGCACCGCGTCGGATGCAGGGGCAATATCGGGCCGCGTGGTCATCGGCGCGACAGTATGGTCGCCGACCCGCCCCAGCAACCGCCGCCGGGGCGCGAATCTCGTTGCCAATGCAACGATACGACTTGCCGCGCGCCCGGCCATGCGGGAAAAAGACCGCGAACCCGACCAGCAAGGACATCCACCGTGACCGCAACCGACGCCACGCACAACCCGGCCCGCCGCAGCTTTGTCACCGATGCCGGGCCGGGATCAGACTTTACGATCCAGAACCTGCCCTATGGCGTCTTTTCCGCCGACGGCCGCAAGCGGCATGTCGGCGTGGCCATCGGCAGCCGGATATTCGACCTGACGCTGGCCGAGGCCGAGGGCCTTTTGCCGGGCGCTGGCGGGCAGCCCCTGTTTGCCGATGCGGCGCTGAACCCGCTGATGGCGCGGCCCCAGGCGGAATGGACCGCCATGCGCCACGCCATTGCCGATTTGCTCGACGCCGCCTCGCCCCTGCCCGCCGACGCGCGCGAACGGCTGCTGGTGGCCCGCGCGGGCGCCGACATGCACCTGCCGTTCTTCGTGCGCAGTTTCACCGATTTCTATTCCTCGCGCGAACATGCGACCAACGTCGGCACGATGTTCCGCGACCCCAAGAACGCGCTGATGCCCAACTGGCTGCATATTCCCATCGGCTATAACGGGCGCGCGTCGACCGTGGTGGCCTCGGGCACACCGATCCGGCGCCCTCTGGGGCAGCTCAAGGGGCCCAACGACGCCACACCCCGGCTGGCGCCCAGCGCGCGGCTGGATATCGAGCTTGAGATGGGCGCCGTTGTCGGCACGCCAAACCCCATGGGCCAGCCGGTCACCACCGCGCAGGCCTATGACATGATCTTCGGCTATGTGCTGCTGAACGACTGGAGCGCCCGCGACATTCAGGTCTGGGAATACCAGCCGCTGGGGCCGTTCCAGTCAAAGGCGTTCGGCACCACAATCAGCCCATGGGTGGTCACGCGTGACGCGCTGGAGCCGTTCCGCGCCCGGCCGCCCGAACGGGTGAAACCGCTGTTGCCCTATCTCGAGGAAACCACGCCCAACGGGTTCGACATCGCGCTAGAGGTCGATCTTGCGCCCGAAGGCGGCGCGGCGACCACGATCTGTCGGTCGAATTTCCGGCACATGTATTACACCGCCAGCCAGCAGCTTGCCCACCATGCCATCGGCGGCTGCGCCATGGAAACCGGCGATCTGCTGGGGTCGGGCACCATTTCCGGCAGCACGCCCGACAGCTTTGGCTCGCTGCTAGAGCTGACATGGAACGGGCGCGACCCGCTTGGCGTCGACGGCGGGGCGCGCAGCTTTCTGGAAGACGGCGACACCATCACCATCCGCGGCCATTGCGACGGCGCCTATCGCATCGGCTTTGGCGATTGCGCCGGGCAGATCCTGCCGGCGCCGGCCGCCCCGGGATGAGCGTCTTGCTGCACGACTACTGGCGGTCCACCGCCAGCTGGCGGGTGCGCATCGCCCTGCATCTGAAGGGCATCGCCTTCACCTCGGCCAAGGTCGATCTTGTGGCGGGCGACCAGCGCAGGCCCGCCCATCTGGCGCGCAACCCGCAGGGCCTTGTGCCGGTGCTTGACATCGACGGGCTGCGGCTGACCCAGTCGCTGGCGATCATCGGCTATCTCGATGACACCCGGCCCGAGCCGCCGCTGTTGCCGGCCGATCCGGCGGGGCGGGCGCGGGTGCGGGCGATTGCCCACGCCATCGCCATGGACATTCACCCGGTCTGCAACCTTGGGGTCGCGGCGCATGTCGTGGCCCTGACCGATGGTGGAGACGCGGTGCGCAAGGGCTGGATGCAGCATTTCATCCGCAAGGGGCTGGTCGCGGTCGAAACCTTGCTGGACCACCCGGCGACCGGTACCTGTTGCCACGGCGACAGCGTCACGCTGGCCGATCTGTGCCTAGTGCCCCAGCTTTACAACGCCGCGCGCTGGCAGGCCGACATCAGCGACCTGCCACGCATTGCCGCGATTGCCACCCACCTGCACGACCTGCCCGCCTTTGCCGCCGCCGACGCCGACAGCGTTGGGCCGGCGGGCTAAGGCGTTGGGGTCAGGTGGGGTCACGGTCGCCGGGGTGGCGCGTAGTGCCCGGGAACGCCGGCAACCAGCGCTCGCGCCGGTCTGTCCAGCATTCGTAGGTTGGCGTCAGCCGGCCCGGCGCGTCCAGCGCGCCAAGATGCAGCTCGACCTCGTCACCGCTGCGGGCGAAAACCGACGATCCGCAGCGCGGGCAGAAATGGCGGCCGCGCCAGTCGCCCGTGACGCCGCTGATGGTGACCGCGCCGGCCGGAAAGATGGCCGCCGCGTAAAAGAGGGCGCCATGATGCTTGCGGCAGTCCATGCAATGGCAGATGCCAACGCGCAGTGCCGCGCCGTTGGCGCGAAACCGCACCGCCCCGCACAAACATCCGCCTGTCAGTTCGCCCACCGTCGCCCTCCCCGAATCGCACGCGCCCGGCGATCATAGCCTGACCCAGCGGTGCCGGCTGGCCCGACCGGCGACACCGCACCTCAGGCCGCCACATCCCCGAGCGAAAGGCTTGGCGCGGCCCACGCCCGGCACCATCGCCACCGACGGAACGCAACGGCCCGGTCGCAGCCAAGCCCTCGGGGCAATGCGGTCAGAGATCGACGCTTTGGGTGGAACTGGTGCCGCTGAAGGGACTCGAACCCCCGACCCCATCATTACGAATGACGTGCTCTACCATCTGAGCTACAGCGGCTTACCGGCGCGGGTGTTAGCAGGGAAGGCGGACCGACCCAAGCCCTAAATTGGGTGCTGGCCCGGCCGCTCAGGGGCGGGGGTCGTCGGTTTCCTCGATCGCTTCGCCGTCGATCACCGCGTGCAGCGTCGCCGGGTCGGCACTGGCGCCGACGATGTCGTCGGCCACGCCGTCGTCGACCGGCACGAAGGCCTCGGCGGCGGGCACTTCCTCGGCCTCGGCGGCAGGCTCGGGCGCCGGTTCACCCACCAGCAGCGGCAGCATCGCGGTGCTGGCCGGCATGGCGCCGTCGCTTTCGGGGGGCTCGCGCCATGACAGGCTGTCCAGCGCGCCGCAGTTCGAGCATACCGGCTGCCACTGGCCTTCGATCCAGTGGCAGTTGTCGCACACCCATTGCGGGCCGCGCGGCGCGGTCAGCGCACGGGTCAGCCAGGCGCGCACCACCGCGTCGTCGGCGCCCTCGCCACGTTCGATCGCCGCCATGATGGTCAGCGCCCGGGCCGAGGGCTGGCTGGTCGCCAGATCGCCCAGCGCGCGGCGGGCCCCGGGGAAATCTTCGGCCGCGATATTCAGTTCGGCCTGCAACAGCCGTGTTTCGCCATGGTCGGGATGCAGTTTGAACAGCGGCTGGAACCGCAGCAGCCGTTCCTGCGGGGTCTCATCGGGCTGGATGTCGGCAAAGGCGGCGGCAAGCTCGGGGTGGGGGGCGACATCCCACGCCTTGCGGATCACCCGCGTGGCATAGCGGGCCTGTTGGTTGGCGGTGTATTGCCGGGCCGCCATCGCGGCGGCGGGGATCAGGTCGGGCGACAGGCGGTTGGCCTCGATCGCGGCTTCGCGCGCCTCGATCGGCTGACCGTCGTCAATGATGTCGCGCGCCTCGCTCAGCGCCAACACGGCGTCGCGGCGGCGGTGCACGTCGCGCGGCAGCAGCCCGTGGCGCAGCTTGGCGCCCAGCGTCTTGCGCGCCCCGGTCCAGTCGGCATTGCCGGCCTGCAGCCGCAACAGCACATCCTGGGTTTCCGCGTGCTTGGGTTTCAGCGCAAAGGCCTTTTCCGCCAGCTTCAGCGCGGTTTCGGTGTCGCCCTCGGCCAGCCGCTGTTTCATCAGGCCGCGCACCCCGACAAAGCGGGTCGAATCGTCGGCCAGAAGCTCTTTGTAGACCTTTTCGGCCCGGCGCTTGTCGCCGGTCATCTCGGCGGCCTGGGCCACGATCAGGTTGGTCAGTTCCGGCCGCCCGAGATAGCGCCGCGCCTGTTCGGCCTTGGCCATGGCCACCCGACCCTCGCCCGAGGACAGCGCCATCAACCCATCGGCCAGCGCCGCAAAGCCCCGGCGTTCGCGGTTGCGATCGAAATAGCGGCTCAGCGCGGTCTCGTCGCCGTTGAGAAAACGGAACAGCGCCACCGCGATGCCCAGCAGTTTGAGCGCCGCCCAGACCGCCACCAGCAGGATCAGCCCGAGAATCAGGGTCTGCAGGGGGCCAAGCGTGAACTCGGTATTGGCCACCGCGATACGGACGCCACCGTCAAGGTCCACCATCCAGCCGGCGCCCAGCGCAAGGACCGCGACCAGCAGGATAAAGAGCACGATCTTGAACAGAGACCAGAGCACCGCCGCCGCCTCCTACTGCTGGTCCAGCGCCGCCGCCAGCGCGGCAGC
The DNA here is from genome assembly GCA_964472855.1 of uncultured Rhodobacterales bacterium. Lineage (GTDB taxonomy): Bacteria > Pseudomonadota > Alphaproteobacteria > Rhodobacterales > Rhodobacteraceae > Tranquillimonas. Next base: position 9,683 of record CAYYMJ010000025.1, on the reverse strand, counting down.
GGCCCGGGTGGCATCGGTGCGGGTGCGGGCCGCGGCGATCCAGTCGGCCATGGCGTCGGTCGCGACCAAGGGCAGGCTGTCGACCTCGGCCAGGGCGGCTGGCAGGTTACCCTCGGCCAGACGCGCCTCGGCCCGGCTGAGCACGGCGTCGGGGTCGTCGCCCGCGCGTTCTTCCAGCGACCGCGCGCCGGTTTGGGTGCGCAGGAAATCGGTCACCCGCTCCAGCGTCGTGCCGTCGCCCGCCGTGGCGCGGATGGCCGCGTCCAGCCCGGCCCGGGCCGCGGCCGGAAACCGGCGCTGCAACTGGGTCAGCGAGGCAACGCCAGCGGCGGCATTGTCGCCCAGCACCGCCGGGATCGTCACGTCGCTGGCGCCGGTCAACTGCGACAGGGCCGCCGAATAGGGACCGCCGCCTTCGATAGCAGCCACCAGCCGGTTCAGCGCCGACCGCGCCGTGGCGGCCCGCTGTTGCCGGGCGGTGGCGTCGGTGATGGCGCGCGCGCTGGCCTCGGCCTCGGCAATGGCCTGCGATTGCGCGGCGATCTGTTCCTGCAACGCCGCCAGATCGGCGGCATAGTCATCAAGCGCCGGGGCCTGCGCGGGGGCCGACCCCAGATCGGCAAGGCTGGTCTCGGCCTGGTCCAACCGTGCGGCGATGCCGTCCAGCCGGGCCGCCAGCGCGTCTGCGGGCCCCATCGCCGCGGCGCGCAACTGGTCCAGCGCGTCCTGCGACACGCCGCTGTCGGTGGGTGTCAGGCCCGTCACTCTGGCCTCGACCGTGTCCAGCCGGTCCGACAAGGTCGCAATCTCGGACGTGGCCATGCCAAAGGCATCGGCCGCGGCGCCTGACTGGCCTTCAAGCACGGTGACGCGGGCGTCGCGGTCGGCGGCGGCGGCCTCGATGGCGGCCAGCCGGTCGGCAACGGCGGTATCTGTTGCGCCCGAACCCGCGGTTCCCATGAAATAGCCGGCCCCGACGCCCACTGCACCAGCCAGTATGCCCCCGGCGATCAGCGGCAGAACCGAGCCCCGTTGTGCCGGGGCCACCGGCGCAGGGCCGGGCGCGATTTGCGCCTCAGCCACTGCGTCGTCCGCCGCCGCGTCTTCCGTTGTCGGTTCTTCGGCTGTCGGTTCTTCGGCGGCGGGCTCTTCCGCCGCCGGGTCTTCGGTTGTCGGGTCTTCGGCCGCGGTCGGGGCCGGTTCATCACGCTCGGCCGCCGCCGCATCAGGCGATTCGCCCTCCGGCACCTCGGGCTCTTCCAGTATCACCGCCGGTTCAAGCGCACCGGCGTCGTCCGGGCTGGTGTCGTCTGGTTTCGCTTCGGGTCCTGCCACGTCGATTTACCTTATCTGAACAAGTCACTGCCAAACCAGCCTGTGTCTCTGGCTACCTAGTGCGCCAGCGGCGTGCCAACAAGTCAACCGCCGTCCCAGGCGGATATCGTCGCACACATGTCGCGTGATGTCGCGGCGTCGGCGATGCGCAATTCACCCGGACCGGACCAAGCCTGCCCGGCAGCCGGGCTGATGGCAACCACGCGCAGCGCCGCCACCGCGTCCGCGACCTGCGCCGCCAGCGCCGCCGCCGAACGCGGCGAGAACACCGGCAAAAACAGCGCACCGGGCGATGCAAGCAAGGCGCGCGCCTCGTCCGACAGGGTCTCGACCTGCTGATCGTAAACCACCAGCTCGTCGGTCTGAATGCCCGCCGCCGTCAGTGACGCCGCGATGTCGCCCCGGGTATGGGCACCCCGCACATGCAGCAGCGGCCCGGGCAAGGGATCGGCCAGCAAACGCGCCGACAACTCGGCCGCGCTGCCCGGCCCATCCCGGCACACCATCCCCAAACCCCGCGCCACCGCGGCGGTGCGTGCACCCACCGCAAAGGCGCGCATGCCCGCCACGCCGGGATGCCCGTCCATCGCCGCCACGCCGTGAACCGAGGTAAAGATCAGCCCCCGATAACCCTGCGTCGCCACCTCGACCCGGCGCGGCACGATCCGCAGCACCGGCGAAATGACCGCGCCCAGCGTCACCCCGGCATCGCGCAGCTCTCCGAGGAATCGCGCCGACGCCTCGACCGGCCTTGTCAGCAGAATATTCGCCCCGGTCCCTGTCATCGCGCCCCATTGCCCGACCGCCGCGGCAATGTTAGTCCGCCGCGGCCATTCAGGTTATCCTATCCCCATGCCCGATGCCGTTACCATCCTTGGTCTTGAAAGCAGCTGCGACGACACCGCGGCGGCGGTGGTTCGCCGGCGCGGCGACGGCAGCGGCGAGATCCTGTCGAATGTGGTCATGGGCCAGGCCGAGCTGCACGCCGCCTTTGGCGGGGTCGTCCCCGAAATCGCGGCCCGCGCCCATGCCGAAAAGATCGACATCGCAGTGCGTACGGCGCTGGACCGGGCCGACCTGCCCTTGGCGGCCTGCGACGCCGTCGCGGTGACGGCCGGGCCGGGGCTGATCGGCGGCGTGCTGTCTGGCGTGATGTGCGCCAAGGGGCTGGCCGCCGGTGCCGGGCTGCCGCTGATCGGGGTCAATCACCTTGCCGGACACGCGCTGACCCCGCGCCTGACCGACGCACTGGCCTTTCCTTACCTGATGTTGCTGGTCTCGGGCGGCCACTGCCAGTTTCTGCTGGCGCGCGGCCCCGACAATTTCACCCGGCTGGGCGGCACCATCGACGATGCTCCGGGCGAGGCCTTTGACAAGGTCGCCCGACTGCTGGGCCTGCCCCAGCCCGGCGGCCCGGCGGTCGAAGCCACCGCCCGGGCCGGCGACCCCAGCGCCTTCGCCCTGCCGCGGCCGCTGCTGGACCGCCCCGGCTGCGACTTGTCGTTTTCCGGCCTGAAAACCGCCGTCCTGCGCGCCCGCGACGATTGTGTCGCCCGCCACGGCGGCCTGCGCCGGGCCGACCGGGCCAACCTGTGCGCCGCGTTCCAGACCGCCGTGGCCGAGGTGCTGGCCGAAAAATCCCGCCGCGCCCTGGCAACCGCCATCGCAATGGCCGCGCAGCCGCTGCCTCTGGCGGTTGCCGGTGGTGTCGCCGCCAACCACGCCATCCGCGCCGCGCTGCAATCGGCCGCTGCCGCCGCCGGGGCCGGCTTTGTCGCCCCGCCGCCACAGCTTTGCACAGATAACGGCGCCATGATCGCCTGGGCCGGGGCCGAGCTGTTCGTGACCGGTCACCGCGATACACTGGGCCTTGCCGCCCGGCCGCGCTGGCCGCTCGACCATGACAGCGCGCCGATGCTGGGCGGCGGCAAACGGGGGGCCAAGGCATGACAATCGCTGTTCTGGGCGCCGGCGCCTTCGGCACCTCGCTGGCCATTGCACTGGCGCGGGCCGACCGAACGGTCACCCTGTGCGCCCGCGATGCTGAAACCGCCGACAGCCTGCGTGACGCCGGCGAAAACCGCGCCCGCCTGCCCGGCACGGCCCTGCCCGCCGCGCTGTCCATCGCCGGCCCCGACGCCGCAGCGACGGCCCAGGTGATTCTGCTCGCCGTCCCGATGCAAACCCTGGCCGCCCTGCTCGACCGCGGCCCGCGCTGGTCCGGCCAACGGCTGATCGCCTGCTGCAAGGGCATCGATCTGGCCAGCGGCGACGGGCCGGTCACGGTAATCGAACGTCAGGCCCCCAATGCCCGCGCCGCCCTGCTGTCGGGGCCCGGCTTTGCTGTCGACATCGCCGCCGGCCTGCCCACGGCGCTGACCGTTGCCGCCCGTGACGACTCCATCGCCGCCGAACTGCAGGACCTGCTGTCTACCCCGGCCTTGCGGCTCTACCGCAGCACCGATGTCGCCGGGGTCGAACTGGGCGGCGCGCTGAAAAACGTGATCGCCATCGCCTGCGGCATGGCCATCGGCGCCGGCCTGGGCGAAAGCGCCCGCGCCGCGCTGATTTCGCGCGGTTTTGCCGAAATGAACCGCCTGGCCCGGGCCCGAAATGTCCGCCCCGAAACGCTGGCCGGGCTGTCGGGCCTCGGCGACCTCGTTCTGACCTGCACGTCGGAAAAGTCCCGCAACTTCAGCTTCGGCCTGCGCCTTGGGCGCGATGGGCGGGCCGATCCCACCGCCACCACCGAAGGCATCGCCACGGCCCGTGCCATGGCTGCCATCGCGGCGCGCGACGGGCTCGACATGCCGGTCACCGCCGCAATCGCCGCCGTCCTCGACGGGCAACTCACCGTGCAGCAGGCCGCCAATGCCCTGCTTGCCCGCCCTCTCAGATCGGAATAGCTGTCGATCCGGCAACCAGCGGAGACCCTGCAATGGCCTACTGGCTCTTCAAATCCGAACCCTCGACATGGTCGTGGGACGATCAGGTCGCAAAGGGCGACGCGGGCGAGGAATGGGACGGCGTCCGCAACTACCAGGCCCGCAATGTCATGCGCGAAATGGCCATTGGCGACCGTGGCTTCTTCTACCATTCGCAAACCGAAAAGGCGGTGGTCGGCATTGTCGAGGTCATGGCCACCGCGCACCCCGACAGCACCACCGACGACCCGCGCTGGGAATGCGTCGACATCCGCGCCATCGCCCCGGTCGCGACCCCGGTCACCCTGGCCGAGATCAAGGCCGTCGCCGCCCTGTCCGACATGGTGCTGGTGCGCAACACCCGCCTGTCGGTCCAGCCAGTGCGCGAAGCTGAATGGGCCATGGTCTGCCGCATGGCCGGCGTCCAGCCCTGAAGCCCGGGCCGCGCCTTCATCGTTCTGCAAATACTTCGGGGTGAATGCGCCAAAGGCGCAGAGGGGCAGCGCCCCTTCCCCCGCGCGGCGCCGACAGGCGGCGCAACCGGTCGCCGGCGGCCCCGCACCGGCCGCCAGGTGACAATCACGCCGGGCGCGTCAGCCGTAGACGGCTTCTTTCCCGAAATGCCTGGTCAGCATGTAATAGACCACCGCGCGATACTTGTTGCGTTCCGACTTGCCATAGGTCTCGATCGCCTTGGCTACGGCCGCATCCAGCTCGGGACCGTCGCTCAGCCCCAGTTTCCTGATCAGGAAATTCGCCTTGACCGTCTCCAGCTCGCCCGGTTGCGAACTGGCAACCGTCGCCGCGTCGGCGTCATAGATCGAAGGGCCGCAGCCGATCGTCACTTTCTTCAACAGGTCCATATCCGGCGTCATGCCGCATTTGTTGCGCAGATCGTCGGCATATTTCTCGATAAGTTCGTCGCGTCGTCCCATCGGGTCCCCCATTGCAGGAATGTGCGGCCAGCGCGCGTCCGTCTGATCGAATTCAAGACAAGCTGCCTCTCGCATGCGCTCGAACGCACGTCTTGAAACAAATTCAATCCTGTAAAACGCGACACGCTCCGATCCGCTGCTTCACAATGGCGACGAGCCTAGTGGGCGGCCGGCCCGAGGCAAAGCGAAAATGCCGCACCGGCGGCTGGCGTCACCCGTTGACGAAGGCGTCATAGGCAGTGGCGAGTTGCTCCAGCGTCCAGCTTCCGGCCTGCTCGCGGTCGCGGGCCACCTTCTGTGCCACCGAAACCACAAAATTGTTCAGCGGCGTCGGCACCCCGTGCATGCGCCCGATCTGCGAAATCTCACCGTTCAGATAGTCGGTCTCGACCGAACCGCTGGACTTGCGCAGGCTTTGCGTGGTCGAGCATCCAACCCGCGGCCGCCCCGCCACCTCGGTCATGTTCAGCATCGCGGCGCGCCGCGGATCGTTGCGTCCGACATCGACCCAGCGGATGCGCGCCGCGGCCAGCGCGTCGTCGGCTTCTTCGCGCAACAGTTTGGGAAAATTTCCGAAATTCGCGCCAACGCCCAGCAACGCCTCGAGAATATTCGACAGGTTCATCCGCAGCTTGCCATACTTGCTGTCCATGACATGTTCCAAGGCAAAGCCCGCGATATTGGCGCTGTCCAGAATGGCGGCCATGCGCTCGTCGTCGGAATCGATGCCGTGGGGAAAGCGGCCCAGTTCGAAAATGCCGAACCGGGGCTGGGAATAGATCGTCACTTCGCCCGGCGTCAGGCAACTGGCCGGCATCATCACCGTCACCCCGTGCACATGCGGAAAGGCGCGCAGGGCCATGCGTTCGTTGGCCACCCCGTTCTGGGCGCAAAACACCGGCTGGTTGCGATAGCCGGCCTCGCGCAGGGCAATCAGCGCCGCTGCCGTGTCCTGCGACTTGGTGCACAGGAACAGGATATCGTCGGGGCGCGGTTTCAGGGCCGACGGGTGCACGACGCAGTCGATATGCGCCGTGATGTGGCGATTGTGGGAATACAGTTTCAGCCCATGGTCGCGGACCGCCGACAGCTGCGTGCCGCGGGCGATGCCCGCAACCTCGTGGCCGGCGTCGGCCAGGGCACCGGCGATCACGCCGCCAATTGCCCCGACCCCGAAAACCACGATGCGCATCGGTACCCCCTAGTAGCGGTAATGCTCGGCCTTGTAGGGCCCCGCAACGGCGACCCCGATATAGTCGGCTTGCTCGGCATCCAGTTCGGTCAACCGCACGCCAACCCGCTCGAGATGCAGCCGCGCGACCTTTTCGTCCAGATGCTTGGGCAGAATATGCACCGCGTTGTCATAGTCGTCACCGCGGATCCACAGCTCGATCTGCGCCAGCACCTGGTTGGTGAAGCTGGCCGACATCACGAACGACGGGTGGCCGGTGGCGTTGCCAAGGTTCAGAAGCCGGCCCTCGGACAGCAGGATGATCGTGTTGCCCGACGGCATCTCGATCATGTCGACCTGGTCCTTGATGTTGGTCCATTTGTGGTTCTTCAGCGCCGCGACCTGAATTTCGTTGTCGAAATGGCCGATGTTGCCGACGATGGCCATGTTCTTCATCTCGCGCATATGCTCGATGCGGATCACGTCCTTGTTGCCGGTGGTGGTGACGAAGATGTCGGCGGCCGCAACCTCGTCTTCCAGCCGCACGACCTCGAAACCGTCCATGGCGGCCTGCAGGGCGCAGATCGGGTCGATCTCGGTCACCTTCACCCGCGCCCCGGCGCCGCGCAGGCTGGCGGCCGAGCCCTTGCCCACGTCGCCATAGCCGCAAACAACCGCGACCTTGCCGGCCATCATCACGTCGGTGGCGCGGCGGATGCCGTCGACCAGCGATTCCTTGCAGCCATACTTGTTGTCGAACTTCGACTTGGTGACGCTGTCGTTGACGTTGATCGCCGGAAACGGCAACTGGCCCTTTTCCATCATCTTGTACAGGCGATGCACGCCGGTGGTGGTTTCCTCGGACACGCCCTTCAGCATCTGGCGCTGTTTGGCGAACCAGCCGGGGGTTTCGGCGATGCGCTTGCGGATCTGGGCGAACAGGGCCACCTCTTCATCGCTGGTGGGCACGGCGATCAGGTCGTCTTCGCCCTCTTCGACCCGGGCGCCGATCAGGATGTAAAGCGTGGCGTCGCCGCCATCGTCGAGGATCAGGTTGGCGCCGCCCTCGGGGAACTGAAAGATCGCGTCGGCATAGTTCCAGTATTCCTCGAGGCTTTCGCCCTTGACCGCGAACACCGGCGTGCCGCTTTCGGCGATGGCGGCGGCGGCGTGATCCTGGGTTGAAAAGATGTTGCACGACGCCCAGCGCACGTCGGCGCCCAGCGCCACCAGCGTTTCGATCAGAACACCGGTCTGGATGGTCATGTGCAGCGACCCGGCGATGCGGGCGCCGGCCAGCGGCCGGGACGTGCCAAACTCGTCACGCAGCGCCATCAGGCCCGGCATCTCGGTTTCGGCGATATCCAGTTCCTTGCGGCCGAAGGCGGCCAGGGAAATGTCTTTTACTAGGTAATCGTTTGCCATCCGTGGCTCTCCCGGTAGCGGTTCATTCGTGGTCTCGGGAGGCGCCATAGCACCGGATTTCGCCGGATGCGAGATCTCAATGATGCCGCGCTGGCCGTGGGGTCAGCTCTGGACGTCGTCCGCCGCCGGGGTCGCGGTCTCGTGCTGTTGCCAGTTCAGGCCCGTTGCCACCACGCAGGACATGCCGTCGGCGCGGGTGACCAGGATCGTCCAGCTGCCGGTGTTGCCAGACACCCAAACCTCGACAAGGGTCGTTTCATCCTGAAGCCCGCCCGCCGAAAGCATTTCATGGTAACGGTCGGCAAGGCTGTCGATCACCTGATCGCGGTCGGCGCATACCGGGGCCGCCGCCGCGCCTGTGGCCAGCGCCAGCGATCCCGCGATGACGGTTCCGGCAATGAATCTACGCATGTTCAGCTCCTGTTTTCGGGCCCGACGGGCCCACTGCCAAACCTCCCCTTGCCTTACCGATATAGGGTCCGGGGCCGGCAAACCCGTTAACGCGACCGACACAAGGTGGTGACATTGCCCGGCCCTGCGGGCCATATGGGGGCTGGCGAAAACGGGGGCCGGGGTGGCAAAGCAACCAAGGGCGTGGCAACGGATGCTGTCGGGCAGGCGGCTGGACCTGCTGGACCCGACGCCGATGGATATCGAGGTCGAGGATATCGCCCACGGGCTGGCCTTTGTCGCCCGCTGGAACGGTCAGACCCGGGGCGATTTTCCCTATTCGGTGGCCGAGCATTCGCTGCTGGTCGAGGATCTGTTTGCCACGCTGTTCCCCGACATGCCCCCCCGCTGGCGGCTGGCCGCGTTGTTGCATGACGCGCCGGAATACGTGATCGGCGACATGATCTCGCCGGTCAAGGCCTCGGTCGGGCCGGACTATGGGCTGCTGGACGAGCGCCTTGCCGCGGCGGTCCACCTGCGCTTTGGCCTGCCGGCGGCGTTGCCGAAGACGGTGAAGGCACGGATCAAGCGCGCCGACAAGATCAGCGCCTGGCTCGAGGCGACGCAGATCGCCGGATTCTCGCCAGCCGAGGCCAACCGCCTATTCGGACACCCGACGCCGGAAACGGTGGACGGGCGGCGGATCATGCTGCGCGCGCCGGCCGAGGTGCGGCGCGATTTCGTGGCCCGGCACGCGGCGCTTCTGGCGGCCATGCAGTGACCGGCCGCCTGCATGTCCGGCGCGCCGGGGCGCTGGACGCCGGCCCCATGGCCGCGCTGCTGAACGCGATCATCCGGCAGGGCGGCACCACCGCCATCGTGACCCCGCTTGCCCCCGACGACATGCGCGACTGGATCGGGTGTGACGGCGACGCCGCGGTCTGGCACCTGGCCGAGGACGATCGCGGCACGCTGTTGGGTTTCCAGTGGATCGCCCCGCACCCCGACCTGCCGCCCGAGGCCTGCGACATCGCCACCTTCGTGCGGATCGGCAAGACCGGGCTGGGCATCGGCTCGGCCTTGTTTGCCGCAACCCGGGCGGCGGCGGCGGCGCTGGGCTATGGCTGGATCAACGCCAGCATCCGTTCCGACAACAGCGGCGGGCTGATCTATTACCAGAGCCGAGGGTTCGAGGATCATGGCCGCAAGACCGGCATCGAGATCGCGCCGGGGCTGAACGTGGACAAGATCCTGAAGCGGTTCGATTTACGGTGAGGGGTTGTGAGGTGGCGGGCCGGGGTATGCCGCGCGTGCCTTTTGAGGTTGGCACTTTATCCCGGCCAACCCGCAAACCCTCTGGCCGGAGCACTTTCGGCAGCCATAGCGGCGGGCCGGGTAGCCGGGGCAGCGGCGGGCCGGGGTATGCCGCCCCGACATCTCGGGGCTGACACTTTATCCCAGCCACTCCGCAAAACCCCGGACCGGAGCACTTTCGGCAACCAA
>CAYYMJ010000024.1:31582-39230 GCA_964472855.1 uncultured Rhodobacterales bacterium | reverse complement strand
GCGGCCCACGGTTGAAGGCGCTGTCGCACCGCTGAACCGCCTTGCCGGCCAGCACCGCCGGATGCGGCAGGCGCGACCACAGCCATCGCGGTTCGCCCAGCAGGGCATCCAGCGCCATGGCGGCGGCCAGCGCGGCGCTCATATCGCGGCCTCAAGCTGCGCCCAGTCGCCGGGGCCGGGCAAACCCAGCCGCAGCCACCGGTCGGAATAGGGAAAGATGCGCGACCACACGCGGCCCCGCGCCAGCCGCGCCTGCCAGGCGGCGGCATCGTCGACGGTATAAAGCCGGAACAGCGTCGTGCCGCCGGTCACGCGGGCGCCGGCGGTTGTCATCAGCCGGTCCAGCCGGTCGGCGTCGTGTTGCAGGCGTTGCCGGGTCGCACTGGCCCAGCCCGGGTCGGCCAGCGCCGCGCTGCCCACCGCCAGGGCCGGCCCGGCCACCGGCCAGGGGCCCAGCATGTGCCGCAGCCGGTCCACCAGCGCCGGGTCGCCAATGGCAAAGCCCAGCCGCAGACCGCCAAGACCCCAGAATTTGCCGAAACTTTTCAATATGATGGTGCCGGGGATGCCCATGCGCCCGACATGGCTGGCCCCCGGCGCGACATCGCAGAAGCTTTCGTCGATCACGCTCAGCCGGGACCCGCGCGCCACATGTTGCGTCACCCGCCCGTCGGGGTTGTTGGGATGCACGATGACCGTCGCATCGGCCCCGCCGCCCGGCGCCGGGCATTCCCGCCAGCCGGCACGGGCAAAGGCCGCGCCATGTTCGTTATAGGTCGGGCCGGGGATCCACACCTGCCCCGGCGCCGCCAGATCGGGGATCCGCGCGATCAGGGCCGAGGCGCCGGGCGCTGCCAGAATGTCCCAGCCGTCGGGCACCTGCCAAAAGGCTCGGGCCCGGTCGGCCAGCGCCGCGATGGCCCCATGATCGGGCAGGCGCGCCCACGCAGCGGCGGGGATCGGCGGCAGCGGATAGGGCACCGGGTTGATGCCCGTCGACAGGTCAAGCCAGTCGCTGATGCTGCCGCCATGGCGGGCCACGGCCATGTCGAGCCGCCCGCCATGATCGCGGGTCGCGGTCATTCCGCGGGCGGAAGCGGCGGATGCCGGGTCACGAAATGGCCCTTCACGCCCTGCGGCCACTGGCGATAGGGCACCTGCCCGGTTTCGCTTTGGGCGTGAAGCCCGGCCCATTCGACGATGGCCTCGGCCGCATCGGCGGTGGGCGCGAACCGGCCCAGCGTGTAGCTCAGCTTGCCCGCGGCCTGCACGGCGACGTTGCACGAATGGGTGCAACCCATCAGGCAGGCGGTGCGGCGCACGCGCAGCCCGGCCCCGGCCGCCGCGGTTTCGACCAGTTCGGCCAGCGTTTCACCGTCGGTGCGGCCGCCGTCGATCCAGCCGTCGCGCTTGCAGGTGTCGCAGATGGTTATCCAGGTGCTCATGGGGCGCCTTGTGGCAAGACCCGGCCGCTACTGCAAGCATGGTTGCCGGTTCGGGCCACCCGTTGTCGCCGGGGGGGGGCCGCGCGGCGAATGCCCCGGCCCAAGCCGGTTCAGGCCACCAGCGATTCGGCGAGCTTGAGGTCAACCGACACCAACTGGCTGACGCCCTTTTCGCCCATGGTCACGCCGAACAGCCGGTCCATCCGCGCCATGGTCACCGCATGGTGGGTGATGATCAGGAACCGGGTGTCGGTGCTGCGGGTCATTTCTTCCAGCAGGTCGCAAAAGCGCCCGACATTGGCGTCGTCCAGCGGGGCGTCGACCTCGTCCAGCACACAGATCGGCGCCGGGTTCGACAGGAACACGCCAAAGATCAGCGCCATGGCGGTCAGCGTCTGTTCGCCCCCCGACAACAGCGACAGGGTCGACAGTTTCTTGCCCGGCGGCTGGCAGAGAATTTCCAGCCCGGCTTCCAGAGGGTCGTCGGATTCAACCAGCGCCAGCCGCGCCTCGCCGCCGCCGAACAGATGGGTGAACAGCCGGGCGAAATGGGTGTTCACCTGCTCGAAGGCCGACAAAAGCCGTTCACGGCCCTCGCGGTTCAGCCCGGCGATGCCGCTGCGCAGCTTGGAAATCGCCTCTTCAAGGTCGGCCTTTTCGCTGACCAGCAGGTCATGTTCGTCCTGCACGGTGCGCGCGTCTTCCTCGGCCCGCAGGTTGACGGCACCCAGCGCCTCGCGCTGGCGGCGCAGCCGGCCGACACGCGCCTCGAGCGCGTCCAGCGGGGTACCGGTGGCGGCATCGTCGGCCAGTTGCCGGCGCAGATCGTCGGGCGTGCTTTCCAGATCTTCGGCGATGCGTGCGGCGGCAGCGTTCACCAGTTCGCCGGCGGCGTCGAGCCGCTCTTGCGCCGCCGCCCGCACCTCGCGGGCTTTCGAGGCGGTCTCGGATGCCGAGCGTTCGCCCGCCTGCGCGTCGCGCAGCGCGTTTTCGCCCCGGGCCAGCGCCTCGCCCGCCGTTTGCCGGCGGGTTCGGGCGGTGTCGATCCGTGCGACCACCTCGGTGGCGGTCACCTCAAGCGCGGCCGGCAGGTCGCTGGCCGCGTCCAGTTCGGCCTGCAGATCGGCGCGGCGGCGCCCAAGCTCGTCCAGCCGGGTGCCCGCGTGGCTGAGCCGGTCGTTCCAGCCCTCGGCCTCGCGCGCAATCGCGTCCAGCCGGCGGCGGCGGCCTTCACCGGCGCGGCGCAGCTCTTCGTGGCTGGCACGGGCCTGCAGCATGGTGTCGCGCGCCGCCGCCACCACGGCGCGGGCGGCCTCGGCGGCCTCGGTGGCGGTGGCGGCGTCGGGCAGAGCCTTCAGCGCGGCGCTGGCCTCGGACGTGCGGGCGCGGGCGGCGCCGACCTCTTCATCGTGGCGGCTGACCGACAGGCGCAGGGTCTCCAGCCGGCCCATGGCCATTTCGTGTTCGGCGGCGGCCCGGCTGGCGGCGCGGCTGGCGTCGGCCAGCGCGCTGTCGGCGGCGCGGCGGGCGTCGCGCGCCGCCTTGTCGGCGTCGCTGGCGGCGGCAAGTTCCTGCTTCAACACCTCGTGGGCCCGCACGGTGCCTTCGGCCTTGGCCCGGGCCTCGCGCAGTTGTTCCTTCAGCGCCCCGATCCGGTTGATCTGCTGCAGGCGCAGCGCGGCGGCGTTCGACGCATCCTCGGTATCGGTGCGCAGCCCGTCCCAGCGCCACAGGTCGCCTTCGCGCGACACCAGCCGCTGGCCCGGCCGCAGGTCGGCCTGCAGCGCCGGGCCGTGGGCGCGGTCGACCACCGCCACCTGCGCCAGACGCCGCGCCAGCGCCGCCGGCGCGGTCACATGGTCGGAAATCGGGCGCAGGCCGCCGGGCAGCGCCGGCGCGTCGGCATAGTCGTCCAGCGGCACCCACCCGGTGCGGTCGCCGGCACCCACCACCGGCGCGCGCAGGTCGTCGGCCAAGGCCGCGCCCAGCGCCAGTTCAAAGCCTGGCGCCACACTCAGCGCGTCGATCAGCTGCGCGGTGCTGCCGGTTTCGCGGGCCACCAGCCGTTCCAGCGCCGTGAACTCGGCCGACAGCGCCCCGACCTCGCCTTCGGTTTTCGAGCGTTCGGCCCGCGCCTCGGCCTCGCGCGACTGGGTGGCGTTGCGCCGCTGGTCGGCGGCTTCCAGCGCCGTCTCGGCCGCCTGCGCCGCGCGGCTGGCCGCGTCCAGAGCCGCCGCCCGCGTGCCGGCCCCGGCCTTGGCCGCTGTCTCGGCCGCGACCGAGCTTTCCACCTCGGCTCGCGCCCGCGCCGCCCGGCCCTCGGCCACCGACAGCGCGGCGGTCGCGTCCTGGACCAGCCGCGCGGCGGACTTGTGCTGCGCCACCAGCCGGGCCGCATCTTCGGTCAGCACGGAATGCGTGGCCTCGGCCTCTTTCAACGCCTCGGCGGCGGCGCGCGACGCGGTCGCGGCCTGGTCGACCTTGTCGCCATGGCCAACCTGAGCCGCGCGCAGCCGGTCTTCCTCGTCGGCCAGCCGGCCCAGCATTTCGCCGGCGTCATGGTTCAGCTGCGCCTCGCGCTCGGCATCGCGGTCAAGCTGGGCGATGCGCGCGCCAAGCGTCTCGATGGCGGTTTCGGCCTGCTCGGCGCGTTCGGCCAGTGTTCGCTGTTCGACTTGCAGGCGTTGCAGGACCGCGGCGGCAATGGCCTCTTCCTCGCGCAGCGGCGGCACCGCGGCCTCGGCGGCCTCGCGGTCGCGCGCGGCGCCGGTCACGCCACGCTCGGCCTGGCCGGCGTCGGTCAGGGCGGCCCGCAGCGCCGCCTGCGCCCGTTCGCGCCCGGCCTCGGCATTGCTCCAGCGGACAAACAGCAGCACGCCCTCGGCATGGCGCAAATCGGTGCCGATGGCGCGATAGCGTTCAGCTTGCCGCGCCTGTCGGGCAAGGTCGCGCAACTGCGCAGCCAATTGTTCGATCACGTCCTGCACCCGGGCAAGGTTGGTTTCGGCCCCCGTCAGCTTTAGCTCGGCCTCGTGCCGGCGCTGGTAAAGCCCGCCAATACCGGCGGCGTCTTCCAGCACCCGGCGCCGCGACTTGGGGCGCGCGTTGATCAGTTCGGCAATCTGCCCCTGCCGCACCAGGGCCGGGCTGTGGGCGCCGGTCGCGGCATCGGCGAACAGCATCTGCACGTCGCGGGCGCGCACATCCTTGCCGTTCACCTTGTAGGCGCTGCCGATGTCGCGGGTGATGCGCCGCACGATCTCGAGCTGGTCGGCATCGTTGAATTCGGCCGGAGCCAGCCGTTCGCTGTTGTCGACGCCCAGCGACACCTCGGCAAAGTTGCGGGCCGCGCGGCTGGCGGCGCCGGCGAAGATCACGTCTTCCATGCCGCCGCCCCGCATCGCGGTGGGGCGGTTTTCACCCATCACCCAGCGCAGCGCCTCAAGCAGGTTCGACTTGCCGCAGCCATTGGGCCCGACCACGCCGGTCAGCCCGTCGTTGATGACCAGTTCGGTCGGGTCAACGAAGCTTTTGAAGCCGGTCAGTCTGAGACGGGTGAAATGCACGCTTTGCCGCCTGTCCATGCGCTGGAGTGGCAGCCAGTGTCCCGATACCGGCGGCGCCTGTCAAACGCCAAACGCATCATGTGCCGATTTTGGCCGAGTTATCCCCAATATATTGCGACGTGGGGCACTCTCGGGCCGCGCGGCTGCCAACAGCGCGCCTGCCCGGCCGCGCCGGGCGCGTGTCGCGAACGGGGCGCGGGCGGGCGCGAATCCCTATTGACCGTGGCCCGAGGCTGCGGGCACAAAGGGCGGGCATGGTGCCTCGGGTCAAGGCAAGAGCTTTGTGAGGCCAAATGGGAATCCGGAACAGATGACCCACGTCGGGGTCTGCCACCGGAGCCGCCCCCGCGACTGTCAGCGGCGAGCGACCCGTCAACTGCCACTGGGGCCAGCCCCGGGAAGGCGACGGACCGCAGCGACCCGCCAGCCAGGAAACCAGCCGTGCCGATGTGCAAACCAGCCCCGTCGGGTGTGACGGGAAAAGGAGAAGACCGATGACCACAGCCGTTCACACCGTTGCCAAGGCCGACAGCGGACTTGCGACCATTGCCGGAATCGCCCTTCTGGGCCTTGTGACCCTGTTCATCGCCGGGCACGCGCAATCGGCGGTTCTGCATGACGCGGCCCACGATATGCGTCACGCGACCGGCTTTCCCTGCCACTGATCCATGGCCAGGAAAATGCTTGCCAGCGCGGTGTTCGCTGGCTTTGCCGCGGGGCTGATCGCCGCCGCGCTGCAATTGGTGTTGGTGCAGCCGGTGCTGCTGCAGGCCGAACTGTATGAATCCGGGGAACTGACGCATTTCGGCGGTGTAATTGCCGACGCCGCCAGCGCCGCGCACGATCATGCGACCCATGACCATGCAGCCGACAGCGCCGCAACCGGCGGCATCGATATTGCCCGCAACGGCCTGACGGTGCTGTTCTCGGCGCTGGTCTATGTCGGTTATGGCCTTGTGCTGGTCGCCGGTTTCGCGCTGGCAGAGCGGTTGGGACATGGCGTCACGGCGCGCACCGGGATCGTCTGGGGCATCGCCGGGTTTGTCGCCGCCCAGCTTGCCCCGGCGATCGGTCTGCCGCCCGAGTTGCCGGGTTCGGCCGCGTCCGAACTGGTGCCGCGCCAGATCTGGTGGTTCGCCACGGTGGCGGCAACGGCGGCGGGCCTTGGGCTGATTGCCTTCGGCAGCGGTTGGGCCCACTGGGGGCTGGCGGTGCTGTTGTTGCTGGCGCCGCATGTGATCGGCGCGCCGCAGCCCGTGGCGCTGGCCGGTGTCGCCCCGCCCGAGTTGGCCGGTGAATTCGCCGCCCGCGCCCTTGGCGTCGGCCTTGCGGGCTGGTCCGTGCTCGGGCTGGTTGCTGGCCATTTCTGGAGCCGCGAACCGGCCTGACCCACCCGGCGGCCGCCAATCCTGCGGCGTCCGCCACAGCCTTCAACGGTGCAACAATGCCGCCACAGCGACCCACCCGCAGTTCAGCCGTCGCCCGGTTCCGGCGCCGGAATGCGACCCACCAGACAGTGGCGCAGCCGCCCGGCGGGGCGGGCATCGGTAATCGTCGGCGCGGCACCCAGGTAAAGCCGCAGCAGCGCGGCCAGATCATCGACATCGCGGCCCGGATCGACCCCCGCGAACAGATAGCTGTCGCGGCCCGCACCGCTGAGCGCCAGCGCGATCGGGCGGTCACAGACATTGAGGCAGGACGCCGTCTCGACCCGTATCTCCGGCACCAGCGCGGCAACGGCCGCGGCCAGCGCCTTGCCGGCGCCGTCAAGGCAGGTATCGCAAATCACCAACCGGTCGCTCAACCCGCGTCCCCTCTTTCCACTTTGGCGCGCGCGGCCTAAGACTGCCGCGCCCCGGCCACAAGGACATTCGCCCATGCGCTCGAAGATCCCCGCGACCATCGTCACCGGTTTCCTTGGGGCCGGCAAGACCACACTGATCCGCAACATGCTGACCAACGCGGGCGGGCGCCGCATCGCGCTGATCATCAACGAATTCGGCGACCTTGGCGTTGACGGCGGCATTCTGGCCGGCTGCGGGATCGAGAATTGCAGCGAAGACGATATCGTCGAGCTGTCGAACGGCTGCATCTGCTGCACGGTGGCCGAAGATTTCGTGCCGACAATCGCGGCGCTGCTGGCCCGGCCCGACGCGCCCGATCACATTGTCATCGAAACCTCGGGCCTTGCCCTGCCCCAACCGCTGGTGCGCGCCTTCAACTGGCCCGAGATTGCCACCCGCGTAACCGTTGACGGGGTCGTCGCGCTGGTCGATGGCGCCGCGGTGGCCGAAGGGCGCTTTGCCCATGACGAGGCGCGCGTCGACGCCCAGCGCGCCGCCGACGACAGCCTTGACCATGAAACCCCGCTGTCCGAACTGTTCGACGACCAGCTTGCCTGCGCCGACCTGATCGTCGTCAACAAGGCCGACCTTCTGCCCGAGGGCGCCGCCGCGGCGCTGAAATCGCGCATCCGCGACGGCGCCCGCGACGGGGTGCAGGTGGTGACCGCCTCGCATGGCAACCTGCCGGTCGATGTGCTGCTGGGCCAGGGTTCGGCGGCCGAGGCCGACCTGAGCGCGCGCCACGCGGTGCATCACCACCACCATCACGACGACGAAGACGGCGACGAAGACG
>CAYYMJ010000024.1:24769-31482 GCA_964472855.1 uncultured Rhodobacterales bacterium | reverse complement strand
GACGATCACACCCACGAACATGGCCATGACGCGTTCGAAAGCTTCGTGGTCGACCTGCCGGAAATCGCCGATCCGGCCGGATATGCCGGTCAGGTGGCCGATGTCATCCGCGCCCACGACATCCTGCGGCTGAAAGGCTTTGCCGCCGTGTCGGGCAAGCCCATGCGCCTGACCATTCAGGCGGTGGGGCCGCGTATCGAAAGCTATTTCGACCGCCCGTTGCGGGCCGATGAAGACCGGGCAACCCGGCTGGTCGTGATCGGGCAGGCCGGGCTGGACCGCGCGGCAATTGCCGCCGCGCTGGCGCCGTGATCACCGTCGTTGTGGCCGACCCGCGCGCGCCCGCCTGCGCCGCTCTGCTGGCCGAGGCGCAGGCCGTGCAGGCCAGCACCTATCCGCCCGAGCATAACCATTCCCTGTCGGCGGACGAACTGGCCGCGCCCGGCGTGCACTTTTTCGCGGCCTATTTCCGCACCTCGATCGTCGGGGTCGGGGCCGTGATGCTGAAGGGCGACTATGGCGAGGTGAAGTCGATGTTCACCGCCACCGAGGCCCGGGGCGCCGGTATCGGCGCCGCCCTGCTGGAGCGGCTGGAACAGGCCGCGCGCGACGCCGGCTGCGGCGCGCTGAGGCTGGAAACCGGCGACGAGCTTGCGGCCGCCGTCAGGCTTTACGGCCGCTTCGGCTTTGCCCGCTGCGGCGCCTTTGGCGCCTATGTCGATGACGGCTCGTCGGTGTTCATGGAAAAGCGGCTGGTCTGACATGCATCTTCTGGCCGCCACCCCGGGCGCCATCGGCGACGGCACCGACCCCGTCGACCCGGGGCAGACACCGGCCGATGTCGTCGTCATCTCGGCCGCCGATACCGAGCTTGCGGCGCTGTCCGCCGCCCGGGCCGAAATGGACGACCCGCCGGGGCTGCGCCTGACCAACCTGATGCACCTGCGCCACCCCATGTCGGTCGACATGCATCTGGACAACTGCGCCACCGGGGCGCGACTGGTGGTGGCACGGTTGCTGGGCGGCGCCGGCTACTGGCGCTATGGGTTCGAACAATATGCCGCCCGGCTGGCCGAGGCCGGTGTGCCCTTTGCCGCCCTGCCCGGCGACGACAAGCCCGACACGGAACTGCGCGCCCTGTCGACCGTGCCGGGTGCGGATTACGATGCGCTGTGGGCCTATCTGGTCGAAGGCGGCCCCGAGAATGCCACCAGCTTCCTGCGCTATACCGCCGCGATGCTGGACAACGGCGACCGCCCGGCCCCGGCCCGCCCGCTGCTGCGCGCCGGGGTCTATTGGCCCGGCGCCGGCGTGGCCGACCTTGACGCCGCCCGCGCGGCATGGACCGACGGCGCCCCGGTGGTGCCGCTGGTGTTCTACCGGGCGCTGGTGCAGGGCGCCGGCCTGCACCCGATCAACCGCCTGACCCGTGCCCTGATGCGCCGGGGGCTGAACCCGCTGCCGATCTTCGCGGCCTCGCTGAAAGACCCGCTGTCGGCGGCAACCATTCGCGAACTGTTCCGTGCCGCGCCGCCCAGCGTGATCCTCGACGCGACCAGCTTTGCCGTGGCCTCGCCCGGCGCCGACAATGGCAACGACCCGCTGCGCGCCCCCGAAGCCGGCGGCGCCCCGGTGTTCCAGATGGTGCTGGCCGGTTCGTCCGAAGATCAATGGGACAGCGGCCTTGCCGGCCTGACCGCCCGCGACATCGCCATGAACGTCGCCCTGCCCGAGGTCGATGGCCGCATCCTGTCGCGCGCCGTCAGCTTCAAGGGCCAAGCCTTCTTCGACGAAGCCACCCAATGCCCCATTGCCGCCTATCGCGCCCGTGGCGACCGGGTCGAATTCGTGGCCGAACTTGCCGCCAACTGGGTGCGGCTGCGCACCACGCCGGCGGACAGGCGCAAGATCGCGCTGGTGCTGGCCAACTATCCCAACCGTGACGGACGGCTTGCCAACGGCGTCGGGCTGGACACGCCGGCATCGACCGTGGCCGCGCTGCAGGCGCTGTCAGCGGCCGGCTATGGCATCGACGGCGCGCCCGGCGACAGCGATGCCCTGATGCAGGCCATCCTTGCCGGCCCGACCAACTGGCTGACCGACCGTGCCAGCCGCGCGGGCGGCGAAACCCTGCCCGAAGACACCTATCGCGCCGCCTATGCCGACCTGCCGTGGGAGATGCGCCGCGATATCGAGGCCCGCTGGGGCCCCCCCCAGGACGACCCGTTCTTCGAGGCCGGCGCCGGCTTCAAGCTGTCGATCCTGCGCTTTGGCAACGCCGTCGTCGGGCTGCAACCTGCGCGCGGCTATAACATCGACCCGACCGATACCTATCACGCGCCCGACCTTGTGCCCCCGCACAATTACCTTGCCTTCTATGTCTGGCTGCGCCGGCACTGGGGGGCCAACGCCATTGTCCACATGGGCAAGCACGGCAATCTCGAATGGCTGCCCGGCAAGGCCGTGGCCCTGTCCGAGACCTGTTACCCCGAGGCCGTCTTCGGCCCCACGCCGCATGTCTATCCTTTCATCGTCAACGACCCGGGCGAAGGCACGCAGGCCAAACGCCGCGCGCAGGCAGTGATCGTCGACCACCTGACGCCGCCGCTGACCCGGGCCGAAAGCTATGGTCCCTTGCGCGATCTCGAAGCGCTGGTCGACGAGTTTTACGAGGCCGCGGGCCTCGACCCCCGCCGCATGGAGGTGCTGCGCAAGGAAATCCTCGGCCTTGCCCGGGCCACCGGGATCGCCGAAGACGCCCGGCTTGGCGGCGAGACCGAGGGCGACCTGCAAAAGCTCGATGCCTGGCTGTGCGAGCTGAAAGAGGCGCAAATCCGCGACGGCCTGCATGTGTTCGGCCAAAGCCCGCGCGGCGACCTGCTGCGCGATCTGGTGATCGCGCTGGCCCGCATCCCGCGTGGCGACGGCAAGGGGGGCAATGGCTCGATCCTGCGAGCGATGGCGGCGGACCTGGCGCTGGGGATCGACCCGCTCGACTGCGACCTTGGGGCGCCGGCCGCCGACAAGCCAGCGGCGCTGGCGGCGCTGTCCCCTGACAACTGGCGCAGCAATGGCGACACGGTCGAACGGCTGGAACTTATGGCGCAGGCGCTGTTGCGGGACGGGGGGCCGGGCGATGCGCGGCAAGCGCCCGTGCCCGTGCCCGGCCCGGCGACCCGCGCCGTTGTGGACAGCATCAAAACCCGGCTGGCCCCCGCCGTGACCGCATGTGGTCCGGCCGAAATGGCGGGGCTGGTTGCCGCGCTCGACGGGCGGGCCCTGGCGCCCGGCCCCTCGGGCGCGCCGACGCGCGGGCGCCCCGACGTGCTGCCGACCGGGCGCAACTTCTACTCGGTCGACAGCCGTGCCGTGCCCACGCCCACCGCCTGGGCGCTGGGATGGAAATCGGCCAACCTGCTGATAGAAAAGCACCTTCAGGATCACGGCGACTGGCCGCGTGCCATGCTGATCACCGCATGGGGCACGTCGAACATGCGCACCGGCGGCGACGATCTGGCACAGGGGCTGGCGCTGATGGGGGTCAAGCCCACCTGGGACGCCGCCAACCGCCGGGTGACCGGCTTCGAGATCCTGCCGGCAGGCGTGCTGGGCCGCCCCCGCGTCGATGTCACCTTTCGCGTTTCGGGCTTTTTCCGCGATGCCTTTCCCCAGCAGATGGCCCTGATCGACAGCGCCGCGCGCGCGGTGCAGGCGCTGACCGAGGGGCAGGCCGACAATCCCGCCGCCGCCGCCGCCCGGGCCGGTCAGGATGGCGCCCGCGTCTTCGGGTCCAAGCCCGGGGCCTATGGCGCCGGTCTGCAGGCGATGCTCGACGAACGCCTCTGGTCCGACAAGGCCGACCTTGGCCGCGCCTATGTCGAATGGGGCGGCTATGCCTATGGCGCCGGGCAGGAAGGCACGGCCGCCCATGGCGCGTTTGAACAGCGCCTTGGCACGGTCGAGGCCATCGTCCAGAATCAGGACAACCGCGAACACGACCTTCTGGACAGCGACGATTATTACCAGTTCGAAGGCGGCGCCGCCGCGGCGGTCAGCATGCTGCAGGGTCAGGACCGGCCGCTTTATCACAACGACCATTCCCGCCCCGAACGCCCGGTCATCCGGGCGCTGGACGACGAAATCGCGCGCGTGGTCCGGTCGCGCGTCGTCAACCCGAAATGGATCGCCGGGGTCATGCGCCACGGCTACAAGGGCGCCTTCGAAATGGCGGCGACGGTGGACTATCTGTTTGCCTTCGCCGCCACCACCGGCGCCGTGCGCGGCCATCACTTCGACCTTGTCGAGGCCGCTTTCCTGCAAGACGACGACGTGCGCGCCTTTATCGAGGCGCATAACCCCGACGCCTTGCGCGAAATGGCCCAACGCCTGGCCGAGGCCATCGACCGCGGGCTGTGGACCCCGCGCAGCAACTCGGCCCGCGCCCGGGTAGACAGCCTGTGCGGATCATAACGGCCGACGTCGCCAGCGACCGGCCGGCGGTCAGGGCGCTGCCAGAACAGCGCTTCACTGTTCGGCAAATACTTCGGGGGTGAATGCGCCCCCGGGCGCAGAGGGGGCAGAGCCCCCTCACCAGCGCGGCGTCGGCAGACGCCGCAATGGCCAGACGCGCTGCCCGCGCGGCGCAGATCGTTGTATAACGGCATGGCAATTCCGTCCGGGAAATGACCTTGTGCACATCACGACCAACCCGGACCAAAACCGCAAAAGGACGCCCGGATGACCGACGACACCGACCGCCACGCCCGCAAGATGGCCAAGAAAAAGGCCGCGCGCGACAAGATCATGGCCACCAAGACCGATCAGAAGGGCCTGATCATCATTCACACCGGCAAGGGCAAGGGCAAGTCGACCGCCGCGTTCGGCATGATCTTTCGCTGCATCGCCCACGACATGCCCTCGGCGGTGGTGCAGTTCATCAAGGGCGGCATGTCCACCGGTGAACGCGACCTGATCCTCGGGAAATTCGGCGACATCTGCCAGTTCCACACCATGGGCGAAGGCTTTACCTGGGAAACGCAGGACAAGAGCCGCGATACCGAGATGGCGCAGGCGGCCTGGGAAAAGGCGAAACAGCTGATCCGCGACCCCGCCAACCGCATGGTCCTGCTGGACGAAATCAACATCGCCATCCGCTATGACTATGTCGACGCGGCCGAGGTCGCGCGCTTTCTGTCCGAGGAAAAGCCGGCCATGACCCATGTCGTGCTGACCGGGCGCAACGCCAGCGAACAGATCATCGAGGTGGCCGACCTCGTGACCGAAATGGAGCTGGTCAAGCACCCCTTCCGGTCGGGCATCAAGGCCCAGATCGGCGTGGAATTCTGACGTCCGCGCCTGCGGCCCGCGGTCATTCTGGCAGGCGATTGGAAATTTCCAGCAGGTTGCCATCGGGATCGCGGATATAGACCGACAGGATCGGGCCGCCGGCACCGGTGCGCGCGACCGGGCCGGCCTCGACCGCGATGCCGTGGCGCGACAGGTGCGCGGTCCATTCGTGCAGCGGCAGATCGGACAGGAAACAAAGATCGGCGCTGCCCGCCGTTGCCCGGGCCGCGTGGGGCGCGAATTCGGCGCCCGCCTGATGCAGGTTGATCTTTTGCGCACCAAAGCGCAGCGCGTGCCGGGTGCCGGCGGCGGTAGGATAGGCGGTTGGCTCCATGCCCAGCACGTCGCGGTAAAAGGCCTGCGTGCGCGCAATGTCGGCCACGGTCAGAACCAGATGGTCAAGAGATGTGATTGCCGGTCTCATGGCGCCACATTACAGCCTTTCGCGCCTGACTCGCGTGAAAATCCGTGATTGCAGGCAATGTTTGGTGATTCAGATTGAACGCGAAATGCGATAGCCTGACCGGCATGACCGCCGAAACCGCCACACCAAGGGAAGTGACCGACAGCCTCGACCCGGCGCGGGCGGCGGCGCTGCAGGTGGCGCTGGACCTTCCCGGCCCGCCGGTGGCGACCGGCGATGCAATGCCACCCTTCTTTCACCAGCTGTATTTCTGGACCCCGCTTGCGCCGGGCGCGCTGGGCCGCGACGGGCACTCGGCGCGGGGCGGTCTGATCCCCGACCTGGGCCTGCCCCGGCGCATGTGGGCCGGCGGACGGCTGCAATTCGCGGCGCCGCTGCGGCTGGGGTTGCCCGCGCACAAGCTGACGCAACTGGACAGCGTGACGCGCAAGACCGGCCGGTCGGGCCCGCTGGCCTTTGTCACCCTGCGCCACGACATCCGCCAGGATGGGCGGCTTTGCGTGACCGAATTTCAGGACCTGGTGTTTCGCGACGATCCCCGGCCGGGTGCCGCCGCGCCGACGCCCGAAACCGCGCCGCCCGGTCAGGGCGAAGACCACAGGCGTTTCGACACGACGCTGCTGTTTCGCTATTCGGCGCTGACCCTCAACGGGCATCGCATCCACTATGACGCCGACTATTGTCGGACGGTCGAAGGCTATGCCGGGCCGGTGGTGCACGGGCCGCTGCTGGCGCAGCTTTTGATGCTGAAGGCCCGGGCGCGGCTGGGCGCATTGCGGCGGTTCGATTTCCGGGCCCTGTCGGCGGTCACGGTCGACGAGGCGGTGCAGCTTGAGATGGACGGCCGCCGGCTGTGGGTCGCCGGGCCCGGCGGGCGGCTTTGCATGACCGCCCGCGCGGAGGCTGGCTGAGGTTACCCGCGGGCCCGCGCGATCGC
This sequence comes from uncultured Rhodobacterales bacterium, assembly GCA_964472855.1. Lineage (GTDB taxonomy): Bacteria > Pseudomonadota > Alphaproteobacteria > Rhodobacterales > Rhodobacteraceae > Tranquillimonas. Next base: position 24,775 of record CAYYMJ010000024.1, on the reverse strand, counting down.
GGTTGC
>CAYYMJ010000024.1:0-24669 GCA_964472855.1 uncultured Rhodobacterales bacterium | reverse complement strand
TGAGGTTACCCGCGGGCCCGCGCGATCGCGGTTGCGGGGCTGAAATCGGCGGGGATGGCATCGGTGCCGTCCAGCATCAGCGCGGCCATCACCGCCGCCACGCGCGGCACGAGGCCAAAGCCGATCTTGAAGCCGCCGTTGGCGATAAAGTGGCCCGGCCGGCCCGGCCATGCCCCCAGCAGCGGCGCGCGGGTGATCGCGCGCGGGCGGATCCCGGCCCAGCGCTGCAGAACCGGCGCCCCGGCCAGCGCAGGGCAGATGTCGCGCGCCCGGTCCAGCAGCGTGTCAAGCTGGCCGTCGGGGCCGGGGACGCTCCAGTCGCGTTCGCTGGTCGAGCCGATGGCCAGTGTCCCGTCGTCATGGGGAATGAAATGCAGGCTTGCAGCGAATAGCTGCGGCGCCGCGTCCCCGGCGTCATGGCCCAGCAGCGCCGCTTGCCCCTTGACCCCACTGCCAAGGGGCGCGCTGAATTTTCGTGAAAATTCGTCAAGCCCGCGGTGGCCGGTGGCCCACAGGATCGCGCCGGTGTCCGTGCCCGTGGTCGCGATCCGTCCGCCCAGCGCGGTGACGGCGCCGGCAAGGCTGGCCACGGCGCGCGCGGGGTAAAGCCGGGCGGTCAGGCTGTCGCGCACATAAAGCCCGGTGGCGGCCGGCGGCGCCCAGCCGGGGCCGTGATCCACGATCTCCCAACTGGCGCGGCCCTGCCACAGCGTGGCCGCGGTGCCGGCGCGGCGGCGCGCCAGCGTGACCGCGCGGTCATCGGCCAGCGGTTGCAGGCGCCCGGTGCGGCCATAGCCCGACGACAGGCCCGACGCCGCGTCGACGCCGCGCCAGAAATCTTCGCCCTCCAGCAGTGCCGCCAACTGGAACGCCTTTTTGGGGTTCCAGTTCTCGGGCACATGCGGCGCCAGCGCGCCAACCACGCCGCCTGAGCTGCCGGCGCCGGGGCCGGCGGGGTCGATGACCTGCACCCTTGCGCCGCGTTGAAGGCAGGCATAGGCAACCGAAAGTCCGAATGCTCCGGCGCCGCGAACGGTGACATCCCATGTCGTCACGATGTGAAAACCCTTTCGATCAGGCGGCGGGCTTGGCGGCACCGTTGACGCCGCTGGCGGCGAATCTGGTCTGGCGCGACGGCAAGGTGCCGGTTTCCACCCGCTTTGACGACCCGTATTATGCCGTGAACGACGGTCTTGGCGAAAGCCGGCATGTGTTCTTGCAGGGCAATCGTCTGGCCGCCCGCCTGCGCCCCGGTTTCCGGGTGGCCGAGCTGGGGTTTGGCACCGGTCTGAACATGCTGGCCCTGTCCGGGATGGTCAGCGCGATGGACCTGCCCGGCCCGGTCCTTTGCACCAGTTTCGAGGCTTTTCCCATGGCGGCCGCCGACATGGCGCGCGCGCTGGCGGCCTTTCCCGACATCGCCGACACCGCCGGGCGGCTGGTCAGCCAGTGGGCGGCGGGCACTGACCCGATCATCCTGCCCGGGCTGGTGCTGACCGTGGTCCCCGGCGACGCGCGCGTCACCCTGCCGGCCTGGCCGCACAAGGCCGACGCATGGTTTCTGGATGGCTTTGCCCCGGCCCGGAACCCCGAGCTTTGGGAGCCGGCGCTGCTGGCCGAGGTGGGCCGCCACACCGCTCCGGGTGGCACGGTGGCCACCTATTCGGCCGCCGGCGCGGTGCGCCGGGCGCTGGACGCCGCCGGTTTTGACGTGACCCGCGCCCCGGGTTTCGGCGCCAAGCGTCACATGGTGACAGCGGTGCTGAGATGAGCGTCGCGACAGGCACCGACAACAGCAGCGCCCGCGGCGGCATGGGGCTGATGATCGTCGCCATGGCGATTTTTGCCGCGCAGGACGGTATCTCGCGCCACCTCGGCGGCGCCTATGGCGTGCCCATGGTGGTGATGATCCGTTACTGGTTCTTCGCGGCCTTCATCCTGTGGATGGCGGCGCGATCGGGGGGCGGCGTTCGGGCGGCAGCGGCCACGCGCGCGCCGCGCCTGCAAATCCTGCGCGGCGTGCTGCTGGCGGTCGAGATCAACGTGATGGTGCTGGCATTCGTGAACGCCGGGCTGGTCGAGAGCCATTCGATCTTTGCCGGCTATCCGCTGCTGGTGGCCGCACTTGCCGGGCCGGTGCTGGGCGAGCGTGTGGGCTGGCGGCGCTGGACGGCGATTCTGGCCGGCTTTGCCGGGGTTCTGGTGATCCTGGTGCCGGGGCTGTCGGTGTTTTCGATCGGGTCCACCTATGCGGTGATTTCCACCGCGATGTTCGCAATCTACGCAGTGCTGACCCGCCGGGTGGCCCGGGTCGACAGCGCCGCCACCAGTTTTTTCTGGACCGGGGCGGCGGGCCTGCCGGTGGCCACCGGCATCGGCATCTGGTTCTGGGTGCCAATGACCCCCGGCGACTGGGGCTGGATGGGCGTTCTGTGCGTGACCGCCGTGGCCGGGCATTACCTGCTGATCCGCTGCTATCAACTGGCCGAGGCCAGCGCCCTGCAGCCGCTGGCCTATCTGCAGCCGATGCTGGCGGCGCTGGTGGGGGTGTTCGTGTTCAGCGAGGCCGTGCATGCCAACGTGGCCCTTGGCGCCGCCATCGTGGTCGCGGCGGGCATGTTCACCCTGTGGCGCGAGGCGCGAAACAGGGCCCGTCAAGGCGTTTCGCGTTAACCCCCGGATCACCCGACGCTGCCTGAAATCCTGGGCTTCAACGCGCCATGCCGACGGCTATGGATACTGACCGTCGGTCTTTTGCTGCGCCGGTCGGCCCGCGGACCGCGCATGCGCCTGCCCGCCCCGTTTTGCCAAGGGCCAACCTGCGGTTTGACGGCGGTCGCATGCCTCGGTCACGATCGGTCACGGCCAAGGGCCGTTGGTATCTGCTGATGCCTGCCGGACCAAGCGCAACCCGAAGCGCCGCAACCCGCAACCGCACCCGAGGCCGGCGCGTGCCCAGCCTTGCCCGGCGGTCAGGCTTGCCGAGGGCAACAGGCGGCGTCAGAGACCCTTGAGTTCAGCGGTAATGGCGATGGGGCCGGGCGGCTGGCCCATGCGCTGGCGATAGACCGGCAGCGATTCGGCCACCCGCATCACATAGTTCCGGGTCTCGGTGAACGGCACATGCTCGACCCAATCGATGACGTCAACGCCGGCGTCGCGCGGGTCTCCGAACTGCGCCATCCAGCGGTCGACCCGGCTGGGCCCGGCATTATAGGCCGCCGCGACCAGAACCGGCGATGACCCGTAGATGCCCACCAGCTCGGCCAGATAGGCGGTGCCCAGCGTGGCGTTATAGGCCGGGTCGCTGGTCAGCCGGTCCAGCGAATAGTCAATCTGCAGGTCTCCGGCAACGGCCCGCGCGGTGCGCGGCATCAGCTGCATCAGGCCACGGGCACCGGCGCCCGACTGAACGGCGGGGTCAAATTCGCTTTCGCGCCGGGCAATCGCCAGCGCAAGCTCGGGATCGACCGGCAGCGGATCGACCCCAAGATCGACCAGCGGAAAATAGGGCCCGGTGATGGTGTGGCCCTGACGCGCGGCCTCTTTGCCCAGCCGCACGGCGATGTTGGGTTCGTCCATGGCCATCGCCAGCGCCCCCAGCGTGCCGATTTCGTCGCGCGACAGGGTTTCGCCCAGATGCACCATGAACCGCCCGGCGTTATAGCGTTCGCCCGCCGCCTGCTGCAAAAGCGCCGCGTCCAGCACGCTGGAGCGGCGAAAGCCCGACACGGAATATCGCGGGAAAACCTCGGCGCCGGCCAGCGCGGGGTCGAACGGTGCGCCGATGCGTTCCGACGCCAGAAGCCCGTAGAAACTGGTCTGGTAACGGGACGCGAGGGCATAGGCCTCGGCCGCCTTGTCGTCATGGCCCAGCGCCTCGTGCGCCCGCCCGATCCAGTAACCGGCCCGGCCCAGGCTGATCGGGGTCAGCGCCGCCTCGCTGAAATGCCGGAAATGCTCTAGCGCCTTGTCAGGCGCCCCCAGAAAGCGCAGCGCCAGGTAACCGGCCAGCCATTCAAGGTCGGCATAGTCGCTGCCGGCGCGCAGATAGTGCGGCGCCGCAATGGCATAGGCGGTGGCATGGTCGCCTTCGCGCATCAGCGCCCGGGCCAGGCGGCGGCGTTGGCTGGCCCAGATGCCGGGGTCGCCGATCAGGTCGGGCGCGGCCGACCGGGCAACCAGAATGTCGACGGCATCGTCGCGCTGACCCTGATCGATGTTCCAGCGAAAAACCTCAAAGGCCAGGCCCGGATCGCCGCGCAGGGTCTCGGGCACCTGCGCGGTGGCTTGGTCGGGCGCCATGTCGCCGGTGCGGATGTTCAGCCGCGCCGTGGCCAGGGCGCGCAGGGCCTCGTCTGTGACCCGGTCAAGATTGCGCGCCGCCGTCTGCGTCTCGCCCCGCCACAGCAGCATGTCGAGCCGGGCCCAGCTTTGGCTGGCCAGCAGCGCCGGGTACAGGTCCAGCAGCGCGGTCTCGACCTCGGCCGTCATGACAAGGTTCAGCCAGGCCAGCACCGCCGTGGCCTGCGCGTCGCCGTTGCGGCCCAGTTCGCGATAGGCGTTGACCAGCGCCAGCGCGCCGTTGCCGGTTGCGGGCGCGGCAGCGCCGAAAAAGAACAGAACGTCGTCGGCGCGTCCGGCAAGCGGCAACAGATGTTCGCTGCGCGACCTCAGCCAGGGCAGGCCGGGCCAGTCGGAATGGCCTTCGAGAAAATTCACGGCCGCGTCGAAATTACCGGCGCCGTCGCGCAGCCAGTGCCAGTCAACCACCGCGCGGCCGGCCGGGCCGGCATCGACCGCCAGCGCGCGGGCCACGTCCCAGTCTTTCGACGCAACCGCGACCATTGCCGCCCGCAGCGCCTGCGCGCGCGGGTCCCCGGCGCTGATCTGGGCACCGGCCGGCATGGAAAAGGCAACAAGAAGAACCAGACAAAAAAAACGCAGCAACCACATGGACGTCAGGTTAGCCGGGATCCTCTGGACATCAACACACGAACTTGGCAATCGCGAGGCACGCGGCTAGGTTCCGCGCAACTTGCAATATGGGCCACGGCCCGACCTTCAGGAGACGACCGATGTTCAGGGGATCGATGCCCGCACTCGTCACGCCCTTCCGCGATGGCGAGGTCGATTTCAAGGTGCTGCGCGAGCTGGTCGAATGGCATATCGCCGAGGGCAGCCACGGGCTGGTGCCCACCGGCACCACCGGCGAAAGCCCGACGCTGACCCATGCCGAGCACGAGGCGGTGATCGAAGAGGTCGTCAAGGTCGCCGCCGGCCGCGTGCCGGTGATTGCGGGCGCCGGGTCGAACAACACGGCCGAAGGGCTGGGCCTGATCCGCCATGCCGCCAGTTGCGGCGCCGATGCGGCGCTGGTCGTCACCCCGTATTACAACAAGCCGACCCAGCGCGGACTGATCGCCCATTACACCGCACTGCACGACGCCGCCGAGATCCCGATCATCATCTACAATATTCCCGGCCGCTCGGTCATCGACATGAGCCCCGAAACCATGGGCAGGCTGGCGGCCCTGCCGCGCATTGTCGGGGTCAAGGACGCCACCGGCGACGTGGTGCGCGTCAGCAAACAGCGCCAGACCTGCGGGACCGACTTTGTCCAGCTTTCGGGCGAAGATGCCTCGGCGCTGGGGTTCAACGCGCAGGGCGGGGTGGGCTGTATCAGCGTCACGGCCAACGTTGCCCCGCGCCTGTGCGCCGCGTTCCAGCAGGCCATGCTGGACGGCGACTATGGCACGGCGCTGACCTTTCAGGACCGGCTGATGCCGCTGCACACCGCGATATTCCTCGAACCCGGACTGGCGGGCGCGAAATACGGCCTGTCGCTGCTTGGGCGTTGCTCGGACGAGGTGCGGCTGCCGCTGGTCGGGCTGGGCGACGACACCAAAGCCGCGATCCGCGCGGCGATGGCGCATGCCGGGCTGATCTGACGCCGGCGGGCGGTGGCCGGTTGCCCTGCCCTGCCCCGCCTTGGCCACAGCGTGGCGACCGCCAATGTCCATGCGGCCGAGCCGGATGGCTGGACTTGGCGGCCGCGACCCCCTATCTCCCGCCAACCATGGCCAAGAAACCAGACAACCCCAACTACAAGGTGATCGCCGAGAACCGCCGGGCGCGCTATGACTATGCGATCGAGGATGACCTCGAATGCGGGATCATGCTGACCGGTTCCGAGGTCAAGAGCCTGCGCCAGAACACCACCAACATCGCCGAAAGCTATGCTGCCGTGGAACAGGGCGAACTGTGGCTGGTCAACGGCTATATCGCCCCCTACGAACAGGCGATGTTCCCCCATGAAGAGCGGCGCCGCCGCAAGTTGCTGGTGGGAAAACGCGAACTTTCGCGGCTTTGGAACGAGACCCAGCGCAAGGGTATGACTTTGGTTCCGCTGGTGATGTATTTCAACCACAAGGGCATCGCCAAGATGAAGATCGGAATCGCCAAGGGCAAGAAAACACAGGATAAACGCGCGACCGAGGCCAAACGCGACTGGCAACGGCAAAAGGCGCGTCTGCTGCGGCAAAGCTGACCGGCCCAGCCCCGCGCGCCGCCAGATCCGGCCCTTTGGCGACCCGATTCGCGGAAGATCTAGGCGGCAATGCCGTATCGTGTTAATTAACCGTAACCCGAGCGGGCCGGGTCAGGGCGAAATGCCCAAAAAAAATTGCAACGCCCGAGAGCAGAGAAGGACAGAACTACCGTGGAACAAATCATCATCCACCTTATCGCTGGGGCGGTCGGGGCCCTCATCGTGGGCAAGCTGGCAAGTGGGCTTGACATGGGTGTCGCCCGCAATCTCGTGGCGGGCCTGATCGGCGGCTTCGTTGGCGGGCAGGTCATCGGCATGTTCGGCGGCAGCACGGCCGAAGGCGCCACTGCGGTCACCGACCCCGGCATGGTCAGCGCAATCATCGGCGGTCTGGCCGGCGGGATCATTCTGCTGGCCATTGGTTCGGTCATCACCAGAATGATGGCCAAGTAAAGCTTTCAAGCGGGGGCGTCCTGCGCCCCCGCTTGCCAACGGCCCCGGTCGCGGATAGGCAGACACCGCCTGAATTTCCGGAGCGGCCGATGGTCCAGGATGACCCCCAGACACTGGTTTCCACCGATTGGGTTGCGCGGCACCTGTCCGACCCCGATCTTCGCATTGTCGATTTCAGCTGGTATCTGCCATCGATGAAGCGCGACCCGCGCGCCGAATATGACGCGGCCCACCTGCCCGGCGCGCGTTTTGTCGATCTCGACGCTATCTCTGACGCCCGCTCGGACCTGCCGCACATGGCGCCGCCGGTCGAGAAATTCATCAGCCGCATGCGCGCGCAGGGCATCGGCGACGGCCACCAGGTGGTGGTGTATGACGGCGCCGGCATCTTTTCGGCGGCGCGTCTGTGGTGGATGTTCCGGCTGATGGGCAAGAAGGACGTGGCCGTGATGGACGGCGGCTTGCCGAAATGGCAGGCCGAGGGGCGGCCGATCGAAGACCTGCCGCCGCTGATCCGCGACCGCCACATGACCGCCAGCCGCCAGAACAACCTTGTCAAGGACGCGACCCAGGTTGCCGCCGCCTCGAAGCTGGGCGACCACAGCATCATCGACGCCCGCCCCGCAGGGCGCTTTCGCGGCGAGGTTCCCGAACCGCGCCCGGGGCTGCGCAGCGGGCACATCCCGGGGGCGGTCAGTATCGAGCTTGCCCGCGTGATCAACCCCGACGGCACCATGAAGGCCCCCGACCGGCTGGCGCAAATCTTTGCCGATGCCGGTGTCGACCTTGCCAGACCGGCGATCACAAGCTGCGGGTCCGGCGTGACGGCCGCGGTGATCAGCCTTGCGCTGGAGCGGGCCGGTCACAGAAACCACAGCCTTTACGACGGTTCATGGGCCGAATGGGGCATGTACGAAGGCCTGGCGATTGCCCAAGGAGATACGTGAATGCTGACCGAGCTTCGGCCCCAACCCGCGGACAAGATCCTGTCGTTGATGCAGGCCTTCCGCGAGGATCCGCGCACCGACAAGATCGACCTGACCGTGGGCGTCTACAAGAATGCCTCGGGCGTGACCCCGGTCATGCGCGCGGTGAAAACGGCCGAGCAGCGGCTGGTCGATGAACAGATCACCAAGGCCTATACCGGGCTGGCCGGCGACCCGGCCTTCGCCACGGCCCTGCGCGGCCTGATTCTGGGCGATGCGGTGGCCGCCGACCGGGTGGCCGCGGTGGCAACGCCCGGCGGCACCGGCGCGATCCGGCAGGCGATGGAACTGGTCAAGATGGCCACGCCGGGCGCGACGGTCTGGCTTTCGGCGCCGACCTGGCCAAATCACCCGTCGATCGTGAAGACGGTGGGTCTGGCGGCGCGCGACTATCGCTATTTCGACCGGGCCAGCGGGACGGTCGATTTCGACGGGATGACCGCCGACCTCGGCAGCGTTGCCAAAGGCGACATCGTGCTGCTGCATGGCTGCTGCCACAACCCGACCGGCGCCAACCTGACCACCGGCCAGTGGGACAAGGTGATTGACATCGTCAAGGCACGCGGCGCCATCGCGCTGGTCGACATCGCCTATCAGGGCTTTGGCCAGGGTCTGGCGGACGATGCGGTCGGCGTGCGCAAGGTGGTGGCCGGGCTGCCGCAGGTGCTGATCGCGGCCAGCTGTTCCAAGAATTTCGGCGTCTACCGCGAACGCACGGGGCTGTTGATGGCGGTGTCGCCAGACGCCGCGGCAACACCGACGGTGCAGGGCACGCTGAACTTTCTCAACCGCCAGAATTATTCGTTCCCGCCCGACCACGGCGCGCGCGTGGTGACCATGATCCTTGACGACCCGGCCCTGCGTGCCGATTGGGAGGCCGAGCTGAGCGAGGCCCGCAACAACATGCTGGCCCTGCGCCAGCACCTGGCCGACGAACTGCGCCAACGCAGCAATTCCGACCGCTTCGATTTCGTGGGCCGGCACCGGGGCATGTTCTCGCTGCTTGGGCTCAGTCCCGAGCAGGTGCAGCGCCTGCGCGACGACCACGGCATCTATATGGTCGGCGACAGCCGCATCAACATCGCCGGCCTGAACGCCGCAACCGTGCCGATCCTGGCCGCGGCGGTGGTGAGCGTGCTTTAGCCGCGGTCCGTCCGCACCTGATCCCGATTGACGAATGGCTGCGAGGCCGGGCCCGACGTGCCCGAGCCAAGCCGTCTGATCACGGCTCGGGGTCGCAACCTAAGCGGTCTGGTCAGCGTCATTCAAGCGCCCTTTCGATCACCGGATTTACCAACTTCGGACGGGAAAGCGGCGCCATGTGGCCGCCTGCTTCCAAAGTTTCGAACTTCCATTCGGAATCGCGCGACGCCAACAAATCAACCAGTTCCCGAATGGAAAGAACAGTATCTGCAGCACTGATCACGGTGGTTTCTCGTGGAAGGCGCCTGTGCCATTCTTGCAACGACAAGTCCGGTGCCATTACTGCGTCCCACTCATGGAAATTGGGTTTGAGCGCTTCCGCAAATTTTGCCTTTCGATCCTCTGACATTGCAGCCCAGCTTCCTGCACCGGTCCAGTAGTCAGCAAATTCGGCAGCGGCCTTGCGCCAATTTCCCGTTGCGCCCGCTTCCTTTACTTGGTCATGCAACCCCTTGGCCTCCTGAAATGCGGCCCGGCGATCTGCTTGACGCAAAAGATAAAACGGGTTGGGCTCGATCAAGACCAGCTTTCTCACCCTGTCCGGAAACAAGGTTGAAGCTTTCATCGCGACGCTGCCCCCAAATGAGTGCCCGACCAGACGCACCTGACTACCGTCTTTCGGAAGTATTCCTTCGAGCAGCTTGGCCTGGTCCTCAAGTGTCTGGTCGCGGCTCTTGTCCCACTTCGGTGTTTTTCCGTAGCCAAAAAGGTTGACAGCAAACAGCCGATAGCGATCGGCGAGATCGTCCATCAAACTTCGCCACTGTCGAGCACCGGCAACGCTGGAGTGTACGAGAACAACGACAGGGCCGTCACCCTGCTCAAGGCAATCTATGTCGACATGTCCCATTTCGCGTCGCTCCTTGTCTGCCCAACCGCCGTCAACAGCCTTGACCTTGCCCATGAAGCCGATTTTTCAAAGGTCGGCCTTGTCCCGCATGGCCGGCCTGAACACAGCGACCGTGCCGATCCTGGCCGGGGCGGTGGTCAGCGTCACTTCGGGCGTTTCACGTTCAAACTGTTCCAGCTTGCATCTTCGGACGCGTTGAGAACCACGATTTCAGGCAGCGTCGCGTGACCCCGGTTCAACGCGAAATGCTGTCGCGTTCTCAGCCCGGCACGTTGCCCCTGATGGCGGCAAGCTATCGGACGCTGGCCCGACTTGCTTGCGCGATACCGCCAGATGACGGCCCGGAACCCCAGGCGGTCTGTGCCGCGCTGCGCGTCAATGTCGGCAATGGTTGATCTGCGCCTTTGGCCGATCACAGGCTCGAACCCGCCGAACGCACGCCGACCAAAGGCGACTGCGCGATCCAGTCCTGAGCGCTGTTTATCAGATGCCTTTGGCCGTCGACAAAGGCGGACCGGGCGTCGATCGCCTTTTTTACGCTAATGTCCCCGAACCAAAGCGCGACCAGAGTCGCCAGCGGTGCTGTCAGGTAGATGTCCACGTCATGACCCGGATCATCGGGGCACAGATCGACCACATCGCTGTTGGCAATGATCCACCACATGTTCAGATCCGTGCGGTCCGAGATTTGAACAAGGATCACGGTTTCCCCGTCTGGCAGCGCTTGGGTGTTGAGGGTGCGGTGAAAGTCCCACATGAACCCACCGACGTCGCAGTTCTGTGCGGCGATACTTCGCTTGCGCCAGCGCATCCCCCAGATCGCCATGTTTTCCACGATCGGTCCAAGCTCGCGCCCTGACCGGGTGAGCCTGTATTCTCCGGCTTGCACCGAAGTGGCCGCTTTTCGAACAATGATCTCGGCGGCCTCGAGCGTTTTCAATCGCTTGCTCAGGATCGACGGCGACATACGCGGAATCGCCTTCTGAAACCCACCGAAACGGGTTGTTCCCAGAAACATCTCGCGCAACAGCAGCAGGGTCCACTTGTCGCCCAAGATTTCGGCCGAGGCCATCGCTGGACACAGGCTACCTGATATGTTGCGGGTTTTGTCATCCATTTGCCAAGCGTATCGCCACCTGGCCCAACCTGCCAACTACAGATTCCGTAGTGGATTCATTCCGTTCAAGAAGTATTTGCCGGCTTCCTCGATGCCTACGCTGTGACCAAGCCCGGATGATCGGGTGTTTTCAATGGAAAGGAACCTACCATGGGCCGGTCACACAATTATCTATGGCGTCAACGTCCAACTCATCTTTCTGGCCACACTACGCTGCCGGAACGAGGTTCCCGCGTTTGTTCCCGGCATTGGGCGGGAGCGGCAGAATGACACTGGACCCCGGACACCTCGCGCACATTCAGACGCTCGCCACCACCGCGCCGCTTCGCATGCTTGATCGACAAATGCCCCTGCGCGGGCAATATCGCCAATCGGCCAAGGCGGCTTGGGTGGTTGATCAGGCGCGCACCACGGATACACAGATCCCCGCGCCCCATCCAATTCATGCGCATGTCGTCTGCGGCGAAGGGATACCGGTGGACATACCAGTTTCGGTGCACCGGGCCGTCGGCGGCGAAAGTGACTTCCCCTGCTCGGGCGAACTGTTGGCTGCGTCGCTGGCAAGTTGCCTTGATGCGACTATCCGCGTGATCGCTGACCTCAAGGGGTTGGAACTGAAGCACCTGCAGGTTCACGTCAGCCTTGGTGCCGATGTACGCGGCACATTGATGACTGGCGAAGACGTTCCTGTCGGCTTTCAAAGCGCTCAAATGCACGTTGAACTTGAGGCTGCAGATGACCTGCCAGAGGAACACCTGAATGCCTTGCTCGACGCGGCAGAGCGAAGCTGCGTCATTCTGCAAACTCTCCGCGCCCCGCCCGCTGTGCAGATCGAACGCCGCATCGGGCCTTCTGCGACCTAGGGGATCGACCGAAACATTTGAATCCCGCCTCCGGGCGCAGGCTTTGATCATAAACCATTCAAATGTTTTGATAAGTTGATGCATAGTGAAAATACCGGTGGCTCGAAACGTCAGATTCGATCCACTAGGGGCTGGGCCCCCGGAGGGGCGAGTTGCAAAAGCGGACCTCGGAATACGACTGACGAAAAGCAGCGAACACCGGCGCGATCTTGCCCCATTGAAAAAGGCCCCGGAAAGCCGGGGCCTTTTGCGTCTTTGGGCTGGCCCGGGCCGGCGGCCCGTTCGCCGGGGGGTCAGCCCTTCATGAAGTCGGGATAGGCATCCATCCCCAGTTCGGAATTGTCGAGGCCGGCGATCTCGGCTTCCTCGCTGACGCGGATGCCGCCCATCGTTGCCTTGAGCGCATACCAGACGACCGAGCTGACCACGAAGACGAAGGCGCCGACAATCACGATCGACAGGACCTGGCCGCTGACGCTGGCCTCGCTGTTGGTCAGCAGAACCGCCAGCGTGCCCCAGATGCCGGCGAACAGGTGCACCGGGATCGCGCCGACGACATCGTCAATCTTCAGGCGGTCAAGGAACGGCACGGCGAACACCACGATCACCCCGCCCACGGCGCCGATCAGGGTGGCGGCCCCCAGCGTCGGGGTCAGCGGTTCGGCCGTGATCGACACCAGCCCCGCCAGCGCGCCGTTCAGCACCATGGTCAGGTCGACCTTGCGGTAAAGCACCTGCGTCAGGACCAGCGCCGCGATGGCGCCACCGGCCGCGGCAGTGTTGGTGTTGGCGAAGATGCGGCTGACGTCGGTCACGTCGCCCACCGTGCCCATGGCCAGTTGCGACCCGCCGTTGAAGCCGAACCAGCCCAGCCACAGAATGAAGGTGCCCAGCGTGGCCAGCGGCAGGTTCGAGCCCATGATCGGCACCACCCGGCCTTCTTTGGTGTATTTGCCCAGCCGCGGACCAAGGATCAGCGCGCCGGCCAGTGCCGCCCAGCCGCCCACCGAGTGAACGACGGTGGAACCGGCGAAATCAAGAAAGCCAAGCTGGCTGTCAAGAAAACCGCCGCCCCATTTCCACGACGCCTGGATCGGGTAGATGAAGGCGGTCAGAACGATGGTAAAGATCAGGAATGGCCACAGCTTGATGCGCTCGGCCAGCGTGCCCGACACGATCGACGCGGTGGTGGCGCAGAACATCAGCTGAAAGTAAAAGTCCGACCCCGTCGCCGCATAGCCATAGTCGTCGGCGGCGTCGCGGGCCACGCCCACGGCTTCGAGCACCGCAACCCCGAAGGCGCCCAGATAGCCGCCGGTGTCATCTGATCCGATCGACCAGTTTCCCAGCGGATACATCAGGTTATAGCCGATCAGGTAATAGGCGACCGCCGCCAGCGCGAACAGGGCGATGTTCTTGGTCAGCTGCGTGGTCACGTTTTTCGACCGCACCAGCCCGGCCTCGAGCATGGCAAAACCGGCCGCCATCCACATGACCAGAAAGCCGCCCACGAGAAACAGCAGCGAGTTGAAGATATAGATGGAATCGCTCGCGGCATCGACGCCGGCGACCGTCTGGGCCTGTCCGCTGGCCGGCAGCAGCAGCAGCGCCACGGCGGGGATCAGTGTCTTGATGTTCATGTTGGCTGTCCTTGATGAATGGGGGGTCAGATCGCGTCTTCGTTGGTTTCGCCGGTCCGCACCCGCAGGGCGGCCTGAACGTCGAGAACGAAGATCTTGCCGTCGCCGATCTTGTCGGTGCGCGCGGTTCTGGCGATGGTTTCAACCGCCTCGTCGGCCATGGCGGCGTTGACGACCAGCTCCAGCCTGACCTTGGGCACGAAATTCACGGCATATTCGGCGCCACGGTAGATCTCGGTGTGACCGGACTGGGCGCCAAAGCCCTTGATCTCGGTCACCATCATTCCCTTGACGCCGATCGAGGTCAGGGCTTCGCGCACCTCGTCGAGCTTGAATGGCTTGATGGCAGCGATGATAAGTTTCACGGTGCTTTCCTTCTTGGTTTTCGCCCAAGGCCCAAGGCCCGGCGCGCTGGCATGACACCGGCCAGCAATCGGTCGCGCCGCAGTGCAGCACAAGCGTTGCGGGGGTGGAAAGCCGGGATAGGGATGCGTATTTTGCACAATTTTTGCACATAACAGCGTTCGTGATTAATTTTTGGGCGGCAAGTTTACGCCTGACCGGGGGCAAGCGTGAATCCACAATCGCCGCCGCCCGCTGTAGAGTGCGCAAAACATCGTCCGGAGCACGGAATTTGGCGCGGCAGGCAAACGGCAGGAAACCGCTGGTAGCGGACAAGCGGCGCGTTGGCCGCACGGCGCCGAAAAAGCCCGTGCGCCGGAAGCGGGCGCGCAAGGCGGCGCCCAAACGCAGCTGGCCCGCGCGCCTGCTGCGCTGGACCCTGCAACTGGCATGGCGGCTGGCCGTCCGCTCGGCCACCGTGGTCACCATCATGATCGCGCTGGCGGTCGCCTATGTCTACCTGACCCTGCCCCCCTATGAGGCGCTGCTTGACGGCCGCGCCCGCGGCTCGGTGACGCTGCTGGATCGCAATGGCGAGGTTTTTGCCTGGCGGGGCGAACAGTTCGGCGGCCAGATCGACGCCGATACCGTGTCGCCCCATTTGCGCAACGCGGTGATCGCGACCGAGGACAAGCGCTTCTATCGCCACTTCGGGGTGGACCCGCGCGGCATTGCCAGCGCCATTCGCATCAATCTGCGCGAAGGAAGGGGGCCGCTGTCGGGGCACGGCGGATCGACCCTGACCCAGCAAAGCGCCAAGCTGTTGTGCCTTGGCGTGCCGTTTGATCCCGGCGTCTGGGACAGCGAGCGCGCCTACGAGGCCGACTGCCGCGCGACCACGCTGTGGCGCAAGGCCAAAGAGGCGGTCTATGCCGTCGCGATGGAGGCCCGCTATACCAAGGCGGAGATTCTGACCATCTATCTCAGCCGGGCCTTCATGGGCGCCGGGTCGCGCGGGTTCGAGGCCGCCGCGCAACGCTATTTCGGCAAGTCGGCGACCGAGGTCACGGCGCCCGAAGCCGCCATGCTGGCCGGTATCCTTGTGGCCCCGACCCGCTATGCCCCGACAAACAACCTTGAACGCAGCCAGAACCGGGCTGGCGTGGTCATCGGGCTGATGGCGGAGCAGGGTTATCTGACCGCGACCGACGCGGCAGCGGCCCGGGCCAATCCGGCGGTGCTGTCCCAAGCGGCCGAGGCGCGGGCCGGCGGCTATTTCGCCGACTGGGTGATGGACAGCGGGCCGGGTTTTTTGACCCGCGACACCACCGAGGACGTGATCATCCGCACCACCTTCGACCCGCTGATCCAGACCGCCGCCGAAGAGGCGTTGCAGTTCGTGTTCGACGAGCGGGTGCGCGACGGGTCGCAGGCCCAGGCCGCCATCGTGGTGATGGCAGCCGATGGCGCGGTGCGCGCCATGGTCGGCGGGCGGCGGTTTCGGGGCGTGGCCGGGCAGTTCAACCGGGCGATCATGGCCAAACGCCAGACGGGCTCGGCCTTCAAGCCCTTTGTCTATGCCGCCGCTCTCGAGCTTGGGTTCAACCCCAACGACACTGTGCTGGACGAGGAAATCACCCTGAACGTCCCGGGTTCGGGGCCATGGACACCGCGCAATTACGACAGCGAATTTCGCGGACCGGTCACGTTGACCGACGCGCTGGCCACGTCACTGAACATTCCCGCGGTGCGGATCAGCGAGGCCGTCGGCCGCGACAACGTGCGCGCCGTCGCGTCGCAGTTCGGCATCGAAAGTGACCTGGCCCAGGGCCCGTCGCTGGCGCTGGGCACCTCGGAATCGACCCTGATCGAGATGACCGGCGCCTATGCCGGCATCCTGAACGGCGGCACGTCGGTTGACCCCTACGGGCTGACCGAATTGACCCTGCAGGGCGACGCCGCGCCGCTGATCGGCCAGTCGGGCGGTATGGGCGAACGGGTCATCAGCCAGGCGTCGGCGGAAAAGCTGGTGGCGATGATGGCCCAGGTCGTGCAGCGCGGCACCGGCATGCGGGCCCGGTTGGGCGACCGGCCGGCGGCGGGCAAGACCGGCACCACCCAGGCCGCGCGCGATGCCTGGTTCCTGGGCTTTACCGCCGATTATGTGGCCGGGGTCTGGATGGGATATGACGACAACACGCCGCTGTCGGGGGTCACCGGCGGCGGACTGCCGGCCGAGATCTGGCGCGAAACCATGCTGCGCGTTCACGACGGCCTGCCGGTTCGGCCTCTGCCGATGCCGGCAGAGCCCATCGACAGCACGCCGGGCACGGCGATTGGCGATGCCGTCCCGGACGGGACCGGCGCCACCGACAACCAGGGTCTGGGTGAACGGGTGCTGCTGCGGGTCCTGTCCGACCTGCTGCGCGGCGGCAACTAAAGCCTCTCGCGCCAAACGCTGAACCGCAGCCACCCGCCGCTGCCCGAAATCATGGATTTCAACGCGTCAGGTGATGCCCTTGAGGATCGGGCAAAAAACGCGAACCGCCTAGGCGGTGTTCAGGTCGCGGATCAGCGCGTCGATGTCGCCGCGCCGCTGGTCCAGCATGGCCCCGATTTCCGAGCGTTCCGACTTGAGCAGGCTGATACCCTCGATCAGCAGATCAAAGAACAGGTCCTTGCCGGACCGGTCCGACACCATGAAGGAAATCTCGAACGGTGCCTCGTTGGCCAGATCGGCGGTGCAGAGAACCTCGAAAAAACTCTTGAGGGGCCGGGCATCGCGCACGACGATCTCGCCACCGACAAATTCGTTGAAGCGCGAGCCATACTTGACCGAGATATATCGCTGGAATTCGCGGGTGAAGGCCGACAGTTGCGACGCGCTGGCGCGCCGCGCATCGGCGCCCAGCGTCGCCCGGGCGATGGTGGGCACGTCGGCGTAGATCAGGAATATACGCTCGAACTCGCCATACATCTGTTGCGCGGGCAGGCGGGCGGCGATGACCGCGTTGATCTCGCCCACCAGCAGCCCGACAAGGTCGCGCGCCTGCGTGGTGTTCAGCGCCAGCGCCGGCAGCGCGGCGCCGGCAAGCGGCAGCGCGGCAAGCCCGGCCATCAACCCGCGTCTGGTAAGGCTATTCATAGAGATCCTCGTAGAGATTCAGGTCTTCCTCGACATATTGCGCGCCGGTCAATTCGAACTGGCGGTTCTGAAGATACGCCGACTGCACGGCGATATACGGGTCGGCGCTGTCATACAGAAGCGCGTTGATCGAATCGGAATAGCGCAGGCGGTCGGCCGCATAGTCGGCCACCTTTATCCCGCGCCCCCACCAGCGTTCGCGCGTCGGCAGGACAAAGCCGAGCGGGTTCAGCGCCGAATCGATGGCCTTGCCGATCAGTTCACGCTCGGTCATCGGGCCAAGCACGGGCACGAACAGATACGATCCGGGATCGGCGCCCCAGACATACAGCGTCTTGCCGAAATCGTTGGCCCGCCGCTCCAGCCCGAACGAGGTTGCCGGGTCCAGAAGCCCGAGCACGCCGATGGTCGAGTTGATGGCAAAGCGCAGGCTGTTGCGCATCGCCGAATCGATGTCGCCCTGCAGCACGTCGTTCACGGCATCGCTGGGCGTGTCGAGATTGTTGGCGACGTTGCTGACCACCTGAGCCACCGGCACGGGTATCGTGTCGCCGCCGCCCCTGGTCGCAAAGCTGAAGACCTCGTCAATCTTCTGGCTGGTCGCAAAGGCGGCGCGGTTGTTGGCCTCGTAAGGGTCGGCAACATTTTCCGACCGGCCGACCGGCGCACAGGCGGTCGCAGCAAGAGCTATTGCCACAAGGCACATTCGGGTCATAAGCATGTTGGCCTGCATCTAATTCCTTGCTTTCGGCGTCTTAGTGTCGATGTTGGGGCCCAAATTGCACAACGTGACGAACAGCGCACTTCCGGCCAAGATAGGCCCGCAACACGCGGGCGACAACCATTTCGCACCCGAATCTGACAAGTGACATGACCGATGAAGCAACTGAACCTCGATATAGGTAAAACCGAGATTAAGCGCATCCGGGCCGAGAGCCGCGCGCTGTTCTGGACCGTGGGCGTTTTCAGCTTCTTCGTGAACCTGTTGATGCTGACAGGTCCGCTGTTCATGCTGCAGGTCTACGACCGGGTCCTGGGCAGCCGCAGCGTGGCAACTCTGGTGGCGCTGTTCGTGCTGATGGCCTTTCTGTTCCTGATGATGGGCATACTGGATTTCGCGCGCGGCCGCATCCTGGCCCGCATTGGCGCCCGGTTTCAGACCCGGCTGGACCGGCGGGTGTTTGCGGCCACCGTGCGCAAGGCATCGGTGACCACGTCGTCGGCGGGTCCGGTGCAGAACCATCTGCGCGACCTGGAATCGGTGCAGCGGCTTTTGTCGTCGCCCCTGCTGACGGCGCTGTTCGACATTCCGTGGACGCCGGTTTTCCTGGCCGCCATCGCGATATTCCACCCATGGCTGGGCATGCTGGCGGTGGGCGGCGGCGCGGTCATCGTGTTGGTGGCGGTGATGAACCAGGTGATCACTTCAGGCCCGGTCAACCAAGCCAATGTGGCGGCGCTGCGGGCGGAACGCACGGCCGAGCAAATCCGGTCCGAGGCCGAGATGGTCCGCTCGCTGGGGATGCAGGACGCGGCCTTTTCGCGGTGGTCCGATCTGCGCAGCGACGCGCTGGCGCAAACCATTACCTCCAGCGACCTGGGCGGCGGCTTTACCGCCTCGACCCGCACCTTCCGGCTGTTCCTGCAGTCGGCAATGCTGGGCCTGGGCGCCTATCTGGTGCTGCACGGGCAACTGACGCCGGGCGGCATGATCGCCGGGTCGATCCTGCTGGGCCGGGCGTTGGCGCCGATCGACATGGCCATCGGGCAGTGGCAGGTGGTGCAACGCGCCATGGCCGGGTGGCGCAGCCTGATCGAGCTGCTCAGCATGGTGGCGGAAGAGCCGCCGCGCACCCAACTGCCGCGCCCGCGCGCGCGCCTGACGGCGGTGCAGGTCACGGTGATTCCGCCGGGCGAACAGCAGGCGTCGCTGCGGATGTTGAACTTCGACATCCAGCCCGGCGAAGCCATTGGCATCATTGGCCCGTCAGGCTCGGGCAAGTCGACGCTGGCCCGGGCCGTCGTCGGCGTCTGGCGCCCGGCCGGCGGCAAGATCAGGCTGGATGGCGCGGCGCTTGAACAGTACGAACCCGACGTTCTGGGCCGCCATATCGGCTATTTGCCCCAGCGGGTGCAACTGTTCGACGGCACGATCGCCGAAAACATCGCCCGGCTGACTCCGGGCTACAGGGATTCCGATGTCGTCAAGGCGGCGCAAAAGGCCGCCGCCCATGAGATGATCTTGCAGATGCCCGAAGGCTATGACACCCGCGTGACCCAGTCGGGCGGCCGGCTGTCGGGCGGCCAGATGCAGCGGATCGGGCTGGCGCGGGCGATGTATGGCGACCCGATGCTGCTGGTGCTGGACGAGCCGAACTCGAACCTCGACAACGAAGGGTCCGAGGCGCTGAACAAGGCCATCCGCGACATGAAGAAAGAGGGCAAGTCAGTGATGATCATGGCGCACCGCCCGGCGGCCATCCGCGAATGCGACCGGCTGCTGGTGCTGGAAGGCGGCGTGCGCCGCGCCTTCGGCCCGCGCGACGAAGTGCTTAAGGAAATGGTCAGCAATCATCAGCAGATTGCCGGTCAGGTCGGCGCAGGAGGCGTCACGTGAAACCCGGGAAAAGCTATTCGTCGATCGGCCCGGTCAGCCTGGGTCTTGTGGCGCTGATCTTTCTGGTCGGCGGCTTTGGCGCATGGGCCAGCATGACCGAAATCGCCGGGGCCATCGTCGCGCCCGGCCGGATCGAGGTCGAGCGTAACCGGCAGGTTGTTCAGCATCTGGACGGCGGTGTCGTGTCCGCCATCCATGTCGACGAGGGCCAGCACGTCGACAAGGGCGACCCGCTGATCAGCCTCGACCCGACCCTGCTGCGCAACGACCTGCACGGCGTCGAAAGCCAACTGTTCGAGATCATGGCGCGGCTCGACCGGCTGCAAGCCGAGCGTGACGGGCTGACCGAGATCACGTTCAGCCCCGAACTGACCGCGCTGGCCGTCGACCGGCCCACAGTTCAGGAGCTGATGGACGGGCAACAGCGGCTGTTCGACGCCCGCAACGTTTCAATCGCGAAAGAGGCCGAAACGCTGGATCGCCGCCGCGAACAGATCCTCAGCCAGATACAGGGGACGCTGGCCCAGCAGGACGCGGTGCAGATCCAGCTGACGCTGGTCAACGAGGAGCTGGCCGACCAGCAATCCCTGCTGGACCGGGGGCTGGCGCAGGCCAGCCGCGTGCTGGCGCTGCAGCGGGAACGGGCGCGGCTGATGGGCACGGTGGGCGAACTGACCGCCACTGCCGCCGAATCCCGCGAACGGGTCACCGAGACCGATATCGAGGTTCTCAAGCTGACCACTCGCCGGCAGGAAGAGGCCATCAGCCGTCTGCGCGACCTGCAATTCCGCGAGCTTGAGCTGAGCGAACAGCGCGCGTCGCTGCAAGAGCGGCTGAACCGGATGGAAATAACCGCGCCGGTGTCGGGCGTGGTTTATGGGCTGACGGTTTTCGCGGAACGCTCGGTCATCCGCCCGGCCGACGAGGTTCTTTTTATCGTGCCGCAAGACCGCCCGCTGATCATCATGGCCGAGGTCGAGCCCATTCACATCGACCAGGTGTTCGTCGGCCAGCCGGTGACGCTGCGCTTTTCGGCCTTCGACGCGCGCACCACGCCCGAGCTTTTCGGCGTGGTGCTGCAGGTCAGCGCCGACGCTTTTGTCAACCAACAGTCGCAGACGAGCTTTTACCGCGCCGAAATCCAGCTTAACGAGGGTGAGATTGCCAAGCTGCCGCAACACCAGACCCTGATACCGGGGATGCCGGTCGAAGCATTCATCCGAACCGAAGACCGCACACCGCTCGCCTATCTGATCAAGCCGCTGGCCGACTATTTCTCAAAGGCGTTCCGGGAAAGCTGACACCGAAGGAAGACACTCATGGCCGGAAATATCGAAGCCCGCCTTGCCGATCTGGGCATTGTTCTGCCCGACGCCCCTGCCCCGGCGGCCAACTATGTGCCCTTCGTGCGCGACGGCAACACCGTGTATATCTCGGGCCAGATCAGCCAGGCCAATGGCGACCTGATCTGCGGCAAGCTGGGGGCCGAACTGACGGTCGAACAGGGCGCCGACGCCGCGCGAACCTGCGCCATCGGCATCATCGCGCAGGCCCGTGCTGCCTGCGACGGCGACCTTGACCGCGTCGACCGGATCATCAAGCTGACCGGCTTTGTCAACTCCACCGCCGATTTCACCGACCAGCCCAAGGTGGTGAACGGCGCGTCGGACCTGATGGTCGCCGTGTTCGGCGACGCCGGGCGCCACGCGCGGGCGGCGGTGTCGGCGGGTTCACTGCCCCTTGGGGTGGCCGTGGAAATCGAAGCGATCGTCCGCATCACATGAACCTGGCGCTTCCGGGCGCCTTTCTGACGGCCCCGCTGGCCCATCGCGGCCTGCATGACGTCACGCGCGGCATTCCCGAAAACAGCCGCGCCGCGGTCAGCGCCGCCATTGCCGCCGGCTACGGGGTCGAGATCGACCTGCAGCTTTCGGCCGATGGCGCGGCGATGGTCTTTCACGACTATACGCTGGGCCGCCTGACCGGACGCAACGGACAGGTCAGGCATCTGCCGGCAGCGGATTTGGCGCGGCTGCCGCTGATCGGCAATGGCGAGGGCATTGCCACCTTCGCCGACATGCTGGCCCTGGTGGGCGGGCGCGCGCCGTTGCTGGTGGAACTCAAGGACCAGACCGGCGCCATGACCCCCGACACCGGCCGGCTTGAGGCGGCGGCGGCGCAGGCGCTGCAGGGCTATACCGGCCCGGTGGCCCTGATGTCGTTCAACCCGCATTCGGTTGCGGCGCTGGCCCGGCTGGCCCCGGCAATTCCGCGCGGGCTGACAACCTCGTGCTTTCATGAACCCAAGATGCACCTGCCCGAGGCGCGCCGGGCCGAACTGGCCTGTATCCCCGACCTCGGCCGGGTGGGCGCCGGTTTTGTCAGCCACCGGCTGGCCGATCTGGACATGGACCGCATCGCCGAGATCAAGGCCGCCGGCCAAGCCATTCTGTGCTGGACCGTGAAATCGCCCGCGGACGAGGCTTTCGCCCGCACCGTGGCCGACAATATCACGTTCGAGGGCTATCTGCCGCCGCTTACAGCTTGACCTGCGCGCGGCGGGGGGCAGACTCGGGCGGAATGGATGGCAGCAACCAGATCGAGGTCAGCGTTCTGACCGGGCTTGACCAGGTCGACCCGGCCGACTGGGATGCCTGCGCCTGCCCGGAAACCGCCGACGGCGGCCCGGCACGCGACCCGTTTACAACCCATCGCTTCCTGTCGGCGCTGGAGCGCAGCGGTTCGGTCGGCCCCGGCAGCGGCTGGCAGCCGCGGCATCTGGTGGTGCGCCGCGACGGCCAGATCATTGCCTGCGCCCCCCTTTACGCCAAGGGTCACAGCCAGGGCGAATATGTGTTCGATCACAACTGGGCCCATGCGTTCGAGCGTGCCGGCGGCGACTATTACCCCAAGCTGCAGATCGCGGTGCCATTCACGCCGGCCACGGGTCGGCGGTTTCTGACCCGCCCGGGCCACGAAGCCGACGGCATGTCGGCGCTGGTGCAGGGCGCGGTGCAACTGGCGGTGAACAACCAGATCAGCTCGGTTCACGTGACATTCTGCACCGAGGCCGAGGCCATTGCCGGCGCCGAAATGGGTCTGTTGCGGCGCAGCCACCAGCAATACCACTGGGAAAACCGTGGCTATGCCAGCTTTGACGACTTTCTTGGCGACCTGAGTTCGCGCAAGCGCAAGAACGTGCGACGCGAACGGCGAACGGCGCAACAGTTCGGGGGCGAGATCGTCGCCCTGACCGGCGACGCGCTGCAACCCGAACACTGGAATGCCTTCTGGGGCTTTTACCAGGACACCGGGGCGCGCAAATGGGGAACGCCCTATCTGACCCGCGCTTTTTTCGACCGGGTGCAGGACAGCATGCGCGACGATGTTCTGCTGTTGCTGGCCATGCGCGGCGGGCAGGCGGTGGCCGGGGCGCTGAATTTCATCGGGCGCGACACGCTGTTCGGGCGCTATTGGGGCTGTGTCGAGGATCATCCGTGCCTGCATTTCGAGCTGTGTTATTACCAGGCCATCGAGCGGGCGCTGGACATGGGGCTGAGCCGGGTCGAGGCCGGTGCCCAGGGCGACCACAAGATCGCGCGCGGCTATCTGCCGGTGCAGACCCACTCGGTCCACTGGATCGCCGACAAGGGCTTTGCCGAGGCGGTGGCCCGATTTGTCGACGCCGAAGGCCGGGCCGTGGCGGACGAGATCGAATTTCTTGCCGAGCTTGGGCCATTCCGAAAGGGGGGACGCGATGACGACACTGTTGACTGAGACCGAGCGGCAGGACCAGCTTGCGCCGCTGTTACAGGCCGGCTGGGCCATGGTTGCCGGGCGCGACGCCATCGCCAGACGCTTTGAGTTTCGCAACTTTGTCGAGGCTTTCGGCTGGATGACCCGTGTGGCGATGTGGGCCGAAAAGCTGAACCACCACCCGGAATGGTCCAATGTCTACAAGACCGTCGATGTTACGCTTGCCACCCACAGCGCCGGCGGGCTGACCGAGCTTGATATCCGGCTTGCCCGGCGAATGGAGGCACTTGCCGCATGATCGATGCGCTTTTGAACATCCCCATCGGGCAGAATTTACGGTTGGGCGACCTCTTTTCCGCCAACTATCTGGCCGCGCTGTTCGGGAATTTCCTCGCCGCGCTGCTGATCCTGTTCCTTGGCTACTGGCTGTCGCGTTTCGTCGGCCGCAAGCTGCGCCAGATCGGCCAACGCAGTCCGCATGTCGACGTGACGCTGTTCAACTTTCTGGGCAGCCTGGCCAGATATGCCATCCTTGGCTTCACGATCCTGATTGTCCTGAACACCTTCGGGATCCAGACCACCAGCCTGATTGCCGCTGCCGGTGCCGCCGGGCTGGCGGTGGGGCTGGCGTTGCAGGGGACATTGTCGAACCTGGCGGCCGGCGTGATGCTGATCATCTTCCGCCCGCTCAAACTGGGCGATTTTGTTACCGTCGGCGGCGAAAGCGGCACCGTGAAGCAGATCACCCTGAATTATACCGAGCTTGCCACCTTGGCCAATGTGCAGGTCATCATTCCCAACGCACGGGTCTGGGGCAACACGATCACCAACTATTCGATCTATGACACCCGGCGCGCCGAGTGGGTGTTCGGCGTCGGTTATGGTGCCAATCTGGCCACGGCCGAACGGGTCATCCACGACACCATCATGGCCGATCCGCGCAGCAAGACCGACCCCGAGCCGTTTATCAAGGTCACCAAGCTGAACGATTCGTCGGTGGATTTCCTGGTGCGTGTCTGGTGCGACGCGGCCGATTGCTTTGGCCTTCAGGCCGACATGACCCGCGCGGTCAAAGAGGCGCTGGACGCCGCGGGCATCGACATCCCCTTCCCGACCCGGACGATCGTCAAGGCGGGATAGGCGGGCC
>CAYYMJ010000023.1:8570-39801 GCA_964472855.1 uncultured Rhodobacterales bacterium | reverse complement strand
AATCGGTCCGGGCAAACCGCCCTATCTGATTGCCGAGATGTCCGGGAACCATAACCAGGACTTTGCCCAAGCCCGCGCCATTGTCGAAGCGGCGGTGCGCGCCGGA
Organism: uncultured Rhodobacterales bacterium; assembly: GCA_964472855.1. Lineage (GTDB taxonomy): Bacteria > Pseudomonadota > Alphaproteobacteria > Rhodobacterales > Rhodobacteraceae > Tranquillimonas. Next base: position 39,695 of record CAYYMJ010000023.1, on the reverse strand, counting down.
GCCTCGGCAATCAAGCTGCAGACCTATACCGCCGACACCATCACGCTGGATGCCACGGGGCCCGATTTCCAGATCACCGACGACGGCAGTCTGTGGAAGGGCGAAACGCTGCATTCGCTATATGCCCGCGCCTATACCGACTGGGACTGGATCGCGGCTTTGTTCGACTTTTGCGCCGATCTTCCCATCGACATCTTTTCGTCGGTCTTCGACGAAACCGCTGTTGATTTCATGGAAGACCTCAACGCGCCGGCCTACAAGATCGCGTCGTTTGAAAACGGGCACCTGCCACTGATCCGCCGGACGGCTGAGACCGGCAAGCCGATGATCATCTCGACCGGGCTGGCCAGCGAAGACGAGGTGGCCGAGGCCGTGGCCGCCGCCCGCGACGGTGGTTGCCGCGATCTGGCCCTGCTGAAATGCACGTCGGATTATCCCGCCGACCCGGCCGACAGCAACCTTGCCGCCATCCCCTGGCTGCGCCAGCGGTTCGGTTGCGAGGCTGGCCTGTCCGACCACACCATGGGCATCGGGGTGCCGGTCGCCGCCATCGCGCTGGGCGCGTCGATCATCGAAAAACACTTTACCACATCGCGCGAGGCCGAGGGCGTCGACAGCGCCTTTTCGGCCGACGAGGGCGAGTTTACCGCGCTGGTCACCGAAGGCCGGCGCGCCGCGGCTGCCATTGGCCGGCCCGACCTGGGTGTTTCGGCCAACGAAGCGCCGAACCTGCAGTTTCGCCGCTCGGTCTATGCCGTCGCCCCCATTGCCAGCGGCGACCGGTTTGACCGCGCCAATATCCGCGTCGTGCGGCCGGGCTTTGGCCTGCATCCGCGCCATTTCCCGTCGCTCATTGGGCGCAGCGCCACGCGGGACTATGCGCCGGGCGACCGGATTGGCCCCGAGGCGCTGGATGACTAGGCGCTTTGCGCGCCCCGGCCCGACCGGTGCGGCCGGGGGATGAGCCGCCATCACCCGGTTCGCGCCGCCTTCTGGATGCTGGGCACCGTGGCCGGCCTGTCGGCGATGACCGTGGCCGGGCGCGAGGTTTCCGCCGGGCTCGATACATTCGAAATCATGACCTACCGCTCGGTGATCGGGATCGCGATCATGGCCGGTGCGGCCACGCTGCTGGGTCGCTGGGGCGAGGTTCGGACCCAGCGCTTTTCGTTGCATCTTATCCGCAATATCAGCCACTTCGCCGGGCAGAACCTGTGGTTTTTCGCGCTGACGCTGTTGCCGCTGGCTCAGGTCGTGGCGCTGGAGTTTTCAACGCCGATCTGGGTGATCCTGGCGGCGCCGCTGCTGGTGGGCGAACGCATGACCGTGGCGCGTCTGGGCGCGGGGATCGTCGGGTTTGCCGGCGTGCTGGTGGTGGCGCGCCCCGACTTTGGCGCCGTCAATATCGGGGTGGTCGCGGCGGCGGCTTCGGCCATCGGGTTTGCCGGGTCGATCCTGGCGACCAAGCGCCTGACCCGGACCGAGACGGTTCTGTGCATCCTGTTCTGGCTGACGCTGATCCAGGCGGTGCTGGGCCTTGCCGGTGCGCTGCTGGATGGCCAGATCGCTCTGCCCGCGGCCACGGCCTGGCCGTGGCTGGTTGTGATCGGGGTCTCGGGTCTGGGGGCACATTTCTGCCTGACGACCGCGCTGTCGCTGGCCCCGGCCACGGTGACGGTTCCGTTCGACTTTTTGCGGCTGCCGCTGACCGCTGCGCTTGGCGCGGTGATCTATGCCGAAACGCTGGAGCCGTCGATCGGCATCGGCGCGGCGATGATCTTTGGCGCCAATTACGTTAACGTTCTGGTCGAGGCGCGGGCCCGCCGCCGCCGCGCGGTGGCATAAATGGAACGGCACATCGCCTTTGTTTTCTTGACCCAAAGTCAATGATTGACCCGTTTGGTCGCGGTCGGGAACATGCCGCCACAGCGTTCGTGCACGCGGGGAGAAAACAATGCGCATCACAGGCATCGCAATTGCGGCACTGGCCGTCAGTGGTCAGGCGGCATTTGCCGGCGGACTGGACCGTTCCGGTCAGGATATCGGGATCATTTTCGAAGACGGCACATATGCCGAGCTGAGCTATGGTGGCATCATGCCCAGCGTGACCGGCGCCGCGTATGCCAACGTGGCCGACGCCTACAGCCAGACCAAGCTGGGTTTCAAGACCGACTTTACCGACGCTTTGTCCTTTGCGCTTATCATCGACCAGCCGTTCGGCTCGGACGTAAGCTACAAGGAATCTTCGGCCACCACGACGCTGGGCGGCACCACGGCCGTGATCGACAGCCGCGCTATCACCGGTGTGCTGAACTATAACGTGAACGACAATTTCTCGGTCCATGCCGGTGTGCGGTCGCAAACGGTTTCGGGCAGTGTCACGCTGGACGGCCTGGCCTATTCCACGGCGCTGGGCGGGCTGACGCCCTATAACGCGGTGTTCGCCGCGGATCAGGGGGTTGGCTGGCTGGCGGGTGCGGCCTTTGAGATGACGGAAATCGCGCTGCGCGTCGCACTGACCTACAATTCCGAAGTGACCCATGACATGGCGACCTCGGAAAGCTTTCTGGGCGGACCGGTCGTCGCGACGGGCACCACCACCAGCAACACGCCCCGGTCGGTCAACCTTGACTTCCAAAGCGGGATTGCCGCCGACACCCTGTTGATGGGCTCGGTCCGCTGGGCCGAATGGGGGGCGTTCGACGTGACCCCGCCGCTGCTGGGCGCCGACCTTGCCGATATCAATGACAGCTGGTCCTACATGATCGGCGTCGGCCGCCGTTTCAGCGACCAGTGGTCGGGCGTGGCGCAGGTCAGCTTTGAAAGTGCCGGCGATCCGCTGGTGTCGCCGCTGTCGCCCACCAACGGGTTGGTGGGACTGGCGCTGGCCGGGGTCTACACGATGGACAACTATACCATCACCGGCGGTGTCAGCTTTACCAGCGTGGGCGACGCAACGCCCGACGTGGGCGGAACCCCGGTCGCGACCTTCGCGGGCAACACCGTGATGGCCGCGGGCCTGACCGTGGGCATGCATTTCTGACGCCTGCCAAAGTCGCAGGATTTCCCGGGCCGCGCCAACAGCGCGGCCCGTTTGCGTTGCAAGGCGCAGGTTTCGGGTGGCGTCGGTGGGACGCGCCGCGCTAGCTGGCACCATGACGAGCACACGCATCAGCTTTCGCGTCTGGATCGACCTTGCCCTGCTGTCGCTGATGTGGGGCGGGTCGTTTCTGGCCGTGCGCATCGCACTCGACGAAATCGGCTATCTCACGGCGGTGGCGCACCGGGTCTTCTGGGGGGCGCTGGCGCTGTGGGGCTTTGCGCTGCTGCGCGGCATCCGGGTTCCACTCTCGCTGCGGACGTGGGGCGCCTTCGCAGTGATGGGCCTGTTCAACAATATCGTGCCCTTCTCGCTGATGTCGTGGGGGCAGTTGCACATCGAAAGCGGCCTGACCGCAATTCTGAATGCCGCGACCGCCTTCATGGCGGTCATCGTCGCCGCCATCGTCTTTCGTGACGAGCGTCTGACGCGGGCCCGGCTGGTCGGGATCACGCTGGGCAGCTTTGGCGTTGCGCTGGCCGTTGGCCTTGGCAACCTCGCCGCGTTCGATGTGCGCTCGCTGGCCCAGATCGCGGTGCTGGGGGGCGCCTTCAGCTATGCGGTCTCGGTGGCATGGGCGCGGGCAATGTTTCCCGGCATCGACCCGGTGGTTTCGGCCCTGGGCATGCTGACCTGCTCGGCCGTCATCGGCGTGCCGCTGGCATGGGTCGTCGAGGGGCCGATCCGGCTGGATCTGGCGCCCGCGACATGGGGCGCCATCGGCTATTATGCCCTGATCGCCACCGCCTGCGCCTATCTGGTCTATTACCGCATCCTGCGCGCCGCCGGCGCCGGCAATACCGCGATCGTGACCCTTCTGATCCCGCCGGTGGCCATCGTCCTTGGCGCACTGGTGCGGGGCGAAGCCCTGCCGCCGCCCGCCATCGCCGGCTTTGCAATCCTTGCGCTGGGGCTGGTGATCCTCAACGGCCCGCCGGCCCTGCTGCGCGGCCTTCCATCGCGGCGCCGACAGCGATAAACCCCGGTGAAACGGAGGTTTGGGCATGATCTATGACAGCGGCGACGACTGGCTGGCCTCACCGTCAAAACGGGTCTGCCTGTTCGGCATGTCCGGCCTTGGCAAGACGCGGCTGGCGGCGATCCTGCGCGACAATGGCGAATGGTTCCACTATTCCGTCGATTACCGCATCGGCACCCGATACATGGGCGAATTCATCGCCGACAACGCCAAGCGCGAGGCGATGAAAGTGCCGTTCCTGCGCGAGCTTTTCCTCAGCGATTCCATCTATATCTCGTCCAACATCACCTTTCACAACCTCGCACCCCTGTCGGCCTATCTGGGCCGGCCCGGCAATCCCGACAAAGGCGGCCTGCCGTTTGCCGAATACATGAAACGCCAGAACCAGCACCGCGCGGCCGAAATGGCGGCAACGCTGGACAGCGCCTATTTCATCGCCCGCGCCAGCGACCTTTACGGCTATGACAAGTTTGCCTGCGACACCTCGGGCTCGGTCTGCGAGGTGATAGACCCCGACAACCCCGACGACCCGGTGCTGGGCGCCATGGCCGAAACCATGCTGATGGTCTGGATCGAGGGCAGCGCCGATCACACGGCCGATCTGATCCGCCGTTTCGACCGCGCCCCCAAGCCAATGTATTACGACCCCGGCTTTCTGGAAGCAGCCTGGACAGACTATCGCGCCGAAACCGGCGAAGACGAAGCCGCTGTCGACCCCGACGCCTTTGTCCGCTGGGCCTATGCCCGGGCGCTGGCCCACCGCCAGCCCCGCTACGCGGCCATGGCGCGGCGCGGGGTGACGATATCGGCCGCAGAATCGGCCGCCGTCACCGATGCCGCCGATTTCGAGGCCCTGATCGCCCGGGCCATCGACCGCGTCGCGCAGAACGCCCCCTGATCTGGAAACTCCGGCCACCGCACCTTAGGTTGGCCAGACCGATCGAACGGACCCACAAGACATGCCGATCAAACTGCCGCAAAACCTGCCCGCCTATGACGTCCTGCGCGGCGAAGGCGTGATGGTCATGGACGAAGATACCGCCGCCCGGCAAGACATCCGGCCGCTGCGCATCGGGTTGCTGAACCTGATGCCCAGGAAGATTCAGACCGAGAACCAGTTCGCGCGCCTGATCGGCGCCACGCCGCTGCAGATCGACCTGCACCTGATCCGCATGTCGGAACACAAGACCCGCAACACCGCCGCCGAGCATATGGCCGAGTTCTACCGCCCCTTTCACGAGGTTCGCGACGAAAAATTCGACGGCCTCATCATCACCGGCGCCCCGATCGAGCATCTCGATTTCACCGATGTCACCTACTGGAACGAACTGACCGAGGTCATGGACTGGACCCAGACCAACGTGCATTCGACCTTCGGCGTGTGCTGGGGCGGCATGGCGATGATCTACCACTTTCACGGGGTGCCCAAACATATCCTGCCCGCCAAGGCATTCGGCTGTTTCCGGCACGTGAACCTTGTGCCGCAAAGCCCTTATCTCAGGGGGTTTTCCGACGATTGCGTCATCCCGGTCAGCCGCTGGACCGAAATGCGTCAGGACCAGATCGACAGCGCCGACGGGCTGACCACGCTTTTGGGCTCGCCCGATGTCGGGCCCTGCCTTGTCGAGGATCAGGGGCATCGCGCGCTCTATATCTTCAACCATTTCGAATATGACAGCGACACGCTGAAGCAGGAATATGATCGCGACGTCAGCCAGAACGCGGCGATCAACGTGCCGGCCAACTATTACCCGCACGACGACCCGGCGCGTCGCCCCATGAACCGCTGGCGCAGTCACGCGCATCTGTTGTACGGAAACTGGCTGAACCAGATCTACCAGTCGACACCCTTCGACATGGCCGCGATCGGGCGCACCGTTTGATCTTTGGCCATCGCATACCTAGGTTTTCAGCAACCCATCAGGACAGGCCATGACCCTTCCCTTCGACGGCGCCATATCGCGTTTTTACGCCGACATCGCCCCGGCCGGGTTGCGCAAGACGATCAGAGACAGCGACAAGGATGACATCCTGTCGCCCAGCTATCCCTATCGGCGCGAGATGAAACGCAGCGACTATCTTGACCAGATGCACATTGTGCAGTGCGAACTGGTCAAACTGCAGGCCGATGTGAAAGCCACGGGCAAACGGCTGGTGATCGTGTTCGAAGGGCGCGACGCCGCCGGAAAAGGCGGCACAATCAAGAGGTTTCGCGAAAATCTTAACCCCCGGGTCGCCCGCGTCGTGGCCCTGTCAAAACCCACCGAAACCGAGCTTGGGCAATGGTATTTCCAACGCTACGTGTCCCAGTTGCCCACCGCCGGCGAAATCACGATTTTCGACCGGTCATGGTATAATCGCGGCGTGGTCGAGCATGTGTTCGACTTCTGCACACCCGAACAACGCGCACTGTTCTTCCGGCAAGTGCAGGGGTTCGAACGCCAACTGATCGACGACGGCATCACGCTGGTCAAGCTGTGGCTGAACGTGGGCCGGGCCGAGCAGTTGCGGCGCTTTCTCAAACGCGAGAAGGACCCGTTGAAACAATGGAAACTCAGCCCCATCGACGTAAAAGGCCTGGGCCTGTGGTCGGAATATACCGACGCCATCGGCGAAACCCTGACCCGGGCTCACAGCGATCACGCCCCCTGGACAGTCGTGCGGTCCGACGACAAGAAACGCGCCCGCCTGGCCGCGATCCGTCATGTGCTGGCGCAGGTCGACTATGCCGGCCAAACCGATGTCGGCCCCCCCGACCCGGCCATTTGCGGCGGCCCCGGGCTCTGGAATGGCTAAGCGAGGCTACCATCACGGCAACCTGCGCCACGCCCTGATCGGGGCGGCGCTGACCCTGATCTCGGAAAAGGGCCCCAACGGCTTTACTCTGTCCGAAGCCGCAAAACAGGCCGGCGTGACCCCGGCCGCCGTTTATCGCCACTTTGCCGGGCGCGATGACCTTGTGGCCGAAATCGCCCTGCAAGGCTTTGAAATATTTGCCGATCTCATGGAATATGCCTTCCAGACAGGCCAGCCCTCGGCCCTGGCGTCGTTCGAAGCGACCGGCCGCGCCTATCTGGCCTTTGCCCGCAGGCATCCGGGCCACTATGTCGCGATGTTCGAAAGCGGCATCTCGGTCAACCGCTCGCCCGAACTGGCCATGGTCTCGGGCCGCGCTTTCGACGTGCTGGAAAAGGCCGCCACCGAATTGTCGATGAACATCCCGCCTGACCGGCGCCCGCCACCGCAAATGGTGTCGGCCCACATCTGGGCAATGAGCCACGGGGTGGTCGAACTGTTCGGACGCGGCGCCCCGGGCACGAAATCGCCCTTCCCGCCCGAAGACCTGCTGGAATCCGGGATCGGCATCTACCTGCGCGGCCTCGGCCTGATCCCGGCGGACGCCTGACACTCTAGCCGATGGGCGCCCGCCATGGCGGTGTGGAACTGTAGCCAAACAAGGTGAAATCGCGTGCATAGATATCACGCACCATCTCAACAGTCGCCGGATCGTCATAGTAGCTTGCCACCGAGCGTCTGGGGCTTCGCGCCTTCGTCTGGTTGACCCTGTCCAGCTGAAGCCTGCCCAAACCCAGACCTTCAAGAAGATCCGAAACTTCGGCATCCAGGTTTTCCAGCCGGATAATGCGGTCGACGATGATGCGGCCTTCGACATCGGTGACATAGTGCGCCTGGTCCGGCATGCGCGAAAATATCCTGCGACCCGGGCGCGGCGACCGCTGACGATCGACCAGATAGTCCGCAAAGGTCATGGCTGCGACTTTCGCCGCGACCCTGGGGCTCGGAAATTGCTTCATGAACTCGAAATGTGAAACCGCATGATCGAAGGGCTCGCGCACCACGGCGAACGTTGCAAAGCTGTTCCAGACCTCTTCGCCCAGCTTGGCCCGCACCTTGGCGGCGCTGTCGTGAGAACGAAAATACGCGCGTTCCGGCGACTCGCGCATGGGCAGTTTGCGCGACAGGCGCCGCCAGAACGTGCGGCGTCGCTCGCGCGCAAGCGGTTCGACCACCTCAGTTATTGCTGAGCCGGCAGTCTTCGGGATGTGAATGAATATGAATCGATGCCGAGGTGAAACGGTAAGCATCAGCCGTTCCCTGCCGCATGGAAAAAGGGCGGCCAAACCGGCCGCCCCATACCATTAACGCTTTGAGAACTGGAACGACCGGCGCGCCTTGCGCTTGCCGTATTTCTTGCGTTCCACCACCCGGCTGTCACGGGTCAAGAAGCCCGCCGCCTTCAGCGCGGCGCGCAGCGTCGGGTCGTAAAGCTGCAAAGCTTTCGAGATGCCATGCTTGACCGCGCCGGCCTGCCCCGACAGCCCGCCGCCCTTGACAGTGGCGGTCACGTCGAACTGGCCTTCGACATTGGTCACCTGGAACGGCTGTTTCAGGATCATCTGCAGCACCGGACGGGCGAAATAAACCTCGACCTCGCGGCCGTTCACGGTCACCCGGCCGGAACCGGGCTTGATCCAGACGCGGGCGACCGCATCTTTCCGCTTGCCGGTGGCGTAAGCGCGACCCAGCGCGTCACGAACCGGTTCCCGCGCCACCTCGACTTCGACGATACCCGCCGCGTCACCGTCAACCTCGACGGCGGCGTTCAGCTCTTCAAGTGATTTGATCTGTTCGGCCATGCTCAGGCACTCCGCGTGTTCTTGGCGTTCATGGACCTGACGTCCAGAACCTCGGGGGACTGGGCCTCGTGCGGATGCTCGGCACCGGCATAGACGCGCAGGTTGGTCATCTGCACCCGGCTCAGCTTGTTGCCGGGCAGCATGCGCTTGACCGCCTGCGTCACCACGCGCTCGGGGTGCGCGCCTTCCAGAATTTGACCGGTCGTGCGGCTCTTGATCCCGCCCGGATAGCCGGTGTGCCAATAGTTGGGCTTTTCCCGCTTGTTGCCGGTCAGCTGGATCTTGTCGGCATTTATGACAATGACGTTGTCGCCCATGTCCATATGCGGGGTGAAGGTGGCCTTGTGCTTGCCGCGCAGGCGCATGGCGACAATCGACGCGAGGCGGCCCAGAACGACGCCTTCAGCGTCGATCAGGATCCACTTCTTGTCGATGTCCGCCGGAGTTGCGGTATAGGTTTTCATCGGTCTCTCGTGGTCGAGTGAATTCGGATGCTGGATTTCTAAGCATCTGGCCGACGCTGTCAACGACAATCACCGCAGTAAAACGGCCTATTTTCAACGGGTTGCGATTAAGGTATTATTTTACCCCATCGAAAACGCTCATCCGAGGGTCCGGCCGCCGCACGGTCGCGCCGCGGCCGGCAACACTCAGTTCACAGCATCGGTCGTGAACACGTAATCATCGGCGTTCGAATGACAGGCAATACACCCGGTCTCGGCACCCTTGGCGACCCGTCCGGCCATCTGCATGCCGTTGGGGGTCTTGTCGAGCGTGCCGTCAGGCAGGTATTTCACCCAGAACCAGTTCTGGTTGTCGTCGTCATAGCCGGCCTCGCGACGGAACATGACCGTGATCGCGCCCAGATGCTTGCCGGGTTCCGCGAGAATCGCTTCTGCATCAACACCTTCCGGGCCATAGTTGCGCTTGACGATCAACGTGCCGGTATGCCCGTCGACGGTGGCCGACGTATAGAATGTCTCCAGCATCATGCCGTGCGGCGGCGAGCCGTCATAGGGCTTGGACATCAGGGCATCGTCGCCGGCCAGGTGCGCCTCGATCATCGCCTTCCAAAGATTTCCGGCATATTCGGTATCTGCGGGCATGCCAAAGGGCATGTCCTGCGCTGCCGCCACAGACGGTATTGCCACGGCAACCACAAGCGCCGCGAATCGCGCTAACTTCATCACTGTCTCTCCTGTGAATAATCCCCTAATTGAGATCACGTAAACGGTATACCGGTTGGCCGCAGGCGGTGATCAATTGCGCTACACATGCGCGTGAAACCGATCGTGAGGCGATTGCGGCCACCCGGCCCGCCGGCGCAACCTGCCGCCAGATCAGCGAGGAGACTTGATGTGAAATATGCAAATATCGCCTTCGCGGCGGCGCTTGTCGTGGCGGCCGCCCCGGCGCTGGCCCAGGATGCTGCGCACGGACAAACGGTGTTTCGGAAATGTGGCGCCTGCCACAAGGTCGGCGACAACGCCCGCAATTCCACGGGGCCGGTTCTGACCAACGTGGTCGGTCGGCAGGCGGGCACTTTCGAAGGGTATCGCTATGGCAGTTCGATGCAGGCCGCCGGTGCCGCCGGGCTTGTCTGGACCGAGGCGCTGATTGCCCAGTATATCTCTGATCCGACCGGGTTCTTGCGCAGTTTCCTTGGCGACAGCAGCGCCCGTGCCAAGATGACCTTCCGCCTGCGAAAGGAAAGCGACCGGCTGGATGTTGCGGCGTATCTTGCCAGCCTGGCCGCGGTCGACAGCAGCGACGCCGGGCAGTTCTGCATCGAAAATGCGTCGCCCAACGACCATCTCTTCGTCGTCGAAACCCGTGAAGGCGACCGCGCGCTTGACCGTCTGGCGCCGGGCGAGCAGCTGTGTTCGTCGCAATCGGCCAGCCTTGACGGCGTCGTCAGCGTGTTCGAAAGCGCCGAGGTGATGGAGGGTTGTTCGCGCATCGTGCCGGTCGGCGCCACCGAGACGCTGACCGTCTTCGCCGATTTCGACCGTTGCGGCTGGGGTTCGCATCAGGGCTGACCCCGACGCGCGGCGACATTTGCCGTCGCCACCCATGACGGGCCACGCGATTGCCATCTCCGCCTCAGGGCGGGGGTGGCTGGCGGTCGCCGGCCTTTGGGGCCACTGGCGCCCGAGGTCCGGCCGCGACTGTCGCTGACGCCCGCGCGGCAGTCAGCTCTGCCAGCGCTCAATGCAGGGTAAATTCGCCGGTCACGTGCCGCCACCGGCCTGGCGCCACCTCTTTGCGGTGGGTGAAGCGCACCGAATGCAGCGGCCCCTCGATTTCGTCCTGCCAGTATTCGATGAACCGAAACAGGCGCGGGTGGTCCGGCGCCACGTCATAGTCCTGCCAGACAAACACGTTCAGCACATGCTGAAAATCAGGCATCCGGTAAAAGAACTCGGCCGTCGTCAGGCCATAACCCTTCAGCATCAGCTCGGTCTCGGACATGCTCATATCGTGACCCCTTGTTGTTGCTTTGAATTGATGATGGCACGGCAGGCTTGATTTTCAATGAAAACATGTTGTTACCGCCGCGCGAGCGCGCCGGCGCTGCAGAGTTGGGCGCGGCCATTGCACCCAACATCCATGCTGAGATATACTGGCGGCAACAAGATATAGTTGCGCGTCAAGGAGCGGCACCAACGTGAGCGACACGCCCCAAACCCCTGAAAACGAAACGGAAACACCCCGGCACACCGGGCCGACAGTGTCGATTTCGGACGAAATGCGTTCGTCCTTCCTCGACTATGCCATGTCGGTGATCATCAGCCGCGCCATTCCCGACCTGCGCGACGGGCTGAAACCGGTGCATCGGCGCATTCTTTACGCCATGCACGAGACCAACAACGGCCACGACAAGGCCTATCGCAAATCGGCGCGGCCGGTGGGCGACGTGATGGGCAAATACCACCCCCACGGCGACGGCGCCATTTATGACGCGCTGGTGCGGATGGCGCAGGAATTCTCGATGTCGCTGCCGCTTTTGGACGGACAGGGCAATTTCGGGTCGATGGACGGCGATAACCCGGCCGCCATGCGCTATACCGAAGTGCGGATGGACAAGCCCGCCGCGTCGCTGCTGGCGGATATCGAGAAAGACACCGTCGATTTTCAAGACAATTACGACGGCAAGGATCGGGAACCCACGGTTCTGCCGGCGCGCTTTCCCAACATGCTGGTCAACGGCGCCGGCGGCATTGCCGTGGGCATGGCCACCAACATCCCGCCGCACAATCTGGGCGAGGTGGTCGACGCAACCCTGGCCCTGATCGAAGACCCGGACATGTCGTCCGAGGCGCTGATGGCCATCGTGCCGGCGCCCGACTTTCCCACCGGCGGCCAGATTCTGGGCCGGTCGGGGGCGCGCAAGGCCTATCTCGAGGGGCGCGGCAGCGTCATCATCCGGGCCCGCACCCATATCGAACAGGGACGGCAGGGCCGCGAAACCATCGTCATCGACGAGATCCCCTATCAGGTGAACAAGGCGCGACTGGTCGAACAGATCGCCGAACTGGCCAAAGAGAAAAAGCTGGAAGGCATCGCCCATGTGCAGGACGAATCCGACCGTGTGGGCGTGCGGGTGGTCATCGACCTGAAAAGAGATGCGACCGCCGACGTGGTGCTGAACCAGCTTTGGCGCTTTACGGCGATGCAAACCTCGTTCGGATGCAACATGCTGGCGCTGCACGGCGGGCGGCCCGAGCAGCTGACGTTGCATGATTTCCTCAGCCATTTCATCAGCTTTCGCGAAGAAGTTGTCACGCGCCGCACGGCGTTTGACCTGCGCAAGGCGCGCGAGCGCAGCCATATCCTGTGCGGGCTGGCCGTCGCGGTCACCAATGTCGACGAGGTTGTGGCGACCATTCGCGCCTCGGCCGACGCGCCCGAAGCGCGCCGCCGCCTGATGGAGCGGCGCTGGCCCGCTGGTGAAATCGCCGGCTATATCCGGCTGATCGACGACCCGACCCACACCATGAACGACGATGGCACCTATAATCTTTCGGAAACCCAGGCCCGCGCCATTCTGGATTTGCGCCTGCAACGGCTGACCCAGATCGGGGTCAAGGAAGTTACCGACGAGTTGGAAGACCTTGCGGTGCGCATCCGCGATTATCTGGACATCCTGCGCTCGCGCGAGCGCATCATGTCGATCATCTCGACCGAGCTGCGCGAGGTGCGCGACCAGTTCGCGGTGCCGCGGCGAACCGAAATCGTCGACTGGTCCGGCGACATGGAAGACGAGGACCTGATCGAGCGCGAGGATATGGTCGTGACGGTCACCCAAAGCGGCTATATCAAGCGCACGCCGCTGGCCGATTTCCGGTCGCAACGCCGGGGCGGCAAGGGGCTGTCGGGCATGCAGACCAAGGACGAGGATGTCGTCACCACGCTGTTCGTGGCCAACACCCATACCCAGCTTTTGTTTTTCACCACCGACGGCATGGCCTACAAGCTGAAGACATGGCGCCTGCCGCTGGGCGGGCGCACGGCCAAGGGCAAGGCCATTGTCAACATCCTGCCCATTCCGGCCGGCGTTTCCATCGCCGCCACCATGCCGGTCGACCGCGACGAAGACCATTGGGGCGAATTGCAGATCGTCTTTGCCACCTCGACCGGCGATGTCCGCCGCAACGCGCTGAGCGATTTCACCAATGTCCGATCCAATGGCAAGATCGCCATGAAACTGCCTGATGATTCAGTGAAATTGGTCAACGCCCGGATCACGTCAGAAGACGATGACGTCATGCTGCTGACAGCCCATGGCCGCGCCATTCGCTTTTCCACCACCGATGTCCGGGTCTTCAAGGGCCGCGATTCCACCGGGGTGCGCGGCATTCGGTTGGGCGATGGCGACAGCGTCGTCTCGATGTCGGTGATCCGCCATTTCCGGGCCACGCCCGAGGAACGCGCAACGTATCTCAAGATGCGCCGCGCGGTCGCCGGCCTGACCGACGATGCCGAGGCCGACGACGAAGACGCCGCCACCACCGCCGACTTCAGCCAGGAACGTTATGCCGAAATGTCGGCAGCCGAGGACCTGATCCTGACCATCTCGGAACATGGCGCGGGCAAGCTTTCCAGCAGCCACGACTATCCGGTGCGCGGGCGCGGCGGCCAGGGCGTGATGGCGATGGACAAGGCCATGCGTGGCGGCCAGTTGGTCGCGTCGTTCCCGGTCGAACTGGACGACCAGATCATGCTGGCCACGTCGACCGGCCAGTCGATCCGGGTTCCGGTTGAAGGGATCAGTTTCCGTTCGCGCGCTGCCGGTGGCGTGCGCGTGTTCAATACCGGTGCCGATGAAAAGGTTGTTTCGGTGGCGTGGATAGCCGAACAGGGCGACGACGAAGAACAAGCGGCGGACCCACAGGCATGAGGTTCGCCGCGTAACTCTTTGGGAATGTGCCGTTTACGGGGCTGGCGACTGGGGCCAGTCGGCCCTGTCGGCGCGTGATGTGCCGGATTGATGCCGGGAAATCTCCACCCCTGCGCCCTACAGCGGCCCGATTTTGCGTCCAGACAGTCCTGAAGGGAAACCACCCGGACAGGAGCGCAAGACGCCCATGGCACGCAACAGGGGATATGTCGTCGCATCGCAGGCCACGCTTGTCGCGGTTCGCATTCTGATTGCGTCGTATTTCGCGGCCTCGGTCGGCATGCTTGATGTCATGCCGGGCGCCGCCTTTCTGAGTGGCGTGATGCCGCTGGACTATGCGCGGCTGGCGTCAACGGCCATTCTGTTCCTGACCTCTTTCCTGATCATGCTGGGGCGTTTCGTGCGCCCTGCCGCCCTGCTGTTGGCGGTATTCGCCTTCTGGGCCAGCTTTGGCACCACGTTTCCCGGCGAATTCAGCCCGGAAAACCTGCTGGCCTTCTGGCGTGACATGGCGCTGGTCGGGGCGCTTCTGCTGATCGCGGCCACCGTTCCCGGCGGCAGCCGGCCGCTGAATTTGCGCAACCGCAAGGCCAAGCCGCGCCGGGTGCGCAACCTTGGCCTCAGCGGTTTGACCGATAGCGACGACGCCCCCACCCCGCGCCCGGCGGCGCAGGTCACCGCGGCCACGCCGCTGGTCAGCTTTGCGCCGCCCTCGGACGACGAGGGCGAAGACAGCAACCTGTTTTCCGATCTCAAGACCGCCTGACGCTGGCCAACCGCCGCGCCGCGGGTTACAGCGCCCACCATGAGCGAACCCATTCACATCGTCGGCGGCGGCATGGCCGGGTCCGAAGCCGCGTGGCAGGCGGGCGAAGCCGGGGCCAGGGTGGTGCTGCACGAGATGCGCCCCGCTGTCGCGACCTTTGCCCACCAGACCGGCCATTTCGCCGAGATGGTGTGTTCAAACTCTTTCCGGTCCGACGACGACCAGTCGAACGCGGTTGGCCAGTTGCACTGGGAAATGCGCGCGGCCGGCGGTCTTGTCATCGACGCCGCCGACCATCACCGGATTCCGGCCGGCGGCGCGCTGGCGGTCGACCGTGAACCCTTCGCAGAAACGGTCACCAAGCGGCTGAAATCGCACCCGAATATCTCGGTCGAGGCCGGAGAGATTTCCGAGCTTCCGGACCGGGGAAACTGGATATTCGCCACCGGCCCGCTGACCTCGGCCGGGCTGGCCAGCGCCATTGCCGCCGAAACCGGGCAGCAGTCGCTGGCCTTTTTCGACGCCATCGCACCCATCGTCCACGCCGACAGCATCGACATGGCAACCGTCTGGGCCCAGTCACGCTATGACAAGGGCGACACGGAAGACGAGCGCAAGGCCTATCTCAACTGCCCGATGTCGCGCGACGACTACGAGGCCTTCATCGACGCGCTGCTGGCAGCCGATACCGCCCCGTTCCGCGACGGCGAAACTGCCGGCTATTTCGACGGTTGCCTGCCGATCGAGGTCATGGCCGAGCGCGGTCGCGAGACCCTGCGCTTTGGGCCGATGAAACCGGTGGGCCTGACCAACGCCCATGATCCGGCGACCAAGCCTTATGCGGTGGTGCAACTGCGCCGCGACAACAAACTGGGCACCCTGTTCAACATCGTGGGCTTTCAGACCAAGATGCGCCACGGCGAACAGACCCGCGTGCTGCGCATGATCCCGGGGCTTCAAGATGCCAGTTTCGCACGGCTGGGCGGCATTCACCGCAACACATTCATCAACTCTCCCACATTACTTGACGGCTCGATGCGCCTGAAATCCCGTCCGAATATCCGGTTTGCCGGCCAGATCACCGGGGTCGAGGGCTATGTCGAATCCGCCGCCATGGGTCTTCTGGCCGGGCGGATGGCCGCCGCCGAAGCCATGGGGCACACCCGGTCGGACGTGCCGCAAACCACCGCCGTCGGGGCGCTGATGCACCATATCTCGGGCGGGGCCGAGGCCAGGACGTTCCAGCCGATGAACGTCAATTTCGGCCTGTTTCCACCCATCGATGCCAAGGGCGGGCGTCGCGGCCGGAAAGAGCGTTACCGCGCCTACACCGACCGGGCCAAGGCCGACTGGCGCGCGTGGCTCGCCGCCAACTGAGCCCGGAAAAAGCGCAAGACAGGCCTGCACCGGGCCGTTAGGCTTGGGCCCATGAAAAAGACGTTCCTCGACCGGGTCTATGACCACGACAAGCGCTTTGACCCGCGCGCGCTGTATGACGAATGGTCGGCCAGCTATGACGACGAGGTGACGTCGCAGGGCTATGCCACGCCCGGCCGAATCGCCGATACGCTGGCCAGACATCTCGGGCCGACCGACCCCATACTCGATTTCGGCTGTGGCACCGGGCTGTCGGGCCAGGCCATGGCCGCGCGCGGGTTCGCGGTGTTCGACGGCTGCGATGTGTCGGAAAACATGCTCGACCAGGCCCGCGAACTGGGCATCTATCGCCGTATCTGGCAATCGGGGCCAGATCAGGACATGCCCGTAACTATCGGCGATTATGCAGCTATCGCCGCTGTCGGTGTCATCTCGAAGGGCGCCGCCCCGCCCGAGACCTTGCCGCAACTTGTCGACCTGTTGGCCCCGGGGCAGCTGATCGTCTTCAGCTTCAACGATCATACCTTTGCCGACCCGCGATTCGAGGCTGCGGTCGAGGCCGAGATCACGTCGGGCCGGGTCACGCAAGTTTCGCGCGTGCATGGCGCGCATCTGCCCGGGATCGGGCTGATGTCGACGGTGTTCACGCTGCGCCGGGAATGAGCTTTCGCACCCGGTTTGCCCCGTCGCCGACCGGGCCGCTGCACTTGGGGCACGCCTTCAGCGCCATGTTGGCCCATCACGCCGCAAGGGACGCCGGCGGCCGGTTTCTGCTGCGCAGCGAAGACCTGGACCAAGACCGTTGCCGCCCGGCGTGGGAGGCGCAGATCATCGACGATCTGGGGTGGCTGGGGCTGACGTGGGACGGCCCGGTCAGGCGCCAGTCCGAACACATACCGCTTTACGAAAATGCGCTGGAAACACTGATCCACCAAGGACTTGTCTTTCCATGTTCATGCAGCCGGGCCGACATTCGCGCCGCCATGTCCGCACCGCAGGAAGGCTATGCCAACATCGGCCCCGACGGCCCAGCGTATCCCGGCACATGCCGGCACCGGCCCATGGCCGACCGCCAACCCGGCGACGCGCTGCGCCTGAACATGCGTCGCGCGGTTCAGCAACTGGGCGCCGCGCCGCTGGTCTTTGTCGAAACCGGTGCCGGGAAACGCGGCCAGCAAATCGCTGCGCCAGATTGGCTGACCGACCGCGTGGGCGACATCGTGCTGGGCCGGCGGGGAAACGGCCAAGTCGCCTATCACCTCGCCGTCGTGGTCGACGATGCCGCGCAGACCATCAGCCACGTCATCCGTGGCGAGGACCTGTTCGAAGCAACGGCCATCCATGTGTTGCTGCAACGGCTACTGGGCCTGCCGACACCGGTTTACCATCATCACCGTCTGATCCGCGACGACGCGGGCAAGCGGTTGGCAAAGCGCGATGATGCCCGGGCCATCGCCCGCTATCGCGCTGACGGGCTGTCGCCCGACGACATTGCCAGAATGGTGACTTTTCAGGCTATTGGCGCCATCAGTTCATGCTCATCGCCATCGACGACCGCGGTATAGAAACAACTGGCCCGGTTGGTGTGGCAGGCCGGTCCGGTCTGGCGCACCATGGCCAGCAGGCAGTCGCGGTCGCAGTCCAGCCGAAGCTGAACCAGTTCCTGCACGTTGCCGCTGGTCTCGCCCTTGATCCACAAGGCCTGCCGCGACCGCGACCAATAACTTACCCGCCCCGTGGCCAGCGTGCGCGCCACGGCCTCGGCATTCATCCACGCCAGCATCAGCACCGCGCCGCTTTCGAAATCCTGCGCGATGCACGGCAAAAGCCCCCGGTCGTCAAACTTCAGTGTTGCGGGATCAAACGACATCAGACACCTTTTCTCTTTGCGCGATGCCGCCTATCTAAAGGCAACGACAGCAAGGGGCAAAGCGATGTCCGACAGTGACCTGATCAGTCTGTATTCCGGCAAGATCCTTGAACTCGCGGCCTCGCTCAGGCCGCCTGACCGGCTGGATTCGCCCGATGCGTCAGTGCGGCGGCGGTCGCCGTTGTGCGGGTCGACCGTGACGGTCGATCTCAAATTGCGCGACGGGCACATCGCCGCGTATGGACAAGACGTCAAGGCCTGTGCCCTGGGTCAAGCGGCGGCGTCGGTGGTTCAGGATGTCGTCATCGGGTGCAGCCGTGACGACGTTGTGCGGGCGCGCGACCAATTGCTGGCCATGCTGAAATCGGGCGGCCCGGCCCCGGACGCGCCGTTCGACGGATTGCAGGTTCTGATGCCGGCGCGCGATTTCAAGAACCGCCATGCCTCGATCATGTTGGCGCTTGAGGCGACGGTCGAGGCGTTCGACAAGGCGCAGGCCGCGGCCTGACCCCAAACATTCTTGCAAAAAAACCGCCGCACACCCGGATGGGTGGCGGCGGAAGTGGCGTGTCTGATTGTGACCGGTGGCCCGGCATGAGACGCGGGGCCAGACGTTGGGGACAGGGTCGGCGGCATCGGATGTTGGGGACAGGATGCGCCGCCGGTCGGTACAGACCGCAGGCAGGTGGTGAAACTCAGATCAATCCGGGCAGGTGCAGCCCCACGATCAGCAAGACGACCAGCGCCAAGGCGCCGAGAAAATCTTCGGCCAGGCTGGCAGAAGAGCGGTAGAGCGAGCGTCGAAGCTGGGCGATCATGGCATTGGAACCTTCGGAGCAACCTTTGTTGACCTTTTGTTCCATATCCTTAACCGGCTGTAAAGAACTTTATGAGAACATTTGTGAACGTTTGGTGGCTATCCAACTGAAAGCAGGCGAAACGCCTTGTCCTGCTCCATCAGCCACAGCAACAGCCGCGCCGCCTGCCCGCGCGGGCCTGACAGGTGCGGATCGTCGGCCAGCAGCTTGCGGGCGTCGGTCTGGGCCAGCGCCAACAGGCCCTGGTCGCGTTCCAGATCGGCGATGCGGAACCGGGGCAGGCCCGATTGCGCGGTGCCGATGACATCGCCGGCGCCGCGCATTTCAAGGTCGACCTCGGCAATGCGAAACCCGTCTTCGGTTTCGCGCAACACTTCCAGCCGCCGCCGGGCGCCTTCGGTCAGGGGGGGCTGATACATCAGCAGGCAGGTCGACGCGATGCTGCCGCGCCCCACCCGGCCGCGTAACTGGTGCAACTGCGCCAGGCCGAAATTCTCGGCCCGCTCGATCACCATGATCGAGGCATTGGGCACGTCGACCCCGACCTCGATTGCGGTGGTCGCGACCAGAACCGCGGTGCGCCCGTCGGCGAACGCGGCCATGGCGCTGTCTTTTTCGGTTGGCGGCAACTGGCCGTGCACCAGCCCGACGCGACCCTCGCCAAGGGCGGCGCGCAGCCGTTTGAAACGTTCCTCGGCCGCGGTCAGGTCGACAAGCTCGCTTTCGCCGACCAGCGGGCAGACCCAATAGGCCTGGCGCCCCTGCGCGATCGCCCCGCGCAACCGTTCGACGACTTCGTCCATGCGTCCGGCCGACACCAGCGAGGTGGTCACCGGCGTGCGACCCGGCGGCTTTTCGTCCAGAACCGAGACATCCATGTCGCCATATTGCGCCAGCGCCAGGCTGCGCGGGATCGGGGTTGCCGTCATCACCAACATGTCGGCGGCCCGCCCCTTCTGGCCCAGTTCCAGCCTTTCGCGCACCCCGAACCGGTGCTGTTCGTCGATGATGGCCAGCCGCAGGTCGTGAAAGGCGACGTCGGCCTGAAACACCGCGTGGGTTCCGACAAGAATGTCGATGCGACCGGCGGCAAGATCGGCCATCTTGGCCGCACGCTGGCCGCCCTTGTCGCGGCCGGTCAGCAGCGCGACCCGAACACCGGCGGTTTCGGCCAGCGGCGTCAGAACGGCCTGATGCTGGCGGGCGAGAATTTCGGTCGGGGCCATCATGACGCCCTGCCCGCCGGATTCGACCGCGATCAGCAGCGCCATCAGCGCCACGAAGGTCTTGCCCGAGCCCACGTCGCCCTGAAGCAGCCGGTTCATGCGCCGGGGCTCGGCCATGTCGGCGGCAATCTCGGCAACGGCGCGATCCTGTGCGTCGGTGGGGCGATAACCAAGCGCGGCGCGCACCGCCTGCTGCCGCGTCCCGTCACCCAGCGTGGCGCGGCCCCTGGATTTGCGCGCCGACTGGCGGGCAATGGCCAGCGTCAACTGGTGCGCGAAGCATTCGTCATAGGCCAGACGCCGCCGCGACGGGTTGGCGGGCGACAGGTCTTCGGGCGCGGCCGGGGCATGGGCCCGGGCCAGCGCGGTGGCGATATCGGGCCAGTCCTGACGCTGAACCAGCGTCGCATCGGCCCATTCGGACAATTCAGGCAACCGCGCCAGCGTGCCTGCCGCCGCCCGCGCCACGCCCTTTTGGGTCAGGCCGGCGGCCAGGGGATAGACGGCCTCGAACGTCGGGATCGCCTCGGCCGCGCCGGGCTGTTCCATGTGATCGGGATGCACCATCTGCGCGATCCCGTCGAACAGTTCGACCCTGCCCGACACGACCCGTCGTTGCCCGGACGGCAACTGCCGGGCCAGCCAGTCGCCGCGCGCATGAAAGAACACCAGCTGAAAACTGGTCTGGGCGTCCTGCACTTCGACCCGGTGCGGCCGGCCGCGCGTGGCCGGGGCAAAGTGGCGCCCGATCAGCACCTCGACCGTCAGAACCGCGGGCAGGGATTGCCCGGCCACACTGGTTACCCGGCGCCGTTCAATGCCGCTTTGGGGCAGGGTAAACAGCAGATCGCGCGGCGTTTCCACGCCGACGCCGGCAAAATTGCGCGCGGTCTTGGGGCCGACCCCCGGCAGCCCGGTCAGGTCGGCGAACAGCGGAAAAAGCAGCTCGGGTCGGCTCATCTTCCGGCGATCAGCGCAAGCCAGGCGTCTTCGTCGATGGTTTCAACCCCCAGATCCGCCGCCTTTTTTGCCTTTGCCCCCGCGCCGGGCCCGGCCACCAGCAGGTCGGTTCTGGCCGACACGCTGCCTGAAACCCGGGCGCCCAACGCCTCGGCCCGCGACTTGGCTTCGGCCCGCGTCATCTTTTCCAGCGTGCCCGTGAAGACCACCGTCTTGCCGGCCACCGGACTGCTGGCGTCGCCGGGCGGTTCGATATCGGCAATCTCGATCCGGGCGACGAGACGGTCGATCAAGGCGCGTTCGGCCGGCTGGCCGAAGGCCGTGACCAGCGAAGCGGCCATCACCGCGCCGATGCCGTCAATGTCGAGCAGGGTCTGCCAGGCCGGGTCGTCGGGTTGCGCGGCCGCCGTCATCGCCGCTTCGAACGCGGTCCATGAGCCATAGTTGCGCGCCAAAAGCCGGGCCACGGCTTCGCCCACATGCCGGATGCCAAGCGCAAAGATCACCCGGTCAAGGCCAATGCGCCGGCGGTCTTCGATGGCGCGGAACAGGTTGGCGGCCGAGGTTTCGCCCCAACCGTCGCGATCCTTCAGGGCCTGGTCGCCGTGGCCGTGGCGGCTGGCCAGCGTGAAGATGTCGGACGGCTCGGCCACCCAGCCATCGCGGTAGAACTGCTCCACCTGTTTCGCGCCAAGCCCGTCGATGTCAAAGGCCCCCCGCCCCACGAAATGTTTCAGCTTTTCCACCGCTTGCGCCGGGCATATCAGGCCGCCGCTGCACCGGCGCACCGCATCGCCGGGCTCGCGCACGGCGGCCGAGCCGCATTCGGGGCAGGTATGCGGAAAGTCGAAACGGCGGGCATCGGCGGCGCGGCGGCCAAGGTCGACATCCGCGATCTTGGGGATCACATCGCCGGCACGATAGACCTGCACCCAGTCGCCTACCCGGACATCGCGGCCATCGCGGATCGGACTGCCGGCCGAATCCCTGCCGGCGATATAGTCTTCGTTATGCAGGGTCGCGTTCGACACCACGACGCCGCCAACGGTGACCGGCTGCAATCGGGCGACCGGGCTCAGCGCGCCTGTGCGGCCCACCTGGATTTCGATCTTTTCCAGCCGGGTCCAGGCGGTTTCGGCCGGGAACTTGTGCGCCAGGGCCCAACGCGGCGTGGTCGACCGAAAGCCCAGCCGCGACTGAAAGGCCAGATCGTCGACCTTGTAGACGACGCCGTCGATGTCATAGCCCAGATCGGCGCGCCGTGCCGCGATCAGGCGATATTGGCGCAGCATCGCGTCGGGGCCATGGCACAGGGCCATCAAGGGGTTGATGGCGAAACCCAGCCGGCCCAGTTCCGCGACAGCGTTCATTTGTGTCGCGGCCAGCGGTGCCGAAAGCGCGCCCCACGCATAGGCAAAGAACCGCAGCGGCCGCGCACGGGTGATGGCCGGGTCAAGCTGGCGCAGGCTGCCGGCGGCGGCGTTGCGCGGGTTCGAAAATGTCTTGGCCCCGGCGTCGCGCTGCCGCCGGTTGAGTGCGGCGAAATCGGCGTGTCCCATATAGACCTCGCCCCGCACCTCGATCACCTCGGGCGCCCCGGTCAGCACGTGGGGGATGTCGGCGATGGCGCGGGCGTTGTCGGTGACGTTCTCGCCGACACTGCCGTCGCCGCGCGTAACCGCATGCAGCAACCGCCCCTCTTCATAGCGCAGGCTCAGCGAAAGGCCGTCGATCTTGGGTTCGGCCGTGAACGCCAGGGTCGCGTCGCCGGACAGGCCCAGATAACTGCGCACCCGCCGGTCAAAGTCACGAATGTCGTCATCGTCGAAGGCGTTCGACAGTGACAGCATGGGCACCGCATGGCGCAGCTTGGCAAAGCCTTCGCTGGCTGGCGCCCCCACCTGTTCGCTGGGGCTGTCGCGTCGTTTGAGGCCGGGAAAGGCGGCCTCGATCGCGGCATTGCGCCGGCGCAGCGTGTCATAGTCGGCATCGCTGATCTCGGGGTCATCGCGGCCATGATAGGCTTGGTTGGCACGTGCGATTTCAGACGCAAGCCGCGTCAGTTCCCGCGCCGCGGCGCCGGGATCAAGCGCCCGGATCCCGGCCCATTCCTCGGGCGACACGCCCGGCGGCCTGCCCGCGTCGCCGTGCCGGGCCCCGCTGTCAGAACCGTTCATATCGTCCTCCACCCGACCACCCTTGGTTTAGGCGGCGGTCAGGCAGAGGTCCAGCTTGAGTGGCGGTCGCCGGTAAATTCCGCCGCTATCCGATGGCTGCCAGCGGCGTGTCCAGTTCGTCGGGTTCGGGGTCGCGCAAGACATAGCCGCGCCCCCACACGGTTTCGATATAATTGTCGCCGCCGGTCGCCTGGCTCAGCTTCTTGCGCAACTTGCAGATGAAGACATCGATGATCTTCAATTCAGGCTCGTCCATGCCGCCATAAAGGTGGTTCAGAAACATCTCCTTGGTCAGGGTAGTGCCCTTGCGCAGGCTCAACAGTTCCAGCATCTGGTATTCCTTGCCCGTCAGATGCACCGCCTGCCCTTCGGCATCGACAGTCTTGGCGTCGAGGTTCACGGCGATCTTGCCGGTTCTGATCACCGACTGGGCGTGGCCTTTCGACCGGCGGATGATGGCGTGGATACGCGCCACCAGTTCATCGCGGTGAAACGGCTTGGTCAGATAGTCGTCGGCGCCAAAGCCAAAGCCCTTGATCTTGCTTTCGGTGTCGTCCACCCCGGACAGGATGAGGATCGGGGTTTCGACCTTGGCAACCCGCAGCCGGCGCAAAACGTCGTGGCCGTGCATATCGGGCAGATTGAGGTCCAGCAGGATCAGGTCGTAATCGTAAAGCTTGGCCAGATCGACGCCTTCTTCACCAAGATCGGTGCAATAGACATTCAGATTGGCATGGGTCAGCATCATCTCGATGCTTCGTGCCGTGGCGTGATCGTCCTCAACCAGCAAAACGCGCATTGATCCTCTCCAATCCGGATTCTTGTTAACGACAGGCTTGCGCCATTTGGTTAATATCACGTTATCCGCTCTTAACGAGCCTAAAGATACCCGCTAAAGTTGTCTATAGTCTTGCAGTCGCGTGGTTTTCAAGGCGCTCTCACCGTGGCGCTCGACCGCGCGCGACCAGCTGTCAAGCTCTTCGTCCGAAAGCCTGTAGGTGGTCAGGGCCTCGTCCCGCGGGATCAGCCCGAATCTGACCGCACGCACGACGGCGGCCTTGCGGCTGGCAACCCAGCGCCGCGTCGCCGGATCCGGCAGGTCGGCGCGGCTCATCATCTTGCCATCCGGCATTTTCACCATTCGCGGCCCGTCGCTCTTCCTGATATACATGCAATTTCGCCTTGGGTTTCTCCCCGCGAGGCCAGAAAAACCGGGCGCGATTAACTGGTCATGAAACCCGGGCTTGAGAGTATCTCGCATTTTCCTATATTCCGACGGTTCCCCGCCTGCAGGTTGCCCACGCATGTCCGCCACTCTTAATTCTCTCGGTTTTGCCAAACCGCCCGCCGAAACCCGGGTCGTCGTGGCCATGTCGGGCGGCGTCGACAGTTCGGTTGTCGCGGCCGAACTGGCCGGCGAAGGCTATGACGTGGTTGGCGTCACGCTGCAGCTTTACGACCACGGCGCCGCGCTGGCCAAGAAAGGCGCCTGCTGCGCCGGGCGCGACATTCACGATGCCCGCCGCGTGGCCGAAGAAATGGGCTTTCCCCACTATGTCCTCGACTATGAGAACATCTTCCGCGACGCGGTGATCGACGAATTCGCCGACAGCTACCTCGCCGGGGCCACACCCGTTCCCTGCATCCGCTGCAACGAACGGGTGAAGTTCCGCGACCTGATGCAGACCGCACGCGAGCTTGACGCCGATTGCATGGCAACCGGCCACTATATCCAGCGCAAGGCCGGTCCCGGCGGGGCCGAGCTTCACATGGCCGCCGACCAGACCCGCGACCAGTCCTATTTCCTGTTCTCGACCACCCCCGAACAGCTCGACTACCTGCGCTTCCCGCTTGGCCACCTGCAATCCAAAGCCGAAACCCGGGCCCTGGCGGCGCGCCACGGGCTGGCCGTCGCCGACAAGCCCGACAGCCAGGACATCTGCTTCGTGCCCAACGGCAACTATGCCGCGGTGATCGAGAAACTGCGCCCGGGCGCCGCCGACCCGGGCGAGATAAGGCATGTCGACGGCCGGGTCCTGGGCCGGCACGCGGGCGTCATCCACTTCACCATCGGCCAACGCCGGGGCCTTGGCATCGGCGGCCTGACCGAGCCGCTCTATGTCGTCCGCCTCGACGTCGACACCCGGCAGGTCATCGTGGGCCCAAAGGACATGCTGGCCACCCGCAGCGTTCCGGTGGCCGAAATCAACTGGATCGGCGACGGCACCCTGACCGACCTGGCCCACCGCCCGGTCTCGGTGCGCGTCCGCTCGACCCGCCCCCCGGCCGAGGCCGTCCTGCACCCGCTGACACCCACCACGGCCCAGGTCGAGCTTTTGTCGCCCGAAGAGGGCATCAGCCCCGGCCAGGCCTGTGTCTTCTACCAAACCGGCGGCAGCCGCGTGCTGGGCGGTGGCTGGATCCAGCGCGCACCCTGACCCCTACTTCTGTCAGAAAATATCCCGGGGGGTCCGGGGGGCTGGCCCCCCGGGGGCGGCCACCGGGCCGCAAACACCCGGGCTGCACCGTTTCGTGCTCCAGTTGTATTGGACGAGATCACCAGACGCGCTGAAATCCATGATTTCAGGCAGCGCCGCGTGACTCAGGATCAACGCCAATCACGTCAGAACAGCGACAACTGGTCACCGGGCCGCGGCGGCACCCGAAACAGGTCGCGGCGCAGGCCGACATCGGGCACGTCCAGTCCCAGCCGGCGCCGCGCCTTGTCGAAACGCTGGGCAATCATCGCCGCATACAGCCCCTCGCCCCGCATCCGCTTGCCCCAGTCGGCGCGATAGCTCTTGCCGCCGTGCATCTCGCGCAGGCGCGCCATCACCTTGTCACGGCGCCCCGGCTCATGTTCGGCCAGCCAGTCCTCGAACAGGGGCGCCACCTCGAACGGCAGCCGCAGCATGATCCAGCCGGCCGCGTCCGCGCCCGCGTCGCGGGCCGCCGCCAGAATGGCCTCGACCTCGTGATCGGTCAGCCCGGGCACCACCGGCGACACCATCACCCGCACCGGCACCCCGGCCTCGGCCAACCGCGCGATGGTCTTCAGACGCCGCGCCGGCGACGGCACCCGGGGCTCCATCCGGCGCGACAGGCCGGGGTCGAGCGTGGTGATGCTGATCCCCACCGCCGCCAGCCGTGCCGACGCCATCTCGCCCAGAATGTCGATGTCGCGCTCGATCAGCGCGCCCTTGGTGGCGATGGTGACCGGGTGGCGAAAATCCGACAGCGTTTCAAGAATGCCCCGCATGATCCGGCGCGCGCCCTCGATGGGCTGATAGGGGTCGGTATTGGTGCCCAGAGCCACGGGCGCCACCTGATACCCCGGGGCCGACAATTCCCGGGCCAGCAACGCCGGCGCCTCGGGGCGGGCCACAAGCCGGGTTTCAAAATCCAGCCCCGGCGACAGGCCCAGAAAGGCGTGGGTCGGGCGGGCAAAGCAATAGATACAGCCGTGCTCACACCCCCGGTAGGGGTTGATCGAGCGGTCAAAGCTGATGTCCGGCGACCGGTTGCGGGTGATGACCTTGCGCGGCCGCTCGACGCTCACATGGGTTTTCAGCGCCGGCAGCGGTTCGGCCATGGCCCAGCCGTCGTCGACCGCCTCGCGCGCGTAGGGCTCGAATCGCCCGGCGGGGTTGCTGCCGGCGCCGCGGCCCTTGCGCGCCTCGGGCGCGACACGTTTTGGAAGCGGGTGAATCATCGCGCCCGACTTTAGAACAAAACGCGAACGCGCGCCAGCACCGGCACAGCCGCTGAAACAGGCAATTGCGGCCCGTCGCGGGAATGGCTTTTTGTGTCGCAAAATGCCCGTGCGTCCGCGACATTTTGGCGTTAGGCGGAAAGAACACTCTTATGCCGAGCCGGAGAGCCGCGCCATGTCCGACGAAGAAGACGACATCATCCTGTCCGAGCTCCCCGATGACGAGCTTGTCCTGCAAATGCATGACGACCTTTACGACGGCCTGAGCGAGGAGATCGAAGAGGGCGTCAACATCCTGCTCGGGCGCGGCTGGGCCCCCTACCGGGTGCTGACCGAGGCGCTGGTCGCCGGCATGACCATCGTCGGGCGCGACTTTCGCGACGGGATCCTGTTTGTCCCCGAGGTGCTGCTGGCCGCCAAGGCCATGAAGGGTGGCATGGCCATTCTCAAGCCGCTGCTGGCCGAAACCGGCGCGCCCACCGTGGGGCGCATGGTGATCGGCACGGTCAAGGGCGACATTCACGACATCGGCCAGAACCTGGTGACCATGATGATGGAAGGCGCGGGCTTCGAGGTGCTGAACATCGGCATCAACAACCCGGTCGAAAATTATCTCGAGGCCGTGCAGGAATTCGACGCCGACATCCTGGGCATGTCGGCCCTGCTGACCACGACCATGCCCTACATGAAAGTGGTCATCGACACGATGGTGGCCCAGGGCATGCGCGATGACTATATCATCCTGGTGGGCGGCGCGCCGCTGAACGAAGAGTTCGGCAAGGCCATCGGCGCCGACGCCTATTGCCGCGACGCTGCGGTGGCGGTGGAAACCGCCAAAGAGATGATGGCGCGCAAACATAACCGTATGGCCGCCGGCTGACACCGGGGCCGATCGGGGCGGCACAGGCGCACCGCGCGGGCGCCGATAACGCCAGCGGCGCCGCGCCACCGGCGCCGGCCCGGACAGGAAAGCGGCCAGCGATGCTGAGACTGTGCTATTTCCCCACCACCATCGCCCTGGCGGTGCATGTGGCACTGGAAGAGGCCGGCGCCGACTATCAGCTCGAACTGATCGATTTCCGCGAGGCGGGTCAAAGACAACCCGCCTACCTGGCGCGCAATCCCAAGGGCCGGGTACCGCTGCTGGAAACGCCACGCGGGCCACTGACCGAGACGCTGGCCATCCTGGCCTATGTTGCCGACACCCACCCGGGGGCGGCGCTGTTGCCGACCGAGCCTTTCGCGCGGGCACAAGCGCTCGGCGTCATGACCTTCCTCGCTTCGACCCTGCATCCCAACCACGCGCACAAACTGCGCGGCGCGCGCTGGTCCGACGACCCGGCGGCGCAAGCGGCGATGAAGCGCAAGGTGCCGCTGAACATGACGCAAGGCTTTCAGTTGATTGCCCGCGACCATCTGGCCGGGCCCTGGGTGCTGGACAGCGGATTTTCGGTTTGCGACGCCTATCTCTTCGCGATCGAGCGCTGGGCCGAGGCCGATGGCGTCGATCCCGCCGATATCCCGGGCAATGTCGCCCACCGCGCTGCGGTGGCGGCCCGGCCGGCGGTGCAGCGCATCCTGCCGCTGCACGCCTTGTGACCGCGATGGACGACACGACCCTCACCACAGCTGGCCTGCCCCCGCGCGGCGGCGGGCGCATCCTGCTTCTGGCCTGCGGGGCGCTGGCCCGCGAAATCATCGACCTGCGCAAGGCCAACGGCTGGTCGCACCTCGACCTGGCCTGCCTGCCGGCCATCTTTCACAACACGCCCGACCGGATACCCGACGCCGTGCGCACGGCGGTGGAACGTCACCGCGACGCCTATGACCGGATCTTTGTCGTCTATGCCGACTGTGGCACCGGCGGCCGGTTGCAGGCCTTGTGCGACGAGCTTGGCGTGCAGATGGTGGCCGGTCCCCATTGCTACAGCTTCTTCGAAGGCAACGCGGCCTTTGCCCGACGCAGCGAGGAAGAATTCACCGCCTTTTACCTGACCGATTTCCTGGTCCGGCAATTCGACGCCTTCGTGTGGCGCCCGCTGGGGCTGGACCGTCACCCCGAACTGCGCGACGCCTATTTCGGCAATTATGAAAAGCTGGTCTATCAGGCGCAAACCAACGACCCGGCGCTGGATGCCAAGGCACGGGACTGTGCCGACCGGCTGGGGTTGGCGTTCGAGCGGCGCTTTACCGGCTATGGCGACCTTGCCACGGCCCTGACGTCACTGGAATAAGGCGGCATCCGCCACCGGACCCGATTTTTCGTCCGAAAAATCGCCGCCCCGACCGGCGGGTCAGGCGCCTTGCGCCGCTGCCTGACCGGCCAGCAGACTGACCCGCGCCACCATCGCCTTCAGCCCGTTCGAGCGCTGCGACGACAGATTGTCCTGCAGGTTCAGCCGCCCCAGTTCGGCGGATGCGTCGGTCGCGGCGATCTCGCGCGCGGTGCGCCCGCTGTAAAGCGCGATCAGGATGGCGATCAGCCCCTTGACGATCAGCGCATCGCTTTCGCCGCGAAACGTCAGCACCGCGCCGGCCCCGCTGCCGGAAACCTCGGGCACCAGCCACACCTGGCTGGCGCAGCCGTCGACCTTGGTCGCCGGCACCCGCTCCGAGGCGGCCAGCGGCGGCATCGCCTTGCCCAGCTCGATCACATGGCGATAGCGGTCTTCCCAGTCGTCGAGAAACTCGAAGGTTTCGGCGATCTCTTCAAAGGCAGCGCTGGCCATGGCCTCGGGGCTCCGTGCAATTCGCCATGCACCTAGGACGCCTGCGCCGCCGGGACAAGACTTTTCAAATCGGCGGCGTTGGTCTAACCCCATGTGACGCAAGAGGGGTTTTCATGCTGCGCACGTTTGTCATCGCCATCGTTGCCGGAAGCCTTGCCGCCGGATGCGGCCGGGTGGCCGAGTCGCGGTACAACCCGTTCAACTGGTTCGGCAAGTCCGAACAGGCCGCGCCCGTGGTCGAAGACAGCGTTGACCGCGCGCCGCTGGTGCAGCAGGTGACGTCGCTGCAGATCGACCCGACCCCCGGCGGCGCCATCCTGCGCGCCGTGGGTCTGCCACCGGCGCAAGGCTATTATGACGGCCAGCTTGAACGAGTGCCCTCGGACGCGGCGGACGTGATCGAGTTCCTGTTTCTTGCCGTGCCGCCCGCCAATCCGGTTCGCGCCGGCAGCCCGCAGTCGCGCGAAATCGAGGTCGCCGTGGTGCTGAGCCTTCAGGATCTGGACGGCATTCGCCGGATCCGGGTGTCGTCGGCCGGAAACGCCCTGATCGCACGACGCTGAGCCGGGGCCGGACAACGGTTTTCACCTGATCCCGCAGACAACGCCTGTCGCGCTGAAATCCATGATGTCAGGCTGCATCGGACGCGCCCGGTCCGACGCGATGCCTTAACGGGTCAGCACCAGCCGGTTGCCGGCAATCTCGATCCGGTTGAAGCGCTGCAAATAGCTCATCCCCAGCAGCGAGGTGTCCATCTCGCCCCCGTTGACCGAGGCCCGCACTCGCCGGTCGGTCACCCCGTTCAGCGTGACGGCGTCCAGCGTGACATCGGCGATCGGCACCGCGCCGTTGGCCGTGTTGGCCCGGCCGAGATAGGCCAGCCGGTCGGGGTTGATCCCAACGCGCGACGCATCCTGACGCGTCAGCACCATGCCTGACGCCCCGGTATCGACCACAAACCGCAGGGGCGCGCCGTTGACCACAAGGCTGAGGTAATAATGCCCGTCGATCGACCGCGGGATCTCGATACTGTCGCCAACATAAGCCTGTCGCGGCACCGCACGGTCGCTGATCGACGGCCACAGCCCCGCGGCGGCGATGACGCCCACGAAGATCATCCCCCACAGCAGCGCCTGCTGGATCAGCCGTCCAAGGTTGCGGGCATAGGTCACCACGAAATACCCGCCGATCGCCAGCAGCAACAGGACAAGGTAGAGGATCGAGGCTATTTCATCGCCGGACATGCCCCATGAGATAAGCCGCCCAGCCGCGTGCGCAACCCCGCCAGCGGCACAGGCCCGCCGCCGGTCAGCCCTGTTCGGCGGATTCCAGCGCCCGGGCGGCCGTCATCC
>CAYYMJ010000023.1:0-8470 GCA_964472855.1 uncultured Rhodobacterales bacterium | reverse complement strand
CTCGGGCCGGTCGGCGCCCCTGCATCTGCGTTGCCGGACCCGCGCCCCACCAGCCAAGCCACCGCGCACGCCGGTCAGCCCTGCCCGCCGCATTCCAGCGCCTGGGCCGCCGTCATCCACATCCGTCTCGGGCCGGTCGAGGCCCTGCATCTGCGTTGCCGGACCCGCGCCCCACCAGCCAAGCCGCTGCGCACGCCGGTCAGCCCTGTTCGGCGGCTTCCAGCGCCTGGGCCGCCGTCATCCACAGCGCCTCGGCCCGGTCGAGGCCTTGCATCACCTCGGCATATTTGCGGTTCCATGTCTCAAGCTCGCCGGCGCGCGCATCGTCGTAAAGCGCCGGGTCGGCCAGCTTGGCGGCCAGCCGGTCGCGCATCTCGGTCAGCTTTTCCAGCCGCGCCTCGGACTTGCGCAGGCCCGAGCGCAGGGTCTGAACCTCTTCGCGCCTCGGCTTGCGCGCCGCGCGCGACTTTTCCGCCTTGCGCGCACTGTCGCCACCCGCCTCGCCGGCCAGCAATTCGGCGCGGTAGCTTTCCAGATCGCCGTCATAGGGTTGCACGCGGCCGCCCTTCACCAGCCACAGCCGGTCGGCCACCAGTGACAGCAGGTGCATGTCGTGACTGACCATGACCACGGCCCCGGTATAGGCGGTCAACGCCTCGACCAGCGCCTCGCGGCTTTCCATGTCCAGATGGTTGGTGGGCTCGTCAAGGATCAGCAGGTGCGGCGCATCGAGCGTCGCCAGCAACAGCGACAGCCGCGCCTTTTGCCCGCCCGACAGCCGGCCCACCAGCGTTTCGGCCTGGTCCGCGCCCAGCCCGAAGCCCCCCAGCCGCGACCGGTGCCGGGGCGGCGTTTCCGACGGGCGCAGCCGGCGCAAATGATCCAGCGGCGTTTCGTCGGGGCGCAATTCGTCCAGCTGGTGCTGTGCGAAATAGCCGATGCGCAGCTTGCCCGACCGGGTCACCCGGCCGCCCATCCGCTGCAGCTTGCCCGCCAGCAGCTTGGACAGCGTCGACTTGCCCTCGCCATTGCGACCCAACAGGGCGATGCGGTCGTCCTGGTCGATCCGCAAATCCAGCCGCCCCAGCACCGGTTTGCCGTCATAGCCGACGCTGGCGCTTTCCATGGCGATGATGGGCGGCGAAAGCTCTTCGGGTTTCGGGAACGTGAAGGCCCTTAGCGCCGCCTCTTGCGGGGTGGTGATCACCTCCATCCGGGCGATCATCTTCAGGCGGCTCTGGGCCTGGCGGGCCTTGGATTCCTTGTAACGGAAGCGGTCGACAAAGCTTTGCAGATGCGCGCGGCGCAGATCCTGCTTCTTGCGCTCGGCCTCCTTGACCGCAATGCGGGCGGCGCGGGTGCGGGCAAAGGTGTCGAACGGCCCCTGATACAGCGTCAGCTTGCGATCCTCGAGATGCAAAATCCCGGTCACGGCCCGGTTCAGCAGGCCGCGATCGTGGCTGACCACGATCACCGTGTGTGGATAGCGGGCCAGATAGCTTTCCAGCCACAGCGCGCCTTCGAGATCGAGATAGTTGGTCGGTTCGTCCAGCAGCAGCAGATCGGGCGCCGCGAACAGCACCGCGGCCAGTGCCACGCGCATGCGCCAGCCGCCGGAAAAGGCCGAACAGGGCATGCGCTGTTCGGCATCGGTAAAGCCGAGACCCTTGAGGATGCTCGACGCCCGCGCCTCGGCCGACCAGGCGCCGATATCGGTCAGCCGGGTCTGGATCTCGGCGATATGCGCCCCGTCGTCGACGATTTCGGCGTCCCGCAACAGCGCGGCACGCTCGGTGTCGGCGGCCAGCACGGTGTCAAGAAGGCTGGTCTCGTTGCCCGGCACCTCTTGGCTGACGCCACCGATCCTGGCGCCGCGCGGCAGCGAGATATCGCCCGATTCCAGCGTCAGTTCGCCACGGATCAGCCGAAACAGCGTGGTCTTGCCGGTGCCGTTGCGCCCGACAAGGCCAATCTTGTGACCCTGCGGGATTGCGGCGCTGCTGTCTTCGAACAGCGGGCGGCCCTCGACGGCGTAGGTTATGCGCTTGATACGTAACATGCGCGCCCGTTAGCAGACGTTGCCCGCCGGGAACAAGCCCGCCCCGACGCCACGGCAAACCCCGGCGGCGTCAAAAGCCGGCTAGGATCGTGCCAAGCCCAAGGAGCCCCCGACATGACCGTTTTCCAAAGCCGCGACCCGGCAATTGCGCTGAGCGAGCAGAGCCTGACCCAGACTGTCCTTTCCGCGCTTGCCAGTCGCGGCGACGAGGTGGTTCTGACCGATGGCCCGACCGGGCGGACGATGACCGCCGACGCGTTGACAAGCGACATCAAGCGCCTGGCTGCCGGGCTGGCCGGCGCAGGGTTCGGGCCGGGTCAGGTGCTGGCGCTGATGGCCCCCAACATGCCAGAGTTTGCGGTGGTTCTGCACGCTGCCCTGTGGGCCGGCGGGGCGGTGACGACCATCAACCCGGCCTATACCCCGTCCGAGGTGCAGCACCAGTTGAACGACGCCGGCGCGACCCGGTTGTTCATCATTGCGGCGCTGGCCGCCGATGTCGACGCGATGATTGCCGGCACCGGGGTGCACACGGTCGTTGTGATCGACGGGCCAGGCGACACGGGCACCATGGCCGGGCTGATGGGTGCGGGGTCACTTGACGCGCAGGTTCCGGTGGACCTGGACCATGACGTTGCGCTGATGCCCTATTCCTCGGGCACCACCGGGCTGCCCAAGGGCGTGATGCTAAGCCACCGGTCGCTCGGCACCAACCTTGACCAGTTGCAATCGACCGGGGCCACCACCCCCGGCGAGGTGACGGTGTGCTTTCTGCCGTTCTTTCACATCTACGGGCTGCAGGTCGGCCTGAACGGCATGCTGGCCTGCGGCGGGGCGTGCGTTACGCTGCCACGCTTTGACCTCGAGGCCTTCCTGCGCCTGAACCAGCAGGTGCGCGCCCGCACGCTGTGGCTGGTGCCGCCGGTGGCGCTGGCGCTGGCCAAGCATCCGCTGGTGGACCAGTTCGATCTTTCCAGTGTCGAGGTTGCGGTTTCGGCCGCCGCGCCCTTTGGTGCCGATCTGGCGGAACAATTGGCCGCGCGGCTGAACTGCAAGACCATCCAGGCCTATGGCATGACCGAAACCAGCCCGCTGGTCACCACGGTTCGGCGCGATGCGCCGCGCAAGGGCTCGGTCGGGACGTTGGTGTCGCTGACCTCGGCGCGCATCGTCGACCCCGACAGTGGCGACGATCTGGGAGTCGACGCCGATGGCGAATTGTGGATCAAGGGCCCGCAGGTCATGTCCGGCTATCTCAACAACCCCGCCGCCACGGCGGAAAGCATCGCCAAAGACGGCTGGCTGCGCACCGGCGACATTGCGCATTTCGACGAAGACGGCCATCTTTATATCACCGATCGTCTGAAAGAGTTGATCAAATACAAGGGCTTTCAGGTGGCGCCGGCCGAGCTGGAAGCGGTTTTGCTGACCCATCCCGACATCGCCGACGCCGCCATCGCCGCCCGCCCCGACCCGCAGGCCGGCGAGATCCCGGTGGCATTCGTGGTGCCCGCCGCCGGCAAGACGCTGACCGACGCCGATGTAACCGGGTATCTCGACGGGCGTCTGGCACATTACAAACAGGTGCACCGCGTGATCTTTACCCAAGCGATCCCGCGCTCGGCCTCGGGCAAGATCCTGCGCCGGCACCTGAAAGAATAGGGCCCGGCCGGCGCGTGCCGTCTGCAGCGTTTCGCCGTCAACGCGATCCAGGCGGCATGGCCTGACGCGCGTTCAGGCAACGTCGCGCAACGCCCGCAGCCAAACCGGTCATGGAAAGCCGATCGACCGCGCCCACGGACCGTAGCCCAAGCTGTCGATGCCGTTCGATGTGCTGGCGCTGTATTCGTCGAGCGGCCCAAGCTCGATCACCCGCACCATGCCGCCGCTGGCCCCCACGGCCCCGGCGTGGCGGGCCGCCATGCAGATGGTGGAATCGTCCGTATAGACCCCGCTGCCCCAGATACGCCCGGCGTCAAACTCGGACGGGGCGCAATAGCACGTCAGATCCGTTTGCGACCCGATGGCGCGCGGGCAATACCACTGGTTGCGCGGCGGCCGGCTTGCGGGGTCGCAAAAGCCCGACTGAACGGATGGAAAATAGACCGAGCCCGACCACTGGCCATAGGCAAGGCTGGTCACCCCGCGGGCGGTTGACGGGTGATAGCTGGGGCAGCCCGGGGCGCCCGCAACCTCGACCACGCCGCCATAGCCATAGGTGCCGTCGGCGCGCTGGATCGGACCGATAACGCCGGCATGCACGGCGGCGCTGCAGATGTCGCTGTCGTCGGTGTAGATGGCACTGCCCCAGACGTTGCCCGGCAGGCTCAGATCGCAGGTGCAGCTGCGCCGGTTGCCCGCGCCCGGCCCATGCTGGCCACAGGCAGCCAGCGCCGCCGGCGCCGCGTCTTGCCCATGGCAGCCGGTTTGTTCCAGCAGGCGGATGTCGGCCTCGACCCGGGCCAGTTGCGCCGCCAGCCGGTCGGCCAGAAGCGCGCGGTAATAGCCCACCGCCATCCGCTCTGGCCCGAACCGGCCTGTGGTGTCCGAGAATTTCCAGCGTGGAAAATTGTCGGGGCCGAAATGCTGTTCGAAATAGCCATAGATCAGCAACAGCGCATCGGCATGGGTCTGCAGATACAGATGCAGGGTCTGCGCATTGTCCGGTGGCGGTGTGCCGGTCAGCCGGGTCAGGGCGGCGCGGTGGTCGCCGAGAAACCGCTGCAGGGCCGGGTCGGTGACATCGCCGACCCGGCCAAACTCGGCATAGTCCAGCAGATACTGGTAAAAGGCGGTGTTGGCGTCGATGTTGGCCCAGTTGTCTATGGTCAGAACCGTGTTGTAGGATTGCTCGACAAAGCCGGTGATTATGGCCCCGGCCAGCGCCACGCCCGCCGTTGCCCAGCCAACCGGGCCGCCGACAAAGGCCACCGCCGCCAGACCGCCGCCTACCTTCAGCGCCGCGCTGCCCAGCGTGCCTGTGGCCTGCGCCGTCTCGACCGCCTGCTGATACTGGCCCTGCCACGAGATCAGGCGCGCCAGCGTCGCGTCGGTCACGCCGTCGCGCTGCAGATCATTCTGGATACCGCGCAGCATGTCGCGGCTTTGGGCCAGATCGGCGGTGCATTGCGCCTGCGCCGTGGCAGGCGCGTGCTGGTCGGCCAGCGCGGCGGGCGCGAGACCCGCGACCCAAGCTGCGGTGAGGGCCACCAAGAGCCCGGAGAAAGCGCGCATGCTGACCTCGCGGTTGCGGCCCGGCACCCTGCCGCGGCCCCTGGGCCCAAGTCTAGCGGCTGGCGCGCGTCTGGCAATTGCCGCCGCGTGCGCCCCGCTGGCGGTGCGGGCGCCCCTTTTCACGGCCCAGAGCGCGTGTTAGGCGGGCGCCGAAATTCGATCCCCCCGAAAGGACAGCCCGATGGCCACCGAACGCACTCTGTCGATCATCAAGCCCGACGCCACCAACCGCAACCTGACCGGCAAGATCAACGCCAAGTTCGAAGACGCCGGCCTGCGCATCGTGGCGCAAAAGCGCATTCACCTGTCCCAGGCCCAGGCCGGACAATTCTATGCCGTGCATGCCGAGCGTCCGTTCTTTGGCGAACTGACCGAATTCATGGCCTCGGCCCCGGTGGTGGTGCAGGTGCTGGAAGGCGAAGGCGCCATTGCCAAGAACCGCGAAGTCATGGGCGCCACCAACCCGGCCGACGCGGCTGCGGGCACCATTCGC
This sequence comes from uncultured Rhodobacterales bacterium, assembly GCA_964472855.1. Lineage (GTDB taxonomy): Bacteria > Pseudomonadota > Alphaproteobacteria > Rhodobacterales > Rhodobacteraceae > Tranquillimonas. Next base: position 2,684 of record CAYYMJ010000023.1, on the reverse strand, counting down.
GCCGAGTTTGCCGAATCGGTCGGTGAAAACTCGGTTCACGGCTCGGACGCACCGGAAACCGCCGCCGAGGAAATCGCCTTTTTCTTCTCGGGGCTCGAACTGGTCGGGTAACCTGCCGCTTTCCCGAATATTCGCAGCGCCGGCCCATCCGTGGCCGGCGTTCGCACGTCAGGCCCGCTTGATCACACCGATCTCGTTCAGCACAGCCTCGATCCGGCCAAGTGCTGCGGTCTCAGATTCGGGCTTGGCGCGCGCTGTGGCGCAAAGCGCGTCGAAACGGGCGCGCAAGGCGTCCTTTTCCTTGCCGCGGCAGTCGTTCCACGGCCGCCCCTGCAGGCCCATCACCAACGCATAATAGCCGATGAAATGTGGCCGGGCACCACTGGCCAGCAGCCGCGCATAGCCCGCGTCGGCACCAAGGTCGCGCAATTCGCCGGCCGTGGTTACCCCGGCCCGCGCGAACAGCGCGTCGGTCGCGGGGCCAAGGTTGCGGATTGACGATACCGGGTCAGACATCGGCCAACCCTGCCCCTGCCGCGGCCCACTGGCAAGGCGATCAGATCATCGCCCAGTCGTCGAACGGTTTTTCGGGCGGCTTTTCGTCGCCCGGGGCGGGGTCGCGCTGGTCCTTCGGGTCGGGGGCCGGGTCTGGCGCTGGAGTTTGGCGTTCCATCACTCTGCTCGCTATGTTGTTGTTCCTCAGGCTCGGCACAGAAATGCGGCCCGAGGATGGCGCGATCCAGTTGTGAAAACGCGAATGTGACGCCGGTTGTATCCCGAAAATTTGACCGGGCCGTCGCCCGAGCGGCCGCGCGGTCCGGCGCCTGACTCGCGTTTCGGGCCAATTCCGACACAACCGACGCCGCCTGAAATCGTCGATTTCAACCCGTCGGGCGGTGCCGCGTGTATCAGGTTGGACGCGAAGCGCCCTGGCGGCGAAAGATCACCGGGAACCAGTCTTCCCTCAGCCGGTCGCCGGGGCGCATGTCGTGGCCGGGAAAGGGGGGCGAGGTCGGGCCGGGCCGGTCGACATAGCGCGCGTCGTCGCCCACCAGCCGCAGCGAAAAGGCCCGGCGGCGGCGGTCGCTGACATTGCCGCGCGCCCCGTGCAGGACGCCGAAGCCAAAGGCCACCGCGTCGCCCGGCTGCATGGGCCATTCGCGGATGTCCATGCCTTCGGCATCGGGGTCGGGCACCGGCATATAGGCGTCTTGGTCGGGGTAGAAACTGGTCTCGGCCAGCCAGCGCGTGGGCAGAACCGGCTTGTCCCAAAGATGGCTGCCGGCCACACAGCGCAGGCTGGCATCGGTGACCGGGTCGACCGGCGACCAGAAGCTGACGGTCTGGTGGCCTTCGACGAAATAATAGGGCGCGTCCTGGTGCCAGGGCGTGGGTTTCGATGTGCCGGGCTCTTTGACCAGCACATGGTCGTGGAACATCTGCGTGCTTTGCGAACCCATCAGGTCGGCCGCAACCTCGGCCGCCGGTGACGCGTGGATCACGTCGGCAAATTCGGGGATGCGGGTCCAGTTGCAGTAATCGTCGAAAAAGCGGCCACCCTCGCCCGCGCGCAGGTTTTCGGCGCCATAGGGGCCGGGCGCGTCCATGTTGCGGGCAATGCCGGCGCGGATGCGGTCGACATGGCCGTCAAACAGGCCGCGAACCAGCACGACGCCGTCACGCTGGAAGGCGTCGATATGGGCCGGTGTCAACAGCTTGTGCATCAGGTGACCTCCGCGTCGTGCGCCGGCTTGCGATACACCGATACATGCATCCGGCTTGCCATGTCGAACGGCTGCTTTTGCCAGCCGCCCCAGCGGTCGGACAGCTCGAGCCCGGCCAGCCGGGCCATCAGGTCAATCTCGGACGGCCAGGCATAGCGCATGCGCAGGGGCACAAGGCGCGTGCCGCCGGACGCAAACCACATGCGCTGAAATTCGAGTATCTGCGCCGCCCGGTCATGCTGAACCGCCTCGATCATCGCCATGTCACGTCCGACGTGGCGGGTCTTGACGCTCTGGTTCTCGGTGAAGGCGGCGAAATCGGGCACGAAGGCGTCGATCAGAAAGCTGCCACCCGGGGCCAGCCGGGCAGCCACGTTGCGAAAGCATCTCAGCTGATCGTCTTGCGTCTGCAGGTTGAACAGCGTGTTGAAGGCCAGAAAGACATGGTCGAACCGGCCCTCGACACCGACCTCGGCGAAGTCGCCCAACATGACCTCAAGCGCCGCGCCGCCCGGTTTCTGGCGCAGTTTGGCGATCATCTCGGGCGATGCGTCGATGCCGCTGATGTCAAGACCGGCCTCGGCCAGCGGCAGCGCCAGACGGCCGGTGCCGATCGCCAGTTCCAGAACGCGGCCCCCGCCGGCCAGTTCGCAGATCAGCGCCACCGACTGTTCGGTGGTCCCGGGATCCTGCCATTCGTCATAATCGTCGGCATTCAGCTGCCCAAACGTCCCGATCGAAAAGGCTTCCATGGCGGCACTCCCGGTGGCGGCGGCAAGCGGCTGGTCGCCCCGGGGGGCCGCGCGCCCCCAACCAAAGCGTCATGAGTGCTCGGTTCGGATCGGCCGAGCTACAGACCCGCCGCGGCCACAGGTATCAGAGCCGCAACAGGCGTCAAGGTTGTCGCGCTGGGCCCCTGCCCGCTGGCGGCGTCGCCCGCGCCATGCCGCCGACGTGCCC
>CAYYMJ010000022.1:2188-40994 GCA_964472855.1 uncultured Rhodobacterales bacterium | reverse complement strand
GTCGAGCGTTGCGATCCGCATATCGGCCTGCTGCATCGCGGCACCGAAAAGCTGATGGAAAGCCGCACATACCTGCAGAACCTGCCCTATCTCGACCGGCTGGACTACGTGGCGCCGATGAACCAGGAACATGCCTGGTGCCTGGCGATCGAGCGGCTGACCGGCACCGAGGTGCCGCGCCGCGGCTCGCTGATCCGGGTGCTTTATTCCGAGATCGGGCGCATTCTGAACCACCTTCTGAACGTCACGACGCAGGCCATGGATGTTGGCGCGCTGACCCCGCCGCTGTGGGGTTTTGAAGAGCGTGAAAAGCTGATGGTGTTTTACGAACGTGCCTGCGGTGCGCGGCTGCATGCCGCCTATTTCCGCCCCGGCGGCGTGCACCAGGACCTGCCGGCCGACCTGATCGACGATATCGACCAATGGGCCGATACTTTCCCGCGGGTTCTGAACGACATCGACGGGCTGTTGACCGAAAACCGGATTTTCAAGCAGCGCAACTGCGATATCGGCGTGGTCAGCGAACAGGACGCGCTGGACTGCGGCTTTTCCGGCGTGATGGTGCGCGGGTCGGGCATGGCCTGGGACCTGCGGCGCGCCCAGCCCTATGAATGCTATGACGAGTTCGATTTCCAGATACCGGTGGGCAAGAAAGGCGACTGTTACGACCGCTACCTTGTGCGCATGGCCGAGATGCGCGAGTCGCTGAAGATCATCAAGCAGGCCTGCGAAAAGCTGCGCAACGAACCCGGCGATGTGCTGGCGCGCGGCAAGCTGACCCCGCCCAAGCGCGGCGAGATGAAGACCTCGATGGAGGCGCTGATCCACCATTTCAAGCTGTATACCGAGGGGTTTCACGTTCCCGCCGGCGAAATTTACGCCGCCGTCGAGGCGCCCAAGGGCGAATTTGGCGTCTACATCGTGTCGGACGGGTCCAACAAGCCCTACAAGGCCAAGCTGCGGGCACCGGGCTTTTTGCATCTGCAGGCCGCGGACTTTCTGATGTCGGGCCACATGCTGGCCGACTGTGCCGCCATCATCGGCTCGATTGATGTCGTGTTCGGCGAGATCGACCGGTAATGAGCCTGGGCCTTGCCGCCATAGTTCTTGCCGCCGTTGGCGCGCTGGTCACGGGCCGCTTGGCGTGGATGTTCTTCCGCGACCCCAAGGCCGGGCTGGCCGATGCCACCCACCGGCCGGAACAGCTGCCGCAGGTGATGACCAATCGTTATCTTTCGATGACGGTGCTGGCCGTGGCCGCGGCGCTTTATGGCGATCCGCTGGTGATCGCGGTGCTGTTCGCCACTTACGCCTTCATGGGCTTTTCCGACGCGTCGATCTATTCCCGCGCCGGGCATCCCGCCATCAAACATGTTGCCGCCGGCTTGGCCGCCGCGATCGTGGTGATCGTGGCCCTGCTGGCCCAGTTCAGGAACGGAGCCGTCTAGATGCTACGCCGTCTGCATCCCGAGCAACCCGCAAGCTTTGCCTTCACCCCTGCCAACCGGGCCTGGGCCCAGGCGCAGATGACCAAATTCCCCGAAGGCCGTCAGGCCAGCGCGGTGATCCCGCTGTTGTGGCGCGCCCAGGAGCAAGAGGGCTGGCTGAGCCGCCCGGCCATGGAAGAGGTCGCGCGCATGCTGGACATGGCCTATATCCGCGTGCTCGAGGTCGCGACATTCTATTTCATGTTCCAGCTGCGCCCCGTGGGCTCGCTGGCGCATGTGCAGGTCTGCGGCACCACAAGCTGCATGATCTGCGGCGCCGAAGACCTGATCGGCGTCTGCCGCGACAAGATCGCCGTCAATGCCCATGATCTCAGCCCCGATGGCAAGTTCAGCTGGGAAGAGGTGGAATGCCTCGGCGCCTGCTCGAACGCGCCGATGGTGCAGATCGGCAAGGATTTCTACGAAGACCTGACGGCGGACAAACTGGGCTGGATCCTTGACGAGCTTGCCGCGGGCCGCGTGCCGACGCCCGGCCCCCAGAACGGGCGTTTCGCGGCCGAGCCCCTGTCGGGCGTCACGGCCCTGACCGCGACCAAGGGCGGAGAAGCGCACAATGCCTCGGTGGCGCGTGCGGTCGGCATCGGCGACACGGTCAAGCGCATCGACGGCACCGAGGTGCCGCTGCTCACGCCCTGGCTGGCGGACGCCCCGCAACCGGCATCCGCCGAACCCGCGTCGGCTGACGACGGTGACGCCGACGCCGACAGCGCCGCGGCGGCGGCGATGCCGGATGGCGAAACCCGGCGTCCCGCCGCGCTGGACGGCCCGCGCGACGGCAAGGCCGACGACCTGAAGATGATCAAGGGTGTCGGACCCAAGCTCGAGGCGCTGCTGCACAGCCTCGGCTTTTTCCACTACGATCAGGTTGCCGGCTGGACCCCGGCCGAGATTGCCTGGGTCGACCGCAATCTTGACGGATTCGCGGGCCGCGTCATCCGTGACCGCTGGGCCGCACAGGCGCGCATCCTGGCAGCGGGCGGGGAGACAGAATTCTCCAAGCGCGCTACATACTGAACCCGAACGACCCTAGCGAACCGGAAACAGGGGGAAACGGGACATGTTCGGAACCAACCAACTCGACAGCCGCACGGTGATGACCGTGTCGGCGGTTGTCGGGCTTCTGGCGCTGTTGTTGCTTCTGATCTTTGGCACCATCGGCTTTTTTCTCGCGCTGCTGATCGCGGTGCTGATCGCGATCGTCGTGGTGGTGGTGCTGTCGATGTATTATGCCCGCACCACGTCGGCCGCGCCGCCCCGGACGCAAGCCGCCGTTGCCGACGCCCCGCCGGCGCGCGCTGCGGCCGCAGCGTCGATGCCAACGCCCGAGCCAGCGCCCGAGCCAGCGCCCGCGCCCGAGCCAGCGCCAACGCCAACGCCCGAGCCAGCGCCCGAGACGCAGGCCCAGCCCGCGCCGGCCGCCGCGCCGACACCGCCCCAACCGGTCGCCGCCGACCAGCCGCAGGCCCTGAACAGCCCGCGCGAAGGCGGCGCCGACGACCTGAAGAAGATCAAGGGTGTCGGCCCCAAGCTTGAAAAACTGCTGAACGGTCTGGGGATCTATCATTTCGACCAGATCGCCGGCTGGACCGCGGCCGAGGCCGCATGGATCGATGACAATATCGTCGGCTTCAAGGGCCGGGCGCACCGCGACAACTGGGTCGAACAGGCAGGCAAGCTTGCCGCGGGCGAAGACACCGAATTTTCGAAACGCGTGGACAAGGGCGGCGTCTACTGACGCCGCGCAGACCCGGGGGAACGGCATGGCCGGACAGAAAGACGCGGACAGGACGCTTGACCGGCAGGGGCGCATCGCGGCATTGGTGATTGCGCTGTCGGGTCTGGCCGCGATCTTCGCCCCCACGGTGACCTATCTGACCGGCTGGCCCATGCGGTTCGAGATGTTGATCTATTTGGGGGCGCTGGCGGGATTCACCTGGGCGCTGATCGTGGCACTGCAGATCTGGCGCAAGCGCCGGCAAAACTGAACGGACGACAGATATGCTCAAGGACGAAGACCGCATTTTCACCAACATCTATGGCATGGCCGACCGCAGCCTTGCCGGGGCACGGGCACGCGGCCACTGGGATGGCACGGCTGCGATCATCGCCAAGGGGCGTGACTGGATCGTCAGCGAGATGAAGGCCAGCGGCCTGCGCGGGCGCGGCGGCGCCGGCTTTCCCACCGGCCTGAAATGGTCGTTCATGCCCAAGGAAAGCGACGGACGCCCCGCTTATCTGGTGGTCAATGCCGACGAATCCGAACCCGGCACCTGCAAGGACCGCGAGATCCTGCGCCACGACCCGCACACGCTGATCGAAGGCTGCCTGATCGCCTCGTTCGCGATGGGGGCCCATGCCTGTTATGTCTATATCCGTGGCGAGTTCATTCGCGAACGCGAGGCCATGCAGGCGGCGATCGACGAAGCCTATGACGCCGGATTGCTGGGCCGGAACGCCGCCGGGTCGGGCTGGGATTTCGACCTCTACCTGCACCATGGCGCCGGGGCCTATATCTGCGGCGAGGAAACCGCGCTGCTGGAAAGCCTTGAGGGCAAGAAGGGCATGCCGCGCATGAAGCCGCCGTTTCCGGCCGGCGCGGGGTTGTATGGCTGCCCGACCACGGTGAACAATGTCGAATCCATTGCCGTCTGCCCCACCATCCTGCGCCGCGGCGCGTCGTGGTTCACCGGCTTTGGCCGGCCCAACAACGCCGGCACCAAGCTGTTCGCCATCTCGGGGCATGTGAACAACCCCTGCGTGGTGGAAGAGGCGATGTCGATCGGCTTTGAAGAACTGATCGAGCGTCACTGCGGCGGCATCCGCGGCGGCTGGTCGAACCTGAAGGCGGTGATCCCCGGCGGCTCGTCGGTGCCCTGCCTGCCGGCCAGCGCCATGAAGGACGCCATCATGGATTTCGACTGGCTGCGCGAACAGCGGTCGGGGCTGGGCACGGCGGCGGTGATCGTGATGGACCAGTCCACCGACATCATCAAGGCGATCTGGCGGCTGTCGAAATTCTACAAGCATGAAAGCTGCGGCCAGTGCACGCCGTGCCGCGAAGGCACCGGCTGGATGATGCGGGTCATGGACCGGCTGGTAAAGGGCGAGGCCGAGGTCGCCGAAATCGACATGCTGCTGGACGTGACAAAGCAGGTCGAAGGCCACACCATCTGTGCGCTGGGCGACGCCGCCGCTTGGCCGATCCAAGGTCTGGTGCGCCATTTCCGCGACGAGATCGAAGACCGGATCAAGGCACAGAAATCGGGTCGCGTCAGCGCCATCGCGGCGGAATAGCTTGGCGCTGGCCCAGTTCAATCGTGGCGTTCTGCGCCATGACTGGGACGACCCGCGCGTTGCCGAGTTTGCCGACAACATCGACGCGGTAAACACCGTTGCCGCCGGCAGCGACGGCTTTGTCTGGCGTCTGGACGACGACGAGATGGAGGCCGCACAGCTTGACCCCGCCGGCCCGCTGGGCGGCAACCCGCGCGTGGCCAGCACGCTGTCGGTCTGGCGCGATCTGGCTGCCTTGGAAACCTTTGTGTGGCGCACGCTGCACGGGCGCTTTTTTGCCAAACGCACCGAATGGTTCGCCCCCGGTCAGGGGCTGCGGCTGGTTCTGTGGCGGGTCGACGCCGACGACCGGCCGACGCTTGGCGAAGCCGTGGAGAGGTTCGATCATCTGCAGGCCCATGGCGACAGCGCCTTTGCCTTCGGGTGGGACTATGCCCGTGCCGCAGGCGGGCAGTCGTGACCCGGCGCCCGGCCGGCGGTTCGGCAATCGGGTCGGGGGCGCTGGCTGGCGTGGCGCCGTCCACGATTTTGCGGGGCCAAGCGTAGTGGACGGCAAGCACCTGGCGCAGTTGAACATCGGCCGGCTGGTCGCCGAGCCCGGCGATGCGCGGGTTGCCGGGTTCATGGGCGCGATCGAGCAGATCAACGGGCTGGGCAAGCGCATGCCGGGTTTTGTCTGGATCATGCACGGCGAGGGCGGCGCGCAGACCGGCAATACCGGCAACGCGATCGGGGGCGACAAGCGGCTGGTGCCGAATCTGACGGTCTGGGAAGACGTCGCGGCGCTGGAGACGTTCGTGTTCAACACCGTTCACCACAGGTTCCTTGAACGCCGCGCCGAATGGTTCGAGCCCATGGACAGGGCGCATTTCGTCATGTGGTGGGTTCCACGCGGTCATCTACCAAGTCTGGCGGAAGGGCTTGATCGACTGGCCCACCTTCGGGCACATGGTGACAGCGATCATGCTTTTGGCTGGTCGTGGGCAAAAAAGGCCCGGGCCCACGGGCCACGGGTCAGGGCAGATCGGCAGCGGGGTTCAGGATGATGCGGCGTGCAATTATCGGGGTCGGCGTGGCGTTGGTGTCGGGCTGCGGTCTGGCCAGCAGTGTCAGCGACCGCATCGGGCTGGGCGGCGGCACCGTGCGCGAACTGGACCAGCCCTACAAGGCGACGCTGTCGCGGGGCGACGATCTGCGGACTTTTTCGGTGCTGGTCCGGGCCGGCGGCGCATCGCTGGAACTCGCTCGGGAATCGGCGCGTTTCCCGGCTACGCGCTATTGCCTGGAACATTTCGGTGCCTCGGACATCGCGTGGGATATCGACACGGCCACCGGCGACTGGGCGATGATTGTCGACGACAAGGGCGACATCACCGTCGCCGGCCGCTGCACCGCCCGCTGATCGCGATGACCCTGCCGGGCGCTGACTTGGCCGGCCCGGCCCGCCTGATGCGGTGACGTTCCGGCGGATCCCGGCCTTTGGCTGGTCCGGGCCCTGCCGGGGCCTTGAAACCGGCGCGGGAATTGGCCACCAAGGGCGGAACGCCGGCCAACAGGCGAACCGTCGGAGAGCGTGCGGACTTCTGAGACCTGACCGGAGTTCTTCATGTCCAAGATCAAGAAAATCGCCCTCGCACTGGTTTTGGTGGGCAACACGGCAAGCGCCAGCGCCTTGCCGCCCATCCACGAAGATCCCAACATTCTGGGCGGCTTTTACGCCATCGGGCTTGCTGACGAGGTGCGGCGGAACTGCCCGAATATCTCGGCGCGGCTCTTTCGGGCCTACAGCTATCTAAAGGCACTGGAAAACTACGCGCGGGATGTGGGATACACGCAAGAAGACATCGACGGGCTGACCGCCAACCGCGAAGAAAAACAGCGGCTGGCCGACCGCATTCGCGCCGATCTGGCGGCGCGCGGCGCCATGCCCGGCGCGGTCGAGGGTTATTGCGTCGTCGGGCGGGAAGAAATCGCCAGCGACAGTGCGGCCGGGAGGCTGCTGAGGGGGAAATGATGAAAACGAACCTGGTCGCGGCCGTGGCGGCGCTGTGCATGGCGCCGGCCAGCCTTTTCGCCCACAGTCTGGACAGCATCCTGGCGACCCACGAACCGGCCGTGTCGCGGATCGTGGAAAGCACGCCGGCAGGCGCGTTCGTGATCGTTGTGTCGAACCTCATTCACTTTGACGTCGCGGCCAAGCTGGCCTCGGACTCCGGGGTGCATTTCTGCGAACATCTCCACATGAAGCACCCGATCATGTTCGACGGGTTCGAGCGCTATTCCGACCGCGACCTCGCGATGTGGGAGTTCAGCGGTCAGTGCGAATGGAGCTATGCCGCGCCGGCGTGGATTTCAGAGTCGACCGCGCAGGGTGTCTACACGGTGATGGTGCCGCAGGAATATGACGTCGGGCTGGCGTCGAAGGCCGCCTCGGACGCGAGCGAAGGCTTTTGCGAACAGATCGGCAAACAGGCCCCACCGGTTTTCGACAGCTTCCTTGACGGGTCGGCGCTGGGGCGCCCATGGGAATTTCGCGGCACCTGCCGCTAGGATTTCGGGCGGTTGCGGTGGGCGAATTGGCGCAGTTGGCCAGACAGTGACCGGAATCCCCCCCAAGACCGCCGCGACATCTTGCGGCCCGGTCAAAAATTGGTTCAAAGGTCAGCGCGGGGCCACACTCCGGCCTCCGCGACGCGCTGAGAGGGACACGCCATGTCAGACCTGCGGAAAATCGTCATCGACGACAACGAGGTCGAGGTCGACCCGGCGCTGACACTGATCCAGGCCTGCGAAGTGGCCGGCATCGAAATCCCGCGGTTTTGTTATCACGAACGCCTGTCGATCGCGGGCAACTGCCGCATGTGTCTGGTCGAGGTTGTGGGCGGCCCGCCGAAACCCACCGCCTCGTGTGCCATGCAGGTGCGCGACCTGCGCCCTGGCCCCGAAGGCGCGCCGCCGGTGGTCAGGACCAATTCGCCGATGGTCAAGAAGGCCCGCGAAGGCGTGATGGAATTCCTGCTGATCAACCACCCGCTGGATTGCCCGATCTGCGACCAGGGCGGCGAATGCGACCTGCAGGATCAGGCCATGGCCTATGGCGTCGATTTCTCGCGCTATCGCGAACCCAAGCGGGCGGTCGACGGCCTTGAGCTTGGGCCGCTGGTCAAGACCGAGATGACGCGCTGCATCTCGTGCACCCGCTGCGTCCGCTTCATCACCGAGGTCGCCGGCATGCCCGAACTGGGCCAGACCGGGCGCGGCGAGGATGCCGAGATTACCTCTTACCTCGGACAGACGCTCGACAGCGAGATGCAGGGCAATATCGTCGATTTGTGTCCCGTGGGGGCGCTGACCTCGAAACCTTATGCTTTCAACGCCCGCGCGTGGGAGCTGACCAAGACCGAAACCATCGACGTCATGGACGCGCTGGGGTCGAATATCCGGGTCGACACCAAGGGCCGCGAAGTGATGCGGATTCTGCCGCGCAACCACGATGGCATCAACGAGGAATGGCTGGCCGACCGGTCGCGTTTCGTGTGGGACGGGCTGCGCCGTCAGCGGCTTGACCAGCCCTATATCCGCGAAAACGGCAAGCTGCGCACCGCAAGCTGGGCCGAGGCGCTGACGGCCGCCGCCGCAGCGATGAAGGGCAGGAAGATTGCCGGCCTTGTGGGCGATCTGGCCCCGGTCGAGGCGATCTTCGCGCTCAGGCAACTGGTCGAAGGGCAGGGCGGCAACGTCGAATGCCGCATCGACGGCGCGGCGCTGCCGGCCGGCAACCGGTCGGGCTATGCCGGGACAGCGGCGATTGCCGATATCGACGACGCGAAGATGATTCAGCTGGTCGGCACCAACCCGCGCGACGAGGCGCCGGTTCTGAACGCGCGCATCCGCAAGGCGTGGAGCCGGGGCGCCAATGTCGGGCTGGTGGGCACCGCCGCCGACCTGACCTATGATTATGCCGCTGTGGGCACCTCGTCTTCGGGGCTGGCGCAACTGCTGGATCACAAGTTCGGCCCGGTGATCGACATGCCGTCGCTGGTGATCGTAGGGCAGGGCGCGCTGCGGTCAGCCGACGGCGCCAGCGTTCTGGCCGACGCGATGGAACTGGCCGAACGCACGAAATCGGGCCTGTTGATCCTGCATACCGCCGCCTCGCGCGTCGGCGCGATGGACGTGAACGCGGTGACCGAGGGCGGCCTTGCCGCCGCGCTGGACGGGGCCGAGGTGGTCTACAGCCTTGGCGCCGACGGTGCCGACCTGCCCGAGGACGCGTTCGTGATCTATCAGGGCAGCCATGGCGACGCCGGCGCCCACCGCGCCGACATCATCCTGCCGGGCGCGGCCTGGACCGAAGAACAGGGGCTGTTCGTCAACACCGAAGGGCGCCCGCAACTGGCGCTGCGCGCCGGCTTTGCCCCGGGCGAGGCCAAGGAGAACTGGGCCATCCTGCGGGCGCTGAGCGCCGAGATGGGCGCAACCCAGCCATGGGATTCGCTGGCCGCGCTGCGCCGCGCCGTGGTGGCCGAGGTGCCGCATCTGGGGCTGATCGACGACGTGCCGGTCAACACGTTGCAGAAAACCCCGCGCGGCCCGGTCAGCCACGACCCGCTGCCCAACGCGATTGCCAGCCACTACCTGACCAACCCGGTGCTGCGGGCCTCGGCGGTGATGGGAGAGCTGGCCGACATCGCGGCCCGGCGCCAACCCGGCAAGCTTGCGGCGGAGTAGCGGCGAATGGGGCGCGGCATCGGCGGTTTGCTGGCGGTGGTCGGGCTGAGCACGCTGTCGGCCTGCACCGAAACGCAAGCCCCGGGCCAAGACGCGGCCGCGGTTTCGGCAGCCCCGTTTCGCCCGGTCTACCTGGGCACCCAGACCCGCCTGCTGGATGGCGATCTGGTGAATTTTCTGGTGGAAATGCGCGGCGCGCGCGCGCCCGGAGACGTGGCGGATTATGCCGAATGCGTCGCGGCCCAGTATGCGCGTATTCGCGGCTTTGGTTTTGCGCGACATGTGCGCACGAATGTGGACGAAGAGGGTGGTCTTTGGCGGGGAGATGCGGTTTACACCATCTCGCCGGCGCTACCCGAAGGACTGAAGACGATCGACGCCGAAGTCGTGGTCGAAACCTGCCGGGAAAGCGGCATACCGACGGTGTGAGGACGGATGACTGATTTCTTTTCAACCGGTTTGGGAACAGCGGTGATCCTTTTGGCGCAAAGCCTGCTGGTCGTCGGCTTTGTGATGATATCGCTGTTGTTCCTGGTGTATGGCGACCGCAAGATCTGGGCCGCGGTGCAGATGCGCAAGGGCCCCAACGTGGTGGGGGCCTTCGGCCTGCTGCAATCGGTGGCCGACGCGCTGAAATATGTGGTCAAAGAGGTGGTGGTTCCGGCCGGCGCCGACCGCACGGTGTTCATGCTGGCGCCGCTGGTGTCGTTCGTGCTGGCCATTCTGGCCTGGGCCGTGATCCCGTTCAATGACAGCTGGGTGCTGTCGGACATCAACGTCGCCATCCTGTTTGTCTTTGCCGCCAGCTCGCTCGAGGTTTACGGCGTGATCATGGGCGGGTGGGCGTCGAACTCGAAATACCCGTTCCTTGGTTCGCTGCGTTCGGCGGCACAGATGATTTCCTACGAGGTGTCGATCGGGCTGATCATCATCGGCGTGGTCATCACCACCGGGTCACTGAATTTCGGCGATATCGTGCGGGCGCAGGACGGGGCCTATGGCCTGTTCAACTGGTACTGGCTGCCGCATCTGCCGATGGTTTTCCTGTTCTTCATCAGCGCACTGGCCGAAACCAACCGCCCGCCGTTCGACCTGCCCGAGGCCGAATCAGAGCTGGTCGCGGGCTATCAGGTCGAATATTCGGCCACCCCCTTCCTGCTGTACATGGCCGGGGAATACATCGCCATCTTCCTGATGTGCGCGCTGACGTCGCTGCTGTTCTTCGGCGGCTGGCTGTCGCCCATTCCCGGCCTGCCCGACGGGGCGCTGTGGATGGTGGCCAAGATGGGCTTTTTCTTCTTCCTCTTCGCCATGGTGAAGGCGGTCGTGCCGCGCTATCGCTATGACCAGCTGATGCGGCTGGGCTGGAAGGTGTTCCTGCCGATGTCGTTGTTCTGGGTGGTGGCCGTATCGTTCCTGGCGCATTTTCAAGCCTTCGGCGGCGTCTGGGCCCGCTGGGCAGTGGGGGGCTGACGCGATGACCCAAATCGACTGGACCCGCGCGACCAAATATTTCCTGCTGGCCGACATGTGGAACGGGTTGCGGCTGGGGATGAAGTATTTCTTCGCGCCCAAGGCGACGCTGAACTATCCCCATGAAAAGGGCCCGCTCAGCCCGCGCTTTCGCGGCGAACACGCCCTGCGCCGGTATCCCAACGGGGAAGAGCGTTGCATCGCCTGCAAACTGTGCGAAGCGATCTGCCCGGCACAGGCCATCACCATCGATGCCGAGCCGCGGGCCGACGGCAGCCGGCGCACCACGCGCTATGACATCGACATGACCAAGTGCATCTATTGCGGTTTCTGCCAAGAGGCCTGCCCGGTGGATGCCATCGTCGAGGGTCCGAATTTCGAGTTTGCCACCGAAACCCGCGAAGAATTGTTCTATGACAAGGCGCGGCTTCTGGCCAACGGCGAACGCTGGGAGGCCGAGATTGCTCGGAACCTCGAAATTGACGCGCCCTATCGGTAAGCGCCGGAAAGGATCTGGGACATGACTGTCGCCGATTTCGTCTTTTACCTGTTTGCCATCATCGTGGTGGCCGCCGGGCTGTTCACGGTCATCTCGCGCAACCCGGTGCATTCGGTGCTGTGGCTGATCCTGGCCTTCCTGTCGTCGGCCGGCCTTTTCGTGCTGGTGGGGGCCGAGTTCGTCGCCATGCTGCTGATCATCGTCTATGTCGGCGCGGTGGCGGTGCTGTTCCTGTTCGTGGTCATGATGCTGGACGTCGACTTTGCCGAGCTGAAGGCCGAGATGGCGAAATACGTGCCGTTGGCGCTGTTGATCGGCGTGGTGATCCTGATGCAACTGGCCATGGTGTTCGGCGCCTGGGAGACGGCGGACATCGCGCGCGACCAGTTGGCGGCCCCGGTCGGGGACATGCAGAACACCAAGGCGCTGGGGCTGCTGCTGTATGACCAATACCTGATCCTGTTCCAGTTGGCCGGCCTGATCCTGCTGGTGGCGATGGTCGGCGCCATCGTTCTGACCCTGCGCCACCGCACCAACGTCAAGCGTCAGGACATCCTGGCCCAGATATACCGCGACCCGGCCAAGACGTTAGAGCTGAAGGACGTGCAGCCGGGGCAGGGGCTGTAGCAATGGAATTTGTGGGGCATTTCTTCCAGACCTTCGGCGTGGCGGGACTTGCCGCGCTTTGGGTGGCGAAGCTGTCCCTTGGAATCGTGGCGCTGCGGGTCCTTCGGGCCACCCGCGCCAAAAGCACCGGGGAATAGCCCATGATCGGACTTGAACAATATCTCACGGTCGCGGCGGCGCTGTTCGTCATCGGCATCTTCGGGCTGTTTCTGAACCGCAAGAACGTGATCATCCTGCTGATGTCGATCGAACTGATGCTGCTGGCGGTCAATATCAACCTGGTGGCATTTTCAGCGTTTCTTGGCGATCTGGTGGGGCAGGTGTTCACCCTGTTCGTGCTGACGGTGGCCGCGGCCGAGGCCGCCATCGGGCTGGCGATACTTGTCTGTTTCTTCCGCAACCGCGGAACCATCGACGTCGAAGACGTCAACGTGATGAAAGGCTGATCCCTTGAGCACGATCATCCTGTTCGCGCCCCTGATCGGGGCCATTATCTGCGGCTTTGGCTGGCGGATCATCGGCGAGACCGCGGCCACCTGGGTGTCGACCGGGCTGTTGCTGCTGGCCGCGCTGCTTAGCTGGATCGTCTTCCTCAACTTCGACGGCGACATGCAGCAGATCCAGATCATGCGCTGGATCGAAAGCGGCACGCTGGCCACCGACTGGGCGATCCGGCTGGACCGGCTGACGACGATCATGCTGGTGGTGGTCAACACGGTTTCGGCGCTGGTTCACGTCTATTCGCTGGGCTACATGGCCCGTGACGTCAATTTCCGCGAAGGCGAAAGCTATCGCCCGCGCTTTTTTGCCTATCTGTCGTTCTTTACCTTCGCGATGCTGACGCTGGTCACGGCCGACAACCTGGTGCAGATGTTCTTTGGCTGGGAAGGCGTGGGTGTCGCCTCGTATCTGCTGATCGGCTTTTATTTCCGCAAGCCCAGCGCCAACGCCGCCGCGATCAAGGCCTTTGTGGTCAACCGGGTTGGAGACTTTGGCTTTGCGCTGGGCATCTTCGCCCTGTTCTACCTGGTCGATTCGATCAATTTCGACGACGTCCTTGCCGCCGGGCCGATGCTGGCCGCGACCGAGATCAGCTTTGTCGGCATCCACTGGAACGCCGCCGAACTGATCGGGCTTTTGCTGTTCATCGGTGCGATGGGCAAATCGGCACAGCTGTTCCTGCACACGTGGCTGCCCGACGCGATGGAGGGCCCGACCCCGGTGTCGGCGCTGATCCACGCCGCGACCATGGTCACCGCCGGCGTGTTCCTTGTTGCCCGCATGTCGCCCCTGCTCGAATTTGCGCCGGACACCAAGATCTTCATCGTGCTCGTGGGCGCGTCGACCGCCTTTTTTGCCGCGACGGTGGGGCTGGTGCAGAATGACATCAAGCGCGTGATCGCCTATTCGACCTGTTCGCAGCTGGGCTATATGTTCGTGGCCGCCGGGGTCGGCATGTATTCGGTCGCGATGTTCCACCTGCTGACCCACGCCTTCTTCAAGGCGATGCTGTTTCTGGGCGCCGGTTCGGTCATTCACGGCATGCATCACGAACAGGACATGCGGAATTACGGGGGCTTGCGCAAAAAGCTGCCGCTGACCTACTGGGCGATGATGATCGGCACGCTGGCCATTACCGGGGTGGGCATTCCGCTGACCCACATCGGCTTTGCCGGTTTCCTGTCGAAGGACGCCATTATCGAAAGCGCCTGGGGCGCGCACACCTGGGCCGGCGACTATGCCTTCTGGCTGCTGGTTGTCGCCGCCTGTTTCACCAGCTTCTATTCCTGGCGGCTGATCTTCATGACCTTCCATGGCGAGGCGCGCGGCAATCAGGACACCCATGACCACGCCCATGAATCGCCGGCGGTGATGACGGTGCCGCTGGGGGTTCTGGCGATTGGCGCCGTGCTGGCCGGGATGGTGTTCTTCAAGCCCTTCTTCGGCGACCACGAAAGCATCAACAGCTTTTTCGGCGTTCCGCAGCACGCGGCCGAGGTCGTCGAGGGTGCCGGCAGTGCCGAGGGCGGGCACGAAACCACGGCCACGGCGTCCGAGACTAGCCACGACGACACGGCCGCCACCGCCGCGCTGGGCGAGGCGCACACGGTTGCCGGTCCGCAGCCGGGCGAGGGCGCGATCTTCATGCATCCCGACAGCGAGGTGCTGGAAAATGCGCACCACGCGCCGAACTGGGTCAAGGTCAGCCCCTTCATCGCCATGCTGCTGGGCTTTCTTGTCGCCTACCAGTTCTATATCCGCCGCCCGGACATCCCGGCGCGCCTGGCGCAGAGCCAGCGGCCGCTGTATCTGTTCCTGCTGAACAAATGGTATTTCGACGAGATCTACGACTTTGCCTTCGTGCGGCCGGCCCGCTGGCTGGGCGACGTGCTGTGGCGGCGCGGTGACGGCGGTGTGATCGACGGGACACTGAACGGCATCGCCATGGGCATCGTGCCCTTCTTCACGCGCATCGCCAACAGGGCGCAGTCGGGATACCTGTTCCACTATGCCTTTGCCATGGTGCTGGGCATCGCGGTTCTCATCACATGGATGACGCTCACCGGAGGAGCGGGATAATGGACAGCCTTCTGTCGATCGTTACCTTCCTGCCGCTGGTCGCGGCGCTGATCCTGGCGCTGTTCCTGCGCGGCGACGACGAGGCGGCGCAGCGCAACGCCAAGTGGCTGGCGATGATCGCCACCACCGCCAGTTTCGTGATTTCGCTGTTCATCCTGTTCGGCTTTGACCCCGCCAACACCGGCTTTCAGTTCGTGGAAGAACGCAGTTGGCTGCTGGGCCTGAAATACAAGATGGGCGTCGACGGCATCTCGGTTCTGTTCGTGATGCTGACCACCTTCCTGATGCCGCTGACCATCCTGGCCTGCTGGGACGTCAAGGTCCGGGTCAAGGAATACATGATCGCCTTTTTGGTGCTGGAAACCCTGATGCTGGGCGTTTTCTGCGCGCTCGACATGGTGCTGTTCTACCTGTTCTTCGAGGCCGGTCTGATCCCGATGTTCCTGATCATCGGCATCTGGGGCGGCAAGGACCGCATCTACGCGGCTTTCAAGTTCTTCCTGTATACCTTCCTGGGCTCGGTCCTGATGCTGGTGGCCGTCGTCGCCATGTGGATCGATGCCGGCACCACCGACATTCCGACGCTGATGACCCACAGTTTCAGCACCGAAACGCTGTCGGTGCTGGGCATGCAGGTGGTGGGCGGCATGCAGTCGCTGCTGTTCCTGGCCTTCTTTGCCAGCTTTGCGGTCAAGATGCCCATGTGGCCGGTGCACACCTGGCTGCCCGATGCCCACGTGCAGGCGCCGACCGCCGGGTCGGTGGTTCTGGCGGCGATCCTTCTGAAGATGGGTGGCTACGGCTTTCTGCGCTTCAGCCTGCCGATGTTTCCCGTCGCCTCGGACATCTGGGCACCGCTGGTGCTGTGGCTCAGCGTGATTGCCATCATCTACACGTCGCTGGTGGCGCTGGCCCAGACCGACATGAAAAAGCTGATCGCCTATTCGTCGATCGCGCATATGGGCTATGTCACCGCCGGTATCTTTGCGATCAACCAGCAGGGGGTCGACGGCGCCATATTCCAGATGCTCAGCCACGGGTTCGTGTCGGGCGCGCTGTTTCTGGTGGTCGGCGTGGTCTATGACCGGATGCACACGCGCGAGATCGACGCCTATGGCGGGCTGATCAACCGGATGCCGGCCTATGCGGCGATCTTCATGCTGTTCACGCTGGCCAATGTCGGGCTGCCGGGCACAAGCGGGTTTGTCGGCGAATTCCTGACGCTGATCGGCATTTTCCAGGCCAACACGCTGGTGGCGCTGTTCGCGTCGACCGGGGTGATCCTGTCGGCGACCTATGCGCTGTGGCTGTATCGCCGCGTGGTGCTGGGTGACCTGATCAAGGAAAGCCTGAAGGGCATCACCGACATGACCCGGCGCGAGCGCTGGATATTTGCGCCGCTGGTGGCGATGACGCTGTTGCTGGGGGTCTATCCGGCGCTGGTGACAGACATCGTCAGCCCGTCGGTCGAGGCCCTGCTGGGCCATCACGAAACCGCCGTCGCCCTTGCGGGCGAAACCCGGCTGGCACAAAACTGAGGGCGCGGGCAATGACTGCAGCAGATTTCACGACCATCCTGCCCGAGGTTATTCTGGCGGCCTTTGCCATGGTGGCGCTGCTGGTCGGCGCCTACGGCGGCAAGGACGCGACCGGGCCAACGATGGTCTGGGTCACGGCGGCGCTGATGGCGGCGCTGGCCGCCTGGATCGGCCTGACGGGCGAGGGCACGCAAGTGGCCTTTGGCGGCATGCTGGTCGACGACGGTTTCGCGCGCTTTGCCAAGGTGATGCTGCTGTTGGCCGGGGCCGCGGTGCTGGCCATGTCCGAAGGCTATATGTCGCGCCGGGGTCTTTTGCGGTTCGAGTTTCCGCTGCTGGTGGCGCTGGCCGCGGTCGGCATGATGGTGATGGTGTCGGCCGGCGACCTCATGGTGCTTTACATGGGGGTCGAACTGCAATCGCTGGCGCTTTACGTGGTCGCGGCCCTGCGCCGGGACAGCGTGAAATCGACCGAGGCCGGCCTGAAGTACTTTGTGCTGGGGGCCCTGTCGTCGGGCTTGCTGCTGTATGGCGCCTCGCTGACCTATGGCTTTGCCGGCACGACGCTGTTTTCCGGCATCTTCGCGGCGGCGGGCGATCACGCGCCCATCGGGCTGATCTTCGGGCTGACCTTCATGGCGTCCGGTCTGGCCTTCAAGGTGTCGGCGGCGCCGTTCCACATGTGGACACCCGATGTCTACGAAGGCTCGCCCACGCCGGTGACCGCCTTTTTCGCCACCGCGCCCAAGGTGGCCGCCATGGCGCTGTTTGCCCGGGTGGTGCACGACGCGTTTGGCGGCATGGTCGGCGACTGGCAGCAGATCGTCGCCGCGATCTCGGTGGCCTCGATGGCGCTTGGCGCCGTGGCCGCGATCGGTCAGCGCAATATCAAGCGGCTGATGGCCTACAGCTCGATCACGCACATGGGGTTTGCCCTTATGGGGCTGGCGTCGGGCACCGCGTTCGGTGTGCAGGCAATGCTGATCTACATGGCGATCTATGTGACCATGAATGTCGGCACCTTCGCCTTCATCCTGACGATGGAGCGTGACGGCAAGCCGGTGACCGACATCGACGCGCTGAACCGGTATTCGACGCAAGAGCCGCTGAAGGCGCTGGCGGTGCTGGTGTTGATGTTCTCGATGGCCGGCGTGCCGCCGCTGGTGGGCTTTTTCGGCAAGTTCTATGTGCTGCGCGCCGCTGTGGATGCCAACCTGACCTGGCTGGCCGTGGTGGGGGTCGTCGCCTCGGTCGTCGCGGCGTTCTATTATCTGCGCATCGTCTACTACATGTATTTCGGCGACGAATCCGAGCCGCTGGACAGTAGCTCGACCCCGGTGCTGTGGGGGCTGCTGATGGTTTCGGCGGCGGCGATGGTGATCGGGGTCATCAACCTGTTCGGGATCGAAACCGCGGCAGCCGCGGCGGCAGCGACGCTTGTCAACTGACACCCCGCGGGCCAGCGGGACAGCCCCGTGGCCGGCCGGGGTCGACCGCCTGATCCTTGACGAAACCGACAGCACCAATGCCGAGGCCGCGCGCCGCGCCGCGTCGTCGGCCCGCCGCCCGACCTGGATCATGGCGCGGCGGCAAACGGCGGCCCGCGGGCGCCGTGGCCGGGCGTGGGCCGCGCCGGACGGCAACCTTTCCGCCACCTGCTTGCTGTTCCCGGACGAGCCGCCGCACATCGCGGCGCTGCGCAGTTTCGTGGCCGCAAACGCGCTGTTCGATGCGCTGGCCCAGTTCGTTGATCCGGCGCGGCTGGCCCTGAAATGGCCCAACGACCTGCTGTTCGACGGCGGCAAGGCGGCGGGCATCCTGCTGGAAAGCGCCGGACAGCGCGGCGGGCTGGACTGGCTGGCCATCGGCATCGGTGTCAACCTTGCCAGCGCCCCACCGCGCGACGCGGCGGCGACGGTCGCGCCGGTTGCTCTGGGGCTCGACCTTGCCCCGGAGGACATGCTGACCGCCCTGGCGGTGGCCTTCGCGGCAGAAGAGGCGCAGTTTCGCGCGCAGGGTTTCGCGCCGATCCGTGAAAAATGGCTGGCGCGCGCCGCCCGCCTGGGCGAGGTCGTGACGGCACGCACGGCCCGCGAAACGCTGACCGGACGCTTTGAAGACCTTGACCCCAGCGGCGAGTTGCTGTTGTCCACGCCACTTGGACCCCGGCGCATCGCCGCCGCGGATGTCTTTTTCTGAACGGAGGGCGCAAACATGCTGCTCTGCATCGACACCGGTAACACCAACACGGTCTTCTCGGTCTGGGACGGCGGCGCGTTTCTGGCCACCTGGCGAACCTCGACCGAGTGGCAGCGCACGGCCGACCAGTATTTCGTGTGGCTGAACACGCTGATGGGCGCGCGCGGCCTGCCGATGGACATTGACGAGGTGGTGGTTTCGTCCACCGTGCCGCGCGTGGTGTTCAACCTGCGCGTCCTGTGCGACCGCTATTTCGATTGCCGCCCGCTGGTGGTGGGCAAGCCCGAGTGCCTGCTGCCCAATCCGCCGCGCGTTGATCCGGGGGTGCGCCCCGGTCCCGACCGTCTGGCCAACGCCGCCGGCACCTTCGACCGCCATGGCGGCAACGCGGTGGTGGTCGATTTCGGCACCGCCACCAATTTCGACGTCGTGGCCGGTGACGGCGCCTATGTGGGTGGGGTGATCGCGCCGGGTGTGAACCTGTCGCTCGAGGCGCTGCACCTGCGGGCGGCGGCGTTGCCGCATGTCGACATTACCCGCCCCGACAAGGTGATCGGCACCGATACCGTGCAATGCATGCAGTCGGGGGTTTACTGGGGCTATACCGCGCTGATCGAGGGCATCCTTGTCCGCATTCGCGCCGAATATGGCCAGCCGATGAAGGTCATCGGCACCGGCGGGCTGGCACCGCTGTTTGCGCAAAACGAGCTGCTGTTCGACACCGTCGAGGATGATCTGACCATGCACGGACTGACCGTGATTCACCGTTTCAACAAGGAAAGTGGCAACTGATGGCCAAAAACAGGCTTTTGTATCTGCCCCTTGGCGGGGCGGGCGAGATTGGCATGAACGCCTATGTCTACGGCCATGGGCCCAAGGGTCGCGAGCGGCTGATCCTTGTCGATCTGGGGGTGACCTTTCCCGACATGGACGGCAGCCCCGGCGTCGACCTGATATTTCCTGATATCAGTTGGCTGGCCGAACGCGCCGACCGGCTGGAGGCGATCTTCATCACCCATGGCCACGAAGACCACCTGGGCGCCCTGGCGCATCTGTGGCGGCGGCTGGACGTGCCGGTTTACACCCGCGCCTTCACCGCCAATCTGGCCCGGCGCAAGCTGGAAGAGGCCGGGCTGGACCCGGCGATTGTCAATGTCGTCAGCCCCTGGCCCGAGGTGGTGAAGGCCGGGCCTTTTGCCGTGTCCTTCGTACCGGTCAGCCACTCGATCCCCGAAAGCTCGGGCCTTGCGATCGAAACGCCTTCGGGCCGGGTGGTGCATACCGGCGACTTCAAGATGGACCGCGCGCCCGTGGTCGGCGAGGCGTTTGACCCCGCGCTGTGGACCGAGGTCAGCAAGGGCGGCGTCCGCGCCCTGGTTTGCGACAGCACCAATGTCTTCAGCCCACATGCCGGCCGCTCGGAAAGCATGGTCGGCCCCGAGATCGAGGCGTTCGTGGCCGCCCAGCCCGGCATGGTGGTGGCAACGACCTTCGCGTCGAACGTGGCACGGGTCAAGACGCTGGCCGAGGCTGGCAAGCGGGCCGGACGCTCGGTCTGCTTGCTTGGGCGGGCGATGCGGCGGATGGTCGAGGCCGCCGCTCAGACAGGTGTTCTGACCGACTTTCCGTCGACCATCCCGCCCGAAGATGCCCGCGATCTGCCGCGCGACCAGCTGATGTTGATCGTCACCGGCAGTCAGGGCGAACGCCGCGCCGCCTCGGCCCAGCTGAGCCGTGGCAAATATCTCGGGCTGGAACTGAAAGAGGGCGACAGCTTTCTGTTTTCGTCCAAGACCATCCCCGGCAACGAACGCGGTGTGATCCGGGTGATGAATGCCTTTTCCGAGATGGGGGTCGATATCGTCGACGAAAGCCACGGGTTCTACCACGTGTCGGGCCACGCCAACCGCCCCGACCTGTTGGCCATGCATACCGAGGTCAAGCCCGAGGTGGTGGTGCCCATGCACGGCGAACACCGGCATCTGCGCGAACATGTGAAACTGGCCAAGGCGGCGGGGCGGCAGGCGGTGCTGGCACCCAACGGCACCTGTGTCGACCTGGCGGCCGAGCCGCCGCAGGTGGTGGACTATGTCGACACCGGCCGGGTCTATCTGGATGGCTCGGTCCAGATCGGGGCGCTGGACGGGGTGGTGCGCGACCGGCTGCGCATGGCGCTGAATGGCATGATCGTCGTCACGCTGATCATCGACGAAGACGACCGCCCGCTTGGCGACCCTTGGGTCGAGCTGGCGGGCCTGCCGGAAACCGGCCGCTCGGGGACGGCGCTGGCCGAAGTGCTCGAGGCCGACCTTGCCCAGTTCACGGGCCGGGCCAAGGCCAAGACCCTGGCCGACGACGACGCGCTGGAAGACGAACTGCGCCGCATCGCCCGGCGCACGGCGCGCGACGAGATCGGCCGCAAGCCCGAGGTCACGGTTATCGTCAGCCGCTTGTCCTGAGACGACAGGCGGCGGGTCGCGTTCTGGCCAGAACCGCCGCCTTGCCGTGATGCAGCCTGATCCCGAACGGCAACGGAGGGGCGGCCATGGCGTGGCAAGCCGCGGAACTGATCGACCTGGACCGCTATCCCATTCACCGGGACGGTCCGGACCTGGCGGCGCTGCTTGCGCAGGTGCGCGCAGATCTGGCCCGCGACGGCTGCGCGGTGCTGAAGGGGTTTGTGCGCGCCCGCGCCGTTGCGCATCTGGTGGACGAGGCCGAATCGGTGGCCAACCGGGGCCACCGCAGCTTCAGCCGCACCAACCCCTATTTTACCCGCGACGACCCGGGCCTGCCGTGTAGCGACCCGCGCCGCCGGTTCTATGACCGTTCGAACGCCTTCGTGGCGGCTGACAACCTGCGCCCGTCGGGGCCGATCCGCACCATCCACGACGCGCCCGGCTTTGACAGCTTTATCCGCGACTGCCTGCTACAGCCGCCGGCACGCTTCTTTCGCTATGCCGACCCGCTGGCGGATGTGATCGTCAACATGGCCGAGGCCGGCAACGGCTTTCCCTGGCATTTCGACACCAACAATTTCACGGTAACGCTGGCGATCCAGAATGCCGAGGGCGGCGGCGCGTTCGAATATGCCGCCAACATTCGCAGCAGCAGCGACGAGAACTTCGACGCCGTGGCTCGGGTGCTGGACGGCACGTCCGATCAGGTCACGGTGCTGAACCTTGAACCCGGCGATCTGCAGATCTTCCGCGGCCGATACAGCCTGCACCGGGTGGCGCCGCTGACCGGGCGGCGGCGGCGGCACGTGGCAATCTTTTCCTATGTGCAACAGCCGGGCATGGTCGGCTCGCCCGAGCGGACCCGCCAGCTATACGGCCGGGTGCTGCCCGTTCACCTGGAACGGGCCGGCCAGCGGGCGGACCCGCTGATCGATTAGGCCGGTCGGGCCCCGGTCAGTCGGTGCGACGATCGTCGAAGCTGAGCGCGATAAAGCTGGGCATGTGGTCGCCCATGCCGACCACCGGGTCACCGCGTCGAGACCGGTCGCGCCGCGGGCGGTCGCTGTCCTTGCGCGGCTCTTTGCGTGGCTGGCGCTCGTTGCGGGGCTCGCTTTCCTTGCTCGGCTCGCTTTCCTTGCTCGGCTCGCTCTCGCTGCGGGGCTCGCTTGGCGCCGGCGTCGCCTTGGGCGCGGCCCGCGACCGGCGCGCCGGTCTGGCCGGCTTTTCGTCTGTCTCGGCCCTTTGGGCCCTGGCAGCCGGTTTGGCGGCAGCATCGCCTTCCCACGGGTTGTCGATGCGCGGAATATCGCGGGCGATCAGACGCTCGATCGCGTCCAGCAGCTTTTCGTCGGCCGGGGCGCAGATCATCATTGCCTTGCCGTCGCGCCCTGCGCGCCCGGTGCGGCCGATGCGGTGCACATAGTCCTCGGAATGGCTGGGAACGTCGAAGTTGAAAACGTGGCTGACCAGCGGCACGTCAAGCCCGCGCGCGGCCACGTCCGACGCCACCAGAAAGCGCAGCGACCTTTCGCGGAAGCTGTCCAGCGTGCGCGTGCGCTGCGACTGTTCAAGATCGCCATGGATCGGCGCGGCGTCGTAGCCGTGCTTCTTCAGGCTTTTAGCGACGATATCGACGTCGGTCTTGCGGTTGCAGAAGATGATGGCGTTGGTGCAGGCGTCGCCTTCGCTGTCGATCAGGGCGCGCAGAACGTCGCGCTTTTCGCGCGCCGTCCGGTCACGCCGGCTGGGACGGAACATCACGACCGCCTGTTCGATGGTCTCGGACGCGGTGGCCTGACGCGCAACCTCGATCTTTTCGGGGGCCGACAGGAACGTGTTGGTGATGCGCTCGATCTCGGGCGCCATGGTGGCCGAAAAGAACAGCGTCTGCCGGGTGAAGGGG
Source organism: uncultured Rhodobacterales bacterium (assembly GCA_964472855.1). Classification (GTDB taxonomy): domain Bacteria; phylum Pseudomonadota; class Alphaproteobacteria; order Rhodobacterales; family Rhodobacteraceae; genus Tranquillimonas. Next base: position 18,183 of record CAYYMJ010000022.1, on the reverse strand, counting down.
GTGAGCGAGAAGATACGCTCGATATCCGGAATGAACCCCATGTCGAGCATGCGGTCGGCTTCGTCGACAACCATGATCTGCACGCCGGTCAGCAACAGTTTGCCGCGCTCGAAATGGTCAAGCAGGCGGCCCGGCGTGGCGATCAGCACGTCGACGCCCTTGTCGATCAGGGTGTCCTGTCCCTTGAAGCTGACGCCGCCGATCAGCAGCGCCTTGGTCAGCTTGGTGTGTTTGGCATAGACGTCGAAATTCTCGGCCACCTGCGCGGCAAGCTCGCGCGTGGGGGCCAGAACCAGCGAACGCGGCATCCGCGCCCGCGCCCGGCCCTTGCCAAGCATTGTGATCATCGGCAGCACGAAGCCGGCCGTCTTGCCGGTGCCGGTCTGGGCGATGCCCAGCACGTCGCGCCCTTGCAGCGCGGCGGGGATGGCGCCCGCCTGAATGGGGGTCGGCGTGGTATAGCCGGCTTCTTCAACAGCCTTGAGGACCTTGGGGTCCAGGTCGAGGTCAGAAAACTGGGTCATGTGGTTCCGCTTTTGAGGTGCGGACCGGCATCCATGGCCCGCGCGTCTTGGCCGGGGCCCGTTGACCCCGGAGCGGCGGTCGCCGCCGCGCCCCGGCGCTAGCGCAAAGCGACGCAGACGTCAACGCCGTCGGCCCGGCCACGGCGGCTGCGGGGCGGATCTGTCGCGCTGGGGGAACGGCCGGTCTGACGGATTTGTCGCCTGTTCGGCGAAGGTTGTGGCCGATGCGACGCATTGTGACGATTGGCGCGGGCTTGGCCGTGCCAGCGCCATAATACTGCCGCTGACGGGAATAAACCTTAGCTTATGGACAGCCGGCCGTGCTTTCGTGTCAAGCTGTCGGGGCAAGCGATACTGTTGGAGCGGACGGTGAATATTTTCAGGCTGTTGAAATCGGTTCACGGATGGCTGGGGATCATGATCCTGCCGTGGATTCTGGTTGCCGGTGTGACCGGGTTCTATCTGAATCATTCGCGGGCGATTTTTCAGCTTTTCCCGTCGTTCGCCTTTGACGAAGCCCAGTTTGCGCAGCATCCCGCGCGCCACGAGGGCACGCAGCTTGAGCTTGTCACCATCGCCGGGAGTTTCTTTCCCGACGAGAATCTTGGAACGCCCGAAGCGCTGATTTACCACGATAACAGGGTCTGGGCGCTGAAAAACCGCACCTACCGCGTGTATCTTTCGCGCGAGACCGGGCATTTCTGGGTCAAGACGCCCTTCACCCGCCGGACCTATGCGCCGGACGGTCAAAAGCTGCACACGAAATACTATCTTGGACGCATTCTGAAGACGCTGCACACCAGGGGGTGGGTTGGCGTCGGGCTGCCGAGCCTGCTGGCCGACATCACGTCATTCGCGCTGATGATCTTCAGCATGTCGGGGATGTATCTGTTCCTGTCGCCGCGTATCCGCAAATGGCAGGGCAAACGCCGGGCCCGCCGGCTGGCGGCCGAACGTGCCGCGATGCCGGCGCCCGACACCGGGTTGCAGGGCGTGTTTCGCACCGGGACAAGGCCACCCGCAACGCCGGCGGAATAGTGGCCGCGCCAGAGGCGGCCGCGTGAATGCGCGGCTGTCCGGGGCGGGCGGGCCAGGTGCCCTTGGTGAACAACGGCGCGTAAGGTGCCGACAATCAACGAATTAGAGCAAAGGGTGGGGCTGCCGGCCAGCGCGGCAAGTCAGACCATCATTTCCTTGGTCGCCGTCAGCGTCAGCTCGGGATAGTCGCGTTCGACGCGGTCGATGTCCCATTGCAGGCGGGTCAGAAAGACGGTGTCGCCGTCGTTGTCATGGGCGATATGGCCCTTGTTGACATTGACCAGCTTGTCCATCGCCGCCTGCGGCCCCGAAATCCAGCGGGCCGATGTGAACTGCGACGGCTCGAAACGCACCGGCAGGCCGTATTCCTGCTCGATCCGGCTGGCCAGCACCTCGAACTGCAATGGGCCCACGACGCCCACGATGAACCCGGCCCCCAGCAGCGGGCGAAACACCTTGGCGGCGCCTTCCTCGGCAAATTGCATCAGGGCCTTGTCCAGATGCTTGGCCTTCAGCGGGTCACCGGCGCGGCAATTCTGCAAAAGCTCGGGCGCGAACGACGGGATGCCGGTAACCTTCAGCGCCTCGCCCTCGGTCAAGGTGTCGCCGATGCGCAGTTGTCCGTGGTTGGGAATGCCGATGATATCGCCGGCCCAGGCCTCTTCTGCCAGTTCGCGGTCAGAGGCGAGAAACAGCACCGGCGACGTTATCGCCATGGGCTTTTTCGCCCGAACGTGTGTCAGCTTCATGCCGCGTTCGAAATGACCCGAGGCAAGGCGCACAAAGGCGACCCGGTCGCGATGCTTGGGGTCCATGTTGGCCTGAACCTTGAAGACAAAGCCGGAAACCGTTGTTTCGTCGGGGGAAATCTGCCGTGGTTCGGCCGACTGTGGCTGCGGCTCGGGCCCGAAATTGCCGATGCCTTCCATCAGTTCGCGCACCCCGAAAGAGTTGATGGCGCTGCCGAACCAGATCGGGGTCAGCGTGCCGTCCAGAAAGGCCTGCCTGTCGAACGTGGGCATGAGCTCGCGCGCCATCTCGACCTCTTCTTTCAGGGTCTCGAGCAGGGTTTCCGGCACGTGCCGGGCCAGCGCGGGGTCGTCGAGCCCGGCGATCTTGATGGTGCTGGCCACGCGGTTGCGGTCGGCCCGGTCCATCAGCTCAAGCCGGTCGTGCAGCATGTCATAGCAGCCGACAAAGTCGCGCCCCATGCCGATGGGCCACGATGCCGGGGCAACGTCGATGGCCAGATTTTCCTGTATTTCGTCAATAATATCGAAGGTTTCGCGGCTTTCCCGGTCCATCTTGTTGCAAAAGGTCAAGATCGGCAAATCGCGCAGGCGGCAGACCTCGAACAGCTTGCGGGTCTGGCTTTCCACCCCCTTGGCGCCGTCGATGACCATGATCGCGGCATCCACGGCGGTGAGGGTGCGGTAGGTGTCTTCGGAAAAGTCCGAGTGGCCGGGCGTGTCCACAAGGTTGAAGCGGTAATCGCCGTATTCGAACGACATGGCCGAGGCCGAAACCGAGATGCCCCGGTCCTTTTCCATCTGCATGAAATCCGACCGCGTGCGCCGGGCCTCGCCCTTGGCGCGCACCTGTCCCGCCATCTGAATGGCGCCGCCAAACAGCAGGAATTTCTCGGTCAGGGTCGTCTTGCCGGCGTCCGGGTGCGAAATGATCGCAAAGGTCCGGCGGCGGGCGATTTCAGGCGAAAGCTTGGGGCGGTTGTCCAACATGGCGGCGATATAGGCCGGGCACCCGCCGGGTGCAATCGCGGCGATGGCCGGCCTAGCCGGCCGAGGCGCGGCGCAGCAGGTCGGCGGGGACGTTGCCTTCGGCGGCCGGGGCCGAAAGTTCGACCGCAAGCCCGCGTTCGGGCAGAACCTGCCGCTGCGTGCCGCCGTCACGCTGGCGCAGCGCGCCCGGCAGCGCCGGTCGGGTGCGCACATCGACGATCATCGATTCCGCGGCGATGCCTTCGGCATAGATGATCTCGTGATGGTCGAACAACAACTGGTAATAGTCGACGAAACCACCGTCGGTGCGGGTCACGGTGTCGGCGTTGACCAGATTGTCGGCGCGCACCCAAACCTCGGCCTGGCCGGCGTGAAACCGGTCGTCGCGCTGATAGACGAACAGACGGTGGTTGGGGCTGACCACCAGATCGCCGCTGTTGTTCAGCGCCCCCGCGGCAATGCGCACCGGCGCAAATTCACCCACGGCGCGCACCGTCTGCTGGCCGATCCAGCGCAGGTTCTGCACGCCGTTGTCGCGGGTCAGCACCCGGTCGCCGGCGGCCAGCCGTTCGACCGGCCATTGCCGGCCGTCGGCCAGCGTGATGCGGGTGCCGGCGGTGAACGAGACGCAGGCCGATTCCGCAAAGCGCCGCCGCGCGGTCTGCCGGTCGATCGCCACCAGTGCATAGGGGGTTTTCGCGGCAAGTTCGGCCAGCGGGAACAGCCACACCTGGCAGATATGCGCGTCGTCCGACAACTCGACGAAGATCAGCGCCTCGGCCGTGCGGCCGGCAGGCGACATCAGCGTGGCGCAGGCGTCAAGGCACAGCGCGGCGCCGGCCCGGCCACATTGCGAGCCCCGGGCCACGGCCATGCCCTCGCCCGACGCGGCCGGTGTGACGCGCAGGTCGGCCTTTTCGGCGGTGGGCACCAGCATGTAGCTGTCGCCAAGGATCAATTCGTCAGCGTCGCTGACCGCGTCGCCCAGATTCGCCCCGTTCACGACACGAAACTGCGCGGCCGGATAGACCGCCATGCATTGTTCGGGTTCCCGCTGGGGTGCCATGATCGTCATTCCGGCCTTGGCCCTTTCACGCTGTCGGCCACGGCGCTGGGGCCGTGTCTTTCGCCCATGCGCCCCACCGCCCAGGTTTGCACAACAGTATGAACTGGCTGAACAAATCTCAATAAACGCCTAAATTTACTGAGAAAATCACGAAAATCGTTGCGCGGTGGCGAACAATTGACCTTGGGCGTGGAAACTGGTGAAGCTTGGGAAAAAGCCGGCGATGTTGCCGGCCGCAGATCGGAGACACGGGATGGACCTGGGAATTCACGGCAAGACGGCACTGGTGACGGCCTCGTCGAAGGGGCTGGGCCTGGGCTGCGCGCGCGCACTGGCCGGGGCCGGGGCCAACCTGGTGATGAACGCGCGCGGGGCCGAGGCGCTTGAGGCCGCCGCCGGCGCCATCCGGGCCGAGTTTGGCGTTGCGGTCACGGCGGTGGCCGCCGACATCACCGACGAAGCGGCGCGCGCCGATGTGCTGGCCGCCGCCGGCACGCCGGATATTCTGGTCACCAACGCCGGCGGGCCGCCGCCGGGGCTGTGGTCAGATTGGGAACGTGCCGATTTCATCGCCGCGCTGGATGGCAACATGCTGACGCCCATCGCGCTGATGAAGGCCTGCGTGCCCGGCATGATCGGCAAGGGCTGGGGCCGCGTGGTCAATATCACCAGCCAGGCCGTCAAGTCGCCGATCGGCGTGCTTGGGCTGTCAAACTCGGCCCGGGCCGGGTTGACCGGGTATGTTGCGGGCACCTCGCGGCAGGTGGCGGGGCAGGGCGTGACCATCAACAACCTGCTGCCCGGCATCCACGACACCGACCGGGCGGTTTCGCTGGACAGCGGCGCCGCGCAGCAGGCGCAGATCAGCCTGGCCGAGGCGCGGGCCCGGCGCGAGGCGACCATTCCGGCGCAGCGCTATGGCACCATCGACGAATTTGGCGCGGCCTGTGCCTTCCTGTGCTCGCAGCATGCCGGGTTCATCGTGGGGCAGAATATCCTGCTGGACGGCGGCGCGGTGAACCTGACGCTGTGACCGCTTGCAGCCCACCGGACGGGCTGTTAGCGAACGGATGTCCGACATTTTTGGTCGGAAAGGCATGAGGCGCCGGCGTTGACCGAGACCCCGCGACTGCAGATCGAGGCTTTGGCCTGTGCCTTCGATGGCCGCCGCGTCGTCGATGGTGTGTCGCTCAGCGTCGAAGCCGGGCAGGTGACCTGCCTGCTGGGCCCGTCAGGATGCGGCAAGTCCACGACGTTGCGCATGATCGCCGGCGTGCAGGCCCCCACGGCCGGGCGGATTTGCGTCGACGGGCGCGAGGTGGCAGGCCCGGCGACCCTGTTGCCGCCCGAAGACCGGGGCGTGGGCCTGATGTTTCAGGACTTCGCGCTGTTTCCGCACCTGTCCGTGCGCCGCAATGTCGGGTTCGGGCTAACCGGCGACCGGGCGGTCCAGCGGCGCCGGGTCGACGAACTGCTTGACCGCGTGGGGCTGCTGGGCTTTGCCGAGGCCTATCCACACGAATTGTCGGGCGGCGAACAACAGCGGGTGGCGCTGGCCCGGGCGCTGGCGCCGCGCCCGCGTGTGATGTTGATGGACGAACCGTTCTCGGGGCTCGACAACCGCCTGCGCGACGGCATCCGCGACGCCACCCTGTCGATATTGAAGGAAGAGGGCGCGGCGGTGCTGCTGGTCACGCACGAGCCGGAAGAGGCCATGCGCATGGCCGACGAGATTGCGCTGATGCGGCGCGGGCGCATCGTGCAGCAGGGGGCGCCGTATAACGTCTATAACGCGCCGTCCGACCGCGAAGCAGCGGCGTTTTTCAGCGATATCAACGTTATACGCGGCGAAGTTCATGGCGCGCTGACCGACACCCCCTTTGGCCAGTTTCTGGCGCCCGGCGTGCCCGACGGAACCGGGGTCGATATCGTTATCCGGCCCCAGCATGTGCGCATCGACTTTGACCGCTCGGGCAAGGGCCCCAACCCGACGCCGCAAGACGGCGTGCCGGCCCGTGCGGTGGTCGAGCGCGCGCGCTTTATCGGCAAGGAGAGCCTTGTCGAGTTTCGTCTGGATTACGACGGGTCGGCCATTTCGGCGACGGTGCCGTCGGTGTTTCTGCCGCGCCCGGGCACCGCGCTGTGGCTGATGATCCGGCGCGAACGCTGTTTCGTGTTTCCCGACCGCAAGCCGGGCTAACGCGAACCGCCCTGCCCGCGCTCGGCCAGGTCCATCAGGGTCTTGCCCTGCTCCTCGACGAACAGTTCGGGCAGCACGGTCACGGCGAAGATCCGGTCCATGCGAAATTCGGCGAAATCGTCGCTGGTCTCGCACCACGCGGTCGCGGTCCAGACCCGCCCCCAGTATTCCACCTTCAGCGGGCGGATGACCCGCAATTCGCGCAGCCCTTCGGCGTTGGCCAGATCGATGCGCAGCTTCTGGCGGCTGCGAATGGCGGCGCGCAGGGCGGGCATGAAGGTGAATCCGTGGGCCACGTCCTTGAAGGGATAGGTGGCGAAACCCCATCCGCGCGGTGGCTCGGTGCGGTCCTCGGGCAGCACCGCGTCGATCTTGGCCGAAAGGCTGCGGGCGGCGGCGCGCAATTCGTCGTCGCCGGCCTCGCCCACCACCGCCATGCCGAAATGCAGGGCCTCAAGCTCGGTCAGGGTCAGGTTCAGCGGCGGCAGCGTCACCGGCGCGGTCATCTGATAGCCCAGGCCCCGGTCGCCCCGCACCGGAATGCCCGACGCCATCAGCGTTTCCATGTCGCGGTAAATGGTTCGGATCGACACGGCGAATTTGTCCGCCAGATCGCCGGCCCGGTGCAGCCGGCCGTCGCGCATCACGGCGATAATGTCGTAAAGCCTGTCCTGCCGGTTCATGGCGCCTCACCCTTGGTCCTTGCCGGCCCGAATCACTCCGGCCGGTTGGGCGCCCTGATTCGCCGCCCGTCGCGCCCCACTACTGACATTATTCTTGCAGTTGACAAGATACTGTCGTGCAATCGTTCAATTCTGCCCCCCGACCGGGAGAAACCGGCGGAAATTCGCTTTTCGCTGCTGTGATGCGCCGCTAAACAAACGGCCTAGCCACAGGGCGCCGCCTGCCATCGGGCGGCCAAACAGGGAAACACTGTCATGCTGAACAACATCGGCCTTCCCGGCCTTCTTTTGATTACCGTCGTCGTCCTGATCCTGTTCGGACGCGGCAAGATCTCGACGCTGATGGGCGAGGTCGGCAGGGGCATCACCTCGTTCAAGCGCGGCGTCGCCGACGGCACCGCCGAGATCGAAGAGGCGCAGAAGACCGCCGAGGCCGGGGCCGACGCGGAAACCGCCGAGCGCAGCGAAGCGGAAACCGACAAGTCCTGATCAGGGCGGGGAGCCCGAGTAATGTTTGACATCGGCTGGACCGAGCTGTTGCTGATCGGCGTTGTGGCGCTGATCGTCGTGGGCCCGCGCGACCTGCCGGGCATGTTCCGCACGCTTGGCCGCTTTACCGCCAAGATCAAGTCGATGGGCCGCGAGTTTACGCGGGCGATGGATCAGGCCGCCAAGGAAAGCGGGGTTGGCGATGTCGCCAAGGACCTGCGCAAGGTGACCTCGCCCACCAGCATGGGGCTGGACCGGCTGAAGGATGCCGCGGACCGCTTTGAAAAGTGGGAGCCGGGGCAGACCCAGCGCGCGATGAGCTCGTCCGAGGCCAGCCGCATGAGCGACGAGCGGGCCGAGAAGGTGCGCAAGATTCAGGACAACATGGAAAAGGTCGGGCGCGAGAACCGCTCCGGCGAGGCGCCGGCAGCGGCGGCGCCGGACGATGCCGGCCAGGTGGCCGAACAGGCGGTTGCGCCGGTTGCGCCAGTTGAGCCGCCGGACAAGGCGGCGGCAGACGCAGTGCCACCGGCCGACGAGCCGCCCGCCGACAAGCCCGCAGCGAAGGGTGAAGCATGAGCGATACCAACGAGATCGAGGACAGCAGGGCCCCGCTGATCGAGCATCTGGCCGAACTCAGAACCCGGCTGATCCGGTCGGCGATGGCCTTTATCGTTGGCATGGTGATCTGCTTTGCGGTCTGGAACCCGATCTTCAATTTCCTGACCCAGCCGCTGTGCGACGCGCGCGGCGCCATGGGCGACGATTGCGGCCTGATCCTGATCAAGCTGCAGGAAGGTTTCTTCGTCGCGATCTCGATCTCGCTGCTGGGGGGGCTGGCGCTGTCCTTTCCGTTCATCAGCTACCAGCTGTGGCGGTTCGTGGCGCCGGGGCTTTACAGGTCGGAAAAGGGGGCGTTCCTGCCGTTCATGCTGGCCTCGCCCTTCATGTTCTTTCTGGGCGCATCCTTTGCCTTTTACGTGGTCGTGCCGCTGGCCTTCAATTTCTTCCTTGGTTTCCAGCAAGAGGGTGCTCTGGTCGGTGAAGGCGGTGTCATCAATTCCACCGCCGGGATCGCCTTTCAGGGCTCGGCGCAGGAATACCTGCGCCTGACCATCAAGTTCATCGTTGCCTTTGGCCTGTGCTTTCAGCTTCCGGTGCTGCTGACGCTGATGGGCAAGGCCGGGCTGGTATCGTCCGACGGGCTGATCGCGGTGCGCAAATACGCCGTGGTGGGCATTCTGCTGCTGGCGGCGGTGGTGACGCCGCCGGACGTGATTACCCAGGTGATCCTGTTCACGGTGGTCTACGGTCTTTACGAGATTTCGATCCAGCTGGTGAAGCGGGTTGAGCGCAAGCGCAACGCCGAACTCAGGGAAGCGGGTCTTCTGGACGAAGACTGGGAGACGGGCGACGATCCCGAGCACGACGCGTGATCGACGATCCGATGGACCGGATCGCGGCGGCGCTGGAGCGCATGTCGCCGGCGCCGCTGCCGCCCCCCGATTTCGGGGCCGCCGAGGCCTTTGTCTGGCAGACCGACCCCGACCGGCTGGCGCCGGTCGCGCGGGTCAACCGGGTGGCGCTGGCGCTGTTGCAGGGCGTCGACCGGGCGCGGGACACGCTGTTGGACAACACCCGGCGTTTCGCCATGGGGCATGCCGCCAACAACGCGCTGTTGTGGGGCGCGCGCGGCATGGGAAAATCCAGTCTGATCAAGGCGGTGCATGCCGAAGTTGTGGCCGGTGGTGCCGCCTTGAAGATTGTCGAGGTGCAGCGCGAGGACCTGCCGTCGATCGGCCGGCTGCTGGGGCATCTGCGCGGTTCGGACGCGCGCTTTGTGCTGTTTTGCGACGATCTGAGCTTTTCCCATGACGACCAGCATTACAAGTCGCTGAAGGCGGTTCTGGACGGCGGGATCGAGGGGCGGCCGGGGAATGTGGTTTTCTACGCCACGTCGAACCGGCGCCACCTGATGCCGAGGGACATGATCGAGAACGAGCGCTCGTCGGCGATTTCGCCCTCCGAGGCGACCGAGGAAAAGGTGTCGCTGAGCGACCGCTTCGGGCTGTGGCTGGGGTTTCATCCCTGCACGCAGGACGACTATCTGGCGATGATTCGCGGCTATTGCGATGCTTATGGGCTGGATATCGACGCCGCGACCCTGCGCGCCGAGGCCGTCGAGTGGTCGGCCACGCGCGGTGCCCGGTCAGGCCGGGTGGCGTGGCAGTATTTCACCGACCTTGCCGGCCGCCGCGGCGTGGCGCTGTAGGCCGGCATGGCGCGGGCCAGTGGCCCGCACACCCTTGTCTGTTGCGCCGCCTGCGGCGGCGCGGTGCCTCCGGCGGGGATATTTGGGCCAAGATGATGCGGGGCGGCTATTCGAGATAGGGCATCGGGTCGACGCTGTCGAAGCCTTCGCGCACCTCGAAATGCAGGATGGCGGGGTCGGCGTCGCGCACCTGGGCGATGACCTGACCGCGGGTGACGGATTCGCCCTTGGTGACGCTGACCCGGTCGACGCCGGCATAGACGGTCAGGACATTGCCTGCGTGGCGCAGCACCAGGATGGGCACCTGGTCGGTGTCGCGGGTGATGGCGGCCACGGTGCCGTTGTCGGCGGCCTTCACCGGTGTGCCGGGCTCGGTTTCGATGTCGATGCCTTCGTTGCGGCCCTTGGCATAGGCGCGGACGATGTTGCCGGGGACCGGGTAGATCATTGGCGCGTCCGAGGCCGAGGCGGCCGTGGTCTGGCTGGACAGGTCGGGTTGTTCCGGCACCTCGGTGACGGTGACAGATTCGTCGACGGCAGGCAGCGGCTGGGCCGCCGACGGCGGTGTGGGCGAGGGCGAGCCCTGGCCGGGCAGGCTGGGGCTGTCGCTGGCGGTGCCTTGCGCCATCACGACCGGGATCAGCAGATACTGGCCGTCACGGACGGTGTAGTTGTGGTCGAGCCCGTTCCATTCGGCCAGCGCCGCGACCGGCACGCCGTAGAGGCGCGAGATGGAATAGGCGGTTTCGCCGCGCACCACCTTGTGACGGTCGGGCTCGGCGCCGCTGACGGGCGCGGTGTCGCTGGTCTGGCTGCGGTCGATGGCGTTTTCGGCCAGTGCTGCGATGTCGATGCCGCTGTCGGTGGGCTGTATCGGGCCGCCTGCCGGTTCGGCGACGCGCCGGGGCAGGGCGATGAGTTCGCCGTTGCGCAGCGGCACGTCCGGGGGCAGGCCGTTGTAGGCGGCCAGTTCGCTGGCCGGCAGTCCGAGCCGGGCGGCGACGTCGGCGACCGTGTCGCCGGGCCGGGCCAGTGCCACCTGGTAGCTGGGGTACGAGATCAGGCCGCGCGCGTCGGCGTCGGGGCGGCTGGTGACGGTGCCTTGCGCCGCGCCTGACGTGTCAAGGCCCGATCCGCCGAGATCGCCGCGCAGGTCGAAATCGAACGGCTGGCCGGTGGTGCACGCCGACAGGGCGACCAGTGCCGCCAGCGCCGCAGCTTTGATTGATGGCTGAGCCATGGCTGGATATGTCCCTTGCCTGTTGTGCCCCCCGGGCTGCGCCCGTTTTCGGGCTGCTTTGCCTTGTGCTTAGTCTTGCGCCAGCCCTTCGACAAGCGGGACGAAGCGTACGGGGCGAAGTTCCGCGTAGTCAAAGCCGCTGTCGGTGCGCGTGACCTTGATCAGGCTTTGCACGGTGTCCGACTGTCCCACCGGCAGCACCATGATCCCGCCGACGCGCAGTTGGGCCAGCAGGGGGCCGGGCGGGTCTTCGGCGGCGGCGGTGACGAGAATGCGGTCGAACGGCGCCTGATCGGGCAACCCGTGCGAGCCGTCGGCGGCCATCGAGATCACATTGGGCAGGGCGAGGATGTCAAAGATCTTCTGGGCCTCGCGCACCAGTTTCCGATGCCGGTCGACGGTATAGACCCGGCGGCAGAGCAGGCTGAGGATCGCCGCCTGATAGCCCGAGCCGGTGCCGATTTCGAGCAGCTTGTCCCGGGGCTGGGGGTTCAGCGCCTGGGTCATCAGCCCGACCACCGAGGGTTGCGAGATGGTCTGCCCGCAGGCGATGGGCAGGGGCATGTCTTCGTAGGCGCGTTCCGCGAACAGGCCACGGACGAACTGGCCGCGGTCGATACGCTCCATCGCGTCCAGCACGCGGGCGTCGGTGACCCCGCGCGAGCGCAGCGCGAACAGGAACTGCATCTTGCGTTCGGCCTCGGGGGTCATTCCAGCCGGGCTTTCAGGGCGGCGATGCGGTCGTGGGCGGTCAGGTCGGCGCGCATGGGGGTGATCGAGACATGGCCGTCCATGTTCACGTCGGCGTCCGAGCCGGGGGTGGCCGGGCCGTTTTGCGCGCCGCCGCGGATCCACAGGAACTGGCGGCCCGCGGGCGAGCGCACCGGTTCGGTGCCGAAATGCACATCGGCGCGCCGGCCCTGGGGCACGACGCGCCAGCCCCGGATGTCCGACGCCGCAACCGGGGGGAAATTGACGTTGTAAAACAGGTTATAGTCAGCGCCGTCGTCCCAGTCGGCCTTGTCCAGCAGTTGCCGCAGAAGGGCGGGTCCGGCTGCGGCCGCGGCCTGGAACGGATCGTCGGACGCGGCGTTGGCGGGGCCGTAGTATTGCGACAGTGCCACCGCCCGCAGCCCCTGCAGCGCGGCCTCGAGCGCCGCGCCGATGGTGCCGGAATAGAGCACGTTTTCAGCCGAGTTGTTGCCCCGGTTGACCCCCGACAGCACAAGGTCGGGCGGGTTGTCCATCACATGGTGCAGCGCCGCCAGCACGCAGTCGGCCGGCGAGCCTTCGGCCGCAAAGCGCCGATGCCCAAGCTCGGCCAGCATCATCGGGTGAGTGTAGCTGATGCAATGGCCGACGCCGGACTGTTCGAAGGCCGGGGCGACGGTCCAGACCTCGCCCTTGGGGCCGGCCAGTTCGGTGGCGATGGCGTCCAGCACCTTCAGGCCGGGGGCGTTGATGCCGTCGTCGTTGGTGATGAGAATGCGCATGTCGCCCAATTGCCCTGTCGCTTGCCCGACCGTCCATAGGCAACGGGGCCGGACAGGGCAAGCTTAGCCAAGGATCGCGGGCAAAAGGCGCCGGGCTTCGTCGCCGGGGCTGGCCAGCGTGGCGCGGTCCTTGCCGGGGTGAAAACGGGCCTGGGTGGCCGTGGCCATGGGGTGCGGTTGCAGCACCGTGACCCCGGGACCGGTGCGGTGGGTTTCCGCGGCCCAGCTGCCCACCAGCGCCATCTGCGCCGCCTTGCTGGCGCCGTAGTGGCCAAAGAACGGTTTGCCGGCCTGTGGGTCGTCGAAGAAAACCGCACGCCCGGTTGCGCCCAGCAGCGGCGCCACCATGGTGATCAGAAGCCGCGTGGCGCCGGCGTTGGTGGCGATGGATTTGTCCCAGTCCGTGGCGTCGAGATGCGCTGTCGGGCCAAGCGGGGCGGCATGGATGGCGGTATGCACCCACAATGCCGCGCCGCCCCAGCGGTCGTGAATGGCGCGGCAGATATGGGCCACGGCGTCGGCGTCGGTCATGTCGATGGGGGCCAGCGTGGCGCTGCCGCCACGGGCGGTGATGGCGTCGTCAAGCTCTTCCAGCCCGCCGGTGGTGCGCGCGATGGCCACGACATGGTGGGTTGCGGACAATTCCAGTGCCAGCGCAAAGCCAAGGCCGCGAGAGGCGCCGGTGACCAGCGCGACGGGACGGGGGGTGTTGTCGGTCATGAGCGTCGTTTGGCATGGGCGCGCGGGGGCGGCAAGACCGGCCATTTGCCGCAACGGGCGCCTGTCCATTGCCGGCGGGGATTGCTATCGCCGGGGCAAGGCAGGGAGAGGCAGATGTCGGAGATCACGCTTGTGCGCCATGGCCAGGCCCAGACCGGGGCCCGGGACGAGGCGAGCTATGACCGGTTGTCGCGGCTGGGGGCGCAGCAGGCAGTGTGGCTGGGCGAGCATCTGGCCGCGTCGGGGCGCCGGTTCGACCGGCTGGTGTGCGGCACGCTGAACCGGCAGCGGGCGACGGCGGACAGGATCGCCGATGCGCTGGGGCTGACAGTTGCCACCGACCCGCGGCTGAACGAGATGGACTATTTCGGGCTGGCCGCGGCGCTGAACCGCACCCATGCGCTGCCGTTTCCGGCCGATCGCGAAAGCTTTCTGATCCATATCGCGCAGGTGCTGGCGGCATGGTCGGCGGGCGAGATCGACAGCCCGGCCGAAAGCTTTGCCGAATTCGAGGGCCGGGTTGCGGCCTTTATTGCCGACGCGCGGGGCGACGGCGGGCAGGTGATGCTGGTGACCTCGGGCGGGGTGATCGGCATGGCCATGCGCCTGATGCTGCGGCTGGACCTGGCCGCCTATGGGCACACGCTTTTGCAGATCTACAACAGTTCGGTGCATCGCTATGTCACGGCCGGGCCCGACCTGGTGCTGGACAGCTATAACGCCATACCGCATCTGGACCGCGCCGACCGCCTGCATGCGCAAAGCCTGGTGTAAGGCGTTTGGCGTTGAACCCTGGATCACACGACGCTGTCTGAAATCGTGGATTTCAACGCGCCAGGTGATGCCGCCCAAGATCAAGTTGGCCGCGAAACTGCAGGCGCGGTGACCTTGCGGCGCGCTGCCGCGCCCACCTGATTTTCCGGCCCTGGCGGGCGCGACGCCCCGGGCCCGGCCGTGCAGCTATTCGGCAGCCTGCATGACGAAGCCGGTGTCGATCTGGTCGCGTGGCGCCACCGGGTACTGGCCGGAAAAGCAGGCGTCGCAATACTGGGGATGTTCGGGGTCGCGGCCGTGGGCCTCGCCGACGGCGCGATAAAGCCCGTCGAGCGAAATGAAGCGCAGCGAGGTCACGCCGAGATGGTCGCGCATTTGCTCTTCCGACATGGTGGCGGCCAGCAGCTTTTCTCTGTCGGGGGTGTCGACGCCGTAAAAGCAGGGCCAGGCCGTGGGCGGGCTGGCGATGCGGAAATGCACCTCGGCGGCGCCGGCGTCGAGCACCATCTCCTTTATCTTGCGGCTGGTGGTGCCGCGCACGACGCTGTCGTCGACCAGCACCACCCGCTTGCCCCGGATCAGGGCGCGATTGACGTTCAGCTTCAGGCGCACGCCCATGTTGCGGATCTGCTCGGACGGTTCGATGAAGGTGCGGCCCACATACTGGTTGCGGATGATGCCCATGGCATAGGGAATGCCGCTTTGATGGCTGAACCCGATGGCGGCCGGCGTGCCGCTGTCGGGGACCGGGCAGACGATGTCGGCCTCGACCGGAGCCTCGCGCGCCAGTTCCACGCCGATCTGGCGGCGGGTTTCATAGACCGAGCGCCCGCCCAGCATCGAATCGGGGCGGCTGAAATAGACATGTTCGAAGATGCAGAAGCGGGGCGCGCGCGATTCGAAGGGGCGGTGGCGGCTGATCTGGCCGTTCTCGATCACCACCATCTCGCCCGGTTCGATCTCGCGCACATATTCGGCACCGATGATGTCGAGCGCGCAGGTCTCGGACGCCAGCGCCCAGGCGCCGTCGCCCAGCCGCCCCAGCACCAGCGGCCGCACGCCCAGCGGGTCGCGCACGCCGATCAGCTTGGTGCTGGTCATGGCCACGATGGAAAAGGCGCCTTCGACCCGGCGCAGGGCGTCTTTCATGCGCTCGGGCAGGGTCTGCTGCAGCGACCGGGCCATCAGGTGGATGATGCATTCGCTGTCCGAGGCCGACTGGAAGATCGAGCCACGCTCGATCAGTTCGCGTTTCAGCGCCGCGGCATTGGTGAGGTTGCCGTTATGGGCGATGGCCGCGCCACCCATCGAGAATTCGCCGAAGAACGGCTGCACGTCGCGGATCTGGGCGTTGCCCTTCGAGCCGGCGGTGGAATAGCGCACATGCCCGATCGCCAGGTGGCCCGGCAAGGTTTCCATCAGCGAGGCCTTGGTGAAATTGTCGCGCACATAGCCAAAGCGCCGGGCCGAGTTGAAGCCGTCGTGGGGGCAATAGCTGACGATGCCGCCGGCCTCTTGCCCGCGATGTTGCAGGGCGTGCAGGCCGAGGGCCACGAAATTGGCGGCCTCGGCAACGCCGGTCACGCCGAAGACGCCGCATTCCTCGTGAAGCTTGTCATGATCGAAGGGGCCCGCGGGAAGCTGGCGGGCAAGGTCGGGGTCGTCCTGGGTGACGCGCATGAGGGTCCGGTTCCGGGCTGGCAGCAGCGCCGTCTTACTGTGGGGCCGGGCGGTTGTCACGCACCTGTTGGGGGCGG
>CAYYMJ010000022.1:0-2088 GCA_964472855.1 uncultured Rhodobacterales bacterium | reverse complement strand
GGGCGGTTGTCACGCACCTGTTGGGGGCGGACCGACGCTTTGCGTGCCGGGGCGCTGCCCCGGACCCCGAGGTATTTCAAAGCCAAAGAAGACCGGCCGGGGCCGGCGGGTGGCCTAGTTGCAGGCGCCGACCAGTTCTTCGTAGCGGCCGACGATCCAGCCGGGGGCGTCTTCGGGGATGCCGGCGTCGAGCGCGGTCTGGGCGCGCAGGTAGACCGACATGGCGCGGCTGTCGTCGATCATGGCGATGGCTTCGGTCGTGACGACCTTGTCGTAGACGAGGAACACCACCAGCACCAGCAGCACGCCGCGCAGGACGCCGAAGAGGAAGCCGAGCCCCTGGTCGATGCCGCCGAGGGCCGAGCGCTGGATGGCCCCGGCGAACAGCGGCGTGAACACCGACACCACGATCAGCGCCACGACCATCACGGCCGCGAAGGCGGCGATGATGCCCAGTTCGCAACTGTCGCCCAGAAAGGTGCCCAGCACCGGGATTTCGGACATCAGGGGCCGGGCATCGGGGGCGAAGATGAAGGCCAGCACCGCGGCCGCGATCCAGCCGGCGATAGACAGGGCCTCGCGCACGAAGCCCCTGCCATAGGCAAGGATCGCCGAGATCACGATGATCAGGGCCACGATTCCGTCAACGACGGTGAAACCTTCCATGCCTAAGCCTTTGCTGGGCCGGGCTAGCCGGCGCCGAATAGATCGCCCACCACGGCAACGAGATCGGCATAGCGGCGCAGGGTCAGCCCCGCCGCCTTGCCGCCCTTGCTGCGATCGGGCGCAATGGCGGTGGTGAAACCAAGTTTTCGCGCTTCTTTCAACCTGTTTTCGGTCTGGACGGCAGGTCGGAGTGCGCCGGACAGGGAAATCTCGCCGAAGATGACGCTTTGTGGCGGCAGCGCCGAGTCTTCGCGGGCCGACAGCAGGGCCGCGGCCACGGCAAGGTCGGCGGCGGGTTCGGTGATGCGCAGACCGCCGGCCACGTTGAGATAGACGTCGAGCCCGGTGAAGGGGATGCCGCAGCGCGCTTCGAGAACGGCGAGGATCATGGCCAGCCGGCCGCCGTCGAGTCCCACGGTCGACCGGCGCGGCTGGGCGTGCGGGGTCGGGGCCACGAGGGCCTGGATTTCGCACAACACCGGGCGCGTGCCCTCGATCCCGGCGAACACGACCGAGCCGGCGGCGGGTTCTTCGCGTTCGGACAGGAACAGGGCCGAGGGGTTGGCGACCTCGGCCAGCCCGGCGCCTGTCATCTCGAACACGCCGATTTCGTCGGCGGGGCCAAAGCGGTTCTTGACCGCGCGCAGGATGCGGAACTGGTGGCCGCGCTCGCCTTCGAAATAGAGAACCGTGTCGACCATATGCTCGACCACGCGCGGGCCGGCGATCTGGCCGTCCTTGGTGACATGGCCGACAAGGATTACCGCGGTGCCCGAGCGCTTGGCCATGGTGGTCAGTTCGTGGGCGGCGGCCCGCACCTGGGTGACCGAGCCCGGGGCGCTGTCGATGGTGTCGAGCCACATGGTCTGGATCGAATCGATGATCGCCAGGGCAGGGCGTTGGTCTTTCAGCATCTGCAGAATGGCGCGCAGGTCGGTGTCGGCGGCCAGCATGACCGGCGCCTCGGCCAGCCCCAGCCGGTCAGCGCGCAGGCGCACCTGGGCCGTGGCCTCTTCGCCCGAGACATAGACCGTGCCCATGCCGGCCACGGCAAAGCGCGCCGCGGCCTGCAGAAGCAGGGTCGACTTGCCGATGCCGGGATCGCCGCCGACCAGGATGGCCGAACCGGGAACCAGACCGCCGCCTAGGACGCGGTCGAACTCGGCCAGTCCGCTGGTGGTGCGGGGGGGCGGCGCCTCGCTGCTGGCGAGGTCGGTCAGGACGGTGCTGCGCCCGGTTCGCGGGGCCTTGCGCCCGGGGCCGCTGGCTTGTTCCTCGATCAGCGTGTTCCATTCGCCGCAGCCGTCGCAGCGCCCGCTCCACTTGTTGTGGGTGGTGCCGCAGGACTGGCAGACGAAAGAGGCGTGCTTGGCCATGGGCCCTGTCTGCCGCAGGTGCCGGGCGGGGGCAAGCGGGCTGTGG
>CAYYMJ010000021.1:5335-42259 GCA_964472855.1 uncultured Rhodobacterales bacterium | reverse complement strand
CTTGCGCTGCGCTCCGAGGGCGTCCGGACCTGGCCGGCATAAAGCGCTCCCACGCCAACGGAGCTTCGCCACACCGCGGCCCGCCGATACCCGGCTTGGCGTCTAGCCCGTCACCGTAGCCCATCGACGCCCCCCGGGCGCGGGGTCAGAGCGGGTCCCAGACCACCGAGGCCGGGGCGTGCACACGCCCGGCAAACTCTACCGGGTCGGACGCATAGTTGAACCAGAACCGGCGCCCGCCGCTGTCGCGGACCCGCAGGCAGTCGGGCAGGTCGATGACGTCCAGCCCTTCGGCGGCGCAGGCCCGGCGGACAATGCGGTCGCTGACCTCGCCGTCCGGCCAGCCGGCGAGATAGTGCAGCTTTCCAGCCGCTACCAGCGCCGGGCGCCCGTCGGCGGTGGTCTCGACCACGTCGGCGGCCCCGTCCAGCGTTTCGAACCAGCGGCTGAACCCGCCGCCGTCGGCCAGCGGCACATGCGCGCCCGGCGGCAGGCTTTCGACCAGCGCCACGGTGCAGTCCAGCCCCGGCAGGGCCGGCGGCAGCGGCAGCGGCACCGAAAGCTCGGCGGTCTTGGCGCCCGCACGCGGCCCGACGACGGCGGTTCCGCCGAAACCGGCCAGCTTGTCGCCCAGTTCGGGCGAAATCTCGGCCAGTCCCGGCGCCAGCACCAGCCGATACCCGTCAAGCGCCGCATCAGGCGGCAGGATGTCGACCGACTGACCGGCGCGGCGCAGGGCGCGATAGGCGTCGAGGCACAGCTCGAAATAGTCGAAATCGGCGCCCTGGGGCAGGGTCTTCCAGGCCCAGTCGGCGGCATAGTCGAAGATCAGCGCCACCCTGGCCGGCGCGGTTTCGGCCTTGGGCATGGCGGCCAGTTCGTCGGCCACCTGCCGCGCCTCGGCCAGCGCCGGCGCCGCCTTGCTGTCGGGGCGCAGAAGGCCCGCGTGCTGCTGTTCCTGCGCAAAGGGCGCCTGGCGCCAGCGGAAATAGCACACTGTTTCGGCCCCGTGGGCAAAAGCCTCCCACGCCCAAAGCCGGGCCATGCCGGGCAGGGGCGCGGGGTTCCACGGCGCCCAGTTCACCGGGCCGGGCTGCTGCTCCATCACCCACCAGCGCCCACGCCCGACCGACCGGTAAAGGTCATGGTGAAAGGCCTGGTTGTCGGGATCACCCTGGCGCAGATACCGCGCCTTGTGGTCTGCCGGCGCGGCCAACCGGTCGGACAGAAACCCGATGGGATAGCTGTCCCAACTGGCGATATCCAGGTCGGCCCCCACGGCGAAATGGTCGAAATCGGTGACCTTGCCCATGTAGTTATGGGCCAGCGGACGGTCCGAATGGGCGCGTATCGCCTGCGCCTGGACCCGGTTGAAGGCAACAACCTGCTCGGACGCATAGCGGCGAAAGGCCATCACATGCGCCGGGTTGGGCTGGGTCACGGTCAGGTTGGGCAGGCCGATTTCGTCAAAGTCGGCGTACTCCATCGACCAGAAGACATTGCCCCAGGCCCGGTTCAGCGCCCCCGGCGACTGATAGCGTTGCGCGCACCAGTCGCGGAAACCGTTCAGCGCCGACCGGGAATAGCTGAGCGTCGTGTCGTGGCAGCTGTATTCATTGTCGATCTGCCATGCCCCCACATGGGGGTTGCGGCCATAGCGCCGCGCAAGGATGTCGGCGATGCGGCGGCAGTCCTCGCGATAGCCTGCGTGGGAGAAGCAGTAATGCCTGCGCGAGCCAAAGCCGCGTTCGCGCCCCATTGCATCGACGGCCAGCATGTCGGGGTGACGGTCCAGCATCCAGCGCGGCGGCGTGGCGGTTGGCGTGCCCAGCACCACCCGCAGGCCCGCGTTGCCCAGTGTGTCGATGGCGCGGTCCAGCCAGTCGAATTGCATCTCGCCGGGCCGGGGTTCCATCCGGCTCCAGGCAAATTCGCCGATCCTGACCCAGGTCAGCCCGGCCTCGGCCATGCGGCGGGCGTCGTCGGCCCATGTCTCTTGGGGCCAATGTTCGGGATAGTAGCAGACGCCAAGCGTGCGGTTCACAAGATCACCCCCGGTTCCGGGCGTCCCTGGCCCGCGCCCTCGGCCGCGAAGGTCGCCCCATTGCCCGGGTTGCGTGCCAGTTCGGCGCTGTCCAGCCCCTCGCCGGCGGTCGTGACATAAAGCGTGGTCAGGTCGGCCCCCCCGAAGGCCGGGCAGCTTGGCTGCGCGGCGGCGACCGGCACCGACAACAGCAACCGCCCGTCCGGGGCATAGCAGGCCACCCGCCCCGCACCCCATTGCGCGTTCCACAGATTGCCGGCCGCATCGGTGACCGAACCATCCGGGCTGCCGGTGTCGACCGACACGAAGACGTCCGGCGCGCCCACGGGCCAACCGCTGTCGTCCAGTCCCACCTGCATGATCTTGCCGGTCACGCTGTCGCAGAAATAGGCCCGGTCCCCGTCTGGGGCGAAACAGATCGAGTTGCTGATCGAGATGTCGGCGAAAAGCCTGCGCAACTCGCCGCGGAAATAGCGATGGATCGCGCCGGCCCCGGTTTCCGCCTGCTTGCCCATGGTGCCGATCCAGAAGCCGCCGTGCGGGTCGGCGCGCCCATCGTTCGAGCGCGTCGTCGGATTGTCGGCTTCGAGCGGAACGAGGCTTTCGCGCACGCCGGTGGTCAGGTCGAACCGGAACAGGTCACGCTCGGACGCGATCAGCAGGCTGTTGTCGTCGATCCAGCCGGCCGCCGACACAAATCTGTCGAATTGCCACATGCGGCGCTGGCCGTGGTCCAGCGTGTACAGGCGGTGGGCGACGATATCGAACCAGAACAGTTGCTGCCGCCCGGGATGCCACAGCGGGCCTTCGCCCAGCGTGCATTGCGTCGGGTCGATGATGCGGGCGGGCCGGTTCATGCGGCGGCCGCGTCATAGGCCGCGACGATGTCGCGGGCCCGGCTGGCAATGTCGTCCACGGCGTCGCCGGGCCGGTAAAGCGCGGTTCCGATGCCAAAGCCGTTGGCGCCGGCCGCGATCCAGCCGGCGAAATTCGCCGCACCGGCCCCGCCCACGGCAAAGACCTTGGTTTCGGCCGGCAGCACCGCGCGCAGCGCCTTCAGCCCGTCTGTGCCCATCATCGCGGCCGGGAATATCTTGACCCCCGTCGCCCCGGCCCTGAGCGCGGCAAAGCATTCGGTGGGGGTGAAGACGCCGGGAAAGCTGTGCATGTCCAGATTGACGGTCGCGGCAATGACCTCGGGGTCGGCGTTGGGCGACACGATCAGGCGGCCGCCGCGCTGGTAGACATGGGCCACCTGTTCCGCCGTCAGCACCGTTCCCGCCCCGATCAGCGCCCGGTCGCCACAGGCCGAGGCCATGGCGCCGATACTGTCGAAGGGCGAGGGCGAATTCAGCGGCACCTCGATACGGTCGATGCCGGCCGCGATCAGGGCTTCGGCGACGGGCACGGCCTCGGTCGGGTCAATGCCACGCAGGATGGCGATCAGGGGGCGGCTCATGGCAGGTCCTTCCAGCGGTTGCGGGCGGCGGTCAGGCCGGTTCGGGTCAGATGATCGCCCCGGGTCAGGCGCGCCGTCAAACCCTGGGTTCGCAGGGCGGCGGCGTAATGTTGCGACAGCGCCGGCGCGCCGATCAGCACGACATCCTGTCCCAGCCAATAGGGGCGCTGCGCCGCAAGCTCGGCGCCGATCAGAAGGCCCGACAGCCGGCCGGCCGACCGTGCGGGCGACAGGCCGTCGAGAATGGCGGCGGCACGCAGGCCAAACAGGCGCGCGGCCAGCATCTCGGGTTTGGCGATGGCGTCGTCGACGGCCTGCACGAAGGCCGCGTCGTCCCAGCCCCCGACCGTGTGGCGCAGGACCGAATGCGACGACAGGGCGGCGAACAGTTCGCCCGTCATCACGGTGCGAAAGCTGACCACCTCGCCGGCGCTGATCTGGCACCATTTGCTGTGCGACCCTGGCAGGCACAGGACGCCGTCGAAATCGGGCTCGTCGGCAAGGAACCCGGCGATCTGGGTTTCTTCGCCGCGCATGATGTCGGGCGGGCTGGATTGCGACAGGCCCGGCAGGATGCGCACATCAAGGCGCGGGTCGCTGGCCGGCGCGCGGGTGGGCGCGGTGCCCGCAGGTTCACAGGGAACGGCGGCATAGTCGGCCTCGGCCCAGCCAGTGCGGGCGCCGACCATGCCACAGGCATAGACCTGCAGTCGCGCCGGAAGCTCCCAGCGTGCGGCCAACTCCAGCAACGCCGGTTCAAACCCGGACGGTGGCAGTTTGCCCATGCCCTTGTTGGACCGGGCCTCGTCAAGAACCTGCCCGTCGCCGGACATGGCCCAGACGCGCACATGCGAGGTGCCCCAATCGACGGCCAGCCATGCCGGGCGGACCGGGGCGGTCGCGGCTGTCATGGCAAAAGCTCTCCCTCGATCACCCACATTGTTTCGGGGAAGCTCCACGGCAAGGTCAACCCGTGATGCATCAGGTAGGCACCGCTCAGCACCATGGGGCCGGATTTGATCGGCTGGTGGCCGCGCGACAGGCGCGGCGCCGCGTCACGATTCACCAGGTCGACCCGATACAGGCGTTCCGGCGACAACCGGGTCAGGCGCAGCGGGCGCGGGGCGATCTGGGCCGAGGTTGCGGCCTTGCCGGCGAACACCACGAACCGGTCGCCGCCGTCGGCCAGCTGCATCTCGGCGATCACGGCCGGATCGGGGCTGTCGAGGCGCAGGATATCGGCGCGATACATCCAGCCCCGGTTGGCCTTCCACCAGGCGGTGACCTGCTTCAGCACCGCCGATTCGTCGTCGGTCAGTTCGCGCGGGTCCATCTCGAAGCCCATGTGCCGCTGGGCCGCGACCCAGGCCCGGAACCGAATGTCCAGCGTGCGCCCCGACGTGTGGCAATGCCGGGGGCCGACATGGCTGCCGGTGACCGCCATCGGCAGGAAAATCGCCGCGTCATGCTGCATCTTCAGCCGCTCGAGCGCGTCGTTGCTGTCGCTGAGCCACACGCGCTGCGTGCGCTGCAAAATACCAAAGTCGATCCGCCCGCCGCCCGAGGCGCAGCTTTCGATCTCGACCAGCGGGAAATCGGCCCGCAGCCGGTCGATCAGGGCATACGAGCCGCGCGTCTGCGCCGCGTCGGGCATGGGCAGAACGCGGTTATGGTCCCACTTGATATAGTCGATGTCATGGTCGCGCAGCACCGCCGCGATACGGTCGTAGAGAAAGTCGCGCACCGCCGGCAGCGCCATGTTCAGCGCCTTCTGGTTGCGGCCGAGAATCTGGTCTTCGCTGCCCAGCGCCCAGTCGGGGTGGGCGCGGTGGATGTCGCTGTCGGGGTTGATCATCTCGGGCTCGAACCAGATGCCGAAACTCATGCCCAGCCCTTGCACATGGTCGATCAGCGGGGTCAGCCCATCGGGATATTTGCGCGGGTCGACCTTCCAGTCCGACAAGGCGCGGGTGTCGTCGTCGCGGGTGCCGAACCAGCCGTCATCCAGCACGAAGCGCTCGGCGCCAAGGTCGGCGGCGCGGGTGGCGATATCCTTCAGAACCGGCAGGTCGTGGTCGAAATAGACCGCCTCCCAGCAGTTGTAATGCACCGGGCGCGGGCGATCGGGCCGGGGCCAGGTGACGACACGGTCGCGCAGGTGGCGCTGGAAGGCGACGGCGCATCCGTTCAGCCCGTCGTTGGAATAGACCGCGTAAAGCGTTGCCGACTGAAAGGCGGTGTCGGCGGCGCTTTCCATGCGCCCGGCGTGGCCAAACTGGATCTGGCGGCGGCCATCGGCAAGCTCTTCGGCGATCATCCGGTGGCCGCCCGACCAGCCATAGTGAAGGCCATAGGCCTCGCCCCCGGTGTTGGTGGCGCCACGGCAGGGCAGGATCAGGCCGGGGAAATGCTCGTGCCCGGTGCGCCCGGTGCGGTTCTCGCGATAGCGTATGCCGGCGGACCAGGGCGCGCGGTTCATCTGAAACTCGCCGCACCAGCGCCCGGAAAAGTCGATCATCTCGTCAGCATATTGCGGCCCGGGCAACACCGGCGCCGCCAGCCAGTGCAGATGCACCGGCCGGTCGGCCCGCAGAAACGACTTGGCGGCGATGACATGGGTGACCGGGTCGATCATGAACCGCGCCACATAGTCCAGCCCGTTGCCGTCGTCGCGATAGCTCAGCAGCAGCCGGTCGCTGGCGGTGTCGGCACTGACGAAACAGAATTTCGGCAGCAGCGGCGCGCCATTGCCGGCGTGCAGGATCAGGCCCGGCTGGCCGGGAAAACTGCGCGTTGCCTCGGGCAAAATCGACAGGTCGGGGTTTTGGTCCAGCATGCCGCCGGTCACGTCGATGGCGTTGGCCGCGTGCAGCGTTGCCAGGTCTTCGCCGTCGCCCAGCCGGGCGCCCCAATAGACCACCTCGGGCAGGCGGTTGTTTCGGGCGGCCAGAACCAGCGTCTGCCGCCCGTCGTCCAGCCTGAAGCTCTGGGTGGTTGCCGCCGTGGCGTTGCCTGCCGCCTGACTACTTGACTGCACCAAGGGTCAACCCTGCGATAAAGTGGCGTTGCATCAGGAAGAACATGGCAACCGGCGGCAGGGCCGCGATAAGCGAGCCGGCGCTCATCAGGTGATACATGGCGCGGAACTGGGCGTTGAAGCTGGTGATGCCAGCGGTGACCGGCTGGGCGTTTTCACCCTGGGTCAGCACCACGGCCCAGAAATAGTCGTTCCAGATGAAAGTGAAGATCAGCACCGCCAGCGCCGCCAGCGCCGGTTTCATCAGGGGAAGGACCACATACCAGAAGATGCGCCATTCGGCGACGCCTTCGACCCGCGCGGCTTCGACCAGCTCATACGGCAGGGCGCGGATGAAGTTGCGCATGAACAGCGTGCAGAACCCGGTCTGAAAGGCGATGTGGAACAGCACCAGACCGGTCTTGGTGTTGTAAAGCCCCATGCTCAGCGTCAGGTCGCGCACCGGAACCATGAGGATCTGGAAGGGCACGAAATTGCCGGCGATGAACAGGAAGAACAGCAGCAGGTTGCCGCGAAACCGGTAGATACCCAGCGCAAAGCCGGCCAGGCTGGACAGGGCCACCGCGCCGATCACCGTTGGGATGGTGATCATGAAACTGTTGAGGATATAGCGCGGCATCGACGAATGGATGACCTGCCCGTAATTCTCGACCAACTCGAACGACGTGGGCAGGCCCCAGTAATTGCCGATGGTGAAATCGGTGTCGGGGCGGATCGAGAACAGGGCCACCGCGATCAGCGGCGCCAGCCACAGCAACAGCGCAAAGGGCAGGGCCGACTGGTACAGGACCTGGCTGGACCGCGACGTCTTTTCGATCGGTGTCGGAAACATCTCAGCGTGCCCCTTTCTCGTCCTGCCACATCCGCCACAGGAAATAGCCGATGAACACCAGCATGATCAGGAACAGGATCACCGAGATGGCGGCGCCATAACCCATCTTGAAGCCATATTCGCTGAGCGATTTCTCGAACATGTAGAAACTGAGCACACGGGTCGATCCGAACGGACCGCCGTTGGTCATGATCGAGATCAGGTCAAAGGACCGCAGCGCGCCGATGATGGTGACCACGAAGGCGATGAATGTCGCGGGGCGCAGTTGCGGCAGGATGACGAACCACAGCATGTTCAGCCCCTTGGCCCCGTCGAGCCGCGCTGCCTCGACCTGCTCGGGGTCAACCGCGTTCAGGCCCGTAAGATACAGGATCATGCAATAGGCCGTCTGCGGCCACAGCCCGGCGGCGATGATGCCATAGGTGGCATAGGTCGGGTCGCCCAGCACGTTGACCGGACCCAGCCCGACGACACCGATGATCGCGTTGAACAGGCCGAACTGCGGGTCGTAGAACCAGGTGAACACCAGCCCCACGACGATCTGGCTGATGACGAAGGGGAAGAAGAACAGCGACTTGTAAAGGCGAATGCCGCGCACTGTCTGGTTCAGGAACAAGGCAATGAACAGCCCGCCCGGGATGGCCAGCAGATACATCACCAGCCATTTGGCGTTGTTGACCAGCGACGTGTTGAAGGCGCGGTCGCGGGTCAGCAGCTTTTCATAATTGGCCAGTCCGACGAATTCGCCGGTTTCGTTCAACGGTCCCAGCCCGTTCCACTTGTAAAGCGAGATATTGAAGCTTTGCAGGATCGGGAACACGACATACAGCGCGAACATCGCAACCGCCGGCAGCAGGAACAGCCAGGGCGTCACGGCGATCTGATTCCGGAAATACCAGCGTTTCATGGGTTCAGCTCACCTCGTATCCCGGCGGTGGGTGGGATGTTGGGTCCCCAGGGAAAAGGGCGCATCGGCGCCCTTGTCGCTGTGGACGTTGGGGGCGGGCGGACCCGCCCCCAAGCGATGGTGCCTTAGTAGACGTCCTGACGAACAGCTTCCAGCCGCTCGAGGATGTCGTCAAGGTGATCGGGGAAGACCATGAATTCCTGCATGCCTTCCATCGCGGCCTTGGCCATTTCGGCCGGATAGTCGCGGTCGAAGAACTGGGCAACACCTCCGGGGCTGTTTTGCGACAGCATGGTGAAGCCCTGGTTCAGGAACTTGTCGTTGTCGACCGACGATTCGGCGTTGACCGGAAGCTGGCCCAGGTGTGCGCCGTCGTTCATCAGCGTCTGGACTTCCGGGCTGACCACAAAGCGCAGGAACTCGCGCGCGGCTTCCTTGTTCTGCGCGTTGGCAGGAATGTGGAAGGTGTCGGTCGGCGCGTCTTCGGCCAGGGCCACGTTCGGGTTGATGGCCGGGAACTGGTAGAAGTCGAGCTGATCGTCGGACAGGCCCGCATCGCGCAGCGGCGCCACCGCGAAGTTGCCTTTCAGGATCGCCGCGGCCGAACCGTCAACCAGGAAGGGAAGCGACTGCTGCCAGTCCTTGTTCTGGTGGTCGTCGATAAAGGCGCCCAGGTCGATCAGGCGGCGCCAGTTGGCAAAGGTTTCCCGCACGCGGTCGTCGGTCCAGGCAATTTCGCCACGGGCCATGGCCATGTGGAAATCAAAGCCGTGGGACCGCATGTTGAGATAGTCGAACCAGCCCGAAGCGGTCCACAGCCACTTGGTGCCGATGGTATAGCACTTGCGGCCCGAGGCGATGATGGTCTCGCAGTTCGACACCATTTCGTCGAAGTTGGCGGGTTCGCTGATGCCAAGCTCTGCGTAGATGTCTTTCCGATAGTAGACGCCCCACTGATAGTAGGTATAGGGCACGCCCCACTGCTTGCCGTCGATGGTCATCGCGCCTTTGGTCGACGCCAGCGGACCGGCGATTTCCGGCTCGGCCCACAGGTCTGATACGTCTTCGAACAGGCCCGCGTCGACATAGGGCGTCATGCGGTTGGCGGCATACCAGGTCGCAACGTCGGGCGCGTTGGCCGTCAGGAAGTTGCGGATCTGGGTCTTGTAGGCCTCGCGGTCGATGACCGTGGTCTCGATGTT
The DNA here is from genome assembly GCA_964472855.1 of uncultured Rhodobacterales bacterium. Taxonomy (GTDB): domain Bacteria; phylum Pseudomonadota; class Alphaproteobacteria; order Rhodobacterales; family Rhodobacteraceae; genus Tranquillimonas. The sequence goes on along the minus strand of CAYYMJ010000021.1, from coordinate 32,778 downwards.
CAGATCGGGGTGCTGCGCCTGAAACATCCCGATGACCTCTTCCATGGTCGCGCGCGGCGCCGGGTTGGAAGTATCGAGAAAGATTTTCAGATCGCCCGACAGCGGGCTGGCATACGCGCCGCCCGCGATCGTGGCCGAGGTGACCAGCGCCGCGACGGACGCTTTGATGATGGAACGCATTGACTTTTCCTCCCTGGTGGTTCCAAATAGTAAAACCGAGTTTTGAATATTGAAAAGATAACCGCGAATCGCCTATGCTTGTCAACAAGAACCTCGGTCGATGCCGAGAGTGAGGACCGATGGAAGCCACGAGTAAAAGCGACGGAACGGTTGGCAAGGCGCTCGACGTGCTCGACGTCGTGGCCGCCTTCGGACGACCGGTCAGATTTTCGGAATTGCTGGCGCGCTGCCGGTATCCCAAGGCAACGGTTTACCGGTTGCTGCAAACGCTGGTCAGCCAGGGGATGCTGAGCCACGATCACGCCAACAACCAGTATTCGCTGGGGGTTCGGCTGGTTCGGTTGGCCCATACCGCCTGGCGTCAGGCGTCGCTGGCCCCGGTTGCCCGGTCTTTTCTGGAAGAGCTTTCGGGCAAGGTTGGCGAATCGATCCACCTTGCGCAGATGGAGGGCGGGCAAGTGCTGTTCGTCGACAAGGTCAAGGTCGCGGACATGTTCGACACGCTGGCCCAGGCCGGCAAGGTTGCGCCCGGATACTGCACAGGCGTGGGCAAGGCGCTTTTGGCCTTCCTGCCGCGTGAGGCACGCAACCGGGCCCTGCAGCAACAGGCCTATATGCGCTATACCGACGCGACCCACGGCAACCGCGAGAGCCTTGAGCAAGAGTTGCAGCAGATTCGCGACGAGGGCATCGCCTTTGACCGCGAAGAACATGAACGCGGAATCATCTCGATCGCCGCGCCGATCCTGAGCGACACCGGCCATGTCATCGGTTCGTTGTCGATCGCGTCCTCGACGACCCGCCATTCGCTGGCAACGCTTCAGAATTTCCGCCCCGCCCTTCTGGCCACCGCCGAAAAGATCGGCTCGGCTGCTGCCGTCTGGCAGTTCCCGCAATAAGTTTACAAGGATCCCTCGGATGTCAGGCGTCACACTTCAGAAAGTCATCAAGCGTTACGGCGAAACGCAGGTTATCCACGGCGTCGACCTTCAGATCGAAGACGGCGAGTTTTGCGTGTTCGTCGGACCGTCGGGCTGCGGGAAATCCACGCTTTTGCGCATGGTCGCGGGGCTGGAAGAAACCACCGAGGGCAAGATCGCCATCGGCGACCGCGATGTCACGGTTCTTGACCCGTCCGAGCGCGGGGTCGCGATGGTGTTCCAGACATATGCGCTGTACCCGCATATGACCGTGGCCGAAAACATGGGCTTCGGGCTGCGGATGAACAGGCATCCCAAGGCCGAGGTCGCGGCCAAGGTCGGCGAAGCCGCGCGCGTGCTGCAGCTTGAACCCCTGCTCAAGCGCAAGCCAGCCGCGCTGTCGGGCGGCCAGCGCCAGCGGGTGGCCATTGGCCGGGCCATCGTGCGCGGCCCCGAGGTTTTCCTGTTCGACGAACCGCTGTCGAATCTCGACGCCGAACTGCGGGTGGAAATGCGGGTGGAAATCGCACGGCTGCACAAGGAAATCGGCGCGACCATGGTCTATGTGACCCACGATCAGGTCGAGGCGATGACGCTGGCCGACAAGATCGTGGTTCTGCGCGATGGCCGGATCGAACAGATCGGCGCGCCGCTGGAACTGTATCGCGACCCCGACAACCGCTTTGTCGCCGGCTTCATCGGTTCGCCGTCAATGAACTTTCTCGAAGCACGGGTCGCGGGCGGCAAGCTGACCGTGCCCGGCCTTGCGCAGGATGTGGCCGTCACCGCCAAATTGCCGGCCGACGGCACCAGCGTGACCATCGGCGTCCGCCCCGAACATCTGCTGTTGCAGGCCGGCGACACGCACGAGGTCGAACTGACCGAGGCGCTGGGCGGGGTCAGCTATGCCTATCTGAAATGCCCGACCGGTGAAAAGATGATCGTGGAAGAACGCGGCGACGAACGGTCGGACGCCGGCAGCCGCACCGGCGTTTCGTTCCAGCCGCACCGGGCCTATGTCTTCGACACCGCCAGCGGCGCCCGGATCAGGTAAGCCCGGGCCGCCCGTAGTAAAGGCCGACGACATGCTCGGCCTCGGCGAAGAACAACCAGCGCAAAACCGCGATGCCGGCCAGATGCGACAGCACCGCGAACGGCGCCGCGACATGCGCCGGCGCGATCAGCAGCAGTAGCGCCGGCAGCGCGAAGGCCAGCACCAGTGACAGGACCCGCAGTTTGCGCGCATGCTTGCGGGCCACGCTGAACACCATTTCGCGGGTCAGATAATTGCCGCCGGTATGGGGCGGCTCGAACAGCCGCACCTTGCCGGGGCGGCCCAGCCCGGTGGCGCTGGCCAGGCTTGGGCTGCGCTCGGCCACGCGGAGATCGGCCATCAGCCACAGGGCGGCCTGCAACAGCCCGGCCAGCGGCAGGCCGGCGGCGGCCAGCGTGACCTGACCGGCCAACAGCGCGCCGCCCGACAGCGACAGCACCAGAAAGATGAGCGGCGTCGACCAGTGGTGCCAGCGCGGCACGGTCTTCAGCTGGGCATAGATCATCGACGTGCAGAACACCGTTGCAACCGACAGTGCCGCGCCAAGCTGACCCAGCCAGGCCACCGGCTCGGCGAACAGCACCGTCAGGGCAAACAGGCCCATGACGACCAGCGCCAGGACAGAGGCCCAGCCCTCGCGGCTAAGCCAGGATGACCGCCACTGGGTAAACGCCTTGAGCGCCCGTTCCGGGTGGCCTAGGTGCAGGGTCGACGACAACAGCCCCGCCCCGGCCAGCCCGAAGCCGATGGCAAAGAACGTGAAGGCGACCCAGCCTTCGACAGCCGGCCGGCCAAGCCCGAGAAAGGTCAGAAGGCCAAAGCCCAGGCCGGACAGAACGGTAAAGGCAATCAGGGAAGGCGCGGGATGCATCAGAGTTTCTCCAGCGTGCGGTCAAGCCAGCCAAGAAAACCCTTGGGCGTCTCGGCGACGGGTTCCAGCAGCGGCGCGAGGATGTCGAGGTCTGCATCCTTGGCGCGGGGCGGCAGATAGCGGTTCACCGGCCTTGTGCCCTGTTCGGGCATCAGCGCCATGCCGCCCCGGGCCGCCGACAGTTTCGACACCTCGCTGTCCGGGTCGGCAAGGTCGCCAAAATGGCGCGCGCCGGTGGGGCAGGTGCGCACGCAGGCAGGCACGCGGTCTTCCTCGGGCAGATTGTCGTTATAGATGCGGTCCACGCACAGCGTGCATTTCTTCATCACCTTTTCGACCGGGTCGATTTCGCGGGCGCCATAGGGGCAGGCCCAGGCGCACAGGCCGCAGCCGATACAGTCGCTTTCATTGACCAGAACGATCCCGTCCTCGGTGCGTTTATAGCTGGCACCGGTGGGACAGACGGTGACACACGGGGCATCGTCGCAATGCAGGCAGCTTTTCGGGAAATGGATCAGCTGGGCCGGGCCCTCGTCGGGCTGAACCTCGTAGCTGTGCACCCGGTTCAGGAAACTCCCCACCGGGTCGGCGCCATAGGCATCGGCATCGGCCAGCGGGGCGCCGTAGTTTTCGGTGTTCCAGCCCTTGCAGGCCGTCACGCAGGCATGACAGCCGACACAGGTGTCAAGGTCGATGACCAGGCCCAGCTTTTTCTGGGTCGACGCAGGCAGCATTGTCATCGGGCATCCCCCGGCCGGCACGAATTTTCACGAAAATTCCGGGTCATGTGGCTGTTTTCCTCGCAACATTCTGCGGGGCCGGCCCAACGGGCGAGCCTTGCGGTGCCTGCGACGGCTGGCTTTCCACCGGCGGATTGTCGGCCCGTTCGATGCGCACGCGCAGGTCGAACCAGGCCGCCTGACCGGTCACCGGGTCCGAATTGGCCCAGCGCATACCGTCGCCCTTTTCGGGCAGCAATTCGTGGATAAGCTGGTTGAGCAGGAACCCCTTGGTGGCCTCGGGCGCGTCTTGCGACAGGGCCCAGGCGCCCTTGCGTTTGCCGATGGCGTTCCAGGTCCACACGGTCTGGGCGTTCAGCGCCGCCATATGCGCCACCGGCACGGTGATTTCCCCGTGGGGCGAGGTCACGCGCGCCCAGTCGCCTTCGGCAAAGCCGTTGGCCTCCCACACGGCGGTGGGAACAAACAGGGGGTTCTGGCCATGGATTTGCCGCAGCCAGGCGTTTTGCGACCCCCAGGAATGATACATGGCCATGGGCCGCTGGGTCAGCGCGTGGATGGGATAGTCCGCCTCGTCGGCATCGGCGTCGGCGGGATACCACACCGGCAGCGGGTCCAGCGTTTGCCGGATGCGGTCGCGCAGATGCTCGGGCGGCTGGCGCAGGCCGTGGCCCTCGGCCGCCAGTTGGAACCGGCGCAGGGGTTCGCACCAAAGCTGGAACAGATAGGGCTGGGGCGCGTCGTAGATCCCAAGGCCGACGGCCCAGTCCTGATAGCCCATGTTCCACGGCTTGAAATAGTCCGCGCCTGCGGGAACGTGGGCCATGAAGAAACCGCCATTCTCGATATAGCGGTCCAGTTGTTCGGGGTTGGGCGCGCCGCGCCCGGCGCTGTCGCCCTTTGGCCCCCGCCACCCGGCCAGCGGGCCCACGCCGCTGCGGCGTTCGTGGTTGACGATGTAATCGGCATAGTCGGCGTAAACCGCGTTGCCGTCGCCATCGACCATGCCCGGCAGGCCCAGCCTGACACCCAGTTGCACCAGTGCGGTCTGAAAGCCGCGCACGTTGCGGTCGGGTTCGACCACCGGCCAGCGGATGGCGTCGGCGGCGGCGTCGGCCTCGCAGATCGGGCGGTCCAGCAGCGAGATGCAGTCGTGCCGCTCGAGATAGGTGGTGTCCGGCAGGATCAGGTCGGCATAGGCCACCATTTCCGAGGAATAGGCATCGGAATATATGATGCGCGGGATCACATAGTCGCCGTTTTCGTCGGTGTCGGTCAGCATCTGCTGCACGCCGGCCGTGTTCATCGACGAATTCCACGCCATGTTGGCCATATAAAGGAACATGGTGTCGATGCGATAGGGATCGCCGGCATGCGCGTTGGAAATCAGCATGTGCATCATCCCGTGCGCCGACATCGGGTTTTCCCAGGTGAAGGCCTTGTCGATGCGCGCCGCGCTGCCGTCTTCGCGCAGCAGCAGGTCGTCGGGGCCATGCACGAACCCCAGGTGCGGGCCGTCCAGCGGCTGGCCCGGCACCACCCCGGCATGGGGTTTCGGGTGGGCGGTGGCGGGCTTGGGATAGGGCGGCTTGAACCGGAAACCGCCCGGGCATTCGACCGAGCCCAGGATGATTTGCAGGATATGCAGCGCCCGGCAGGTCTGAAAGCCGTTGGCATGGGCCGAGATGCCGCGCATGGCGTGAAAGGCCACGGGGCGCGCCTGATAGCTGCTGTGCTTTTCGCCGCGAAAATCGGTCCACTCGGCCGGCACCTTGAACCCCTTGTCAAAGGCGGCATGGGCCAGTTCGGCGGCGATGCGCCGGATGCGGGACGCGTCGATGCCGCAGCGGTCGGCCACCGCCTCGGGTGCGTGGGCGCCATCAAGATAGCGTTCCGCCAGATGCAGAAAGGCGGCGCGGTGGGTCTCGCCGGCCTGGCGCAGGCTGCCGCGCAGGTCGGGGCGCACGCCGGGCGCGTCGAAGGGCGCGGGCTTGCCCGTGCGCCTGTCGATCACCAGCGGCTTGCCGTCGTCGTCGCGCAACAGCAGGCCGCGCCCGGGGCCGGGCGTTTCGTCGATCAGGCAGGGCGCGTTGGTGAACTGCGCCAGATAGTCGAGGTCGATCTTGCCGGCTTCCAGCAGGCAGTGGATCAGCGACATGATGAACAGCCCGTCGGTGCCGGGCGTGATCCCCACCCATTCGTCGGCCACGGCGTTATAGCCCGACCGGATGGGATTGACCCCGAAGGTCTTGACGCCGCGGGCCTTGAGCTTGCTCAGGCCCATCTTGATCGGGTTGCTGTCATGGTCTTCGGCGACGCCGAACAGCATGAACAGCTCGGTTTGGTCCCAGTCGGGCTGGCCGAACTCCCAAAAGGCGCCGCCCATGGTATAGATGCCCGCCGCTGCCATGTTGACGGAACAAAAGCCGCCGTGCGCGGCGTAGTTGGGGGTGCCGAACGCCTGCGCCCACCAGCTGGTAAAGCTTTGCGACTGGTCGCGGCCGGTGAAGAAGGCCAGCTTTTCCGGCGCCGTTTCGCGCAAGGGCTTCAGCCAGCCGGCGGCGGTGTCCAGTGCCTCGTCCCAGCTGATTTCCTCGAACTTGCCCGCGCCGCGCGGACCGACGCGTTTCATCGGCGCGCGCAGCCGGGCCGGCGACAGGTGTTGCATGATGCCAGACGAGCCCTTGGCGCACAGCACACCCCGGTTCACGGGGTGGTCGCGGTTGCCCTCGATATAGGCGACCTGCCCGTCCTTCATATGCACGTTGATGCCGCAGCGGCAGGCGCACATGTAACAGGTGGTCTGGCGGATCTCGTCCGAAACCTTGGGCGATGTATCGATCTTGGGCTGGTTCATTCCGGCGCGCCTTCTGGTTTCGGGCAATCTGACCTATACATTCCGTAATTGCTATACATAAATTTCCCGCCGGCGCGCGAAACCGGCGCCAGCCTCTGCCGACGCCGCCACGATCACATTCCTGCCTGCACGACGGTCACCGCGATCAGGTGATAGGCGTCGTCGGCGGTGCAGCCACGCGACAGGTCGTTCGCGGGCCTGGCCAGACCTTGCAGGATGGGGCCAACGGCGGTGGCGCCGCCGATGCGCTGGGCGATCTTGTAGGCGGTGTTGCCGGTGTCGAGATTGGGAAACACAAACACGTTGGCCTGCCCGGCGACGGGGCTGGCCGGCGCCTTCGAGCGCGCGATGTCGGGCATATAGGCGGCGTCGAACTGCAACTCGCCGTCGATGGCCAGATCGGACCGCGCCGCCCGTGCCAGCGTTGTCGCCGCGCGCACCTTGTCGACAAGGGGGTGGCCGGCCGAGCCATGGGTGGAAAAGCTGAGCATCGCGACCCGTGGCGTGCCGCCGACCAGCGCCGCGAAGCTGTCGGCGCTGTCGGTGGCGATGCCGGCCAGTTCTTCGGGGCTGGGGTCGACCACAAGGCCACAGTCGGCAAACACCACGGTTTCGCGGCGCAGGTGGTGGGCGGCGTCCATCTGCATGAGAAACAAGCTCGACACCAGCCGGGCCGACGGCGCCTTGCCGATCAGCTGGATGGCCTGACGCACGACGTCGGCGGTGGTGTGGGTCGCGCCGCCGACGGTGCCGTCGGCATGCCCGCTGCGCACCAGCATCGCGGCAAAGACCAGCGGGTCGGCAATGGCCTGGGCTGCGGCTGCGGGCGTCATGCCCTTGTGGGCGCGCGCGGCGTGCAGCGCCCCGGCCAGTGCGTCGCGCAAGTCCGAGCCAGCCGGGTCGGCAATCTCGACGTCGCCGGGCAGGTCGCCGTCGATACGCTCGCGGACGGCGCCCGCATCGCCCACCAGAATGATCCGGGCGAGCCCGTCGCGGGCAGCGCGCAACCCGGCGTCGACAATGCGGGGGTCGGTGCCCTCGCTCAACGCAATTGTCGCGGGCCGTGATCTGGCCCGCGACAGGATTTTCTGCAATGTCGACACGCGCGCTACTGCATGTCGGCCGCGTCGATGCCGGCCACGCGCACCGGGTTCTTCATCGCGTCGCGGCGGAAGGGTTCGCCCAGTTCCTGGTTGATCATGGCTTCGATCAGCGTGGTTGTGCCGTTTTGCATCTGGTCCTTGATCGCCTGATCCAGCGCGGCGGTCAGTTGGTCCATGGTGCGGGCGACCACGCCTTTCAGGCCACAGGCGTTGGCGATGCCGGCGTATGACACGCCCTCGTCCAGTTCGGTTCCGACGAAATTGTCATCGAACCACAGGGTCGAATTGCGCTTTTCGGCGCCCCACTGATAGTTGCGGAACACGATCTGGGTGATCGCCGGCCATTCGCCACGGCCGATGGCGGTCAGTTCGTTGACCGCGATGCCGAAGGCGCCGTCGCCGGAAAATCCGACAACCGGCACGTCCGGGCAGCCGATCTTGGCACCAACGATCGACGGCAAGCCATAGCCGCAGGGGCCGAACAGGCCCGGCGCCAGATATTTGCGCCCCTGCTCGAACGACGGATAGGCGTTGCCGATGGCGCAGTTGTTGCCGATGTCCGACGAGATGATGGCCTCTTTGGGCAGCGCCGACTGAATGGCACGCCACGCCATGCGCGGGCTCATCCAGTCGGGCTTGTCCGTGCGGGCGCGTTGGTTCCACGTGGTGCCCGGATCGTCGTCTTCGTGATCCATCGAGGTCAGTTGCTGCGCCCAGGCCGATTTGGTGGCGGCGATGCGCGCCTTGCGCTCGGCGCGGCCCGCTTCACCGGCGTCGTCGGCCAGTTGGCCAAGGATGCCGCGCGCCACCTTGGCGGCATCGCCGACAATGCCGACCGTGACCGTCTTGGTCAGGCCGATGCGGTCGGGGTTGATGTCGATCTGGATGATCCTGGCGTCCGCGGGCCAATAATCCATGCCATAGCCCGGCAGGGTCGAGAAGGGGTTCAGCCGGGTGCCGAGGCACAGCACGACATCGGCGTCCCTGATCAGCTCCATCCCGGCCCTGGAGCCGTTATAGCCCAGCGGCCCCGCGAACAGCGGGTGCGAGCCGGGGAAGGCGTCGTTGTGCTGGTAGCCGACGCAGACCGGGGCATCCAGCCGCTCGGCCAGCGCCATCGAGGCTGCGATGCCACCGTCCGACAGCACCACGCCGGCGCCGTTCAGGATGACCGGGTTCTTGGCCTCGGACAGCAGCGCGGCGGCGGCAGCAACCGAGTTTTCGCCGCCCGGCGAACGCTCGAACACGATCGGGTCGGGCAGGGCCACGTCGATCACCTGGGTCCACATGTCGCGCGGAATGTTCAGCTGCGCGGGCGCCGACAGGCGGTGGGCCTGCGCGATGACGCGGGTCAAAACCTCGGTCACGCGGCTGGGGTCGCGCACCTCTTCCTGATAGGCGACCATATCCTCGAACAGTTTCATCTGTTCGACTTCCTGAAACCCGCCCTGGCCGATGGTCTTGTTCGCGGCCTGCGGGGTGACCAGCAACAGCGGCGTGTGGTTCCAGTAGGCGGTTTTGACAGCGGTCACGAAATTGGTGATGCCCGGCCCGTTCTGGGCGATCATCATCGACATCTTGCCGGTGGCGCGGGTGTAGCCGTCAGACATCATCCCGGCCGAGCCTTCGTGGGCACAATCCCAAAAGGTGATACCGGCGGCCGGGAACAGGTCGGAAATGGGCATCATGGCCGAACCGATGATGCCGAAGGCATGCTTGATACCGTGCCGTTGAAGAACTTTCACGAAAGCTTCTTCGGTGGTCATCTTCATTTTGGGGATCTCCTGATGAGCGGAAAACCGGGACGCCGAGTCTCGGGTTTGGCGCCTACCTATTGGCTTGCCCGGGCTAGGGTTAGGTCCACATGGATCGAGTCGATAAGGCCAGTTGCCGTCACGCCATTGCCGCGGCGATCTTGCTGATCCCGGGCGCGATCCGGTCTTCGGCAATCGAGGTCACCGCCAGCCGGAAATGCCGCGATCCGGTGCCCGCATGGGCAAAGAAGGCGGCGCCGGGCTCGATCAGCACGCTTTGCGCCTGAAGCTGGCGGGCAACGGCGGCGGTGTCGACCCCTTCGGACGCGGCCAGCCAGATGCTGGAGGCGCCGGGTTCGGGCCGGCCCACCGTGGTCAGGCCGAATGTCTGCACCGCCGCGTCCAGTGCCCGGCGGCGGGCGCCGATGGTGCGGGCCATGCGCCGCATCAGTGCGTCGTAATGGCCAAGCGAAAGGAAAATCGCCACTGTGCGCTGGGTATGGCCGGGCGGATGGCGCAGCACCGCCGAGCGCAGGGCCCGTGCCTCGCGGATAAAGGCGGCGTCGCCCACGAGGTATCCCAGCCTCAGCCCGGGAAACAGCGTTTTCGAGAACGACCCGACATGGATCACCCGGCCTGCGCCGTCCATGGACTTCAGCGAAGGTTCGGGCGCGGCGGCAAGCTCGAAATCATAGTCATCCTCGACGATTATGAAATTGTCGGCCTCGGCCCGGCGCAGCAGATCGGCCCGGCGCGCGGCCGGCAGCTTGGCGCCGGTGGGGCATTGGTGGCCCGGCGTGGTGAACACCACATGCGTGCCGCGGGGAATGCGATCGGGCGGCAGGCCGTGGTCATCGACCGGCACGGCGGCCACCGCGCCTTCGGCCTGTTCCAGAATGGCGCGCATGCCGGGATATCCGGGGTCCTCCATCGCCGCCAACCGCCCCGGCCCCATCAGCACCTGCGCCGTCAGCCACAGCGCGTTCTGCGCCCCCATGGTTACCAGAATCTCGTCGTGCCGGGCGATGATGCCGCGCCGGGGCAGGGCGTGCCGGGCCAGATAGTCCAGCAGCATCGGGTCGTCGCGGTTCGACGTGTCCGCGGTCATGGTGCCGAATTCGCGCTGACCCAGCGCCTTGACCGCCGCGCGCCGCCAGTTGGCGTGGTCGAACAGCCCTGCGTCGGCCTGCCCGTAGATGAACGGATAATCATGGCGCGCCCAGTCGGCCGGCTTGACCAGCTCGGCCCCGCCGGAAAACCGCCGCCCGAACATCGACGGCCAGTCGACACCCGCTTGCGGCCGCGGCGGATCGAACGTCACCGGGCGCGGCGCGTTTTCCGAGATGAAAAAGCCCGACCGCCCGCGCGAGGTCAGGTAGTCGTCGGACATAAGCTCGGTATAGGCCATGGTCACGGTGATGCGACTGACGCCAAGGTGCCGGGCCAGAGCCCGCGACGATGGCAGCCGGTCGCCGGGCTGAAAACGGCCGTCAAGAATGCCGCCCGCAACCTGCCGCTGAAGCTGGGCCTGCAAGGTGGCCGCGTCGTGGCGGCTGATCTGAAAGCTTTCGGCGGGTATCTGCACGGCGCATCGCAACTGGACTGGTGGCGATGCGCAATCTGGACTGGTTGGCGCCGCCCTGCAAGGTTGCGGGCGGCGCCGGGTAGTGTCAGGCGTTCAGGCGGCCCAGCGCATTGTCGACGGCATCGGTGATGCGGTCGATGTCGTCGGCGGTGGCAATCAGCGCCGGGCTGAAGCACAGGGTGTTGTTGCGACCCGGCACCGAACGGTTGGTGGCGCCGATGATCACGCCCTGCTTCATGCAGTCGCCCACCACGCTTTGCACCAGCTTTTCGGCCAGCGGTTCCTTGGTGTCGCGGTCGGCCACCAGTTCGGCGCCGCAGAACAGGCCCTTGCCGCGCACGTCACCGATGACGGCGTGCTTTTCCATCAGCGCACCAAGGTTGCCCAACAGCCGGTCGCCCATGGCGGTGGTGTTGGCCAGAAGCGCTTCGTCCTCGATGATGCGGAAGTTTTCCAGCGCCGCCGCCGGCCCGGCCGTGCAGCCGCCGAAGGTCGAGATATCGCGGAAATAGCTCATCGGGTCGCTGTCGTCCTTGAACATCTCGAAGACGGCCTCGGTGGTGACGCAGCAGGAAATCGCCGCATAGCCCGAGGCAACGCCCTTGGCCATGGTCACGATATCGGGCTGCACGCCATAGTGCTGGTAACCGAACCATTCTCCGGTGCGCCCGACGCCGCAGACGACCTCGTCGATATGCAGCAGCACCTCGTATTTGCGGCAAATCTCTTGCACGCGCTGCCAATAGCCCGGGGGCGGAGTGATCACGCCACCGCCGGCGGTGACCGGTTCAAGGCACAGCGCCCCCACGGTGTCGGGGCCTTCGCGCAAGATGACCTCTTCGATGGCGTCGGCGGCGCGGCGGCCAAAGTCTTCGCTGGAAAGCTCGCCCCAGCCATGTTCGTGGGCGCGGTATTCAAGACAGTGGGGCACCGGAATGAAGGCCGGGGTAAACGGGCCATACTGGGCGTTGCGCTCTTGCTGGCCGCCGGCCGAAAGGCAGGCGATCGTGGTTCCGTGATAGTCGCGGTCGCGGTAGAGGATCTTGTTCTTCTTGCCGCCGAAATGCTTGTGGGCGATCTGGCGGACCATCTTGAAGGCCTTCTCGTTGGCTTCCGAGCCCGAGTTGGCGAAATAGACCCGCGTCAGCCCCGGCATCTTGCCGGTCAGCTTTTCCGAGAATTGCGCGCCGGGGATCGAGCCCGCCGATCCGGCAAAATAGTTCAACTTGACCAGCTGGTCGCGCACGGCGTTGGCAATGCTTTCGCGGCCATAGCCGACGTTGACGGTCCAGACGCCACCCGACACCGCATCAAGATGCTTCTTGCCGGTGATGTCCCAGACGTTGATGCCCTTGCCTTCGACGATGACCTTGGGATCGATGGTCTCGAACGGCTTGTGCTGGATCAGGTGGTGCCAGACATGGGCGCGGTCGGCCTCGATGATGGCTTGGGGGTCGTTGACGTGGAAGGGAACGGTCATCAGAACGGCTCCGAATAGGGTGAAACAGAAGGCGCCGCGAATCCCCCTGGGCGTCGCGGTTGATGGCCGAAAGTGCCCCAAAGCGCCGGCCCGGCGATAGGGCCAGAAGCCGCGCAACAATCAGTCCAGATTCTGCTGTCGCGACCTCGGGTCAGTCTTCAAGGCAGACAAAGTCGCGCGCCAGCCACGGTTCGGTGTCGGTCAGGGGGCCGGTGACGCGGGCGGCGATCATGTCGCGCAGGGTCTGGGCCAGCGTGCGGGCGACGTCGTCGATGTCAGGGCGCGAAAACAGCGAGATACGCCGCGCCGGCGCCTCGTCGAAGGGCAGGCGGCACAGGCGGATCGCGCCGTGAAACCGGCGCGCGCGCAGATACGACAGGGGCGTGGTGATGGCCCAGCCGGCCCCGGCCGCCACCAGCGCATGCAACGACGCGACGCTGTCGATCTCGAATCGCTGGGGAAAACTCAGGCCGCGCGCGTCAAGCTCGGCCTCGATGCGCCGCCCGATCAGCTGGTCGCGGGTAAAGCGCAGCAGCGGCCGGTCCTGCAACTGGCTCAGGTCATCGGGCGGGGCCTGCCCCGCTGGCAGGGCCAGCACCAGCGGGTCGCGCAACAGGGGCCGTTCGCGCAACCCGGATCGCTGATCGTCGGGCGCCGAGCAGACGGCGATATCGGTCTCGCCGGCCAGCAGGGTGGCCATCAGAGCGTGGCTGGGCCGGGTCAGCAACCGCAGCCGGCATTCGCGCATGATCGCGGCCAGCGCGATTGTCAGATCGGGCGTCAGGTCGGTTTCGAAATCGTCGATGATCCCCAGCCGCAGATCGGTGAGATGCCCAAGCTCAAGCGCCGTCGATTCCGCCTGGGCCTGGCGCACCTGGCGCAACGCCTCTTGTGCGCGGCGCAAGAACTGGCGCCCGGCGGCGGTGGGCTGCATCGGGCGGCGCGAATGGTCGACCAGCTCGCGGCCCAGCGCCGTTTCCAGTTGTTTCAGCTGTTGTGAAACCGCCGCCTGGCTAAGCCCCGTCGCCCGCGCCGCCTGCGCGACCGAGCCCGAAGTGGCCACGGCTTCGAATATTTCCAGCCCGCGCAGGGTAACACCGCGTGAAATCATGATATCCCGGTCCGACGATCTGCCAGAGCATCTGCAATGGCGCCCGGGCAGGGGTCAAGCCTGAATTCAGCGTTGGTTATATCGCGAGCTTGCCCGAACCGGCGATATCGCCCAGTCTGTCGCCATGCCCGGCCGTCTTTTCCTGACCACGCCAATGGCCTCGGTCGCCCTGGCGCTGCAGGCAGACGCGACCGCGGTCGCCGCCCAGCCGCCGCGCCACAATATCGCGCCGGGGCAGGAAATCGCGGTGCTGGGCCCGGATCGGCGGCTTGTGCCCATGCGCTGGGGCATCATCCCGGTGGGGCGCGTCAATGCCCGTGGGCGGCCGGTGATGGAGACGCTGGTCAACGTGCGGTCGGAAACCCTGTTCGAGAAATCGGCCTTCCGTGGCTTGCGCCGCGCCGTGGTGCCTGCCGACGGCTGGTATGAATGGACCGGCAAGGCCCGGCGCAAGACCGCCCACGCGATCCGGGCGGCGCAGGACGAACTGTTGCTGTTTGCCGCTGTGTTCGACGTGTGGACCGCCCCCGGCGGGCGCGCTGTGCCGCAGGTGGCCACCGTCACCTGCCCGCCCAATGCCGATGTGCGCGACATCCACCACCGCATGGGCGTGTTGCTGACCGCCGACGGCGCCCGAGGCTGGCTGGACGGCGACGACACGGCGGCCGCGGCGCTGATGCGGCCGTGGCCCGACGGCGGGCTTCACGTCGGGCTGGCCGGGGCGGTGGACTGGGACGCGCCCTGACCGGCTTGCCATTTCGCGCGTGCGGGCGCATGCTGCATTGCAGAAACATGGGCAGGGTGCATGGGACGGGTCCTGACACTGGCGCAACAAAAGGGCGGGTCGGGCAAGACCACGCTGGCGGTCAGCCTCGCCGCCGCCGCCGCAAGGTCGGGGCTGCGCGTGGCGCTGCTGGACACCGATCCGCAGGGCAGCCTTGGCCGCTGGTTCATGACCCGGCGCGACGCGCTGTCTGACCCGGGTTTTGTGTTCTCCACCGCCAGCGCCTGGGGCGTGGCCTATGAATGCGACAAGCTGCGGGCGGCGGCCGACCTTGTGGTCGTCGATACGCCGCCCAAGGTTGACGCCGACCTGCGCCCCGCGCTGCGCGCCGCCGATCTGGTGCTGGTGCCGATGTCGGTGTCGCGGCTGGACCTGTGGGCGGTCTCGGGCGTGCTTGACCTTGTGGCCCGCGAAGAGCGCACGGCGACCCTCGTGCTGAACCGCGCGGCGCCGCGCGCGCGCCTGAACGCGGAACTGACGGCCGAGCTGGCGGGGATGACCACCGCTCGGGCCGAGACGATCGTTCGCAACCGGGTCGCCTTTGCCGAAAGCCTTGGACGCGGGCTGTCGGTGATCGAAACCGCGCCCTCTGGCCCCGCCAGTGCCGAGGTCATGTCCCTGTGGGCCGAACTGACGCCGGCCATCGGCGTGGCGCAATGAAAAAGGGCGAACTGGCGCATCTGTGCCAACCGGGTGCCCGGTTGCAGGTGCGCGCCACGCCCGGCGCACGATCCAACAGCATTGCCCTTGATCCCGACAGCGGCAAGCTGCTGGTCCGCGTCACTGCCCCGCCCGACGGCGGCCGCGCCAACGCGGCGGTGCAAAAGCTGCTGGCGCGGGCGCTGGGCATCGCAAAGTCGCGGCTGACCCTGCTGCGCGGCGACACCAGCCGCGACAAGCTGTGGCAGATCGACGACGCCTGAGACGGCGGTCCCGTCACACCGCCGGGCCCGCCAAGCCGCTGGCCCCTTCACGCTGCTGGCCCCCGTGATTGACCTTGGTCGTTCGGCCGTGATAGCCGCTCCGCGTTGGGTCAACCAACCGCAACAGAGGCCCGGGTTTGCGTCGGTTCATCGGCACCTTTCACAAGACCGGCACGGCGCTGATCGAGCATACGCTGCGCCGGGCGCGGCGCACCGGGCACGTGCGCACGTGGGTCACCTACGAAGGCCCCGAGCCCGATGAATGGGACGTTGCCTTCGAACGCCACGCGCACAAGCTGGCCCGCACGATTGACCCCGACCCGGCACGCGCCCGGTATGCCATTGTCGTGCGCGACCCGCGCGACGTGGTTGTCAGCGCCGCGCATTACCACATGCATTCCGGCGAAAAATGGCTGCACAAGCCGCGCGACGACTTTGGCGGGATGACCTATCAGCAACGCATCCTTGCGCTGCCCGATATGGAGCACCGCTATCTGTTCGAGATCGACCATTCGGCGGGTTCGCAGGTTCGCGGGATGCTAAGCTTGCCCTACGACCTGCCGTCGGTCACCCGCACGACGCTGGAACAGCTGGTCACCGACCATGACCTTCACGAATTTCGCCGGGTGTTTTGCTTTCTCGGGTTTTCCGGCGACACGCTGGACGGGCTGCTGGACGCGGCCGAGCGCAATTCGTTGTTCAGCGGCAAGGTTCGCCCGTCAGCCCATGCGCGCGATGGACGGCCCGCGCAGTGGGTGCACGCGTTCACACCCCGGGTAACCGAGAAATTCGAACAGGTGCTGGGCGACGCGCCGCAAAGGCTGGGCTATCCCGCTGGCTGAACCTTGGGCTTGCAGGCGCCGCCGGGGTGACCGTCATCAAGGTCGGGCTGGCATGGGCGTGGAGGCCGGCCCGAGCCTCAGCGCCGCGACCGCCACCAGCGCAGCAGCGATGCAAGGGCAATCGCGACCCACAGAACCTCGATCAATATTGCGCCGGCATTGGGCCGGTAGACCAGCGATCCCAGGATCATCGCGGCCCCGGCTAGGTTGATCAGGTGAAAGCCCGGGCGCACCGCATCGACCCAACCCCGCGACACGGCCAGGTAGGCGCCGGCGATGGCCAGCGATCCGAGAACGCCGATCCAGTCGATGAGGGTCAGTGCGGCCAGCATGGCCCCACGCTAGCCGCCCGCCGCCGGATGGGCCAGAGCCTGACACCACTCGAAACGCCCGTGCCGAGGGTCTATATTGGCCGTGGGGAAAGGAGGTCGAGATGCCCAGACTTACCCGAATGGACCCCGGATCCTGCGCGGTAACCATCGGCGCGACGGCCGCACTGGTCGGGCTTGGTGCCGGTGTGCTTTACGCCTTCGGCGGAGTGCCCGTGGACATTGCCAACGGCCAGTTGGGCTGGGGCACGGTGATGGCCTTTGGCGCGCTTGTCGGCATGCCGGCGATTTTCGGGGCCATTGGCGCGGTTTCGGCTGCGGTGGTGGCGCTGGCCTATAATCGGGTGGCGCGGCGGACCGGCGGCATCGGACTGTCGCTGACCGACTAGTGTACCGTCGAAGCCGGTCGTGTGTGCCGCCGCCGAAGCGGCCCGGCGCTGCACGCGGCGCCGGGCTCGGGGTGGTGTGCGCCACTGCACCGAGCCCGACTTGCGCGGTCGCGACGAAAGCTAGCGCGTGAACTTCTTGTACTTGATGCGCTTGGGCTCGGCCGCGTCCGCGCCCAGCCGGCTTTTCTTGTCTTCCTCGTAGTCCTCGAAGTTGCCCTCGAACCATTCGACATGGGCATCGCCTTCGAAGGCGAGGATGTGGGTGCAGATGCGGTCGAGGAAAAAGCGGTCGTGGCTGATGACCACGGCGCAGCCGGCAAAGTCGGTCAGGGCGTCTTCCAGCGCCCGCAGGGTCTCGACGTCAAGGTCGTTGGTGGGTTCGTCCAGCAGCAAGACATTGCCGCCTTCTTTCAGCAGCTTGGCCATGTGCACGCGGTTGCGTTCGCCGCCCGACAACAGGCCGACCTTTTTCTGCTGGTCGCCGCCCTTGAAGTTGAAGGCGCCGCAATAGGCCCGGCTGTTGATCTGGGCGTTGCCCAGTTCGATCACTTCGCCGCCGCCCGAGATCTCTTGCCACACGGTGGCATTGGCCGACAGCGCGTCGCGCGACTGGTCGACATAGGCCAGCTTGACCGTGTCGCCATAGCTGATGGAGCCGCCGTCGGGCTGTTCCTGCCCGGTCAACATGCGGAACAACGTCGATTTGCCAGCGCCGTTCGGGCCGATCACGCCGACGATGCCGCCGGGGGGCAGCGAAAACGACAGATCCTCGATCAACAGCTTGTCGCCATAGCCTTTTTTCAGCCCGTCGATCTCGATCACCTTGGCGCCCAGGCGCGGCCCGTTGGGAATGACGATCTGGGCGCGGGTGATCTTTTCGCGCTCGGTCTGCCCGGCCAGTTCCTCGTAGGCGTTGATCCGGGCCTTCTGCTTGGCCTGCCGCGCCTTGGCGCCAGCGCGGATCCATTCCAGTTCGCGTTCCAGCGTCTTCTGGCGGGTCTTGTCCTCGCGCGCCTCGTGCGCCAGCCGCTTGGCCTTTTGTTCGAGCCATGCCGAATAGTTGCCCTCGTAGGGCACGCCCCGGCCCCGGTCGAGTTCGAGGATCCAGCCGGTGATGTCGTCAAGAAAATAGCGGTCGTGCGTGACGATCAGGATGGTGCCCTTGTAGTCGATCAGATGCTGCTGCAGCCAGGCGATGGTTTCGGCGTCCAGATGGTTGGTGGGTTCGTCCAGAAGCAGCATGTCCGGCGCTTCCAGCAGCAGTTTGCACAGCGCGACGCGGCGACGCTCGCCACCCGAAAGGGTTGATACGCCGGCGTCGTCGGGGGGGCAGCGCAGTGCCTCCATGGCCACGTCGATCTGGGCGTCCAGATCCCACAGGTTCAGCGCGTCGATCTCGTCCTGAAGCCGCGCCATCTCGTCAGCGGTGTCGTCGGAATAGTTCATCGCCAGTTCGTTGAAGCGTTCCAGCTTGCCCTGCTTTTCGGCCACGCCCAGCATGACGTTTTCGCGGACATTCAGGCTGTCGTCGAGCTGCGGTTCCTGCGGCAGATAGCCGACCCGCGCACCCTTGGCCGCCCAGGCCTCGCCCGAGAAATCCTTGTCCCAGCCGGCCATGACGCGCAGCAGGGTCGACTTGCCGGCGCCGTTGACACCGACCACACCGATCTTGACCCCCGGCAGGAAAGAAAGCCGGATGTTTTCGAAGACCTTCTTCCCGCCGGGAAAGGTCTTGGACACTCCGTCCATGTGGTAGACATACTGATAACTGGCCATGTGCGTGCGCGCCCCGTCTTCGTGCAATATCAGCTGGCCTGATAGGGCAGGCCGGGGCCGGGATCAACGTGTGCCGCGCGGCGCGGGCGGGCATGGCGCGGGCGGGGTCTGCCTATTGCTCGCGCAGGCGGGCGCCCAGCGCGACGAGGCGCACGACATAGGCATCGAAAATGCAGGAAAAGTCGCCGCTACAGGCGTCGCGGCCCTTGCGCAGCCAATCGGCCTGTTCGCCATCGTTGTCGCGCGCGGCGCCGCTGCCATAGACCGCCGCCATCGCCGCATCGAGGTTGGCCAGCACGTCGTTGCCGCAAATCGTCTGTTCGGTGGCATTCAGCCGCGCGGCACCGCACCACGGCCGGCGCAGCGCCTTGGGTGCCGCCAGCGCGCGCAAGATATCAATGCGCAGCCGATAGGTGTTTTCGATGCACGCGATACCGTTGCCGCAGGCGTCACGCACCCCGACCCGCCACGCATTCTGGCGCCGGGTTTCGCCGGTCGTCTTCACCGCGGCAAAGGCGCGGCCCAGTTGCGCATCAAGATCACCGAGAATGGCATCGGCGCAGATCGTGCGCTCGGTCAGGTTCAGACCCGACGCGGCGCACCAGTTTTGGGCCCGCGCGGGCTGGGCGGTGAAGGCCAGCGCCAGAATCAGCGCGAATGTCGCGAACATGAGGCATTCTCTCTCTGTCGATCCACCGCCAACTGTTGCACGAAACCCGGCAATATCGGAAACCGGGTGCGCGAAACCCGCCGCGGCCAATGCGCGCCCAGGGATTTGTGGTGCGCTTTGAAAGGGTTCGAGACCAGGCCGTGACCGATTGGATGCCCATATGACGCTGCGCCAGCCCGGCTGGCCGGTGGCCCGCGCCGGCATGTCCGTGGGCCTGCTGGGCGGATCGTTCGACCCGGCCCACGAGGGCCATGTGCATATCACCCGCGAGGCCATGAAGCGATTCGCGCTTGACCGGGTCTGGTGGCTGGTCAGCCCCGGCAACCCGCTGAAATCCCGCGGGCCGGCGCCGCTGGACCGGCGCATCGCGGCGGCGCGTGCGGTGATGCAGCATCCGCGCGTTGACATCACCGCGCTCGAGCGCGATCTCGGCACCAGCTTTACCGCCGACACGATTGCCCGGCTTCAGACATGTTATCCCGGCGTGCGCCTTGTCTGGCTGATGGGGGCGGACAATCTTGCCAGCTTTCATCATTGGGAAAACTGGCAATGGATCCTTGGCAATGTGCCGCTGGGTGTTCTGGCTCGGCCCCGACAGCGCATTTCGGCCCGGCGGTCGCCGGCGGCCGAGCTGTTCCGCGACTATCGGCTGAGCGGGCGCAAGTCGCGGTTGCTGGCCACCGGCCCGGCGCCGCGCTGGTGTTTCGTGAATGTGCCGATGCGGGCGGTCAGTTCATCGGCGATCCGGGCGCAGGGGGCGTGGCCGGGTTAAGGCGGGTCTGGATTGGATGATGGGTTTGATGCAATGTCGATGACGCGCAGGGCGGCGCTGAGTGGTCTTTTGGCCGGGGCAGCCAGCGCGTCGCTGGCCGGCGCGCCCGCAACCTCGGTGCGGCCGGCGCCGCGCGCGCCCGGTTCGGCCAGGCGGGCCTACCCTGCGGCGGACGAGCTGATTGCCCGCGCGGGGCTGGGCGGGCAGGTCGGGTTTGCCGTGGCCCATGCGGGCACCGGTGAAATACTTGAAACCAGCGGGCCGCTGCGCGGCATGCCGCCGGCCAGCACGGCCAAGACCTTCACCTCGCTTTACGCGCTGAACAACCTTGGGCCGGCGCACCGCTTTGTGACCCGGGTGCTGGCGACCGGGCCCATTGTCGACGGCCGGCTCGACGGCGATCTCATCCTCGCCGGCGGCGGCGACCCGTCGCTGACCAGCGATGCGCTGGGCGATATGGCGGCCGAGTTGAAGGCGGTCGGGCTGCGGGAAATCGGCGGCCGGTTCCTTGTCGACGACCGGGCCCTGCCGCGGGTGTATCAGATCGACGACCAGCAACTGCCGCAAGTCAGCTATAACCCGGCCATCGGCGGGCTGAACCTGAATTACAACCGGGTCTATTTCGGCTGGAAACGGGTCGGGTCAGGCTACGAGATCGCGATGCAGGCCCGCGATGCGCGGTTCCGGCCCGGGGTGACGGCGGCGCGGATGCAGGTCGTCGACCGGCGGTCTCCGGTCTACACTTTCCGCAATGCCGGCGACCACGACCAGTGGACAGTGGCCCGGCACGCGCTGGGTGCCGAGGGCGCGCGCTGGCTGCCGGTGCGCCGCCCGTCGGACTATGCCGGCGACGTGTTCCGCACGCTGTTGCGCGCCCATGGAATTGACCCGGGGCGCGGGATCGAACGGGCCAGCCGGGCCGCCGGCACGGTTGTGGCCACCCATCAAAGCCGTCCGACCGAAGAAATCCTGCGGCGGATGTTGCGCTATTCCACCAACCTCACCGCCGAGGTGATGGGGATGAGTTCAACCATCGCCCGCGGCCGCCGCCCCGTGGGGCTGATGGGGTCGGCGGCGGAAATGAACCGATGGCTGGGTGCGCGTGACGGGCGGCGCGGGCCGCGCATGATCGACCATTCCGGCCTGTCCGACAAAAGCCGCGTGGGGCCGGTGCAGATGGTGCATGCGCTGCTGCGCGACGGTGCCCCGCTGCGGCCGCTGCTGAAGGATTTCAGGATCGAATCCGCCCCGGGCCTGAATGTGCAGGCCAAGACCGGAACGCTGAATTTCGTCAATTGCCTGTCCGGTTTTGCCACGATTCCCGGCGGCGAAAACCTGATATTCGCAATCTTCTGCGCCGACCTTCCGCGCCGCGCCAGCATCCGCCCCGAGGATCGCGAACGCCCCGCCGGCGCGCATGGCTATGCCGGGCGGGCGCGCGAACTGCAGCGCGGCCTTCTGCAGCGCTGGGGCGCGGTTCACGGCGCCTGAGCAGCCTCAGACCGTGCGGTGACGGGCCCGGGCCGCACGCTCGATCGCGGCCGCCGCCAGCCGGTCGATGGACAGCTCGTAACGCATTTCCTCCAGCAGGCGGATCTCGGCCTCGCGCAGGGTTCCGTCGGCGGCGGCCACGTCACAGGCCATCACATAGGCGGTCTCGTAAAGGGCCGGCGGCAGGTTTGACCGGATCAGGTCGAACAGCGCGTCAAGCCCCTCTTCCTCGGCGTAGAGGTCAAAGATGGTCTTCGACACGCGGGTAATCCGGTCGGTGTCATAGTCGGCGAACACCGGCAGGTGGTTGATGATGCGTTCGATCGTGACCAGTTCCGAGGTCTTCAGATTCTCGTCCGAGGCCGAAACGGCGACCATCATCGCAACCAGGCAATCCTGCGGGCTGAGGGCGGGGGGGGTATCTTGCACGTGTGTCATCCCTTTGAGCAATCGGGGCGACATTATTGACGGCGCCGTGCCCCGGCAATAGTTAGCGGCTCGGCCTGCGGGCACCGGGCCCGCGAACCGAGAGGAAATGATGATGTCACAGCTGCGCGACGCCGCGATGCAATCGAAGGCCTGGCCTTTCGAAGAGGCGCGCCGCCTGCTGAAACGGTTCGACAAGGCGCCGCCGGCCAAGGGGCATGTGCTGTTCGAAACCGGCTATGGCCCCAGCGGCCTGCCGCATATCGGCACCTTTGGCGAGGTGCACCGCACCACGATGGTGCGGCGTGCGTTCGAGATCATCTCGGACATTCCCACGCGGCTGGTGTGTTTTTCCGATGACATGGACGGCATGCGCAAGGTGCCCGAAAACGTGCCCGACCCGGCCGGTTTGCGCGCGCACCTGCAAATGCCGCTGACCTCGGTGCCCGACCCCTTTGGCGAATTCGACAGTTTCGGCCACCATAACAACGCCATGCTGCGCCGGTTTCTCGATACTTTCGGGTTCGAGTATGAATTCGTCTCGGCCACCGAGTTCTATCGCTCGGGCGCCTTCGACGCGGTGCTTTTGCGGGCGTGCGAGCGCTATGACGACATCATGAAGATCATGCTGGCGTCGCTGCGCGAGGAACGCCGGCAAACCTATTCCTGTTTCCTGCCGATCCATCCCGAAACCGGCCGCGTGTTGTATGTGCCGATGAAGCATGTGGACGCCCGCGAAGGCACGGTCACCTTTGACGACGATGACGGGCGCGAATGGACGCTGCCGGTCACCGGCGGCCAGGTCAAGCTGCAGTGGAAGCCCGATTTCGGCGCGCGCTGGGCGGCGCTGGATGTCGATTTCGAGATGTATGGCAAGGATCATTCCACCAACACCGCGATCTATGACGGTATCTGCCGGGTGCTGGGCGGGCGGGCGCCCGAGCATTTCGTGTACGAGCTGTTTCTGGACGAGCAGGGCGGCAAGATCTCGAAATCGTCGGGCAATGGCATATCCATCGACGAATGGCTGAGTTATGCGGCCAGTCCGTCGCTGGGCTATTTCATGTATCAAAAGCCCAAGACGGCCAAGCGGTTGTGGTGGGACGTGATCCCCAAGACCGTGGACGAATATCACCAGCAGTTGCGGGCCTTTCCCGAACAGGACCTCAAGGCGCAACTGGCCAACCCGGTCTGGCACCTGCACGCCGGGCAGCCGCCGGCGTCGGACATGGTGGTGCCATTCGCGATGCTGCTGAACCTTGCCGCCGTGTCGGCCGCCAAGGACAAGGCGCAGATGTGGGGCTTTGTCCAGCGCTATGCGCCCGACACGTCCCCCGAAACCCACCCCGGTCTGGACGAGGCCGCGGGCTTTGCCGTGCGCTATTTCAACGACTATGTGAAGCCGGGGCGCCAGTTCCGTGCGCCCGACGACACCGAGCGTGCGGCCATGCAAGACATGGTGGCGCGGCTGCGGGCATGGACCGGTGGCCTGGACGCGGAAGAGCTGCAATCGATGGTTTTCGCCGTGGGCAAGGCACATGGGTTCGACCCGCTGCGCAACTGGTTCAAGGCCCTGTACGAGGTGCTGCTGGGGGCCAGCCAGGGCCCGCGCTTTGGCGGATTCATTGCCCTTTATGGCGTGGCGGAAACCATATCGCTGATCGAGGAAAAGCTTGGGGTTCGGGGCGCCGGGTCTGGTAACGGCGGCGCCTGAATCCTAGATGTCAAAGGCCGGCGCGTCGCCGGCCGGAGGACAGATGAACCGCACTGCCAAGTTCTGGAACCGGATGGCCGACAGGTATGCGCGCCAGCCCGTTGCCGACGAGGCCGCCTATCAGGAAAAGCTGCGGATCACCCGCGAATACCTGACGCCAGAGACCGATCTGTTGGAGGTTGGGTGCGGCACCGGCTCGACCGCGGTGGTGCACGCGCCGCTGGTGCGCCGTGTTCGCGCCGCCGATTTCTCGTCCAGCATGATCGCCATCGCCCGCGACAAGGCCAGGGCCGCCGGGGTCGGCAACATTGATTTCGAGGTCGCCTCGCTCGACGATCTGGCGGCGGCCGATGCCGTGGCCGACGTGGTTCTGGCCCTAAGCGTCATTCATCTGCTCGACGACCGCGACGCGGGGCTGAGAAAGCTGTATTCCCTTTTGAAACCGGGTGGTTACCTGATTTCCAGCACGGTCTGTGTCGCCGATGTGATGAAGCCGCTGAAATATGTGGCACCGCTGGGGCAGGCGGTGGGACTGCTGCCGCTCTTGCGGGTGTTTTCGGCTGACGAGCTTGTGCGTTCGGTCAGTGGCGCCGGCTTCGAGATTGTGCGTGACTGGCGCCCGGGCCGGAAAAAGGCAGTGTTCATCGTGGCCCGGCGCCCCGGGGCTCAGGACGTTTCGGATTTGACCTGATCTCGACCGCCATCACCTGACACGTTGAATTCCATGATTTCAGGCAGCGGCGGGCGGCTTGAAGTTTTCGCGCAACGCCTAGGGCCGGCGCCAGCGCCGTTCCCATTTGCCCCATTGCCGGATCAGCTTGTCCGGGTCGTCGCCGGCCAGTTGGTCGCCCATGCGCAGCGCCTGCTTGCGCAGCTTTGCCGCCGCCCGGTCCAGCGCCTTGTGAAAACCGGCCTGCTGCGACGGTCCCAGCGGGGCCGCCAGCGCGGCGGTGCGCAGGCCGCAGATGTCGTCATGCGCGCCCAGCAGCTTGCCGAGGCTGTCAAAGTTCCGCAGCCGCGGCGTCAGCTTGTCGGGTCGGACAGGGCGCAGCAGGCGCAGGTGATACCAGTGGTCCTTAACATGCTTGCGCCATTCATGCAGCGCCTCGGGGTCCTTGTCCTGCCGGGCGCGCAGGCGCGTGGTTTCGGCCCGGTCCATGGTGCGGGCAAGGCCGGCCGAGATGTCGGCCCAGTCGCACCGCGTGGGCGTCCATTGCGGAATGCGGTTGCGAATGACGGCCAGAGAATGCCGCATGTCGCCGATCTGGCCCGGCAGGCTTGAGGTTTCGGCCCAGGTGCGGGTCAGCAGAAGGTGGCGGCGCAAGAGTGCGGTGACATAGCTGTCGAGAACCGTCTCGGTCAGCCGGTTCAGGGTTTCAAGCTGCGCGGTCAGGTCGCGATGCCCCGCCACCAGCCGCGCGCTGTTGCGCAGCGCTCGGATTTCAGGCCCGCTGCCCGGCCACACAGGCCGAAACAGGCGCAGGAACGCCCGGGTCTTCTTGATCGATTTCCGCGCCCGGTGAATGCCGTCAACGCGGGGGTCGGGCTGGGACAGGGCCGCGATGGCGCCGGCAATCTGCGCGTCGGCAACCCGGCGCAGGCTGGCGCCAAAATCGGGATCCGACAGTTTTACGGCATAAGTCACGGCGCAGCGCTCAACTTTTGTCCGGAAACTGAAATCTGCCGCAAAGCCGGGCGACTGTCGAGACTTTGTGATCCGGCGACGCGGCCGCATCGGCTAGTCTGACCCCGGTTGACGGAGAGCGATGATGAGACATTGGATTGCCGGAATGTTCCTGACCCTTGCCATGACCGGCGCGGCGATGGCCCAAGGCGGGGGCGCCGCCGATGACATTCAGGGCACGATCGATGCCCAGATTGCGGCCTTTCTGGCCGACGACTTCGAAACCGCCTTTTCCTATGCCTCGCCCGATATCCGCCGGATATTCGGCACCACCGAACGCTTTGCCGCCATGGTGACCGACGCCTATGCCATGGTCTATCGGCCTGCGGATGTGCGCTATCAGGAGCTGCGCGAAATCGGTGGGGCGCTGTGGCAGAAGGTCATGGTGCGCGATCAGGCCGGCGTGTTTCACATGCTGGATTACCAGATGATTCCCACCGCCGACGGCTGGCGCATAAACGGTGTTCAACTGCTGGCCGCGCCGCAACTGGGGGTCTGACCTGCGTACGGTGGTCAAAACCGCTGTTCACAACGGCTTTCGTATCCCTCGCGCCGGACTGGCCCGGACGTTTCCTGGCCGCAACGGACGGGAAAGGAAAGCGGATGAACAAGGCGATCACCGACGGGCTGCAACTGATGCCGGCGCAGTTTTCGGACGGACTGACGAACTGGTCCAGCCAAGACGGGCTGCCCGGGCAGGCAACCTATGACGGCGCCACCAACGCTGCCCTGGTGTCGGGCGATCAGGATTTTGGCGACGCGCTGGAGCTGGTCAAGACCGCCAGCACGCAAAATCTGCGCTATGTCGGGGAAACACCGATGCTGCCGGGCTGCTATCTGCGCATTCGGGCGCGGGTCAAGGCGATGTCGGGCAACCTGCCGTCGGTGCGCATCGCTGGCTGGGCGGGCTCGGGCAGCACGACCGAGGTCACCGGCCTTGTCACGACTGGCGCCGAGGTGGCGCTGACCACCTACGGCGACGTGATCGAGGTGTCGGCCATCGTCGGCAGCGGTGCGCGTGGCGGCGTCGACATGCCCTGGGGCATCGTTCCGGTCATCGGCCATTTCGGGCTGGACCTGACAGGCAGCAACGGCGGCATCGTGCGGGTCGAGGATTTCGTGATCGAGGATATCACCGTCGCCTATCTGCGCGACCTGATGGACTGGGTCGACGTTCGTGATTTCGGCGCCGTGGGCGACGGCGTCACCGACGACAGCGCCGCGTTCGAGGCCGCCGACATGGCCGCCGCCGGGCGCAGCGTGCTGGTGCCGGCGGGCGGCTATTATCTGGGCGACCATGTCACGATGGACAACCATGTCCGCTTTGACGGAACGGTCACCATGCCCACCGCCAAACGGCTGCAATTGCGCAAGGATTTCGATCTGCCCAACTATGCCGACGCCTTCGGCGACGAGGTTCTGGCCTTCAAGAAGGCCGTGCAGGTGCTGATGAACAATTCCGACCATGAAAGCCTGGACATGGGCGGCATGCGCATCGACCTTTTGGCGCCCATCGACATGGCGGCCGCGGTCGACAGCCCCGACACCTATGAGATTCGCCGGGTGATCCGCAACGGGCAGTTCAACTGCAAGGCGTCGTCCGGTTGGGACGATGGCACCGCGACCTCGACCGCCAGCTATGCGGCGGCCAACCCCACGACGCTGACCAATGTCGCCAACATCACCAATATCGAGGTTGGCTCGCTGGTCACCGGCAACGGGGTTGGGCGCGAGGTTTACGTGCGCGCCAAGAATGTCGGCGCCGGCAGCCTGACCCTGTCTCAGCCGCTGTGGGGCGCGCCCGGCAACCAGAGCTACAGCTTCACGCGCTTTCGCTATGCGCTGGATTTCTCGGGCTTCACCAAGCTCAGCAAGCTTAACCTGACGGATATCGAGCTGCAGATGGCCGGCAATTGTTCTGGCATTCTGCTGGCGCCCGAGGGCCAGACCTTTTTCGTCAAGGACTGCTATTTCACCAAGGCCAAGGA
>CAYYMJ010000021.1:1938-5235 GCA_964472855.1 uncultured Rhodobacterales bacterium | reverse complement strand
GAGCCAGCCTCAACGCGAAAAGCGTCAGAACTCGACCCAGGTCGACAGGCTGGGGCTGAGGCCGCCGCCGGGCGACCATTCGACACCGCCCACCAGCTTCAGACGCTGGCCAAGCGGCATGACAAACAGGGGCGCCGCGGTCAGGCCGTGGCGCCCTTCTTCGTGGGTGGCATGCAATTGCAGGATAACCTGCCGCCCGCCGCCGATGCCCATGCCCAGCGTGGCCTGACTGGTGCCGCTGATCTGCCTCGACAGCCCCAGGCTGACCCCGGCCGACAGTTCTGCCCAGCCGTCCGGCCCGAAGGGCAGGGTGCGCCCGGCGGCAATGCGCCCGAAGGCGGCGCCGGTTTCCACCCCCGGCGCCCCGGACAACGACGCGCCCAGCGTGAGCTTGACCGGAGCGGTGCTGCCGAGCGACAGATCGACCCCGGCCTCGACCTCGCGAAATCCGGCCGAGACGCCGGCCTTGCCGCTAAGCCCGAAGCGGCCGGCAAGACCGCGTTCAAAATAGACCGACCCAAAGGGGTCGCCGGTGCTGGCCAGGCTGAAGGACAGGAAAGTCTCGCCCTCGTCGCGGGGCCAGGCCCCGCCAAGGGCAGGGCCTGCCAGCAGGAGAAACAGCAACAGGGCGCGCATGGTGACCACTGCGACGATAATTGGTTAAGAAATCGTAAGGTTTCGCCGCCTGATCTGGATCAAGGCCGCCCGCGCCGGGCTGTGCTTTGTTCGTGCCGTCCACCAAGACGGAGAGCAATATGTACAAACATATCCTTGTGCCGGTGTCCTTTGACGAAAACCGCAAGACCGACGAGGCGCTGCGCCTGACCGACCCGCTGGGCGGTGGCAAGGCCAAGGTGACCCTGCTGCATGTGGTCGAACATGTGCCGGTGTATGCCGCCAGCTATCTGCCGGACGACTTTCTCGAGGAAAGCCGCAAATCGGTGCTGGCCGATCTGAGAGAAATGGCCAAGGCGGTGCCCGGCGCGGCGGTCGAGGTGGAGGTCGGGCATGCCGGAGCCAGCATTCTGGACTATGCCAACGAAAACGGCGTCGATTGCATCGTGATCGCCAGCCACGATCCCGGCTTGCAGGACTATTTCCTGTCCGGGACCGCTGCGCATGTGGTGCGCCATGCCCACTGCGCCGTTCACGTCGTGCGCTGAGCCTTTGACCGCGGCGGTGTCCTCTGCCAAACCAAGGCAGAGGGAGTCACGCCGATGCCCAGCATCTCGAAAGAATCGCCGCTTCAGACGGTCATCACGACCTTTGAAACCACGCCCGGCACCTGCCACGATCTGCTCGAGGCGCTGCAGGACGCCTACAGCGAGTTCATTTCGCTGCAACCGGGCTTTATCGGGGCCGGGCTGCATGTGAACGACGCCCGGACGCGCATCGCCAACTATTCGCAATGGCAGCGCCGCGAAGATTTCCAGGCGATGCTGCGTGCGCCCGAAATGCGGCGGCGCAATCGCGCCATCAACGAGCTTTGCAAGAGTTTCGAGCCGGTGATGTACGAGGTTGCCGACCATTATGGCTAGGCCCGCTCGGCGGCTGGTCATGGGGTCGCTTCTGTTGCTGGCCGGCTGCGGGTTCGCGCCTTACGGCCTGTCGGGCAAGTATATCGCCAACCGGTCGGTGGTGATCCCGGTGGACATGCCCGCCAACGCCCCGTCGATCGCGCAACAGTTCATTGCGTTCGAGCATGAGGGCATCGACATCTGGGCCGAAAAGGGCACCGCAGTGCTGGCGGCGGCGGACGGGGTCGTGACCCGCGCCACGACAGGCCCGATCCATGGCAACCAGATGACGATTGACCACAGCGGGTCGGCCGAGGGCTATCAGACCATCTATTGGCATTTGCGGGACATGGCCGTTGCCAAGGGCGACCGCGTGACCCGCGGACAGCAAATTGGGACCATGGGGTCGACCGGCCTGCTGGCCGCCGGGATCAC
The DNA here is from genome assembly GCA_964472855.1 of uncultured Rhodobacterales bacterium. Classification (GTDB taxonomy): domain Bacteria; phylum Pseudomonadota; class Alphaproteobacteria; order Rhodobacterales; family Rhodobacteraceae; genus Tranquillimonas. Next base: position 3,283 of record CAYYMJ010000021.1, on the reverse strand, counting down.
GCATCTGCATTTCGAGGTGCGCCTGTTCGACGACCGCGGCTGGCCGATCGCGGAAGACCCGCATCTGCACTGGGCCGGCGGTGTCGGCAAGGTGACCTGTTTCCAGCCCGAAGTGGATTACCAGCGGCTGACCTATCCGGTGGTCTGCCGCTAAGCGGTTTCCCGCCCCGGGGCCACCCGACGTCATGGAACTTGGCGTGTCAGGCGATGGCGCGCGGATCAGATTGACCGCGAAACGCTGTCGTCAGTCCATTTCGGCGCTGTTGTAATCGACGTGGATATGGTTGCCGTCGGGGTCGTGCACGTTGACCTGCACGATGTCGAGCCCCGGAACCCTTACCAGCTCGTAGGCGGCACCGATCTTGTCCAGCTTGGCGCGCAGCCCGGCAAGGCCGGTGGCACGCAGGGCGAAATGCTCGAGCGTGACATCGCCGCCGGCCTCGGGCTGGGCCTCGGTCCGGACCAGATGCACGATGGGGTCTTCGCCGCTGTAAAGCCACGCGCCGCCAAGATCGTCGAAATCGGGGCGGGGCCCGGGGGTCATGCCCAGAATCGTGCCATACCATGCGATCATCGCGTCAAGGTTGGCGGTGCGGACATTGACGTGATCCAGGGCGAGGATGGTCATGGCTAATTGCCTTTCGCGACAAACACCGGACACGCTAGCAGGCGCAGGCCCCAAGTCCAGCCAGCCGGGGCGGCGCCGTTGCGTCGGCGGATGCGCGCCGGCATCAACTGACGACGCCCGCCGTGCACTGGCGGAACCGGTCCACGGCGTCATGGGCACCGTTCAGGTCGATGGCGCGGGCCAGATCGCCGGTTATGGCGGTTGCGGTGCGGTTGAATTGCAACCCGTCCAGCACGTTGCCGAAACCGCTGTCGGTGACCGTCAGGGTGTTGCCGTCGACCCGGTGCCGCCCGGTGGCGATGGTCAGAGGATAGGGGCCGTCGAAGCGGATCGAAAACTGCGGGCCGGCGCCCCAGCCATCGGGGTGGGTCAGGTGAATGGCATAGATGCCGCTGGCCGGGTCATAGGTGACGGCGAGGCTGGCTTCGCCGTCGTTGGTGAGGGTGCAGATGGGCGCGGGCGAGAACTCCCACGCTTGCGCGGGCGCGGCGAGAAGGCAAAGGGCAAGGGCAAGTGCGGGGCGCATGGTGTCCGAGGGTAGGGCGTTGATCGCGGTTGGCCAGCAAAAACGCGCCGGGGAAAAGGCCAGCCTTTCCAGCCGCAAGCGCAGCGTCTAGGCTCGGGGCCAACAAGAATTGGAGAGCAGACCCATGCGCTGGTTGATCCTGACCGCCATCATCTTGACCACCGCTGCATGCGGCGTACCATTTGTGCCGG
>CAYYMJ010000021.1:0-1838 GCA_964472855.1 uncultured Rhodobacterales bacterium | reverse complement strand
TCCCCCACGCTGCCCCGGCCGTCCCGAAGTTGAGCGCCCCCTGGATTTGACGGCGGCTTCCGACGCGGCCTCGACAGCCGTTTGCCGGGCAAGGGGGTCGTCGGCGATGGCGAGGTCCACCGCTTCGAGCCGCTTGACCTCGTCGCGCAGGCGCGCGGCTTCTTCGAATTCAAGGTTCTCGGCCGCCTTGCGCATGTCGGTCCGCAACCCTTCCAGCACCGTTTGCAGGTTGCCGCCGGCCAGCGGGTCGTCGATCTTGGCCGTCACCCGGTTCATGTCAACGTCGCCCTTGTAAAGCCCGGCAAGAATGTCTTCGACATTCTTCTTCACCGTCTCGGGGGTGATGCCGTGTTCGACATTATAGGCATGCTGTTTTTCGCGCCGGCGCTCGGTTTCGCGCAAGGCCCGCTCCATCGAGCCGGTGATGCGGTCGGCATACATGATCACCCGGCCTTCGACATTGCGCGCCGCGCGTCCGATGGTCTGGATCAGCGAGGTTTCCGAGCGCAGAAAGCCCTCTTTGTCGGCATCGAGGATCGCCACCAGCCCGCATTCGGGAATGTCCAGCCCCTCGCGCAGCAGGTTGATGCCAATCAGCACGTCGAAGGCGCCAAGGCGCAGGTCGCGCAAAATCTCGATGCGTTCCAGCGTGTCGATGTCGGAATGCATATAGCGCACGCGCACGCCCTGTTCGTGCAGATATTCGGTCAGATCCTCGGCCATGCGCTTGGTCAGCACCGTGCACAGCACCCGGAAACCATCGGCCGCCACCTTGCGGATTTCGTCCAGAAGGTCGTCGACCTGCATCGACACGGGGCGAATTTCGACCTTTGGGTCCAACAGACCCGTCGGCCGGATCACCTGTTCGGTAAAGACGCCGCCGGCCTGTTCCACCTCCCACGCGGCGGGGGTTGCCGACACGAACACCGATCGCGGGCGCATCGCGTCCCATTCTTCGAACTTCAGCGGGCGGTTATCCATGCAGCTGGGCAGGCGGAACCCGTGTTCGGCCAGCGTGAACTTGCGGCGATAGTCGCCCCGGTACATGCCGCCGATCTGCGGCACCGACACATGCGATTCGTCGGCGAACACGATGGCATTGTCCGGGATGAACTCGAACAGGGTCGGCGGCGGCTCGCCCGGGGCGCGGCCGGTCAGATAGCGCGAGTAATTCTCGATCCCGTTGCACGAGCCCGTGGCTTCCAGCATCTCGATATCGAAATTGGTGCGCTGTTCCAGCCGCTGCGCTTCCAGCAGCTTGCCCTCGTCGACCAGTTGATCAAGGCGGTGGCGCAGCTCTTTCTTGATGCTGACCACGGCCTGGTTCAGCGTCGGGCGCGGGGTGACATAGTGGGAATTTGCATAAACGCGGATACGCTCGAAATCGTCGGTTTTCGCGCCGGTGAGGGGGTCGAACTCGGTGATCGTTTCCAGCTCTTCCCCGAAGAACGACAGCTTCCAGGCCCGGTCTTCAAGGTGCGCCGGCCAGATTTCCAGCGAATCGCCCCGCACCCGGAACGAGCCGCGCTGAAACGCCTGATCGTTGCGGCGGTATTGCTGGGCGACAAGGTCGGCCATCACCTGTCGCTGGTCATATTCGCGCCCGACATGCAGGTCTTGGGTCATGGCGCCATAGGTTTCGACCGAGCCGATGCCATAGATGCAGGACACCGAGGCGACGATGATCACATCGTCCCGTTCCAGCAGCGCCCGGGTGGCCGAATGGCGCATCCGGTCGATCTGTTCGTTGATCTGGCTTTCCTTCTCGATATAGGTGTCCGATCGGGCCACGTAGGCCTCGGGCTGGTAATAGTCGTAAAAGGACACGAAATACTCGA
>CAYYMJ010000020.1:44883-47616 GCA_964472855.1 uncultured Rhodobacterales bacterium | reverse complement strand
GCAAGTGGCGGAGGAGGAGGGATTCGAACCCCCGGGGCGCTTTCGCGCCCAACGGTTTTCAAGACCGCCGCATTCGACCACTCTGCCACTCCTCCGCATCGGGCCACGGGGTGCCTATCGGCGCGGGCCGGGTTTGAAAAGGCAAAACCGGCAACTTCGCTCCACAATCCGCGCCAAGGCTTTCCATGATCGCCACCAGCGTCTAGGGTTGCGCCGACAAACAAGATCGGGCCCGAAGGTCCGGCAAGGGCGAGCACACGGGGGCATCGATGGCAGTTCTTCGCGCGGCATCTCGGGCGGTCTGGCTGGGGCTGGCACTGCTGGTGGCGGGCTGCGAGGATGCGCAGTTGCCGGCCTTCCTGCAATCGTCGGCGGACGGCACGGACACGACCGCGACCGCCGGGCAGACGACCACCCGGGTCGAGCGTGACGTCGAGGCCCCCGAGATCTTTCAGACCACCGAGGCCGGGCTTTGGGATGGCCGGCCGTCGCTGGGCGGTGTCTGGGTCGCGCATCCGGACGTGAACGAGCCCCAGCGCGTGCTGGTCCGCAACGAGGTCAATGGCAAGATCGTGATCGGGGCGCTGTTCCGGCGCGAGCGTGATCTGCCGGGGCCGCGACTGCAGGTATCTTCCGACGCGGCCGAGGCCTTGGGCATGCTGGCCGGGCAACCGGCCGCGCTGAATGTCACGGCGCTGAAACGCGAGGCCGAGGCGCCACCACCCGCAGCAGACCCGGCGGCCGAGGCCGCCATTCCAGCGCCCATGGGCGTGGAAACCAGCGCTCTGGATGACGCCCCCGCGGTTTCGGCCGCGCCCCGGCCACGGCCCGGCGCCGACGCAGAGGCCCCGGCGGCGGTTGCCGGCAGTTCACTGGACAAGCCCTTCATCCAGATCGGCATTTTCAATGTCGAGCGCAACGCCAGCAACGCCGCGATCGCGCTGCGTCAGAACGGCATGATCCCGACTGTGCTGCAGCAATCCTCGTCGGGGCGGAAATTCTGGCGCGTGATCGTCGGCCCGGCCACCTCCGCGGCCGAGCGTGCGGCGCTGCTGGCCAAGATCAAAGAGCTTGGCTATGCCGACTCCTACTTCGTCACCAACTAGGGCACCCCATCCGCGGAGACGCAAATGGTCCTGATCCGTATCTTCTCTATCCTGATGCTGTCGCTGCTGGCGGCCTTGCCGGCGCGTGCGCTTGAAACCCGGGCAAGCTCGGCCTGGGTCTATGACCTGACATCGGGGGTGGTGCTGTTCGACAAGGCCGCCGACCAGCCGCTGCCGCCGGCGTCGATGTCGAAACTGATGACCGTCAACATGCTGTTCGAGGCGTTGCGCGACGGGCGGCTCGACATGTCGACCCAGTTGCGCGTGTCCACCCGGGCCGAGGCCATGGGCGGGTCGACCATGTTCCTTGACCGGCGCGACCGACCCACGGTCGAGCAACTGATCCAGGGCATCATCGTGCAGTCGGGCAACGACGCCTGCGTTGTGGTGGCCGAGGGCATCGCCGGCACCGAAAACGCCTTTGCGCAGATGATGAACCAGCGCGCACAGGCGCTGGGCATGCACAATTCGCATTTTGCCAATGCCAGTGGCTGGCCCGACCCCGAACATGTGATGAGCACCCATGACCTGGGAATTCTCGCCACGCGGCTGATCACCGAGTTTCCGGAATTCTACCATTTCTTCGCGCAGGCACGCTTCGAATTCGACGGGCGCGCCCCGCAGAACAGCCGCAACCGCAACCCGTTGCTGGGCCTCGGGATAGGCGCCGACGGCCTGAAGACCGGCCACACCCAAGAGGCCGGTTATGGCCTTGTCGGGTCGGCCGTTCAGGGCGATCGGCGGGTTGTCTTCGTGATCACCGGGCTGTCGTCGGCCGAAGACCGCGCGCAAGAGGCCGAGCGTGTGGTCAACTGGGCGTTTCGCCAATTCGTGCAGCGCAAGGTCGTGACCGCGGGCCAGCGCGTGGCCGCGGCCGAGGTGTTCCTTGGCAAGGCTGACAGCGTCGATCTGGTGGCCGCCGACGACGTCAATTTGCTGGTGCCGGCGCTGCAACAGGACGGGATCGCCGGCAAGGCCATCTATACCACGCCGCTGCGGGCGCCGGTGACCGCCGGAACCGAGGTCGGCCGGCTGGTCATTTCCCTTGACGGTCTGCCCGATCACAGCGTGCCGCTGGTCACGGCCACCAACGTTGCCGAGGGCGGGTTCCGCATGCGCCTGTCGGCGGCGGCCGGCGTGATCCTGTCGCGCATTACCGGCGAGTGAGCGCGACGGGCGTGACCACCGGGCTGTTTGTCACATTCGAAGGCATCGACGGCTCGGGCAAGTCGACCCAGGCGCGGCGTCTGGCCGAGGCCTTGCGCGCGCGCGGGCGCGACACGCTGCTGACCCGCGAACCCGGCGGCAGCCCCGGGGCCGAGGAAATCCGGCGGCTGGTGCTGGAAGGCGACCCCGAACGCTGGTCGGCCGAAACCGAGATCCTGCTGTTCACCGCCGCGCGCCGCGACCATCTGGAACGCACGATCCTGCCGGCGCTGGAGGCCGGGAAAACCGTCATCTGCGACCGCTTTGCCGACAGCACCCGCATGTATCAGGGGCTGCGCAGCGGCGACCTGCGCGCCAAGGTCGATGCCCTGCACGGCCTGATGATCGGGGTCGAACCCGACGTGACCTTCCTTCTGGACATGGACGCCAACAAGGGGCTGCACCGGGCCCTTGCCCGCGA
>CAYYMJ010000020.1:27556-44783 GCA_964472855.1 uncultured Rhodobacterales bacterium | reverse complement strand
CCTTCCTTCTGGACATGGACGCCAACAAGGGGCTGCACCGGGCCCTTGCCCGCGACACCGCCGAAGTGCGTTTCGAAGGCTTTGGCGCCGACCTGCAGCAAAAGATGCGCGCGGGCTTTCTGGCGCTGGCCGGCGAAGCTCCGGGCCGGTTCGAAACCGTGGACGGAAACCGCCCCGCCGGGGATGTCGCGGCTGACGTTCTGACCCGGCTTGCCGCACGGTTCGGCCAGGCGGCGCAATGACCGACCCCGATATCCCCGAAGCCGACCGCGCCCCCGATGCCCCCCACCCGCGGCACACAGCGGCCCTGATCGGGCAGGAACAGGCCGAAGCGGCCTTTCTGGCCGCCGATGCCAGCGGGCGGCGCCATCATGCCTGGCTGATCACCGGCCCGCGCGGCATCGGCAAGGCAACGCTGGCCTGGCGCATCGCCCGCTTCCTGCTGTCAACCGGCAGGGGCGGGCTGTTGGCTGGCCCGCCCGACAGCCTGAGCGTTCCCGAGGGCAACGCTACCGCCCAGATCGCCGCCCTGTCGCATCCCGGCCTGTTCCTGCTGCGCCGCGCCTGGGACGCCGACCGCAAGCGCCTGCGCGCCATGATCGACGTCGACGGCGCCCGGGGGGTCAAACGCTTTCTTCAACGCAGCGCCGCCGACGGTGGCCACCGGGTGGTGATTGTCGACGCCGCCGACGACCTGAACCCCCCGGCCGCCAACGCGATCCTGAAAGTGCTGGAAGAGCCGCCGGCGGCGACCACCTTTCTGCTGGTCGCCCACGCGCCCGCGCGCCTGTTGCCGACCATCCGCTCGCGCTGCCGCGTCCTGCGCTGCCAGCCCCTGCCGCCCGACGATCTGGCCCGCGCGCTGCAACAGGCCGGGGCCGAGGTTGGGCAGAACGGGGCGCTGCTGGCCGGGCTGGCCCACGGCTCGGTCGGCGAGGCGCTGCGCCTTCTCAACCTCGACGGCCCGGCGATCTATGCGACACTGTTGTCGCTTCTCGGGCCCGCCCCCGATGTCGACCGCCCCGCCGCCACCGCCTTTGCCGACAAGATGGGCGCGCGCGGCAATGACGAACAGCTCGACATGGCCATCCGGCTGGCCGGCATCTTCATGGCCCGCCTTGCCCGGGCCGGCGTATCGCCCGACCGCCCGCCCGAGGCCGCAACCGGCGAAGCCGGCGTTATCGCGCGCCTGTCGCCAGACCCGGCGGCCGCGCGCCGCTGGGCGGCCATGCACCACGAGCTTGGCGCGCGCCTGGCCCATGGCCGTGCAGTCAATCTTGACCCCTCGTCGCTGATCCTCGATATGGTCCTCAGGATGAACGAGGCTGCGGGCAACGTCGCGGCACGCTGAGGTCTTCATGCACAGCCCGACACCCCCGGTTTTACTGACCGACAGTCATTGCCACCTGGATTTCCCCGATTTCGAGGGCCAGACCGCCGACATCGTCGACCGCGCCGGCCGCGCCGGGGTTGGCCGCATGGTGACGATCTGCACGCGGCTGAAACACGAACCCCGGGTCCGCGCCATCGCCGAAGCGCACACGCCCGTGTTCTATGCCGCCGGCACCCACCCGATGAGCGTTGCCGACGAGCCCATGGCGACGGTCGACGACCTGGTCGCACTGGCCCGGCATCCCAAATTCGTGGGCATCGGCGAAACCGGGCTGGATTACCATTACAGCATCGACAGCGCCGCCGCTCAGCGCGACAGCCTGCGCATCCATATCGAGGCCGCGCGCCAGACCGGCTTGCCGCTGATCATCCACGCCCGCGACGCCGACGACGACATGGCCACCATCCTGACCGACGAACACCGCGCCGGCGCCTATTCCTGCGTCATGCACTGTTTTTCCAGCGGCCCGGCGCTGGCGCAGGTGGCGCTCGACCTTGGCTTTTACCTGTCGGCCTCGGGCATCACGGCGTTTCCGAAATCGGACGCGCTGCGCGACATCTTCGCCGCCGCCCCGACCGACCGCATTCTCGTCGAAACCGACAGCCCCTATCTGGCCCCGCCACCACATCGCGGCAAACGCAACGAACCGGCCTTCGTGGTGCATACCGCCCGTCGGCTGGCCGAGGCGCTGGGCCTGAGTGTCGACCAGCTTGCCGCCCTGACCGAGGCCAATTTCGACCGGCTGTTCACCAAGGCCGCCCGCCAGGTCAGCGCCGCCTGATGGCCGAGCTTCGCTTTACCATCCTTGGCTGCGGCTCGTCCGGTGGCGTGCCACGTCTTGGCGGCCACTGGGGCGCCTGCGACCCCGAAAACCCGAAAAACCGCCGCCGCCGCTGTTCGCTTCTGGTCGAACGGATCGACGCAGGCGGCATCACGCGGGTGCTGATCGACACCTCGCCCGACATGCGCGCGCAGCTTCTCGATGCCGAGGTGGGCGACCTGGACGGCGTCGTCTTCACTCATGCCCATGCCGACCATGTGCACGGCCTGGACGATCTGCGCATGATCGTGTTCAACATGCGCCGCCGCCTGCCCGTCTGGGCCGATGGCGACACGGGCAACGCGCTGCTCAGCCGCTTTGGCTATGCCTTCGTTCAGCCCAAGGGCTCGCCCTATCCGCCCATCCTGGAACTGAACACAATCGACGGCCCGGTGGCGATCGATGGCGCCGGCGGCACCATGCGGCTGACGCCCTTCGCGGTCAATCACGGGTCCATCGACGCCCTGGGCTTTCGCATCGGCGGGCTGGCCTATCTTCCGGACGTGGCCGAGATGACCGACACCGCGTGGGACGCGGTCACCGGCGTCGACTGCTGGATCGTCGACGCCCTGCGCCGCGAACCCCACCCGACGCACGCGCATCTTGAACGCACGCTGGGCTGGATCAGCCGCGCCGCGCCGCGCCGTGCCATCCTTACCAACATGCATATCGATCTGGACTATGCGACGCTTGCGGCCGAGACCCCGCCATCGGTGACACCGGCCCATGACATGATGCGCCTGACGCTGCCGGACTAGCCCGAATATGTCCGCACTTTTCGACGTCATCCTGCCGGTATTCCTGATCGTCGCCGCCGGCTTTGCCGCGGTCCGGATGGGCTGGATGTCGACCGGCACGGTCGATGCGCTGGGCCGGTTCACCCAGAATTTCGCCATCCCCTGCCTGTTGTTCAGCGCCATCTCAACCGTGGATCTGGGCCGCGATTTCAACCTGCTCATGCTGGCGTCCTTCTATATCGGCGCCACCAGCGGCTTTGCGGCCGGCTTCTTCGGGGCGCGGCTGATCTTTGGCCGCCCTTGGTCGGACAGCGTGGCCATCGGCTTTGTCGGCCTGTTCTCGAACTCGGTCATGCTGGGATTGCCAATCTCGGAACGTGCCTTCGGCACCGCGGCGCTGGCCAACAATTTCGCGATCGTCGCCTTGCACGCTCCGTTCTGCTACCTGCTTGGGGTCACGATGATGGAGGTCGTGCGCGGCGGCGGCCGGCTGAACGGCGCGACCCTCGCCCGTGTGCTGCGGTCGATGTTCCACAATGTGCTGGTGCTGGCCATCGCACTGGGCTTTGCCGTCAACCTGACCGGGCTGGCCGTGCCTGGCGTGGTAACCGACGCCGTTGACCTGCTGGCGCGGGCCGCGCTGCCCACCGCTCTTTTCGGACTGGGGGGCGTGCTGGTCCAGTACCGCCCCGAAGGCGACCTGCGCGCGATCCTTTTCGTCACCGCCGTGTCGCTGCTGCTGCACCCGGCCATTACCTATGGCCTTGGCCGCGCCTTCGGGCTGGGCATCGACCCCCTGCGCGCCGCGGTCACCACCGCGGCGATGGCGCCGGGCGTGAACACCTTCATATTCGCGAGCATGTACGGCAAGGCCCGGCGCGTGGCCGCGTCGGCGGTGCTGCTGGGCACCGCTGCCAGCCTTGTAACCATCTGGATGTGGCTGACGATCCTGCCCTGACCGCCCTGTCTTGGTGCACCGCGTTGCATCATCTTGGCTCAAATATCCGGCGCAGACCCCGGCCAGACCACCCTTTCCCCGGTTATCGGGCGATGTCGCGACAACAAGACGGCCACGCCGCGCATGTGTCCGCCGGACTTTTCTGGATATTTTCAGACAGAAGTAGCTCAGGTCGGCGCGGACGGGCCCGGCGCCTCGAAACCTGCGTCCTTGTGCGAGCCATCGCAGAAGGGTTTGGATTTTGACTGGCCACAGCGGCACAGAAACATCCGCTCGCCCTGCACGATCCGGTGCCCGGTGCCGCTGATCAGCTCCACCGCGCCCGACAGGGCCAGCGGGCCGTTCTCGACGGGCCTGGCCTCGAGCGGGCCATCCGGCGACGGCGCGGGATTGTCGGGCTTGTCAGTCTGCGGCTCGCCCGTGGCGGTAAAGCCCGCAGCGACATGGGCGTAGTCGCAGAACGGCTTGTTGGCGCTTTGCCCGCAGCGGCACAGCGTGGCGCGGGTTGCGGGCCGGCCATCGACCAGCAGGTTGCCGGCCAGCGCGAGGGGGCCGTTCTCGAGCACCTGCGCCCGGTTTCGCCCCGGCGCGCGTTCGGCCGCGCCGCCGTCCGTGCGGGTAAATGTCAGGGCCCCTGACGGGCAGGTGCGGATCATGGCCGCGATCTCTTCGGCAGGCGCCGCGTCGGCGTCGACCCATGGCCGGCGGTCGGGGTCGAAGACCTGTGGCAGGCTCAGAAAGCAGTTGCGCGAATGCACGCAGCGTCCAAGGTCGAACCCGATTTCGATGTTGTCGCCGCGATATGTCCTGGCCACTGGTCTATCCTCCCTGAACAGCTGTCGGGGAGGATAGCGCGGATAGTCAGGCTGTCAGCCCCTCGGGTGCGGAAAGACCGTTTGCCCGGCAGCAGGCCGTGACCGTGTTCGCCAGAAGGCAGGCGATGGTCATGGGCCCCACGCCGCCCGGCACCGGGGTGATGGCGCCGGCCACGGCGCTGGCCGAGGCAAATTCCACATCGCCCACCAGCCGGGTCTTGCCTTCGCCGGCGTCGATACGGTTGATGCCCACGTCGATGACCGTGGCGCCGGGTTTGATCCAGTCGCCGGGCACCATTTCAGGCCGGCCCACGGCGGCGACCACGATGTCGGCGCGGCGCACCACAGCGGGAAGGTCGCGGGTGCGGCTGTGGGCGATGGTCACGGTGCAGCTGTCGCCCAGCAAGAGCTGGGCCATGGGCTTGCCCACGATGTTCGAGCGCCCGACCACCACCGCGTCCATGCCCGACAGCGACCCGTGATGGTCGCGCAGCATCATCAGGCAGCCCAGCGGCGTGCAGGGAACCATCGAATCCTGCCCCGTGCCCAGCAGCCCGACATTCGAGACATGGAAGCCGTCGACATCCTTGGCAGGGTCGATGGAATTGATCACCAGATCACTGTCAAGATGGGCGGGCAGCGGCAGCTGCACCAGGATGCCATGCACCGCCGGGTCGTTGTTGAGCTGATCGATCAGCGCCAGCAGGTCGCCCTCGGACGTGTCCGCGTCAAGCTTGTGTTCAAAGCTGGCCATGCCGGTTTCGACCGTCTGCTTGCCTTTCGAGCGCACGTAGACCTGGCTTGCCGGGTCCTCGCCGACCAGCACCACCGCCAGACCCGGCGTGATACCGTGGGCTTGCTTCAGCTTGGCCACTTCATCGGCCACCCGTCCCCGAACCTTGGCGGCAAAGGCCTTGCCGTCGATGATCGTTGCGCTCATGTCGCTCTCCCTGAACCTGTCTGCGCTTGGCTATACCCTTGGTCGCGGGCGCGAAAGGCATGGAATCCGACCGTCCCTTGGCCCTGCGCGCCACGTCGGGCGCCGATCGGAAACCCGCGCCACCCTGGGCCTCGGGCGGTCCGGGCGACGGGAGCGACGTCGGGCATGTCGCGTTGTGGTCGGTGGACCGGGAATGGGGCAAAATGTGACTGACGCACATACGCGCGCCCGGCGCAGGAGGCGCATTACAAGGCCATCGCCGGGCGCGCCTGAGCGCCCGGGCGTCTGCCTAGCGGCCGCCGGTTGTCTGCCGGCCGTTGGCGAGGACCCGGTCGACCATGTCATAGGTCTGGGGCATGAACCGAGCCCGGTCGCGGCTGGCGTCAAGCCATGCGCGGGCGCCGGGCGACGACATCAGGTCAAACAACAGGTTGCCGGCGGCGCGTTCCAGCCCCACCAGCCGGGCCGGCAGGCTGTCGTCATGTTTCAGAAAATTGCCGATAATATGCAGACCCTGTTCGAGATACATGCCAAAGCGGCGGCGCTCGACCTCGGTCAGGGCGCCAAAGTCGGCCTCGGCCCGCACAACGAATTCAGCAAATTCGGGATCGTTGGTCAGGGCCTTGAAGCCCGACAGCGACTGCAGCAGTTCGCGCCAGTTTGACAGCCGCGCCTCGTGGCGGGTCATGCGCAATTCCCACGCCAGCAGCAGCATGGTCACGATCACCCCCAGTGCGGCGATCAGGTCGACATAGCCCGGGATACTCATCGCGGGCGATGATGCCCGATAACCGGGCACGCTGTCCACAAGCAAAGGGCCCCGGAACGTCCGGGGCCCTGCGATGGTGTGGGACAGATCAGACCGAAGGCTCGGGCTCGAGATCGGGGTCGCTGGCCTTTGGTTTGGGCTTGGTCGTCGGAATCGCGGTGATCGACGGCGCGCTGCCCTGATCGGGCGTGTCGTCGCTGTCATCGTCGCGGTTCAGGGCCTCGCCCGCGATCACCTTGCCGATCTCGGCGCCCGTCAGGGTCTCGTATTCCAGAAGACCCTCGGCCAGCCGCTGCAGATCATCGCTTTTCTCGGTCAGGATCCGTTTGGCCGCGGCATAGCCTTCGTCGACCAGCTTGCGCACTTCGTGGTCAATGGTTTCCTGCGTGTTGGGCCCGGCATTGGGCGGCGCCTGGTAATTCCCGAGATGCGACTGCTGTTCATTGGCATAGTCGATATTGCCCATCTCGTCGGACATTCCGAACTGGGTAACCATGGCGCGGGCGATGCGGCTGACCTGCTGAATGTCGCTGGCGGCCCCGCTGGTGACATTATCCTTCCCGAAGGTCAGCTCTTCGGCCACCTTGCCGCCCATCGCCATGGCGATCTTCGACTTGTACTTGGTCAGCGTTACCGAAAGCTGGTCACGCTCGGGCAGCGACAGCACCAGCCCCAGCGCGCGGCCGCGCGGGATGATCGTGGCCTTGTGGATCGGGTCATGCTGCGGAACATTCAGCCCGACGATGGCGTGGCCGGCCTCGTGATAGGCGGTCAGCTTCTTCTCGTCCTCGGTCATCACCATCGAGCGCCGCTCGGCCCCCATCATCACCTTGTCCTTGGCATTCTCGAAATCTTCCATGGTCACGAAACGCCGGCCGATGCGCGCCGCCGTCAGCGCCGCCTCGTTGACCAGGTTGGCAAGGTCGGCGCCCGAGAAACCGGGCGTCCCGCGCGCAATGATGCGCAGGTCGACATCGGGGCCCAGCGGCACCTTGCGGGCGTGCACGCCAAGGATCTTGTCGCGGCCCTTGATGTCGGGGTTGGGCACCTGCACCTGCCGGTCGAAACGGCCCGGTCGCAGCAGCGCCGGGTCCAGCACGTCGGGGCGGTTGGTGGCCGCGACGATGATGATGCCTTCGTTGGCCTCGAAACCGTCCATCTCGACCAGAAGCTGGTTCAGCGTCTGTTCGCGTTCGTCGTTGCCGCCGCCATAGCCGACGCCGCGCGAGCGACCGACCGCGTCAATCTCGTCGATGAACACGATGCAGGGCGCGTTCTTCTTGGCCTGTTCGAACATGTCGCGCACCCGGCTGGCGCCGACGCCCACGAACATCTCGACAAAGTCCGACCCCGAGATGGTGAAGAAGGGCACGCCCGCTTCGCCGGCGATGGCGCGGGCCAGCAGCGTCTTGCCGGTGCCCGGCGGGCCGACCAGCAGGGCGCCCTTGGGGATCTTGCCGCCAAGGCGCGAGAATTTCTGCGGGTGGCGCAGAAACTCGACAATCTCTTCCAGCTCTTCCTTGGCCTCGTCGATGCCGGCGACATCGTCAAAGGTCACGCGGCCATGCTTTTCGGTCAAGAGCTTGGCCCGCGACTTGCCAAAGCCCATGGCACCGCCGCGCCCGCCGCCCTGCATCCGGTTCATGAAATAGATCCAGACGCCGATCAGCAGCAGGAACGGCAGGAACGAAATCAGGATGGTGGTGAACCCGGACTGTTCCTGCGGTTCGGCGTTCACGATCACGCCCTTTTCGATCATGCGCTGAGTGATATCGGCGCCTTCGGGGCGGACGGTCACATATTCGCTGCCGTCGCGGTCGCGCACGAGAACACGCTCGCCATCCAGCGTGACGCTGGACACCTGCCCGTCGTCGACGGCGTTCACAAACTCGGAATAGCTGATCGTCCGCGAAGACATGCTGTTCTGCCCGCCCGAGAACAGGTTGAAAAGCGCAAGGATCAACAGGAACAGGACGACCCAGAAGGCGATATTACGTGCGTTTCCCAAGGAATTCTCCCGCGTGCATGGGGGGCGAGCCTTTTCGCCCTGGCTGACTGACCAGATAAGTATCATGGGCGCCCGTTCAATGCACGATAATGGCACTCGTGAAATCGTCGCGCCCATCGGCAAGAATCGCCGTCCAGCCAGCGGACATTCCCGCCAACGGGGCGGCCAATAGCACGCTGCCCTTCCAGACGGAAGGCGACGACAGCAGCGATTCCCGTGGCAGCCCGCAGTCCTGCCAGCCGGGCACCTGTCCGACGGCGTCGCCCAGCGCCCGGATCTCGGCCGCAGGGTCAGGCCCCGACAGGTGCCAGCGCCCGTCCCACGGTTGCGCGACGGGGCCCGCGCAGTCGCGCACCGCCGCATGTTCGCGGGTCACGCGAATGTCGCCGCCGCGTGGGCGTGCCAGACAGCCGTGCAGCGTGCCGCCCCGGCCCTCGGCAATGTCGCGCATCAGGCCTTCGAGTGCCGAAAAACGCGGGCGATAGGCCTGTCCCGACACCCAGCACAGCGCCGCCGAGAGAATACGCGCCACAAGCTCGGGGTCGGCCGACAGATAGTCGCGGCGGTCGATCACAACGTCGCCACGGTCGACCCGGCAATGGTGGCGCGCGAAATCGGCGGTGACGGTCCGCAGAAGCTGCGAGGCCGCGCGCATGTGACCGGCGGTCGCCGCCAGACGTTCGCTTGTCAGCCCCAGATCGGCCAGCGCGCCGGCCAGTTTCCGGGCTCGCACCCGGTCGAACCGCTCGTCAGCGTTCGACGGATCGCTCAGCCAGCCCTGCCCGCGCCCGCGCAGCCACGCCTGCAGATCGTCGCGGCCCACCTCCAACAGCGGCCGCGCCCAGGTCAGGCCGGCGCGCGTCACGGTCGGCGCCATCGCGCCCAGGCCATCGACGCCCGAACCCCGCGCCAGCCGCAACAGGACCGTTTCGGCCTGATCGTCGCGGGTATGCCCGGTCAGAACCGCCGACAGGTTCCCGGCGCTGGCCCAGTCGGTCAGCAGCGCCCGCCGCGCATCGCGGGCGGCGGCCTGCAGGTTGCCGGTGCCGTCCCAGCCCCGCCACGTCAGCGTGCGGTGCGGCACGCCCATGCCGGCGCACAGCCGCGCGACCCAGTCGGCCTCGGTCCGCGATTCAGGGCGCAGGCCATGGTCAACGGTGGCGGCGGCAACGGCAATGCCGTGCGGGTGCGCCCAGTCGCACAGCAATGTCAAAAGCGCGACGCTGTCGCTGCCGCCAGACACGGCTACGCCCCAGCGATTGCCCGGCGTGCGGTCTTGCAGATCGGTCAGGCTGCGGGCAAGCGCATGCCCGGGGCTCAAAAGCAGCTCAGGTCGGCGCGCGCGGACTCGGCCTTGGTGCCGGCCTCGGATCCGGGGAACCGCGTCTGCACCTCGCCCAGGGTGATGCAGGCATCGGTCCGCTGCCCCAGCGCATCGAGGCTGAGCCCAAGGCGCAACAGCGCGTGCGCCGCCACCGGGCCGTTGGGGGCCGCCGAGAAGGATGTCAGATAGGCGCGGGCCGCGTTGGCGGTATCGCCCATCGCCTCGAGCGCCTCGCCACGGTGGAACTGGGCCTGCGCCGTCAGCGCCCCGCCGGTATAGGTCTCGGCGAAATCGGCAAAGGCAACGGCGGCCTCGGCATAGTCGCCGTTGTCGAGCATCTGGCTGGCCGCGTCAAAGTCGCGCTGTTCGGCCACCGCCAGTTCGTCTTCGTCGTTGCGCGGTGTCGGCAGCGCCGGCGCGGTGATCTCGACCCCGCCCAGGCTGGGTGTGTCGCCCAGCGCGCCGATGTCGCAATCGTCTTCCAGCTCGCACAGCCGGAATTCCAGATCGCCAACCCGGTTGGTGCCGTCGGCCACGATCGATTCGACCCGGAACTGCAGTTGTTCGGTCTGGGCGGTCAGGCGCTGAAGCTCGAACTCGATCGCCGCCACCCGGTCCGGCACCGAACTGCCCGACAGATTGACCGTCGGCGTGCCGGTGGTCGACAATTCACGGTTCAGGCGCTGTATCTCGACGAACAGGATCGACAGCTCTTGCCGGATGTCGGCCAGCGTTTCCTGCCGGTCCTGCGCAAGACCCTGACCGGCGAATGCAGCCGCAAGGACCGCCCCCATGACCAAACCGCGCATGGCCTCAGCCCACGATGCCGCCGGCGACGACCGTCACCGCGCGCCGGTTCTGGGAATAGCAGGTCTCGGTCGAGCAGATCTCGATCGGGCGCTCCTTGCCATAGGTCACCGTGCGCAGGCGTCCGGCGTCGACACCTTGCGCAATCAGGAAATCGCGCACCGAAACCGCGCGGCGTTCGCCCAGCGCAAGGTTGTATTCGCGGGTGCCCTGTTCGTCGGCATGGCCTTCGATGATGGCGGTAAACTCGGGATTGGCCGCCAGCCAGATTGCCTGCGCGGTCAGGATCTCGCGGGCGGCGGTGCTCAGGCTGGACTGGTCGATGTCAAACAGCACCCTGTCGCCCACGGTCTGCTGAAAATAGATCGGGCTGGTCGGGTCGCTGACCCCGGGTTCGCTGTCGATCGGGCCCTCGCCCCGAAAGCCCAGCCCCGTGGTGTCGGCGCAGGCGGCCAATGACAGCGAACAGATGAAAATCGCGGCAACGTTTCTGAAGGTCATGAAATCGGTCCTGTTGTTGGGGGCCTGCCCGGCTTTTTTGGCATTTCTAGCATTTTCCGCCCGCGCGGGGAACGGCCCTTGTGGCCGCAACGCGGCACCCCGCCGATCATGGCAGAAGCGGCGACCATGCCGGGTCGGACGCGCCGCCGATGGTGCTGACCCGGCGCAGGTTGCGCCCCGATATGTCGACGGAATAAAGCGCCGGCTCGCCCAGCGCGCCGGCGGTTTCGCGGGTGAACATGATGACCCGGCCATTGGGCGCCCATGTCGGGCCCTCGTCAAGGAACGAGGCGGTCAGCAACCGCTCTTCCGATCCGTCGGTGCGCATCACGCCAATATGGAACCGGCCGCGGTTCTGCTTGGTAAAGGCGATCAGGTCGCCGCGCGGCGACCAGACCGGCGTGCCGTATTTGCCGTTGCCAAAGCTGATGCGCCGCGGCTCGCCGCCGCCATTGGCCGGCATGATGTAAAGTTGCGGCATGCCCGAGCGGTCGCTTTCAAACACGATCTGCGTGCCGTCGGGCGAAAAGCTGGGCGCCGTTTCGATCGACGGCGCGCTGGTCAGCCGCTGCGGCGTCGCGCCGGGACGGGTGACATAGATGTCGGTGTTGCCGTTGCGGGCCAGCGAAAACACTACCGTGCGGCCATCGGGCGAATAGCGCGAGGCAAAGCTCATGGCGTCCGCCGGCATGGACAGGGGCGCACGGGAAACGGTGCCGACATTCAGCTCGAACACCTGCGGAAAGCCGGTCTCATAGCTGGTATAAAGCACCCGGTCGCCAGTGGGTGAAAAGCGCGGCGCCAGCACAAGATTGGAACTGTCGGTCAAGAACTGCACGTTCGCGCCGTCATAATCCATCACGGCCAGCCGCTTGCGCCGGGCATCCTTGGGGCCGGATTCGCTGACAAAGACCACGCGGCTGTCGAAATAGCCGCCCTCGCCCGTGATCCGCGAATAGACCTGATCGGCGATCTTGTGGGCCAGCCGGCGCCAGCTGTCGGTGGTGCCCGACAATTGCAGCCCCGTGCCAAGCTGGTTTTCCGAAAACACGTCGAACAGCCGGAATTTCACCGTCAGCCGGTTGCCGTTCAGCGCCACCGCGCCGGTCACCAGCGCCTGTGCGTTGATGGCCTTCCAGTTGCCAAAGCCGATCTGCGACGTGAACTCGGTCACCGGCGCGATGAAGGCTTCGGACGGGATTTCCCGGAAAAGGCCGGTGCCGGTCAGATCGTCGGCGACAACGCGGCTAAGCTGCTGGGCCCAGTCGGCGGCGCCGGGGTTTTCGGCGACAAAGGCCGGCAGCGCCACGGGCAGCGGCTCGATCACGCCTTCGGTAATCTCGATCCGCAGCGGGCCGTTGTCGGTTTGCGCCAAGGCCGGCGGCACGGTCGCGACAAGCCCGGGAAGCGAAACAAGCAGAAGCCACAGAAATCTGGTCATGGTATCAATTCGGTCAGCTGTCGGTGTCTGATTGGTATCGGGAAAGGCCGGCATTCGGAACCCTCTTTCATCGTGTGCGCATGTCGGATGGATTGAAGGTGATCTCGACCTGCCGCCAGCGGTCGTATTTGTCGGCCGGCAGGTCATAGCCGCGCGTCCCGCAGCGCAGGATCGCCCGCCGCGCGGCCTCGTAAGCCTGGCGGGTGGCGGTGCTGTTGCCGCTGGACGAGGAGATCAGGTTGATCGAGCCTGATTCGGGCTTGCCGTCGGGGGACATGGTCATGCCCAGCGTCACGGTGGTGGCCATGGCCTCGGTCGACAGCGAACCAAGGTTCCAGCAGGTCTGAACCGAAACGCGGAAAGCGTCGCGTTCGCCGCCGGTCAGGGGCGGGCCCGAGGCAACCGTTTCCGGCGTCGTGATCTCGTCCTCGCCCTGGGGCGCGGGTTCGGGCTGGGGCTCGGGCGCGGCGGGGGGTTGCGGCGCGGCGGGGGCGGCATCGGTCGGCGTGGGCGACGACAGCGCCGCGCGCGTCGGCCGGGCACTGGGGCGCAGCGACCGGGTCGGCGCGGTTGTCGGGCGCGCGGCTTCGGGCACGATGCGGGTGGTGGCCTCGGGCGGCGCAAGCTCGGGCGCCTGCGACGCGGTCTCGACCGGCGCCAGCGGGGTGGGCGCGTCAACCTCGGCCATGTCCGGCGCATCCTCGGACGCCGGCGCCGACGGTGCCTCGGCGGCGGGCTGAACCCGCGGCGCCGGTCGCAGAACCTGCGTTGCGCCGGGGGTTTCCGACCCGGGATCGGCGCTGGGCTGGGCCGGCGCGTCGGTGGGCGGCTGTTCGGGGTTCAGCAGCGCCGGGGTCGAGCGTTCGGACACGTCCGGCGCAAGCTCGGCCGTTGGCGGCGGCGGCGGCGCGGCAATGGCGGCCACGCGCGGCGCCGGGCTGGGCTGGGCATCGACCGGATCCTCGGGGCCATGATCGGCCTGAGGCGGCGACGGCGCCGCAGGCACCCGGTCGGCGACCTCGGCCTCGGCCGCCAGCGGCAACAGCGGCGCCGGCGCGTCATCGGGGGCCGCGGTCGGCGTGTCTTCGGGCCGGTCCGGCACATCGGGCGCGTTGCCGCGTTCGGGGGCGTCGGGCGCCTTGCCCTCGAGCGGCGGCAGCTCGGGCGTGGGCGGCGCGTCGGTTACCGACGGCGCCGCGAACGGGCGCAGCAGGGCCGCGAATTCTTCTTCGGTCAGCACATCGACCTCGGCAACATCCGGCGGCGGCAGGGGCTGGTTCGACGTGAAGCCACCGAACAGGGCGAGGGCCACCAGCGCCCCATGCATGGCCAGCGAGATATAGAAACCGGTGTTCACCGGAGCTATCCGTCCTCGCCGTCAAGCCGCGGGCCGCCGGTGTCGGTCACCAGACCGATATCGGTAAAACCGCCGGCGTTCAGCGCACCCATGACCTGAACCACGCGGGCATAGGGAATGGCACCATCGGCGCGCAGATAAACCTTGCGCGACGTGCGTTCGGCCGCGATGGCGCGCAACTGAATCAGCAGGTCTGCGCTTTCGCTTTCGTTGTTCATCAACAGGACGCGGCCGTCAGCGGTCAGGGTGATGGTCAGCGGCTCTTCGCGTTCGGTCGGCAGGGGCGAGGCCGCGGTCTGCGGCAGCGCCACCGGCACGCCCACCGTCAGCAGGGGCGCGGCGACCATGAAGATGATCAGCAGCACCAGCATCACATCGACGAAAGGCGTGATGTTGATCTCGGCCATCAGGCGGTGACGCCCGTGCCGCCGGCTGCGGCGGGGCTGACGGTCTGACGACTGCGCGTTCCCGGCACCCATGGATCAGCTGTCCAGCTGGCGGCTGAGAATGGTTGCAAATTCGTCGGCAAAGCTTTCATAGCTCGCCACGATCCGCGCACTGTCGGCCGACAGCTTGTTGTAGAAGATAACCGCCGGAATCGCCGCCAGCAGGCCCAGCCCGGTGGCGACCAGTGCTTCGGCAATGCCCGGCGCCACCACGGTCAGGTTGGTATTCTGCGCCGCTGCGATCTCGATAAACGCGTTCATGATGCCCCAGACCGTGCCGAACAGCCCGATGAAGGGCGAGGTCGAGCCAACGGTGGCCAGCCAGGTCAGGCCGCGCTCAAGCTCTTCGGCCTCCTTGGCGATGGCCACGTCCATCGACCGGTCGATCCGCGCCTGTGCCCCGGGAATCAGCCCGCCGTCGTCACGGTGCGACCGCTGCCATTCGATCATGCCGGCGGCAAAGATGCTTTCGGCCCGCCCGGTCGGGTTGGGGCCAAGGCTGCGAAACAGCTCGTCCAGCGGCTGCCCCGACCAGAAGGCGGCCTCGAATGCGCGGGTCTCGCGCCGGGCGGCGGTAAAGACGATCAGCTTCTGGATGATCACGGCCCAGGCCCAGACCGAGGCCACCATCAGAACGACGATCACCAGCTTGACGGCCAGCGTCGCCCGGGCGAACAGCGCCCACATCGAAAAGTCCAGCGCCGAAGCCGCCCCGAAAAGTTCAGTTTCCATGCGAATCTGCTCTCATGCGTGCCGCGGTTTTTCGATCCGCAGCTTATTGATGCAAAAGCTAGCGGAAATCCAAGCCTTTTGCCAGTTCTTGGCAAGGGCCCGCGCACGGCGCCTAGGCGCCGGTGATCTGCACGATCTTGGCAGGAAACCGCGCCGGGCGCCCCGACGCCGTCAGCGCCACCAGCGTCACGTTGGCCGCAAACAGCACATCCTCGCCCCGGCGCACCACCTGCCGCACCACGGCGCGCGCCGCGCCGCTGCCTTGCAGGCTGGTCTCGATCTGCAGGACATCGTCGAAACGGGCCGGCCGCAGATAGTCGGCCTCGACCCGGCGCACGGCAAAGACCACGCCCTCGTCATCCTTCATGCGTGTCTGGTCGATGCCCAGCGACCGCACCCATTCGCTGCGCGCGCGCTCGATATAGCGCAGGTAGTTGGCGTAATAGACGATGCCGGCCAGATCGACGTCTTCGTAATAGACCCTGACTGTCCAGAGATGTTTCATGACACCACCTTCATCCGCGCCGCCAGCCGCAGGGCGTGGGCCGGGTCGCTGGCGGTGTCGGGCATGACCGGATCGTGAGCCGCGCGAACCAGCGCCGCGATCTCGGGGCGCACCAGCACCCCTGCCTGCCCCTGCAACAGCGGCGACCGGTCCGCAAAGGCGGCCGGCGACCACAGCAGGGCCACCCGCACCGCCTGTTCCAGCGCCAGGGTTTCCGCCGGCACCGGCGCAAGGCGGTGATCCATCTTCACGAAGACAAACGCCGCGCGGATCGCGCCCTCGTCGTCAAAGCGGAACGACCGGAAATGCAGCGCGTCGGCGTCGGTCAGGCGTGCCACCGTGGCGGCCGGGGCATCGAGGATGCCGCCGATCTCGGGCACGTCCAGCAACTCGGACCAGTCGCGCAGGAAGAAGAACACCAGATTGGCGCCGCTTTCGGGGTCGGTATCGGCCAGCGTGCGTCCGGCGATGGTGGCCACCGTCTTGACCGCCCCCTTGATGAAGGGCAGCGTTTCGGCCTCGACCCCGAAGGCGACGGGCGCCACGGGCCGCGACCAGCGCGCAAAGGCATAGCCGCCGCCCGGGGTCTGGAACAGGTGTCGAATGTCATCGGGCTGCATGGGCAAGCGGCCTAGCGCCCCCGCGCCCGGCCCGCAATATCTAACCGAACATATCCGTCTGCCCGGGCGCGGCAGGTTGCGGCAGGCCAAGGTGACCCCAGGCATCGGGGGCCAGCATGCGTCCGCGCGGCGTGCGCTGGATCAGGCCCTGCTGCAGCAGGAAGGGCTCGATCACCTCTTCCAGCGCGTCGCGCGATTCCGACAGCGCCGCCGACAGGGTTTCGATGCCCACCGGCCCGCCGCGATAGCTTTCGGCGATCAGCCGCAAATAGCGCCGGTCGGCGGCGTCCAGACCCCGGGCATCAACAGCCAGCCGGGTCAGGGCCGCATCGGCCAGCTTGCGGGTCAGACGGCCATCGCCTTCGACCAGCGCGAAATCGACCACCCGGCGCAACAGACGCCCGGCAATCCGTGGCGTGCCCCGGGCCCGGGCGGCGATTTCGCGGGTGCCATCCTCTTCGGCCTCGATCTGCATCAGCCGGGCCGACCGCGCCACGATGCGCTGCAACTCGGCCGTGGTATAGAATTGCAGGCGCACCGGAATGCCGAAACGGTCGCGCAGCGGCGTGGTCAGCAGACCAAGCCGCGTGGTAGCTCCGATCAGGGTGAACGGCTGCAACTCGATCCGCACGGTGCGCGCCGCCGGCCCCTCGCCCACCACCAGATCAAGCTCGAAATCCTCCATCGCCGGGTAAAGCACCTCTTCCACGGCCGGGTTCAGCCGATGGATCTCGTCGATGAACAACACGTCATGGGCGTCAAGATTGGTCAGAATCGCCGCCAGATCGCCGGCGCGGGCCAGCACCGGCCCCGAGGTCATGCGAAACCCCACGCCCAATTCGCGGGCCACGATCTGCGCCAGCGTGGTCTTGCCCAGCCCGGGGGGGCCGTGAAACAGGGCGTGGTCCATGGCCTTGCCGCGCATGCGGGCGCTGTCGATGAACACGCGCAGATTGGCCCGCGCCTCGGCCTGCCCGGTGAAATCGGCCAGAAGCTGCGGGCGCAGGGCGGCGCCCAGATCCTCGGGCTGCGGCTCGGGGCGCAGGGTCGGGTC
>CAYYMJ010000020.1:7956-27456 GCA_964472855.1 uncultured Rhodobacterales bacterium | reverse complement strand
CATCACCCGCCCCCGGGCGCCAGGCGGCGCAGGGCCAGGCGGATCAGGTGGGCGGTTTCGGCCTCGGGCGCGTCGTCCATGGCCTCGGCCACGGCCTTCGCCGCCTCGGCCGGGGCATAGCCAAGGTTGGCCAGCGCCGACATGGCCTCGGCCCGGGCGCTGGCGTTGCCGCCGGCAGCGGCACCGGCACCGGCGCTGTCGGGCCGCGCCACTGCGCCAGCCGGTCCGGCGACCGGCTCGACCAGCGGCATCGACATCGCCGCCGGGGCCTTGTCGCGCAATTCGTTGGTCACCCGCTGGGCCAGTTTCGGGCCGACGCCCGGTGCCGCACGGATCGCCGCAGCGTCGCCAAGCGCGATCGAACGGGCCACACCGTCGGCGCCCAGCGCGCCAAGGATCGCCATCGCCGCCTTGGCGCCCACGCCCTGCACGCTCATCAACAGGCGGTGCCATTCCTTTTCGGCCATCGAGGTGAAGCCCACCAGTTGCAGCGCGTCGTCGCGCACCAGCAGTTCGGTGAACAGCGCCAGCGCCTCGCCCGGGCCGGGCAGGCCGGCGCGCGTCCGGTCGGACACATGCACCACATAGCCGACACCGCCCACGTCGATCAGCACGTGATCGTCGGCCACCAGTTCCAGCCGCCCGGCGATGCGCCCGATCACGCGGCGAACCTCGACCGGACATGCACCGCATGGCACAGCGCGATGGCCAGCGCGTCGGCGGCATCGTGGCTGTCCGGGTCGGCGCCGGCCAGCTGCACCTTGATCATGTGCAGAACCTGAACCTTGTCGGCATGCCCCACCCCGACCACCGTTTTCTTGACCGCGTTGGGCGCGTATTCGCCCACGGCAAGGCCCGCCTGCGCCAGCGCCAGCAGCGCCACCCCCCGCGCCTGCCCAAGCTTCAGCGTGCCGGCACCGTCGCGGTTGACGAATGTCTGCTCGATAGCGGCGGCATCTGGGTTGTGACATTGCAGACAATCGGCCAGCCCCGCGTGCAGGG
The DNA here is from genome assembly GCA_964472855.1 of uncultured Rhodobacterales bacterium. Classification (GTDB taxonomy): domain Bacteria; phylum Pseudomonadota; class Alphaproteobacteria; order Rhodobacterales; family Rhodobacteraceae; genus Tranquillimonas. The sequence goes on along the minus strand of CAYYMJ010000020.1, from coordinate 26,454 downwards.
TCAGCAACCGCTCGCCAAGGCTCAGATCGGTCGGCGCCGAGATACTGCCGCTCGCGATATGGGTGAAACGGCTGCCCTGGGCGCGAATCACGCCCCAACCCAGCCGTCTGAGGCCCGGATCCACGCCGAAAATGACCATTCCTGCCCGCCCGAATTGTTCTTGCAACCGGCCTAGCACGAAACAGGAACATCCGCCAAGTGCATTGCGCGGCGCCGCGGTTGCGCCCACGCCGGGCGCCGGCGGCGGAAAACGACCTCGCCCTGCCTGATCGCGACACAGATCACCCCGAAAAACGGTTAAGGTAACAACACCTTACACCGAAACCGGGCCTTTGCAGAAACTGCATAGGTGTCATGCAATAATCGCGATTGTCCCATCGCGATTTCGGCCATACCTGCTGCCTCGAAATGAACGCCAGCCCAAAAGGAAACGCATCATGGCCGCCATCGACTACAACCGCGCGTCTCAAACGGCCGGCTTTGCCGGCAATTCGGTCGCCCAATTTTCGCTTGCTCCCTTCGCCGCGGTCGCCGCGTGGAATGACAAGCGCGCCGCCAACCTGACCGTGCGCCCGACATTCCGCCCCTTCGCGGCCCTTTCCGCCTGGAAGAACGCTCGCGCGACCTACAAGGCGCTGTCCGGCCTGACCGCGCAGCAGCTTGACGACATCGGCGTCATTCCCGGCGACATCAAGAAAATCGCCGGGCACCGCTGAGCCGGGGAAACCCGACGCTTGCGGCCTGACCAGAGGGATCGCCGCGCCGTGGGCGACCATGGCGCGGCCCCCGAACAGGACGCCGGTTCAAGCTCCGCCGGCCCGGCCGGTGACATGCTGAAAAACTTTGACGGCCGCCCCGGTTTCCCCGGAGCGGCCGTCTGACTTTCTGAAGGGCCATGGACCGGCAGAGAGGGACAAGCCCTGCCGGCCCGGGCTACTTCAGCATCGGGCTGATTTGCCCGGCCAACGTGATTGTCAGGCGATCCGGAGCCAGCAGCATTGCGCCGGCCCGATCGGCTGCCGACCCGGTTTCGAGCAGCGCCAACCGTTCGCCGTAACCTTCATCACCTAGATAGGCGATAAGAAAAGCTTTGAAAACCAACGAGATGGAAACGATCATCAGAGCCGATTTCCAAGGCATGAACAGTGCCAGCCGCCTATGCCCGCCCTGGCGCCGCACGGCGCCGTCGGCTGTGACCTGGGTAAAGGACCCGTCGCCGCCGCGGTCGCGCATGATCTTGCTCAGGCGCTGATCAAAGCTGTGTTGCTGGTCGACTGACACTGCAGATCTCGTCCGGTTCGGCCCCCACCGATCTGTTCACGATGGGCTGGAAAAGTGTCGAAACTAGGGCAGGTGCGGCCTGAATCGTGCTTGCGCGTTGCAAATAGGCAATTCACTGCCGACGCAGCAGCAGGGTCGTCCAGTCACCGATGATCTCAGCCGATTCGCGGGCGAACCCGGCCTCGTCATAGGCCGCCAGCACCGTTTCGGCCTGTTCGTTAAGGATGCCCGACAGAATCGCCCGACCGCCCGGCGCGATATGGCGGCCCATGTCCGGCGCCAGCGCCACGAGGGGGGTCATCAGGATATTGGCAAAGACCAGATCGAACGGCCCCCGCGCGGCGATGGCCGGATCCGAAAAACCCGCCGCCGTCACGCAGCCGATCCGGTCGCCCAGCCCGTTGACGGCGGCATTGGCGGCGGCCACCTCGGTCGCCACCGGGTCGATGTCGCTGGCCAGAACCGCGATGTCCCACAGCCGGGCGGCGGCCATCGCCAGCACCGCCGTTCCGGCGCCGATGTCGGCCACGCGCGCGGCATGGAAACCGGTATCGGCCAGCCGGTCCAGCGCCCGCAGACAACCCAGCGTCGTGCCGTGGTGACCGGTGCCAAAGGCCATCGCCGCTTCGATCAGCAGCGCGATCTTGCCGTCGGGAACCCGGTCGGCGTCGTGGCCGCCATAGACGAAAAAGCGCCCGGCCGCGACCGGCGCAAGCTCGCGCTTTACCTTGGCCACCCAGTCGGTGTCGGGCAGGTCCGAGACCGCAAAGGGTCGGGCCGAAAACGCCGCGCTCAGAATGGTCAGACCGGTTTCGTCCGGGGCGGCATCGAAATAGGCGGCAACCTCCCACAGGCCCGAGCCATCCTCGATCTCGGACACGCCGGTGCCGACCGGCGCCGGTTCAAGCCGGTCCAGCGCCTCTTCCAGCGCGCGTGCCGACGGTTCGCCGTCCAGAACGGTCAGGGCCGAGAATATCGCCATGGCAAGCCTTCAGGGTTTCTGTGGTTTCTGTGGTTTCAGCGGTTTCTGTGGTTTTCTCTGGTTCGCCGCACCTAGGCCGGCGGCCGACGCCGGGTCAATCCCCCACCGTCAGGCCGACCGGGCAACTGACACCGGTGCCGCCGATCCCGCAATATCCGCCGGGGTTCTTGGCCAGATATTGCTGGTGATAGTCTTCGGCGAAATAGAATGCCGGCGCGGCGACGATCTCGGTGGTGATCTTGCCGAAACCGGCCGCTGCCAGACGCGGCGCAAAGCGGTCGCGCGACGCCAGCGCGGCGGCCTGCTGGTCGTTCCCGAAGGTGTAGATACCCGACCGATACTGGGTGCCCACGTCATTGCCCTGGCGCATGCCCTGGGTCGGATCATGCCCCTCCCAAAAGCGGGCCAGCAGCGCGTCATAGCTGATCACGGCCGGATCGAACACCAGTCGCACCACCTCGTTCTGGCCGGTCTGGCCGGTGCAAACCTCGGGGTAGGTCGGGTTGGGCGTGTGCCCGCCGGCATAGCCGACCATGGTCAGCCAGACCCCCTCGATCTGCCAAAAAATCCGCTCGATCCCCCAGAAACACCCCATGCCGAACATGGCCGCGGTCATTCCGTCGGGGATATCGGTGGTCAGCGGCAGGCCCGACAGGAAATGCACCGGTGCCGTGGCAATGGGTGTGGCGCGCCCCGGCAAGGCATTGCCGGCGCCGACCATCCGGGTCTTTCTGGTCTGAAACAGGTTCATCCGCGGCCTCTCTCGTCGGTTCGCAGTCAGACTATAGGGCGCGCGGGCGCGGGCGCCAGCGCCTCGCCTAAACCGCCGGCGCGGCCCCAAGGCGGGAAAACACGGTTTCCCGCCCCGGTTCCGGGTGGCGGGGCACCATCAGCGCGAACAGCAGCGATACCCCGGCCATCACCGACGCCAGCGCAAACACCCCCCCCGGCGAGCGCACCCACAGATAGCCCAGAAGCGCCGGCAGAAAGACCGCGGCGATATGGTTGATGGTGAAGGCAACCGCGGCGGTGGGCGCAATGTCGGCCGGATCGGCGATTTTCTGGAAATAGGTCTTCAACGCGAAAGCCAGCGCAAAGAACAGATGGTCCAGCACGTAAAGACCCGCCGCAAGGATCACGCCCCAGCCAAAATAATAGATGCCGCCATAGGCCAGGAAAATCACCGTCAGGCCGACATATTCAAAGATCAGCGCCCGCCGCTCACCGAACCGCGCGATCGCCCGGCCCATGACCGGTGCCAGCAGCATGTTGGCCAGGAAATTGACCAGAAACAGCGCCGTCACCTGATCGACCTCGAAACCGAAGCGTTCGACCATCATGAAGGCGGCGAAGACGATGAAAATCTGCCGCCGCGCGCCGCTCATGAACTGCAGGGCGTAATACAGCCAGTAACGCCGGCGCAGCACGATCCGGGTGTTCTGACGCTCGTGCGATTCGAACTGCGGGTAGGCAAGCGCGCAAAAGGCGACGATGGCCAGCGTCAGCCCGCCGGCCGTCAGATAGACGAAGTTGAAGGTCAGATCGAACGCGCGCCACGTCAGGACCAGCAGCCCATACGACAAAAGCGACGCCGCCGACCCGGCCGACAGGATCCAGCCCAGCGCCTGCGGTGCCCGGGCCCTTGGCAACCACTGCAACTGCAACGACTGGTTGACCGTCTCGAAATAATGAAAGCCGATCGACGACAGCATGGTGATCGTCAGGATGCCGCCCAAAGTGGGGAACCAGGCCGTCAGCGCCGTTGCCACGCCCAGCAGCACCAGCGCCACGATCGCCAGAACCTGTTCGCGCACCAGCAACAGCAGCGCGATGACCCCGATGGCGAAAAAGCCCGGTATCTCGCGCACCGTGTGCAGCCAGCCGATCTCGACCCCGGTAAAGCCCGCCGTTTCGACGACGAAATTGTTCATCAGCGCCGACCACGTGGCAAAGCTGAGCGGCATGGCAAACGCCATGAGCAGCAGCAGGGCCAGAGGGCGGCGCCAGACCGGCAGCGCGCCGGTGTCAGACAGATGCATGGTGGACATACCTGCCCTTATCTCGGGCGGTGGCGTTTGGCGAGCGCTTACAGCTTTTGGCGTCAGACCCGAGTTATCCGACGCTGCCTGACGCCATGAATTTCATCGCGTCGGGCGGTGCCCATGGATCAGGCTGAACGCGAGATCCTGGAATTGAGGCGACGTGCGCCGCGTCGGGTCAGGCCAGAAGCTGTTTGACCTGCGGCCCGACCGCGCCAAAGTCGATCTGGCCGGTATACCGCGACTTCAGAAGCCCCATGACCTTGCCCATGTCGCGAATCGACGTGGCGCCGGATTCGGAGATGGCCGTCTGCACCGCGCGCTGCACTTCGCCGTCGTCCAGCTTGCGCGGCAGAAATTCCTCGATCACCTCGATTTCAGCGCGCTCGCGGTCCGCCAGTTCCAGCCGCCCGCCCTCTTCATAGGCGCGGACGCTCTCTTGCCGCTGCTTGACCATTTTCCCAAGGATTTGAAGCACGTCGGCGTCGCCGATGCCGCCTTCTTCACCATCGCCACGACTGGCGATGTCGCGGTCCTTGATGGCTGCATTGATCAGGCGCAAGGTCGACAGCCGATCGGCCTGGCGGGCCTTCATCGCTGTCTTCAATGCGTCGTTGACACGACCGCGCAATTCCATTTCGGGCCTCATCATTGGTTGCCGTCAAGTGTGCGAGCCTAGCGCAAACATGTCCGGGCCTCAACTGAGTTAACATTTCGCAACCCATTGAAAACACAGGATTCTCAAAATCGCCAATGACCTTGACCGCTTGCCCCGCCCACCTTAGTTTCCGGCAGATTTGTCCTGCCGCCGAAAACGAGCCCGATCATGACCGATGACCGCCCCACAGCCTGCCTGGCCCTTGCCGACGGGACCGTGTTTTACGGGCGCGGGTTTGGCGCCACCGGCACCACCGAGGCCGAGCTTTGCTTCAACACCGCCATGACCGGCTATCAAGAGATCATGACCGACCCGTCCTACGCCGGGCAGATCGTGACCTTCACCTTCCCGCATATCGGCAATGTCGGGGTCAATCCCGAGGACGATGAAACCGCCGACCCGGTGGCCGCCGGCATGGTGGTGAAATGGGACCCGACCGCGCCGTCGAGCTGGCGCGCGGCCGGCGGGCTGGAAAGCTGGCTGGCCAGCCATGGGCGCATCGGCATCGGCGCCATCGACACCCGGCGCCTGACCCGGGCCATCCGCCAGCAGGGCGCGCCGCATGTGGCGCTGGACCATGATCCCGCGGGCAACTTCGACATTGCGGCGCTGGTGGCCCGGGCGCGCGGCTTTCCCGGGCTGGTCGGGCTGGATCTGGCCCGCGAGGTCACGTGCGGCCAGTCTTACCGCTGGGACCAGATGCGCTGGGCCTGGCCCGAAGGCTACGCCCGGCGCGCCGGCGCGGGCCACAAGGTGGTGGCCGTCGACTTCGGCGCCAAGCGCAATATCCTGCGCTGTCTGGCCAGCGCCGGTTGCGACGTGATCGTGGTGCCGGCAACCGCCACCGCCACCGAGGTGCTGGCCCACAATCCCGACGGCGTGTTCCTGTCCAACGGCCCCGGTGATCCGGCGGCAACCGGCCAATATGCCGTGCCGATGATCAAGGCCATCCTTGACGCCGGCCTGCCCACGTTCGGCATCTGCCTTGGCCACCAGATGCTGGCGCTGGCGCTGGGGGCCGAGACCATCAAGATGAACCACGGCCACCACGGCGCCAACCATCCGGTGAAGGACCTCGAAACCGGCAAGGTCGAGATCACGTCGATGAACCACGGCTTTACCGTTGACAGCCAAAGCCTGCCCAAGGGGGTGGTCGAAACCCACGTGTCGCTGTTCGACGGGTCGAATTGCGGCATCCGGCTGGCCGACCGGCCGGTGTTCTCGGTCCAGTACCACCCCGAGGCCAGCCCCGGCCCGCAGGACAGCTTTTACCTGTTCGAAAGGTTTTCCGCATCGATGGCGGCGGCCTGACCCGCGCGGCCGACAAGGGCGGCCGCGGTTAACTGCACGTTAACGATGGTCGGCCAGTCTGAACCTGCATTTGTTGCGGGGACATCAGATGGGCGCGGTCAGCCGTGTTCCGACCAATACCGACCTTTCCGGGGCCTGCGCCGCCGGCGTTGCCCGGCTGGGGGTTGAGACCTGTCTTGCCGGGGACCTGATGCCCTTGCCCCGGCGCGGGGGCGTGACGCCCGTCGCCGTGGCCGAACTGTCGCCCGATCTGTCGCCCGATCTGGCGCGGCGGCTGGCCGAGAAAATCGGGCCGGTGGCGCTGTTCGTGGCGCCGCGCGGGGCCATCCGGGCGCGGCTGCTGGAACTTAGCCGCGACGCCGGGGCCCGGCGGGCGGAAAACCGGGTCGACCGGCGGCTTAGTTGCCGGCCCCTTGGCAGCGCCCATCCCCGGCTGGTGCCGGCCGTGGCGGCGCTGCTGCTGCTGGCGGTGGTGCTTTGGCCCGGGCCAGCGTTCGCCACCGCGATCTGGATCGCGCTCTTGGCGCTGACCACCAATGTCATGACCATGCTGGCCGGTCTCGGCGCATCGTTCCTGCGGGCGCGCCCGGCGACACCTGCGACCGGTGCGGCCCTGCCCGTCGTGTCGCTGCTGGTGCCGGTTTTCCGCGAAACCGCGATGTTGGGGCCCATGCTGGCGCGGCTGGCGGCGCTGGACTATCCCGCTGACAGGCTCGACCTGCTTCTGATCGTCGAAGCCGGCGACAGCGGCCTGCGGCAGAAACTGGCCGGCATGACCACCGGCCCGGCGTTCCGAACCATCGTCGTGCCGACCGGCGGCGTTCAGACCAAGCCACGGGCGTTGAATTACGCCCTGTCCTTTGCCCGGGGCAGCATCGTGGGCATCTATGACGCCGAGGATCACCCCAACCCCGACCAACTGCGCCGCGTGGCCGCCGAATTCGCGCAGGCGCCCGACGATGTCGCCTGCCTGCAGGGGCGGCTGTCTTTCTACAACGCCCGCCAGAACTGGGTGTCGCGGGCCTTTGCGCTGGATTATGCCCTGTGGTTCGGGCTGGTCCTGCCGGCACTGGCGCGGGCCCGCCTGCCGGTGCCGCTGGGGGGAACGACGATCTTCCTGCGCCGCGACCTGCTGGAACGCCTTGGCGGCTGGGACGCGCATAACGTCACCGAGGACGCCGATCTTGGCATCCGCCTGGCCCGCGCCGGTTACCGCTGTCGCCTGATCGAGACCGAGACGCTGGAAGAGGCGGCCTGTCAACCGGTGGCATGGGTGCGGCAGCGGTCACGCTGGCTGAAAGGCTATGCGGCAACCTGGCACGTGCATTCGCGCCGACCGGGGCAGTTGCTGCGCGATCTCGGGCCAGCGGGCTTTGTGTGGTGCCAGTTCCTGCTGTTGGGCGCGCTGGCCGGCTTTGCGCTGGCGCCCGGGCTGTGGCTGCTGTGGTTCACCACGCCGCTGGGGGCGGCCGGGCTGTGGCCGGCGGGCGCGCCGCCCGCGTCGGTCACCGGGCCGGCGCTGGCCGTGGCGGCGGCCATTCAGGTGGCGGCCGCCGGCCGTGCGGCCTGGCTGACCGGGCAGGGCTGGCTCTGGCGGTCGATCCCGCTGCTGTGGCCCTATTTCGCCCTTGGCACGCTGGCCTTCGCCAAGGCCATTGCCGAACTGGGCGTCGCGCCCTTCTACTGGGACAAGACCGAACACGGCCTGTCGCCGGCCAGCTATTCAGCGGCGTCCTGAGCGCTGGCGGGCGCGCCGCCCGCGTCGGTCACCGGGCCGGCGCTGGCCGTGGCGGCGGTCATTCAGGTGGCGGCCGCCGGCCGTGCGGCCTGGCTGACCGGGCAGGGCTGGCTCTGGCGGTCGATCCCGCTGCTGTGGCCCTATTTCGCCCTTGGCACGCTGGCCTTCGCCAAGGCCATTGCCGAACTGGGCGTCGCGCCCTTCTACTGGGACAAGACCGAACACGGCCTGTCGCCGGCCAGCTATTCAGCGGCGTCCTGAGCGCTGGCGTCCAGACGCAACCGGGTTTCGAACGCCTTCGAGATATGCTGTTTCAGCGCCTCGTGGGCGCCGTCTTCGTCGCGCGCGGCGATGGCTGCAACGATGCGCTCATGTTCGGCCAGCGCATTCTCGACCCGGCCCTCGACGGCCAGCGAGGTGGTGGTCAGCAGCGCCATCGACCGGTGCACGAGATCCAGCTGACGCACCAGAAACCGGTTGTGGCTGGCCAGATGCACCTGGCGGTGAAACCGCCGGTTGGTTCGCGACAGGGCGCCGGGGTCGTCCATGATCCGCCGGTCTTCTTGCGTCATCGACTGCAGCACCCGCACCTCTTCGTCGGTCGCGTGCCGGGCCGCCAGCCGCGCCGCCAGCCCTTCCAGCTCGGTCCGGACAACATAAAGCTCGGCCAGCTGGTTGTGGTCCAGCGAGGCCACGATCAGGCTGCGCCCGTCGCGGATCAGGATCGCCTGGGTTTCCAGCCGCTGCAACGCCTCGCGGATGGGGGTGCGCGACACGCCGAAACGCTCGGCCAGTTCGCTTTCGACCAGCCGGTCGCCGGGGCGGTAGGTGCCAACGTCGATCGCCTCGAGGATCAGCTCGTAGGCATCGCGGTGGGTTTTGCGGGCGTCGGTCATCGGCCATGTCCTTTGCCCAAGACTATGGCCAGCCCGGGGCCCGTGTTCAAGCCGGCGGCAATTGCCGCGACGCGGCGGCTGATCTATCGTCGCGCGGATGCCCGATCAGCCACCCGATATCGCCGGATTTTCCCATGTGCGGCACTGGGTGTTCGATCTGGACAACACGCTTTACCCGCCCGAGGCGGCGCTGTTCGACCAGATCGAGGCGCGCATGACCCGCTGGGTGGCCGATGCGCTGTGGGTCACGGTGGCCGAGGCCAACCGACTGCGCCGCAGATACTGGCGCAGCCACGGCACCACGCTGGCCGGCCTGATGGAGGTGCATGGCGTCGACCCCGGGCCCTATCTGACCGACGTCCACGACATCTCGATGGATCACCTTCGCCGTGACCCGGGCCTTGCCGCCGCCATCGCCGCCCTGCCCGGGCGCCGCATCGTCTATACCAACGGCACCGCCGCATACGCCCGCCGCGTGCTTGCGGCGCGCGGGTTGCTGGACACGTTCCACGACGTGTTCGGGGTGGAAGAGGCCGGCTTTCAGCCCAAGCCGCGCCGCGCCGCGTTCGAGGCGGTGTTTGCCGCCGGCGGCGTGGCCCCGGCCCGCGCCGCCATGTTCGAGGATGACCCGCGCAACCTTGAGGTGCCACGCCAGTTGGGCATGCAAACCGTGCTGGTCAGCCCCGACTGCCCGGACGACTGTGGCCACATCCAGCACAGGACCAACGATCTGAGCGCCTTTCTGTCGCATCTGGCACCGCTTGGCGGCGCGGCCGGTGTGGATTAGGTGCAAGAGATGACGCGCGATTTCGACATCATCGTTTCGGGCGCGGGCATCGCCGGCATGGTCACCGCCGCGGGGCTTGCCCGGGCGGGTTTTCGCACCTGCCTGCTGGACCCGGCCCCGCCGCCCGACCGCGAATCGGCACCGGCGTCGGACTTGCGGTCGACCGCCTACCTTTTGCCGGCCTGGCGCCTTCTCGAACACCTGGGGCTAAGCGCGGATCTGGCCGAAGTGGCGCAGCCGCTGGCCGGGCTGCGCATTGTCGACACCGCGGGCGCACCGCCCCATCCGCGTGACACCCGCCTGTTCACGCCCGACGATCTGGGCACCGGCGTGTTCGGCTGGAACCTGCCCAACTGGCTGACCCGGCACAGGCTGGGCCAGGCGCTGGCCGGGATCGAGCGGCTCGAGCTGTGCCTTGGCACCGGCTTTGCCGGGCGTCTGGCCCGCACCAACGAGGTTCTGGTCACCACCGACGACGGCACGCGGCTGCGCGCCGCGCTGCTGGTCGGGGCCGACGGGCGCAATTCGCCGGTGCGGCAGGCGGCGGGCATCCCGGTCAGCATCCGCCGTTACGGGCAGAAGGCGCTGGCCTTCGCGGTGACCCATGACATCCCGCATGACGACATTTCCACCGAAACCTACGCCCCCGGCGGCGCCTGCACGCTGGTGCCCCTGCCCGACCGCGACGGCGCGCCAGCCTCGGCCGTGGTCTGGATGCAGGATGGCCCCGCCACGGCAAGGCTGGCCGCGGCCAACCCGGACGATGTCGCAGCGGCGCTGCAACAGCGCGTTTGCGGGCTGCTGGGCAAGATGCGGGTGGTCTCTCCGGTACAATCCTGGCCGGTGGTGACGCAGACCGCCGGACGGCTGAGCGCCCGGCGCAGCGTAATCGTGGCCGAGGCCGCGCATGTTCTGCCGCCCATCGGGGCGCAGGGGCTGAACACGTCGCTGGCCGATGTGGCGAGCCTGCTGGAAACCCTCGCCGGCGCCAGCGACCCCGGTGACCCGGCCCTGCTGGCCGCCCACGACCGGCGGCGCCGGGCCGACGTGGCCGCCCGCGCGGCGGTGATCGACGTCTTCAACCGGGTCTGCCGTTCCGATGCCGCGGGCGCGCGCCGGTTGCGCGCGGCGGGCCTGTCGGCGGTGCATGGCATCGCGCCCCTGCGGCGGGCGGTGATGCGGGCCGGGATGGGGACCGCGCCCGAGGTCTGAGGTCGCGCCCGGCGTCCGAACGCCGCTTGCCCACCCCCGGCAACACCCGGTAACGCCGCGCTCCAGACCGGCCACATCCGCACAGGCCCGGCGCGCCCCGTTGCCCAGCCGATCCCGGCGCAACCCGGGCGGCGCCGGTCGTCGTGGTCTGCTAGAACACCTGGTCCAAGGCGGCTTCGAGCCGGGCGACCGAGGCATCGACATCGGCCAGCTTGTCCAGCCCGAACAGCCCCAGCCGAAAGCTCTTGTAGTCGTCGCCCTCGCCCACCATCAGCGGCACGCCGCCGGCAATCTGCATGCCCAGTGCGCCAAAGGCCGCGCCCGATTTCACGTCGTCGCGGTCGGTATAGGCCACCACGACGCCCGGCGCGCCGAAACCATCGGCCGCGACCGGGCGGATGCCGCGCGCGGCCAGCAGGGCACGCACCCGGCGCCCCTGCTCCCACTGGGCATCGGACAGTTTGGCAAAGCCGATGTCGCGGGTTTCGACCATGGCGTCGCGGAACCCGCGCAGCGCGTCGGTGGGCATGGTGGCGTGATAGGCATGGCCACCGTTTTCATAGGCCTCCATGATGCTCAGCCATTTGCCCAGATCGGCGGCAAAGCTGGTCGACCGTGCGGCGCGCACCGCGGCAAGCGCAGCGTCGTTCATCATCACCAGCCCGGCCGAGGGCGAGGCCGACCAGCCCTTTTGCGGGGCCGAGATCAGCACGTCGACGCCACAGGCGCGCATGTCCACCCAGGCACAGCCCGAGGCGATGCAATCCAGCACGAACAGGCCGCCGACCGCGTGCATCGCGTCGGCAACCGCCTTGAGGTAATCGTCGGGCAGGATCATGCCCGACGCGGTTTCCACATGCGGCGCAAACAGCAGTTCCGGGCGTTCGGCGTGAATGGCGGCCACCACCTCGTCGACCGGGGCGGGCGCGAAGGGTGCCTGCGGGTCGTTGCCCGTGCGCCGCGCCATCATCACCTTTTCCTCGGCCGCGATGCCGCCGGCCTCGAAAATCTGGCTCCAGCGATACGAGAAAAAGCCGTTGCGGATCACCATCACCCGCTTGCCGGTGGCCAGTTGCCGGGCCACGGCCTCCATCGCGTAGGTGCCGCCGCCGGGCACAAGGGCCACGCCGTCGGCGGCGTAGACCTCGCGCAGCAGCCCCGAGATGTCGCGCATGACCTGCTGGAACTGGGCGCTCATGTGGTTCAGCGAGCGGTCGGTGAAGACCACGGAAAACTCAAGCAGGCCGTCGGGGTCGATGTCAGGGCGCAGGGCGGTCATGTGCGGGCTCCGGTTTTGCGATCGTTTCTCCGATACGCCAAGGCCGCGACCCGGAAAAGCGAATTCATGCCCGCCGTTCGGTGGCGACCGCGATCAGCTTAGCCGTGCTGCACGATGACACATTCAAAATCCTCAGCCGAAATCACCTTGGTATGGTGACCTTGCCCTGACGTGTCCTGCATCATCCACACGTCGCCCGGCCCGATGTCGCGGGCCTCGCCGTTGCTGGCGGTGACGCGAACCGCGCCCGCCACGCAAATCAGGGTCTGCCACAGCGGCGTTGGGTGCACCGGTTGGTTCCAGCCAGCGCGCAAACGCAGGAACAGCGCCGCACTGGCCGGCAGACTGTCGGAGATCTCGATGGCCTGCGCCGGCGGGGCGAACGACCGTTCACGCAAGGCCACGTCGACGTCACGCCAGCGGCTGTTGCCGTCGGCCTCGGCAACAAGTTTGACATATTTCACTTGCGTCTCCTCCATCCTGCGCCCCGTTGTTGCATGTTTCACCAGCATTTGCAGCCGGATCACGTGCTAGATCGGGCCCGGCAACTGCTCTTCCGTCAGCAGGATGTTGGCCTCGACATCACCGACGCCGGGCATGGTCATGATGCGGCGGCGCAGGACACGTTCGAAATCGGCGATGTCGCGGGCCACGACCCGCAGGCGGTAATCGTAAAGCCCCAGCACATGGCTGACCGACTGCACCTCGGGGATGGCGGCGATGGCGCGTTCGAAATCTTCCAGCCGAACCCGGCCGCGCGTGGCCAGCTTGACACCCAGAAACACCGTGACGCCAAACCCCACGCGGGCAAGGTCCAGGTCGGCGCGGTGCCCGGCAAGGATGCCGGCCTGTTCCAGCCGCCGGATGCGCCGCCACGCCGCAGGCTGGCTCAGCCCGACCGCCTGCCCCACGTCGGCGGCGCTGCGGCCGCCGTCGTCGGCCAGGCAGCGCAGGATCGCGCTGTCGGTGGCGTCGATGGCCGTCATATCGGCAGCACCGTGTCCGACTTGATCTGCGCCACATGCACCAGCGCCTCGATATCGGCGATATGGGGCAGGGTCAGAATGCTGTCACGATAGAGCTTTTGCCAATGGGCCATGTCGCGGGCCACCAGCGACAGGCGCACGTCGACCCGGCCCAGAAAGGTCTGGATCTCGACCACCTCGGGCACCTTGCGGGCGGCGGCGAGAAATTCGTCGAAGGCGCGCGGCTGGGTCTTGTCGACGGAAAACCGCAGGCTGACCTCGACCGCATAGCCCAGCGCCCGCCAGTCGATGACCGCGCGCACACCGCGAATGACACCGCTGCGGCGCATCCGGTCCATCCGCCGGGTGGCTGTCTGGGTGGCCACGCCGGCGGCCCGCGCCAGCGCGCTGACCGGCTGTCCGGGGGCAGACTGAAAGCGGCGCAACAGCCTGCGGTCGATGTCGTCAAGCATGAATATTCCATATATTACCGCTGCCACGCATGACCAGCCATAATTTTCCGGAAATATCACTCAAGAAATTGGCCACATCCGCCAGCAACGGCCCTAGGGTCCGCGCCAGATAGCAAACGGAGGCTGACATGCGCGTTTATTATGACCGCGACTGCGACATCAATCTGATCAAGGACAAGAAGGTGGCGATCCTGGGCTACGGCAGCCAGGGCCACGCGCACGCGCTGAACCTGCGCGATTCCGGCGCGCGCAACATCGTTGTTGCCCTGCGCGAGGGCTCGCCCTCGACCGCCAAGGCCGAAGGCGAGGGCCTGCAGGTCATGGGCATTTCCGAGGCCGCCGCCTGGTGCGACGTTCTGATGTTCACCATGCCCGACGAATTGCAGGCCGACACCTGGAACCGCCACGTCAAGGACCATATCCGCCCCGGTTCGGCCATTGCCTTTGCCCACGGCCTGAACATCCATTTCGGCCTGATCGAAGCGCCCGACAGCCTGGACGTCATCATGATGGCGCCCAAGGGCCCGGGCCACACCGTGCGCGGTGAATACGTCAAGGGCGGCGGCGTGCCCTGCCTTGTGGCCGTCAACAACGACGCCAGCGGCAAGGCGCTGGAAATCGGCCTCAGCTATTGCTCGGCCATCGGCGGCGGGCGGTCGGGCATCATCGAAACCGACTTCAAGGAAGAGTGCGAAACCGACCTGTTTGGCGAACAGTCGGTGCTGTGCGGCGGCATCGTCGAGCTGATCCGCATGGGCTTTGAAACGCTGGTCGAGGCCGGCTATGCCCCGGAAATGGCCTATTTCGAATGCCTGCACGAAACCAAGCTGATCGTCGATCTGATCTATGAAGGCGGCATCGCCAACATGAACTATTCGATCTCGAACACCGCCGAATATGGCGAATATGTTTCGGGCCCGCGCATCCTGCCCTACGACGAAACCAAGGCGCGGATGAAAGCGGTTCTGCAAGACATCCAGTCCGGGCGTTTCGTGCGCGACTGGATGACCGAATGCGCCGTGGGTCAGCCCAGCTTCAAGGCCATCCGCCGCAACAACGACGCTCACCAGATCGAGGAAGTCGGCGCCAAGCTGCGCGGCATGATGCCCTGGATCACCGCGGGCAAGCTGGTCGACCAGTCAAAGAACTGACAGCGCAGACGCCGGGGCGCCGCCTTTGTGCCCGCGCGCCCCGGCGATTTCCCCGCGCGGTTGCCTCTGCCAGACCGGCCACGCCGGGATTCCCCCAAAGCGCACCGCGCCGCCCGGCGCCCGGCATCGGCCAGGCGAAACCCGCGCGGCACCCTCGGTTCCGCGCCAACCATGCCGCCGAACGCGCCACCAGCCTTCGCCGCCGCCGAACCAGTCGCCGCGAATTGCTGCGGCAGGTCGGCGAACAGAACGGTGCCGCTGGCCTCTTGGAAATGCGCCACCTCGGTGGCGATCAGGTTACCGCGCACAACACGCTGATCGTGTCCCTCCGCCCGGTCCCGGGGCGCGGCGCCACCAGGCTCGGCCGCAAACGCCACGCCGGGACGGGTGAGATCGTGAACCCCGGCACCGGCCGAACCGTGCGCGCCCGGCGCTCGGCCACATGCCCGGCCCGAACGGTTCCGGCATCATCGGGCCGGGAAATAGTCGTCGCAGGTCCCCTCGCGGTAGACGTCCGCGGTGCAGCAATGCAGCCCGCCGCCAAAGGCATAGGCGTCGCGCATCTCGACCTCGATCACCTCCATGCCCAGCTTGTCCATCTGCTCGGCCTGATAAACCTCGGATTTCTCGACGCACACGGTCTTGGGATCCAGCACCAGCACGTTCATCGACAGCCAGGTCGACGAATAGCACAGCGGCGGCGGGCTGTTATGGGCCGGCTGGGCGGCATCGTGAATTTCCCAGCCGTTGCGCAGAAACATGGCGCGCTGCGCCTCGGGCAACCGCCGCTGCGGGTTGTTCAGAATCAGCCCGGGCCTGAGCGGCGTGAAGGTGGCGTCGATATGGATGGGATAGGGATCGCCGGGAAAATTCACCGCATGCACCCGGTGATCGCTGTAATGGCGCGCCAACCACTCGATACCCTTGAGATTGGTGGTAAACCCGTGCTGCACCACCAGGTCGCGCCCAAACCGCAGCACGTCGGCAGCGTCGAACAGCGGCTCTTCCTCGGTGGTGACAAAGAACTTCTCGGCCGTCCATTGCAGGCGCTTGTCGACCCCGATGGTCTCGGACAGGTAATCGGCGTGGTAATCGGCATCGGTCAGACGCGGCTTGGGCGCCGCTTCATGGCGGAAGTTCGGGTCTTCTTCCCAATATTGCCGCAACAGCGGGCGATAGTTGAGATACTCGAACCAGCGGCAGCGATAGGACATCGTCGCCTCCAGCATCTCCGAACCTACGGTCAGCAATACGTCCCGGGGCGGCATGCAGCCAAACTGGCTGTCGGTGTGAAAATCGGGCGTCGTCGCGGGCAGGCTGTGGTCGATCGGCGTCGGCCGGTCGACGCGGATGCCGCGCGCGCTCAGTTGTGCCGCAAAGGCATCCAGCAAGGCATTGGCCCGGTCGATGCTCTCCTGCGGGCGCCGCCCCCACTGGCCGCGCATGTCGCTGTCCTCGGGCACCTTGGCATCCAATGCCGGCTCCGCGGGCGGGATATGCCCGTCGTCGGCACGCCCCACGATCACATGGCGCAGCGGGTCCCATTCGTTCCAGCTGTTGACGACGGTTGTCTCAGGCGACCAGGTCATGGCAGGCTCCAAAGCAGATAATCGCCGCGACAAAATCCGAGCTCCGGCGCAATTGCAAGTACCGCCTTGACCCTCGCGACATTGACCCACCATCGCCCGCCGCTAGGGTGACCCGGCCAAGCAAAAGGACCCCGCCCCATGGACTTCACCCGCAAGACCTTCCCCGCCCAGCCCTATCTCTACGTCGACCGCGAGGTCGACTATGACGGCCCCAAGATCGCCGAGGCCATGGGCAGCGCCTTCGGCGAGGTCTTCGGCTTCATCGGCCAGAACGCGATCACGCCGCTGGCCATGCCGATGTCGGTCTATCTGGTCATGGACCATTCCAGACTGCGCTTTCGCGGCGGGGTGCTGGTCTCGGCGGAAGACGCGGCGCGGGCTTCGGGCAATGTCATGGCCGACAGCCTGCCGGCCGGCGATGCCATGTGCGCCACCCATGTGGGCCCCTATGCCAACCTGAACCAGACCCACCAGGCGCTGTGGAACCACATGAAGGAACAGTCGATCGAGGCCGCCATGCCGGTGTGGGAAATCTATGCCGATGACCCGCAGGAAGTCGCCGAAGACAAGTTGCGTACTGACATCTTCCGCGCCATCGCCTGACCGGCAAGGGCGCACACCCCTACTTCTGTCGAAAAATATCCCGGGGGGAGCGCAGCGGGGGGCAGCGCCCCCCAACCCGGCTTGTATTGCGTTTCTCCGCCAAATACCGCCGCTCAGGCCACCGCGGCGCGAACCGCCGAAACGACGCTGTCGACAACCTCGGCCAGCAGCGCCTCGTCCTCGCACTCGGCCATCACCCGGATCAACGGCTCGGTCCCTGACTTGCGGATCAGCATCCGCCCGGTTCCGGTCAGCCGCGCCTCGGCCCGGTCGATGGCACCTTGCACCGATGCGGTGTCCAGCGGCGCCTGCCCGGCGGCAAAGGCGACGTTCTGCAACAGTTGCGGCACGGTCTCGAACTGGCGCCGCAAGGCCGAGGCCGGCTGGCCCGTGCGCACCATTTCAGCCAGAAACTGCAGGCCGGCGATCAGGCCATCGCCGGTGGTCGCATGGTCGGTCATAACGATATGGCCCGACTGCTCGCCGCCCAGATTGAACCCGCCGGCGCGCATCGCCTCGACCACATAGCGGTCGCCCACCGGGGCGCGGTGCAGCCGCAGGCCATGCGCCGCCAAGTGCCGTTCCAGCCCCAGGTTCGACATGACCGAGGCCACCAGCGTGTCATGGGCCAGCCGCCCCTCTTCGGCCCAGCGGGTCGCGAACAGCGCCATGATCTGGTCGCCGTCGGCCACAAGGCCGGTTTCGTCGATCACCATCACCCGGTCGGCGTCGCCATCCAGGCAGATCCCGATGTCGGCCCCGTGCGCGACCACGGTTTCGGCCGCGGTGCGAACGTCTGTCGACCCGCAGCCGGCGTTGATGTTGAAGCCGTCGGGATCGACGCCCACCGCAATGACCTCGGCCCCCAGCTCCCACAGCACCTCGGGTGCGGTGCGGTATCCGGCGCCGTTGGCGCAGTCGATCACCACTTTCATGCCGTCCAGACGAATGCCCGCCGGCAGGGTGCCCTTCACCCGCTCGCCATAGCGGAAGCGCCCGTCGTCGATGCGCTTGGCGCGCCCGATATTCGCGGGCTGGGCCGGTTCGACCCCGGCCTCCAGCAGCCGCTCGATCTCGGCCTCGGCCTCGTCCTTCAGCTTGAACCCGTCGGGGCCGAAAAGCTTGATGCCGTTATCATGATGCGGGTTGTGGCTGGCCGAGATCATCACGCCCACGTCGGCCCGCAGTGACGGGGTCAGCATGCCCACCGCCGGCGTCGGCACCGGACCCAGCAGCAGCACGTTCATGCCGGTCGAGGTAAAGCCCGCCGTCAGCGCATTCTCGAACATGTAGGACGACAGCCGCGTGTCCTTGCCAATCACCACCCGGTGCGCCCTGTCGTCGTTGCGGCGGAAATACCGCCCCGCCGCCGCCCCCAGCCGCAGGGCCATCTCGGCGGTCATCGGGGGGGTGTTGGCCCGGCCGCGCACACCGTCGGTTCCAAAGAATTTCCGCGTCATGGTCTGTTCACCTCGTCTGAATTCAATGCCTGCCACAGGTTCAGCGCCTGCCGGGTTTCGGCCACGTCATGCAC
>CAYYMJ010000020.1:0-7856 GCA_964472855.1 uncultured Rhodobacterales bacterium | reverse complement strand
CGTCATGCACCCGGATCACATGGGCGCCCTGCCCCGCTGCGTGCAGCGCCACCGCCAGCGATCCCGGCCCACGGTCCTTGGGTGCCTCGGCCGGTCCCAGCGTGCCGATAAAGCGCTTTCGCGACGCGCCCACCAACAGCGGCACGCCCAGCCCGTGATAGGCTGACATCCCGCGCAGAATTCGCAGATTATGCGCCAGCGTCTTGCCGAAACCGATACCGGGATCGGCGATGATGTTGCGCCGGCGGATGCCCGCCGCCTCGGCCCCGGCGACCAGTGCCTGCAACCGGTCGAACACGTCCCACAGCGCATCGTCATAGCGCGGCGCGTCCTGCATCGTCCTGGGGTCGCCCCGGGCATGCATCAGGCAGACCGGCACGTCGCGCGCCGCGCACAGCGGCCCAAGCTCGGGGTCATATTCCAGCGCCGCCACGTCGTTGACCATGTTGGCCCCGGCATCCAGCGCCGCCTCGGCCACCGGCGCCTTGCGCGTGTCAATCGAGATCGGGGTGGTGATGCCGGCGTCGCGGATGGCGGCGATCACCGGGCGCACCCGGCGAATTTCCTCGGCCACCGGCACCGGGTCGGCACCGGGGCGGGTGCTTTCGCCACCAATGTCAAGGATATCGGCCAGCCCCTGCATCGACCGCGCCGCCGCCAGCGCCGCCGCCACGCCGGCCCGGTCGCCACCGTCGGAAAAGCTGTCAGGCGTGACGTTGACGATGCCCATGATTCGGGGCTGGTCAAGCGTCAGCCCGCACAGGCGCGCGCGGGGCGCGGTGACGGCGTCCAGCACCGCGCGCGGCATCGTGGCGGCCGGGCTGGTCGCGCCGTCGGTGTCATCGGTTGCCCGTGCAAAACGGACAATCCGGCTGCCGGCCACGGCATGGCCGTCAGGTATCGCGGTTGCCGGTTCGCACAGCGGACGCCAGCGCGGGTTCATGCCAGATCTCCCGCAGCCATCCGGCGCACCGGCACCGTTGCCGGGCCGGGCGCGGCACCGCCGATCACCACAATCTCTGTCGCCGCCAGCACGCCCGCCAGCCAGGCGGCCAGCCCCCAGGGTGCCGCGTCGCGCGGGGCGCCGGGCGTGTCCAGCACCAGCTTGGCCGGCGCCCAGACCACCGCCGACCCGGCGCGAATGGCCCAATTCAGCTCGGTCCGGGTCGCGGTGACGCTCAGCCCCGGCACCCGCGCGGCCAGCGCCCAGCCGTTCTGTTCGATGGCCAGCAGGTCGATCCGGCGCTGCATGTCGGCCGCTCCGGCCCGGGGTCGCGACAGATCGGGCAAGCCGGTGCAGATCACCAGCGGGCCGGCGGCGGCGATCCAGCCCGGCAAGGCGGCGAGGTCGAACATCTCGTTGCCGACAAACGCCACCCGAAACGGCGGCAAGCCCGGCGCGCTGTCGCTGCCCGCGCCACCGCTGCGCACGATCTCGACCCCCAGTTCCCACGGGCCGCGGTCAAGCTTTTCGATGCGCACGAACACCCGCGCGGCCTGCGGCGCCAGCAGGACCCGCGCCGCGACCCGTTCGGCCAGCGTTTCCAGCAGATCCAGCCGCTCGCCCGCCAGTTCGACGTCGACCGCCGCGATCAGGCTGTCATACGACAGGATCCGGTCGACATCGTCCCCCGCCTTGTCGCCATTGCCGTTCACCTCGACCACCAGCCCGAAGCGCAACCGCTGGGCGACCCCGCGTTCGGCCTGAAACGCGCCGATTTCGACCGCAACGACATAGTCGCGCAGGCTGATGCGGTCGCGCAGACCGGCGGGCGCGGTCGCGCGCGACCGAACCTCGGGGTGATCGAATGCGTCGTCGAAAGTCCCGCCCATCATGTCCCTGCCCTGCCCCATCGCCGGCATAGCGAACCGGGGTCAGCTTGACGAGTGCGCATACTCACAAGCGCAACAGCGCCGACATGTTTCGTGACCTCAGGCGTCCCGTGGCTCGGCAATGGCCAGTTGCGCCGCCGCCAGCCGGGCCAGGGGCACGCGAAAGGGCGAACAGCTGACATAGTCGAACCCGGCCTGCCGGCAAAAGGCGATGCTGTCGGGGTCGCCGCCATGTTCGCCACAGACCGAAAGCGTAATGTCGGCCCGGGTCTCGCGCCCGCGCGCGGCACCGATGCGCAGCAATTCGCCAACCCCGTCGACATCAAGCTGCAGGAACGGATCCTCGGGGAAGACCCCCTGCGCCACGTAGATGCCCATGAATCGCCCGGCATCGTCGCGCGACAGACCATAGGTCATCTGGGTCAGGTCGTTGGTCCCGAAGCTGAGAAAGCTGACCGCCTGCGCGATCTCGTTGGCCCTGAGCGCCGCACGCGGCGTTTCGACCATCACGCCAAGCCGATAATCGAAATCAATCCCGGTTTCGCGGCGCACCGCCGCCGCGACCGCGTCGATGCGGGCACGCACCAGTTCAACCTCGCGCTTGGCCGAAACCAGCGGGATCATTATCTCGGGCACGGTCTCGCCAACCTCGGCCGTCGCCTCGAAGATCGCGCGGGCCTGCATGTCGTAGATTTCGGGTACCGTGATGCCCAGCCGCACGCCGCGCATGCCCAGCATCGGGTTGAACTCGGCCAGCGAGGCCACGCGCTGGGTGACGTCGGCCAGCGACAGGTCAAGCGATTGCGCAAGGTCCTGCAACCCGTCGCGCCCCGAGGGCAGAAACTCGTGCAGCGGCGGATCCAGCAGGCGCATGCACACCGGTTTGCCCTTCATCACCCGGAACAGGCTGGCAAAGTCGGCCCGCTGCACCGCCAGAAGCTGGTCAAGCGCCGCGGCACGGTCCTCGGCGTTGTCGGTAAAGATGGCTTCGCGCATGGCGTTCAGGCGGCCGGGCTCGAAGAACATGTGCTCGGTCCGGCACAGGCCGATGCCCTCGGCCTTGAAGGTGCGGGCGACCCGGGCGTCGGCAGGCATGTCGGCATTGGCCCTGACGCCGATGTCGCGGTAACCGTCGGCCCAGT
Source organism: uncultured Rhodobacterales bacterium (assembly GCA_964472855.1). Lineage (GTDB taxonomy): Bacteria > Pseudomonadota > Alphaproteobacteria > Rhodobacterales > Rhodobacteraceae > Tranquillimonas. The sequence goes on along the minus strand of CAYYMJ010000020.1, from coordinate 4,881 downwards.
CGAGCACCTTGTTCAGCGCGCCTTCGGGCGCGGGTTCGAACAGGGTGGCGGCGCCGGCCAGCACTTCGCCGCTGGAGCCGTCGATGGTCACCAGATCCCCGGCCCGAAACTGTCGGCCGCCGGTCGTGGTCAGGCGGCTGGCGCGGCGGTCGATTTCGATGGCCGAAGCGCCAACGACGCAGGGCAGACCAAGGCCGCGGGCAATCACCGCTGCGTGGCTGGTCAGCCCGCCGCGCACGGTCAGAACGCCGGCGGCGGCGTGCATGCCGCGCACATCGTCGGGCGAGGTTTCGCGCCGCACCAGAATGCAGCTTTCTTCGCGGGCCGCGGCCTCTTGCGCCTCGCGCGAGGAAAACACCAGCCGGCCGGTGGCGGCGCCGGGGCTGGCGCCGATGCCGGTGGCCACCAGGTCGCGGGGGCTGGCCGGATCGACCTGCCGGTGCAGCAGCGCCGGCAACGACCCCGTCGGCACACGCATGATCGCTTCGTCATGCGCAATGACCCCGGCCTCGGCCAGTGCCACGGCGATCTGAACCCCGGCCCGTGCCGACCGGTGCACCCGCACCGCGTCATGCACCGCCAGCGCGCCACCATCGATGGTGAACTCGATCTGCATCTCTTCGCGCAGGTGCACGCGGCAGCGGTCGCCATACTCGCGCAGCTCGTCGATGATGCCGGGGCAGATGTCTTCCAGCGACGGCCCGCGCGCGTCGTGAGACAGGAAAAGCACCCCGGCCCCGGCAGTCAGCGCCTCGCGCCCCTGGCTCTGGCTCAGATAGCGCCCGGTGACCTGCGCCTCGCCGGTCTCGGACGACACGAACTGGATGACACCTGCGCCGCATTCGTCGGTTTCGGGCCGGCCGATGCCCAGCGCCATGACCTGCACCACCAGCCCCAGCCCGGCGTCGGGCGGCGCGCCCTTGGCCTGACGCAATAGCCGCGCTGTTGGCCCGTCCCAGCTGCGCGCCATCGAACGCAACACCCCGGCCAGCTGATGGGCCATTTGGCTGGGAAAGGTCTCTTCCATCTCGGCCGCATAGGCGGCAAGCATCTCGTCGATCCGCTGCCGGTCGGGCGCCTTCCCGAATTCGAACAAATCGGGGTCGAGCCGCGCCACCTGAACCGCATATGTCTGCACAAATCGCGCATACAGCGCATCTGCCGCGGCCTGCCCGAGCCGTGGCACCAGCACGGCATGGGTGGCGTCGCACATGCCGATGTTGGGAATTGCCCCCGGTCCGCCCCAGTCGGCATCTTCGCTTGACGGGCGCACGATCAGCAGGTTGTGGGCAGGAAACTCGGCCACCAGCGGCCCGAGATTGGGCTCGTTCCCGGCCGCGATATCGCGCACCTCCGCAAAGCTCAGCGCCACCGATTTCGGCACCGGCAGGGCCAGCCGGATCAGCCGTTGCAGGCATTTGGCCCGCCCGCCGTGCCGGCTGGCGATGATGTCACTGTCCGGCGTGATGGTGACCATGCGGTCGAAATCGGTGTGTTTCTGCACTGCGGCACTCCTGTCGCAGCGCAGCATACGCCAATTGCCGGATCTGGCAAGACGGGCCGGCCGCGGCCTTGTCGACGGGTCGGCGCCGTGGCGCCCCTAGCCTTCGACCTTGCGCAGGTCGGCCACGCCCAGACAGGCGGCGCGGATACGGGCCAGCAGGTTCAGCCGGTTGCGGCGCACCACGCCATTGTCGGTGTTGATCTGCACTGCCTCGAAAAACACGTCGATCGGGCCGCGCAGCCCGGCCACGGCCTGCATCGCCGTGTCGGGGTCGTCGGCCCCGGCGGCAGCAATTTTCGCCTCGGCCGCGTCCAGTGCGTCGAACAGTTGCCGCTCGGCCTCGGTTTCGGCGAACTTGCGGTCGGGGCCATAAGAGTATTCGACGCCGTCGCGGTCCTCGGCCTGGGTGAGGATGCTGTTGGCGCGGCGGAAGCCCTGCAACAGGTTGCCGCCGTCGTCGGTTGCCAGAACCGCGTCCAGCGCCCGGGCGCGGCGCACCACCAGCGTCAGGTCGTCGCTGCCCGGCATGGCAAGGCAGGCGTCGATCACGTCGTGGCGCAGGCCCTCGTGGCGCAGATGCACCTTCAGCCGGTCGTGGATAAAGGCCAGCAGGTCGCCTGACAGGTCCGGCACCCGGCTGCCGACCCCCTGCACGACCAAGCCGCCGGGCGTGTCGGGCACATCGCCGCGGTCTGGCAGCGCCTCGGTCACCGCGCGGAAGGCGGCGCCGAATACACCATGCTCGGCGATGGCGTCGACGATGTCGGACAGCGCCGCAAGCTCGCCGTCCGAAGCGGCGCGGTGGATGTGCATCTTGTGCCGCACAAGCTGCGCGTCGATATAGCGGTCCAACCCCAGGCGCAGCCCGTTCTGCAGCACCAGCCGGATCACCCCCAGCGCGGCGCGGCGCAGCGCGAAGGGGTCCTTGGATCCGGTGGGCTTTTCGTCGATGGCCCAGAACCCGGTCAGCATGTCCAGCTTGTCGGCCAGCGCCACCGCCACCGACACCGGGGCTGCGGGCACATCGTCTGACGGGCCCAGCGGCGAATAATGGTCGCGCACAGCATCGGCCACGGCATCGCCATGGCCGGCAGCTTGGGCGTAATAGCGGCCCATGATCCCCTGCAGTTCGGGGAATTCATACACCATCTCGGACACGAGGTCGGCCTTGGCGATGCCGGCGGCCTGCATGGCGGCGTCACGATCGGCCGCAACCGCCGGGGCGATATCGCCGGCAAGTGCGGCGATGCGGTCGACCCGCGCGGCCTGACTGCCCAGCTTGGCGTGAAAGGTCACCTGCGCCAGCGAGGCCAGCCAGGGCTGCATCTTGCCGGCCTTCGCGGCGCGCAGGTCATTGTCCCAGAAGAACAGCGCATCCGACAGCCTTGCGGCCAGAACCTTCTGGTTACCGGCCAGGATCGTGGCGCCATTGTCGGCGGTCTCGCGGTTGGCCACTGTCACAAACCGGACAATCTGGCCGGTTTTCGGGTCACGGACGCTGAAAAACTTCTGATGTTCCCGCATCGAGGTTTGCAGAACCTCGCCCGGCAGGCCCAGGAACCGTTCGCCGATTTCCCCGATCAGCACCACCGGCCATTCGACCAAACCGGCTACCTCGGCCAGCAGCGCGGGGTCTTCGACCACCTCCAGCCCCATGGCAAAGGCGCGGTTGGTGGCGTCGTTCCAGATGGTCTCGGCCCGTTCCCCGGCCGACAGAATCACATCGGCACGCCGCAACCGGGTGGCGTAATCTTCAAACGAGCGCACCGCAAAGCGGCCCGGCGTCATGAAGCGGTGGCCTTCGGTGGTGTCGCCGGCGACCAGGCCGTCGATGTCGAGCGGAACGACCGCCGTGCCGGCATCGTCGGTCAGGATACACAGGATCGACTGCAGCGGCCGCACCCAGCGCAAGGTGCCGCTGCCCCAGCGCATCGATCTGGGCCACGGGAAATTGCGCAGGGTCTTTTCCAGCACCTCGGCCACGATCGCGCTGGCGTCGCGTCCGGGGCGGTTGATCACCGCGAACAGCACGTCGCCCTTGGGCGTTGCGCGGCGGTCCAGCTGGTCGCGGGTCAGGCCGGTCGCGCGCAGAAAGCCATCGACCGCCTTGTCGGGCGCGTCGGCGCGCGGGCCCTTGCGCTCGTCGCGGCTGTCGGGCGACCGGGCCGGCAAGCCTTCGACTGTCAGGGTCAGGCGGCGCGGGGTCGAAAAGGCCCCGGCGCTGGCGTAACTCAGCCCGGCGTCAACCAGCCCGTCGGTGACCAGCCGCCGCAGATCGTCGGCGGCCCGGCCCTGCATGCGGGCGGGAATTTCCTCGGAAAACAGTTCGATCAGCAGATCGGGCATGACATCATTCCTCGCGCGCCGGGCAGGCCTCGCCGACCGGAGAGCCGTCATAGGCGGTTTCGCCGCAATTGTTCAACTGGTGCCAGGCAAAGGCGCGTCCGTCGCCGAACACCGCCACCACACGGTCAACGCCGTTGTCGACGTTCTTTTCGCCCAGAAAGGCGATGGCCGCGCCGCTTTCCAGCCCGTCGCCGATGGTATTGGCGTCGAAACAGCCGAACCAGCGCGGCGCGATATTGGGCACAGCGCCGTCATAGATACGGTAGGTCTCGGTCAGCATTGGCAGGCTCATCGGCGTGGTGAAACAGGCGCGGAACCGCAGAGGCGAGCTGTCGGAATCGATTCCCGTCAGCCCCTGGGCCAGCATCGGTTCGGGTGCGTCGGTCACCAGCGCGGTCAGGCGCATTTCGTCGCCCTGAAACGTGACCCGGTGGTAAAAGGCATAGACCTGCAGCCAGTACATCGCCGCCCCCAGCGCCAGCGCCACCAGCACGATCCCGCCCGCGACCAGCCGGCCGTTCATGCTGCGCCCCGGGCCGCTTCGGTGGTTACAAACGCATCCGCGCAGGCCCGCGCCAGCGCCCGCACCCGGCCGATATAGGCCTGGCGTTCGGTGACCGAGATCACGCCGCGCGCGTCCAGCAGGTTGAACAGGTGGCTGGCCTTGATGCACTGGTCATAGGCCGGGTGGGCCATGACGATGTGGCGGCCGGTTCGCGGGTCGTCGGCCGGTGCGGCCAGAATGGCCTGGCATTCGGCCTCGGCCTCGTCGAAATGGCGAAACAGCAGGGCGGTGTCGGCCTGATCGAAGTTGAAGCGCGAATATTCCTGTTCGGTCTGGCGAAAGACGTCGCCATAGCGCAGGGCAATCGGCGCGTCGGGGTCGTTGAAGGGCATGTCCATCACGTGGTCGATGCCCAGGACATACATCGCCAGCCGTTCCAGACCATAGGTCAGCTCGCCCGAGACCGGGCGGCAGTCGTGCCCGCCGACCTGCTGGAAATAGGTGAACTGGCTGACCTCCATGCCGT
>CAYYMJ010000019.1:22389-48518 GCA_964472855.1 uncultured Rhodobacterales bacterium | reverse complement strand
CTCTTTCCATCCCGGCCCGTGCATGAAATAGGGAGGCGCCAAACGATGACCTCCAGGGAGACCCTTATGGAGATTCGCGAGGCCCTCACATTCGACGACGTTCTGCTGGTTCCGGCCGCCTCGACCGTGCTGCCCTCGACCGCCGATACCAGCACCCGGGTGACCCGCGACATCGGGCTGAACATCCCGCTTCTCAGCTCGGCCATGGACACCGTCACCGAAAGCCGGATGGCCATTGCCATGGCGCAGGCCGGCGGCATGGGGGTGATCCACCGCAACCTGAGTGTCGACGAGCAGGCCCGCGAGGTCAGGCGCGTCAAGCGGTTCGAAAGCGGGATCGTCTATAACCCGATCACGCTGACCCCCGACCAGACGCTGGCCGACGCCAAGGCGCTGCAGGAACGCTATAAGATCACCGGTTTTCCGGTGGTCCAGGACGACCGGGTCGTTGGCATCGTCACCAACCGCGACATGCGTTTTGCCGAGGATGACGCCACCCCGGTGCGGGTGATGATGACCGCGGACGATCTGGCCGTGATGACCGAGCCGGTGCGCCTGGACGAAGCCAAAAGCGTCATGAAGGCCCGGCGCATCGAAAAGCTGCTGGTGACCGACGCCAACGGCAAGCTGACCGGCCTGCTGACCCTGCGCGATACCGAGCAGGCGGTTCTGAACCCCACCGCCAGCAAGGACAGCCTGGGCCGCCTGCGGGTCGCGGCGGCAACCACGGTGGGCGACGCGGGGCATGCGCGGTCGGGCGCGCTGGTCGACGCCGGCTGCGATGTCATCGTCATCGACACCGCGCACGGCCACAGCGCCGGGGTCGCCGATGCGGTGCGCCGGGCCAAGAAGCTGTCCAACGAGGTGCAGATCATCGCCGGCAACGTCGCCACGGCCGAAGGGGCCCGCGCGCTGATCGACGCCGGGGCCGACGCGGTCAAGGTGGGGATCGGTCCGGGCTCGATCTGCACGACACGCATGGTCGCCGGGGTCGGCGTGCCGCAGCTGACCGCCATCATCGACGCCGCAGGCGCCGCGGGCGACGTGCCGGTGATCGCCGATGGGGGCATCAAGTATTCCGGCGATTTCGCCAAGGCCATTGCCGCCGGCGCCTCGTGCGCCATGGTGGGCAGCATGATCGCGGGCACAGACGAGTCTCCCGGAGAAATCGTTTTGTATCAGGGCCGTAGCTATAAGAGTTATCGTGGAATGGGCAGCCTTGGCGCCATGGCCCGCGGCTCGGCCGACCGCTATTTCCAGGCAGACGCGGCCTCGGACAAGCTGGTGCCCGAAGGCATCGAGGGGCAGGTGCCCTACAAGGGCCCGGCCGGGGCGGTCATCCACCAGCTGGTGGGCGGTTTGCGCGCGGCGATGGGCTATACCGGCAACGCAACCGTCGACGAGATGCGCGGCAACTGCCGGTTCGTGAAGATCAGCGGATCGGGGCTGAAGGAAAGCCATGTGCATGACGTGCAGATCGTGCGCGAAAGCCCGAATTACCGCCTTGGCTAGGCCATGACCCCCGGGGCCCGCGTCGCGGCGGCGATCGACGTACTCGACAGCATTTTGTCCGGGCAGCCGGCCGAACAGGCGCTGACCAACTGGGCCCGTCGCAGCCGGTTTGCCGGGTCAAGCGACCGGGCGGCGGTGCGCGACCATGTCTTCGACGCGTTGCGCCGCCGGGGCAGCGGCGCGCACTGCGGTGGCGCGCCCTCGGGCCGGGGCGTCATGCTGGGCCTGCTGGCCCAGGACGGCGCCGACATTGGGGCGCTGTTTTCAGGGCAGGGGCACGCACCGGCCCCGCTGTCGCCTGACGAGCGTGCCGCGGCCCGCCCCGGCCCTGTCGACCCTCGGCAGGACTTTCCCGAATGGCTGTTGCCCGAATTGCAGCGGTCACTGGGCGCAGACAGTGACACGGTCCTGGCCGCGATGCGCCACCGGGCCCCGGTATTCGTGCGGGTCAACGCTGGCCGCGCGACCACCGAACAGGCTGCGGCCGTGCTGGCCAGCGACGGCGTTATCGCCGAAACCGTGGCCGGTGCGCCGCACGCTCTGCGGGTCACGGCGGGCTCACGCGGGCTGGTACGCAGCCGCGCCTATCTTGACGGTCTGGTCGAACCTCAGGACCTGTCGAGCCAGATGGTAACCGACGCGGTGCCGCTGCCGGGGGGCAAGGCGACCGTGCTGGACTATTGCGCCGGCGGCGGCGGCAAGGCGCTGGCCCTGGCGGCGCGCGGTGCCGCGGTCACGGCCCATGACGCCGATCCTGTCCGCATGCGCGACTTACCGCATCGTGCCGCCCGGGCCGGTGCCGAAATTCGGGTTTGCACCACCCTGGATGCCGCCGCGCGCTTTGACACGGTGCTGGTCGACGCGCCCTGTTCGGGCAGCGGTGCCTGGCGCCGCAGCCCCGACGCAAAGTGGCGCCTGACCGAAAAGCGCCTGAATGATCTGGTATCCCTCCAATCAGCGATTCTTGCCACAGCGGCGCGGCATGTCGCGCCCGGTGGCTGTCTGGCTTATGTCACCTGTTCCTATCTAAATTGTGAAAACCGGGACCATGCGGCGCGGTTTTCGCGCGAAACCGGCTGGAAATTGCAGCTGGACCGGCAATTGACGCCCCTGAATGCAAGCGACGGGTTCTACCTGGCCGTGTGGTCGGCGCCATAGTTTCCCGCCGGGCTTGCCAAACCCGTGCATTTTTGTCAGCATCTCTGATGTCAATTTAAGCTCGCCTTAAGAGACTCTGTTTCAGGTTCCGGCGGCAGCAATGGGATTCTGGACGTGACCGACCACACCTCGGGGACACAGACACTCGATCGGCCACCGCTGCAGCGGCACGTCGTTGCCCTGGTGGCGTCGCTGCTGTTCGCGGCCCTGGGCGCGGCGCTTTTCGACCTTTTCGGCCTGCCGCTGCTGTCGGTTGCCGTGGGCCTTGCAACGCTTTGCGCCCTTGCCCTGTTGCGCGCAGGTCTGCGGGAAATGCAGCGGCGGGCGGCGTTGAACATGGTGCGCACCATGGGCGACACCAGCCCGGGCGCGGTGATTGCCAGCGACCTTTCGGGGCAGGTCGTCTATGCCAACCCCGTGGCTCAGGACAGCCTGGGCGCCACGTCGGGCCGCGCCTTTGCCGGCCTGTTTCTGGACCAATGCGCGGCGCCGGCCCAGTTGGTGTCAGCCCTGTTGGCCGAGGCGCGCGAGGCCGGGCACGCGACCCGGAAAGATTTTGGCGCCGATGGCCGCACTCTGTCTGTAAGCCTGTCGGGCAACGTGGCGGTATGGCGGCTTTCGCCGGATAATCGCAACAGGAACAGCCCGCAACCCATTGAAATAACGTGGCCCTCTTGCACTGTCGGGCCCAGTGGGCAGATCACCCACACCAACGCGGCTTTCGTCGCCTTCATGGGTCGGCGCCCGCTGACCTTGGACGATGCGTTGGTCAGCGCAGGCCCGCCGCGCGGGACCCTGCGCCTGTTTCGAACCCGCACCGGCCAGCGCCCGGCCCATCTGTTGGAGATCAGCCACAATGCCGGCGATGCGACCTGCCTGCTGGTGCCCGAGGCGCGGGTGCAAAACCGGCCGGCGGCACTGCTTGACGGGCTGCCGGTTCCAGCGATGGAACTGACCCGCGATGGCACGGTTGCCGCCGCCAACCAGGCCGCCCGTGAATTGCTGGGGTTGGAGCCCGGCCAGTATCCGGCCCTGTCCGAACTGGTCCTGGGGCTTGGCAAACCGCTGGACAGCTGGTTCAGGGACACTGCCGCGCTGGGGAAATCCAGCGCCGAAGTCGTGCGCTGTGCGCGCGTCGACGGCGAGCGATTCGTCCAGATCACGTTAAGCGCGGGGCGCAGTTCTGGCGACGATGGCTTTACGGCCATCCTGCAGGATGCGACCGAGGTGAAATCGCTGGAGGCCCAGATCGCGCAAAGTCAGAAAATGCAGTCAATTGGGCTGCTTGCGGGCGGTATTGCACATGACTTCAACAATCTGTTGACTGCGATCGGCGGCCACTGCGACCTGTTGCTGATGCGTCACAAGGAAAGCGATTCCGAGTTTCCCGACCTCGAACAGATCAGCCAGAACGCCAACCGCGCCGCCAGTCTGGTCGAACAACTTCTGGCCTTTTCGCGCAAGCAGACACTCAGCCCGGACTATCTTGATCTGCGCGATCTGTTGTCTGACATGTCGCATCTTCTGGGTCGGCTGGTGGGCGAGCATGTCGCCATCGAGGTGCGCCACGATCCAAACATTCGACTGGTGCGCGCCGACAAGCGTCAGCTTGAACAGGTGATCCTGAACCTGGTGGTCAACGCCAGTGACGCCATGCCCGACGGCGGTGGCATCCGCATAATCTCGCATGAAGAACGGCTCGACCAACCCTTGCAGCGGGACCGGGCGACCATCGCTCCGGGATGCTATGCGACCATCACCGTGTCGGATGACGGCGGCGGCATTCCGGCCGAGCAGCTTCCGAAGATATTCGAACCCTTCTTCACCACGAAACGGTTGGGTGAGGGCACGGGCCTGGGCCTGTCCACGGCCTATGGCATCGTCAAGCAGTCCGGAGGGTTCATCTTTGCTGACAGCAGGGTCGGCGAAGGCACTGAATTCAAACTGTATTTTCCGTCTTATGCCGCCGCTGCGGACGTATCGCAACCCGTCGACGCGGCGCCGCGTTCACGTGGCGCGATTCCCCGCGATTCGGTGGCGCTGCTGGTCGAAGACGAGGCGCCGGTGCGCGCCTTCGCGGCCCGGGCGCTAAAGATGCGCGGCATCGCCGTGATCGAGGCTGACTGCGGCGAGGCGGCCCTGAAGGCGCTGGAAGACCCCGCCGTCAAGGTGGACCTCTTCATTTCCGATGTCATCATGCCCGGCATCGACGGCCCGACGTGGATAAGGCAAGCGCTGAAATCACGGCCCCGAACCCCGATCATCCTGGTTTCGGGCTATCCCGAAGACCGGCTGTCGGGCAGCGGCACCGCCATTCCCGGCGCGCTGTTTCTGCAAAAGCCGTTTTCGCTGGCTACACTGACCGCGGCGGTTCAGGACCTGCTGGACGGGGACTGACCCCCATCGCTGCCGCCGTCGGTAGGACTTCCTTAACCACTTGTTCGCTACAATTTTCGAATAAAGATCTTGAAATGTTCTCCTTTTGATCGCAATAAGAACAAGAGGCGAACATCAGCAGACATTGCCGCCCCAGATATGGTGTGGAATAAGGACCCGAAAAACATGGCCACGGCGACCCTTCTCGACATGACTGACAAGAAAACCGCAAGCAAGCAAAAGGCGCTGGATTCCGCTCTGGCGCAGATCGAGCGTCAGTTCGGCAAGGGCTCGATCATGCGGCTCGGCGCCGACAGCCCGGTTGAAAAGATGGAGGCGACATCGACCGGCTCGCTCGGGCTGGATATCGCGCTGGGAATCGGCGGGCTTCCCAAGGGGCGCATCGTCGAGATTTATGGCCCCGAAAGCTCGGGCAAGACGACGCTGACACTGCACGTGGTCGCCGAGGAACAGAAACTGGGTGGCGTTTGTGCCTTTGTCGACGCTGAACATGCGCTTGACCCGCAATATGCACGCAAGCTGGGCGTCAAACTGGACGAACTGCTGATTTCGCAGCCCGACACCGGTGAACAGGCGCTGGAAATCACCGACACGCTGGTGCGTTCGGGCGCTGTCAATCTGGTGGTGGTCGATTCGGTGGCGGCGCTGACGCCGCGCAGCGAACTGGAAGGTGACATGGGCGACAGCTCGGTCGGCGTCCAGGCCCGCCTGATGAGCCAGGCGATGCGCAAGCTGACCGGCAGCATCAACCGCTCGAAATGCATGGTCATCTTCATCAACCAGATTCGCATGAAGATCGGCGTCATGTTCGGCAGCCCCGAAACTACAACGGGCGGCAACGCCCTGAAATTCTATTCCTCGGTTCGGCTCGACATCCGGCGCATCGGCTCGGTCAAGGATCGCGATGAGATCGTCGGCAACCAGACCAAGGTGACGGTGGTCAAGAACAAGGTCGCGCCCCCCTTCAAGAAGGTCGAGTTCGACATCATGTATGGCGAGGGCATCTCGAAAAACGGCGAGCTTCTTGACCTGGGTGTCCTGGCCGGGGTGGTGTCGAAATCGGGCTCGTGGTTCAGCTACGGTGACGAGCGCATCGGGCAGGGCCGCGAGAATGCCAAGAATTTCCTGAAGGAAAATCAAAGAATCGCGCTGGAGATCGAAGACAAGATCCGGGCTGCGCATGGGCTCGATTTCGACATGGGCTCCGAAGATTCCCAAACCGTCGTTGACGGCGATTGAGCGTGCAAGGCGTGCACGACCGCGCGCCATAGACAGGCCCGGCACGGGCGGCTAGACCGGCACGGCAGAACGCCCGTAGCCAAAAGAACCCACAGCCGCCCATGCAAAGCCTCAACGATATTCGCGCCACATTTGTCGACTATTTCGTCAAACAGGGGCACCGCCACGTCCCAAGCTCGCCCCTGGTGCCCCGCAACGACCCGACGTTGATGTTTGTCAATTCGGGCATGGTTCAGTTCAAGAACCTGTTCACCGGCATCGAGCGGCGCGACTACGCGCGCGCGACCACCGCGCAGAAATGCGTGCGCGCCGGCGGCAAGCACAACGATCTGGACAACGTCGGCTATACCGCGCGGCACCTGACGTTTTTTGAAATGCTGGGAAATTTCTCGTTCGGTGACTATTTCAAGACCGAGGCCATCCCGTTTGCGTGGGAGCTTTTGACCAACGGCTTCGGCATCGACAAGTCGCGCCTTCATGTCACCGTCTACCACACCGACGACGAGGCGGCGGCACTCTGGAAAAAGATCGGCGTTCCCGACGACCGGATCATCCGCATCGCCACATCCGACAATTTCTGGCAGATGGGTCCCGTCGGTCCGTGTGGCCCGTCGACCGAGATTTTCTACGACTTCGGCGACACGTTCTGGGGGGGGCCGCCGGGCAGCCCGGAAGAAGACGGCGACCGGTTCATCGAGATCTGGAACATCGTCTTCATGCAGAACGAACAGTTCGAAGACGGCTCGATGCGGGCGCTCGAGATGCAGTCAATCGACACCGGCATGGGGCTCGACCGGTTCGCGGCGCTGATGCAGGGGTCCAACAGCGTTTTTGAAACCGACTTGATGCGCGGGCTGATCGAGGCCAGCGCCAACGCCTCGGACACCGATGTCAGTGACCGGTTCCTGACCCATCACAAGGTGATCGCCGACCACTTGCGGTCGACCTCGTTCCTGATCGCCGACGGTGTGCTGCCGTCAAACGAGGGCAGGGGCTATGTGTTGCGCCGCATCATGCGCCGCGCCATGCGGCATGCGCACCTGATCGGGGCGCGCGACCCGCTGATGCACCAGCTGGTGCCGTCGCTGGTCGCGGCCATGGGCCAGACCTATCCCGAACTTGGCCATGCCCAACGGCTGATCGCCGAGACCCTGCACCTTGAAGAGACCCGCTTTCGCCAGACGCTCGAGCGTGGCCTGCGTATTCTGGATGACGAGGTTACCCGCCTGCCCGACGGCGCCGATCTGCCCGGCGACGTGGCCTTTCGGCTGTATGACACCTTCGGGTTTCCCTTCGACCTGACACAGGATGCGCTGCGCGAACGTGACCTCGCCGTCGATCAGGCCGGATTCGACAGCGCCATGGCCGCGCAAAAGGCCAAGGCGCGGGCGGCCTGGGCCGGGTCGGGCGAGGCCGCCGATGCGCGGGTGTGGTTCGACATCGCCGACGGCGCCGAGCCGACGGAATTTCTGGGTTATGACAGCGACCGGGCCGAAGGCCAGATCGTCGCCATGGTGATCGACGGCCAGCGTGTCGAGGCGGCCGACGCAGGTGACAGCGTCACCATCGTCACCAACCAGACACCCTTTTACGCCGAGGCCGGCGGGCAGGTGGGCGACGCCGGGACCATCGTGACCGCAACCGGTGAAGCGACGGTTAACGACACACGCAAGGTTGCCGGGCTGCATCTGCATGTCGCCACCGTGACCCGCGGCACCCTCGCGGTGGGCGTGGCGGCCGAGCTTGGCGTCGACGCAGAGCGCCGCGATGCCATTCGCGCCAACCATTCGGCCACCCACCTGATGCACGAGGCGCTGCGGCAGGCGTTGGGTGAGCATGTGGCACAGCGCGGGTCGCTGAACGCCCCCGACCGCCTGCGCTTTGATTTCAGCCATCAAAAGGCGCTGACATCCGACGAACTGGCCCGGGTCGAATCCGAGGTAAACGCCTATATCCGCCAGAATTCGCCGGTCGAGACGCGGATCATGACCCCCGATGACGCCCGCGCCATCGGCGCGCAGGCGCTGTTTGGCGAGAAATACGGAGACGAAGTGCGCGTGGTGTCCATGGGGCGGGCCGCCAGCGGCAAGGGTGCCGAAGGCGGGACCTATTCCATCGAGCTTTGCGGCGGCACGCATGTGCGTCGGACTGGCGACATCGGCGTGTTCGTGGCCCTTGGCGACAGCGCGTCGGCCGCTGGCGTCCGCCGGATCGAGGCGCTGACCGGCGCCGCCGCGTTCGACCATCTCGCACAGCGCGACCGGCAATTGACCGATCTGTCCCTGGCGCTCAAGACCCGGCCGGAAGCGGCGCTTGACCGGGTGCAGGCCCTGCTGGGCGAACGCAAGGCGCTGCAGGCCGAACTGGCGCGACTGCGCCGTGACGTGGCCATGGGCGGTGGCCAGATCGGCGGCCCGGCGACCCGGCAGGTGGCGGGCGTGACCTTTCTGGCGCAATCGCTGACCGGCGTATCGGGCAAGGATTTGCCGCCGATGGTCGACGCGCACAAGGGGCGGCTGGGGTCGGGTGCCGTGCTGCTGATCGCCGACACCGACGGCAAGGCGGCGGTCTGCGCCGGTGTGACCGACGACCTGACCGGCCGGATTTCGGCCGTCGATCTGGTGCGCGCGGCGGTGGAACAACTTGGCGGCAAGGGCGGCGGCGGCCGGCCCGGGCTGGCGCAGGGCGGGGCCCGCGATGCCGCGCGCGCCGACGCCGCGATCGAGGCCGCCCAAGCCAGACTGGAGGCCAGCGAATGAGCGCCCTGTGGATTGCCAATGTTCACGTCACCGACCCCGAGGCCTATGGGAAATACGCCGCCCTTGCGACCGAAGCCATTGCCCAGCATGGCGGGGTCTTTCTGGCCCGCGCCGGGCGCTACGTGCAGCTGGAAGGCCGAGACCGCGCCCGCAATGTTGTGGCCCGCTTCCCGTCGGTCGAAGACGCGGTGGCCTGCTATAACTCGCCGCGCTACCGCGAGGCGCTGGCCTTTGCCAAAGACGCCGCCGACCGCGACCTTGTCGTGGTGGAAGAGGCCTGATCGCCCGCTGATCGCCCGCGTCCGGCCATGCTTACCGGTCGCTCGTTTCCCAGCGCGGGTTGATCCACGGTTCGCGGTTGTCGGCCGGCAGCCGCGTGCGTCCAAGGATATGGTCCGAGGCTTTTTCGCCCACCATGATTGACGGACCGTTAAGATTGCCGTTGGGAATACGCGGAAAGATCGAGCTGTCCGCCAGACGCAGCCCGTCAACGCCGATCACCCGGCAATCGGGGTCGACCACCGCCATCGGATCGTTTGCCGCGCCCATGCGGCAGGTGCCCGACGGGTGAAAGGCACTTTCGGCGTGGTCGCGGATGAAGGCGTCCAGATCACGGTCGCTTTGCAGGGCGGCGCCCGGCTGGATTTCCTTGCCGCGGAAGGCGTCGAAGGCCGGTTGCGTCACGATTTCGCGCGCCAGCCGCACGCAGGCCCGGAAATCGCGCCAGTCGCTGTCGTGGCTCATGTAATTGAACCGGATGACCGGCGCGTCCTCGGGGCGGGGCGAGCGCAGGGTCACTTGCCCGCGCGAGGCCGAGCGCATCGGTCCAACGTGCATCTGGAACCCGTGGCCCTCGGCAGCGGCCCGGCCGTCATAGCGCACGGCGATCGGCAGGAAATGAAACTGGATGTCGGGATAATCCACACCGGCCGCGCTGCGCAGGAAGGCACCGCTTTCGAACTGGTTCGATGCGCCGGGCCCCTTGCGGCGGGCCAGCCAGTTCAGACCGACCCACGCCTTGCCGAAGAGGTTCCAATAGCGGTACAGCGACACCGGCTGCGTCGCGGCCTGTTGCACATAGACCTCGAGATGATCTTGCAGGTTCTGCCCGACACCGGGGCGGTCGGCCACCACGTCAATGCCGTGGCGCGCCAGATCGGCCGCCGGTCCGATGCCAGATAACATCAGTAATTTCGGGCTGTTGAAGGCCGAAGCTGACAAAATGGTTTCCTTGCCCGCCCGAATGACGCGCCGGTTGCCGCCTTGCAGGATTTCCACGCCGACGGCGCGGCGGTCTTGCATGACCACGCGGGTGCAAAGCCCGGCGATCAGGCGCACGCGGCCCGTGGCAAGGGCAGGGCGCAGATAGGCGTCGGCGGCCGACCAGCGCCGTCCCTTGTAGGTGGTCTGCTCGAGCGGGCCGAACCCTTCCTGTTTCTGCCCGTTATAGTCGGCGCTCAGCTCGAACCCGGCCTGTTGGCCGGCCTTTACGAATGCCTGGGTCAGCGGGTTGTCGCGGGGGCCGCGCGTGACATGCAGGGGGCCGTCGCCGCCGCGCCAGTCCGGGTCGCCGCCATGACCGGCTGGATCCCAGCTTTCCATGCGCAGGAAATAGGGCAGGACATCGGCATAGGCCCATCCGGCGGCGCCGGTCGCGGCCCAGTGGTCATAGTCGCGGGCGTGGCCGCGCACATAGACCATTCCGTTGATTGACGACGATCCGCCGATCACCTTGCCACGCGGCGCGACCAGTTGGCGGTTGCCAAGGTTGGGCTCGGGCTCGGACCGGTAGCCCCAGTCATAGCGGGGCATGTTCATGGGATAGCTCAGCGCACCGGGCATGCGGATCAGCGGGCCGCGGTCGCTGCCGCCAAATTCCACAACGGCAACGCTGGCGCCGGCTTCGGCCAGCCGCCAGGCTATGGCCGACCCGGCCGACCCGGATCCGACGATGACATAATCTGCTGCTGGCTCCATCCCGGTCCCACATCCGACTGGTTGAATTTGCGGTCATGTGGTCACGGGGCGGCGGGAAATGCAATCACGGCCGTGCGGGAGTGCGAATACGCATAATCAGTATTATGGTAACTTGGCCGATAAATGCGCGACGCACAAAACCGTCGACAAGCCTCTGTTATCGCACTAGTTTCCCAACAGAGCCGAAAGAACCACTCAACCATGCTCGATTACTGCGAACAACTGATTGCCGCGGCGACGGCCGAGGATATCTGGGCATTGCACGTGCGCACGATGACCGGCCTGGGCTTTGACGGCCTGTTCTATGGCTTCACGCGTTTCAACACGCTGCGGTCGTTTGGCAACCCCAATGATTTTCTGGTGATGAGCAATCATCCGCGCGAATATATCGAACGCTATGTAAACGAGGGTCACTATCTGAATGCGCCAATGGTGCGTTGGGCCAAGACAAACACCGGCGCCTGCAGCTGGCGGCTGTTTTCCGAGGCGCCCGAACTGCTGACGCCCGCCGAACGCCGGGTTTATGCCTTCAACAAGGACCATGGCGTGACCGTCGGTTATTCGATCAGTTTTCCTGATTCGTCGCTGCGCAACCGTGGTGGTATCGGCCTGTCGATGCTGCACGGTCAGACGCAGGACCAGGCTGATGCGATCTGGGCGGAACATGGTCGCAAGATCGAGGCGATGAATTACATCATGCACCTCAAGCTGATCCAGATGCCTTATGCCGGCGACGGGCGCCAGCTGACCGGCCGGCAGCGCGAGGTTCTGGAATGGGCCCGCGACGGCAAGACGACGCAGGATATCGCGCTGATCATGGGGCTGACGGTGGCCACGGTGGAAAAACATCTCAGGCTGGCGCGCGAGGCGCTGGACGTCGATTCAACCGCTCAGGCGGTGCTGAAGGCGTCGCTGAGAAACCAGATTTTCGTGTTGAACGGCCAAGGCGTTTCGCGCCGGACCTGAACCGTCTGACGCAGCCCGAAATCACGCGCGCCGGGTGGTGCCTTTTGGATCAGGTTGAACGCGGAACGCCGCGGTCGCGTCAGATTGCCGTGCGCGTAAACCTGAGACCTGTGGACGACGATGATTTCGCGACGCAATTCCGGTTGCGCGACAAGTTATCCTGCAAATGGTCCGGAATACCCTACTTCCGGCGGGCACGCCTTGCGGGCATCGTGCAACTGTTCCCGTGAGTGGCGGTTGATTTTTTTACCGTGGGACGAACGGCCCGGCGAATGCTCTGACCTTTTGGGGCGGACGGCGGGCCCCGGGGTTTCCCGGACGGCAACTTGCCGGGTCTTTAGTCGGCCCGGCAGGTTCCACATGGACAGATCGTGGCGCGCCTTCCCCCTGCCCCGGCCGCCGCGAACGAAAGCCGGAGCGGTGCAGCCCCAGACGGGGCCGCACCGTTGTCGTTTCAGGCCTCAGCCCTGGGCGGCCTTGGCAACCTCGGCCGCGAAGTCTTCCTTTTCAACCTCGATGCCTTCGCCAACCTCCAGCCGGACAAAGCCGGTGACGGCGACGCCGGCCTCTTTGGCGGCGGCCTCGACGGTCAGGTCGGGATTGACGACGAAGGACTGGCCCATCAGCGTCACCTCGGCCATGAATTTCTTCATGCGGCCGATGATCATTTTCTCGATCACCGCTTCGGGCTTGCCGCTTTCGCGGGCAATGTCGATCTGGACCTGCTTTTCCTTCTCGACCACGGCGGGATCAAGGTCGGCCTCGCTCAGCGACGCCGGGTTGGCGGCGGCGATATGCATGGCCACCTGGCGGCCGAAATCCACATTGTCGCCGCTGATGGCAACCAGCACGCCGATCTTGCCCATGCCGGGCGCGGCGGCGTTGTGGACATAGGACACCACCGTGTCGCCGGCAATTTTCGACATCCGGCGCAGGGTCATGTTTTCGCCGATCGTGGCGATCTTGGCGGTCAGGGTGTCGGCAATCGACTTGCCGCCCAGATCGGCCGCGGACAGGGCCGCGACATTGTCGACGCTCAGCGCCGCTGCCGCGATTGCGGCAACCATGTCCTGAAATTCGGCATTCTTGGCGACAAAGTCGGTTTCCGAGTTGACCTCGACCGCGACCCCGGTGCCGCCCTCGACCTTCAGCGCCACAAGGCCTTCGGCCGCGGTGCGGCCCGACTTCTTGGCGGCCTTGGCCAGGCCCTTGGTGCGCAGCCAGTCGATGGCGGCGTCCATGTCGCCACCGGTTTCCGTCAGCGCCTTCTTGGCGTCCATCATGCCGGCGCCGGTCCTGTCGCGCAGTTGCTTCACAAGTGCAGCCGTGATTGCCATTTTCTGGCTCTCCTCGATTGAATTGATGTCGGGGCGGGCGGCGTGACGCCGCCCGCTCTGATGAGGGCAAACCCGATAGCGGGCGCTACTCGGCCTTTGCGGGCTCGGCTTCGCCGGCGGCGGGCGCGGCGGCTTCGGCGGCCGGCGCGTCCAGGGCCTCTTCGACACTGTGCTCCAACGCGCCCAGGTCGACGCCGGCGGCGCCAAGCTGCACGCTCATCCCGTCAAGGGCGGCGCGGCTGACCAGGTCGCAATACAGCGCGATGGCGCGCGCAGCGTCGTCGTTGCCGGGAATGACATAATCAACCCCGTCGGGCGAGCAGTTGGTATCGACAATCGCCACCACCGGGATACCCAGCTTGCGGGCCTCGGCCACGGCCAGGTCTTCCTTGTTGACGTCGACCACGAACAGCATCTCGGGAACGCCGCCCATTTCGCGGATACCACCCAGCGATGCCTGCAGCTTGGACTGCTCGCGCTCCATGCCCAGACGCTCTTTCTTGGTCAGGCCGTCCGCGCCCTCGGCCATCTTTTCGTCAATGGCCTTGAGCCGGCCGATCGACTGGCTGACTGTCTTCCAGTTGGTCAGCGTGCCACCCAGCCAGCGGTGGTTGATGTAATACTGGGCACAGCGTTCGGCGGCGTCGGCGATGGGGTTTTGCGCCTGCCGCTTGGTGCCGACGAACAGCACGCGGCCGCCCTTGGCCACGGTTTCGCGGATCGCGTTCAGCGCCGCGTCCAGCATCGGGACGGTCTGCGTCAGGTCGAGAATGTGAATGCCGTTGCGGTTACCATAGATGAACTCGCCCATGCGGGGGTTCCATCGCTGAGTCTGGTGACCAAAGTGAACGCCAGCTTCCAAAAGCTGACGCATGTTGAATTCAGGGAGCGCCATGTCCAAATTCCTTTCCGGTTTCGCGCCTCGGCGGGGACATCAGGCCTTGCGGCCAACCGGCGGACTCTTGCGGGATGTCTCCCCGCAGGGGCCCAAACCCCGCCTGTGAAGTGCGCGCGCAATACACCGGGGGCAATCGGGGTGCAAGACCCCAGTCCTAAACGGCCAGCGGTTTCAGCCAGCCAATCAGCGGCAGCATATCGCGGGCCAGCGCCAGCACCCATTCCGCGGCGCCGGCCCCGGTCAGCACGTCGGTGCCCACCGTGTCGCGGGTGCGTGACACCACGGACTTGTGGCGCAACAGCGCGTCGGCTTCGGGCGGCACATCGGCAAAGCCCCGCGGCAGCCGCGCCAGTTCGGGCGGGTCCATGCTGCAGCCACGCGCCCGGGCCCGGAACAGGGCCGCCAGCAGGGCCGCGCGGTCGCCATTGTCCAGCACCCGGGCGCGAAACCGGTCCAGCCGCGCCTTGTCCAGCCCCCACATGCCAGCGCCAAAACCCACGCCATCGGGCTGCAACACCACATGCAGCCCCGGCGACCGGTTGGGATGGTTTCCGGCCCAGAACACCAGATGCAGCCGCGGGCTATAGGGTGTCTTGTCGCTGGAAAAGCGCGTGTCGCGGTTGATGCGCCGCAGCGATCCGTTCAGCCTTGGTTCGGCCCGCAGCGGCGGATCCAGCCGCGACATTTCGCCGGACACGTCAGCAATGAAATCCAGCGCCGGCCGTTTCCAGCCGCGTTCATATGCGTCGCGATTGCCCTCGAACCAGTCGCGGGTGTTGTTGGCCGCAAGCGCGCCAAGGAAATCAAAGGTTTCTTGCGAGAATGCAGCGGTCACGAAGGCGTCCTTTCCGTGCGACCCTAACAGGCCGCAAGGCCTGAACAAACTCTGCCCTTGCAGTCGGCGCCATTCCGAAGGCATGACGTCAAGAATGACGCAACGCCCGGATATCCTGTGCATAGGTTCGGTCCTGTGGGACGTGATCGGCCGGTCGCGCGCGCATATGCGCGTCGGCTCGGACGTGCCCGGACGCATCCAGCGCATCCCCGGCGGCGTGGCCCTGAACATCGCCATGACCCTGCGCCGTTTCGCCCTGCACCCGGCGCTGCTCAGCGCCGTGGGACGCGACACCGAGGGCGACGAACTGGTCGCGAACTGCCAGCGCATGGGCCTGATCACCCGGCACCTGTATCGCTCGGAAGACCTGCCCACCGACATCTACATGGCGGTAGAAGGCGGCAACGGCATGATCGCCGCCATCGCCGATGCCCATTCGCTCGAGGCCGCGGGCGAAAAGATCCTCGCCCCCCTGCGCGACGGGCGCCTCGCCAGCGACGCCGACCCGTGGCGCGGCCCCGTGGCGCTGGATGGCAACCTGACCGGGGCGCTGCTGGCCGGCATTGCCACCAGCCCGATGTTCGCCTGCGCCGACCTGCGCGTCGCCCCGGCCTCGCCCGGCAAGGCCGAGCGTCTGCTGCCGCTGCTGGCGCACCCCGGGATCACGGTTTATGTCAACCGCGAAGAGGCCGGGCTGATCTGCGCCACCTCGCCGGCCAATTCGGTCGCCGCCGCCAACGATCTGGCCGCCCGGGGCCTGCGTCGTGCACTGGTCACCGATGGCGGACAGGACGCGGCTCTGCTCGAACAAGGCGCCGTCACCACCGCAACCCCGCCCGAGGTGATGGTCACCCGGGTCACCGGCGCCGGCGATACCTTCATGGCAGGCCATATCGCCGCCGAGTTGCGCGGCGAAACCGGGGCAACCGCCCTGCATTCCGCGCTCGACGCCGCGTCGGCCTATATTTCCGGAGACGTGCCATGACCACCCTGCCCCTTGTCTATTCGCCCGAGGTCGCCGCGGCCCGGGCCAGCGGCGCGCCGCTGGTGGCGCTGGAATCCACCATCATCACCCACGGCATGCCATGGCCCGACAATGTGGCCACCGCCGAGGCAGTTGAAACCGAAGTGCGCAATGCCGGTGCCGTCCCGGCGACGGTGGCGGTCATCGACGGGGCGCTGCACGTCGGCCTCAGCAGCCCGCAGATCGCCGGGCTGGGCCGGGGCAAGGACATCGCCAAGCTGTCGCGCGCCGACATCGCGGCGGCGCTGGCCACCCGGCGCTCGGGCGGGACCACGGTGTCGGCCACCATGATCGCGGCCCGCGTCGCCGGCATCGACGTGTTCGCGACCGGCGGCATCGGCGGCGTCCACCGCGGCGCCGAACACAGCTTCGACATCTCGGCCGACCTGCAGGAACTGGCCCAGACCCCGGTCACCGTGGTCTGCGCCGGCGCCAAGGCCATCCTCGACCTGCCGAAGACGCTGGAAGTGCTGGAAAGCCTTGGCGTGCCGGTCATCTCGGTCGGACAGGACGACTTCGCCGCCTTCTGGTCGCGGCAGTCGGGCCTGCCCGCGCCCCTGCGCATTGACAGCGACGCCCAGATCGCCCGTGCCCACCTGATGCGCCGGCGGCTCGGCGTCCCGGGCGGACAACTGGTGGCGGTGCCGATCCCGGCCATGGCCGAGATACCGGCCGCCGAAATGGCCCCCGTCATCGCCGCCGCCCAGGCCGCCGCCGATGCGGCCGGCATCACCGGCAAGAAGGTCACGCCCTTCCTGCTGGACCGCATCGGCGCGGCCACCGGCGGCCGGGCGCTTGGCGCCAATATCGCGCTGGTGCGGAACAATGCCCGCCGCGCCGCCGCCATTGCCACCCAGATCGCGCATCACCGGCGGGCATCGACCTTGTGAGCAACAGCAAGATTGTCGTTGCGGCAATTTGCGCTTAGACAGACGCTAACAGCCCCGGGGCCCAGGACAGACATGCCGCAGTCACAAGAAACCAAACGACGCACCCTCTTTGGCGGGGTCCGGTCCAGTTTCCTGACCGGGCTGGTGGTGATCATCCCCATCGGGCTGACGATCTGGCTGGTCTGGACCATCACCGGCTGGATCGATGGCTGGGTGCTGCCGCTGGTGCCCCAGCGCTTCCTGCCCGAGCAATATATCGGCATCAACCTGCGCGGCGTCGGCGCCATCTTCTTTCTGGTCTTCACCGTCATCGTCGGCTGGCTGGCCAAGGGCCTGATCGGCCGGTCGTTGTTGCACTGGGCCGAAGGTGTGGTCGACAGCGTGCCGGTGGTGCGTTCGGTCTATAACGGCATCAAACAAATCGCCGAGACCGTGTTCGCCCAGGCCGAAACCTCGTTCGAACATGCCTGCCTGGTCGAATACCCGCGCAAGGGCATGTGGGCCGTGGCCTTCATCTCGTCGACAGCCAAGGGCGAGGTTGCACGCAACATCCCCGTAGACCAGCAAAAGATCTCGATCTTCCTGCCAACCACGCCCAACCCGACCTCGGGATTTCTGCTGTTCGTGCCCCGCAGCGACATCATCGAGCTTGAGATGAGTGTCGAGGACGCGGCCAAACTGGTGATCTCGGCCGGCCTCGTCTATCCCAACGGCAAGGATCCGACCCGACCGCCCAACAAGATCGCCCAGGCAGCGGAATAGCCGGCGCCGGCGCCGCGGCCCCACCCTTCATTGTTCCGAAAATACTTCGGGGGGGCCGGGGGGCAGAGCCCCCCGCCTTCGCCAGACGCGCGCGTCTGGCTACAGCGCCGTCCACCCCCCGTCGACGCTGATCGTGGTGCCGGTAATCTGGGCCGCCGCGTCCGCGCACAAAAACACCGCCGTGCCGCCGATCTGTTCGACCGTGGCAAATTCCTTCGACGGCTGCCGCTCCAGCATCACCTCGCGCACCACCGTTTCGCGGTCCATGCCGTGGGTCTTCATCTGGTCGGGGATCTGCGCCTCGACCAGCGGGGTCAGCACATAGCCCGGGCAGATGGCGTTGCAGGTAATCTCGTCGCGGGCCGTCTCCAGCGCCGTGGTCTTCGACAACCCGACAATGCCATGCTTGGCGGCGATATAGGCCGCCTTGAACGGCGACGCCGTCAGACCATGGGCCGAGGCCACGTTGATCACCCGACCCCAACCGGCGGCGCGCATCATCGGCAGCGCGACCGCCGTGGTGTGAAAGGCCGATGACAGGTTGATGGCGATGATCCGGTCCCAGGCAGCAACGGGAAAGGCCTCGATGGGCGCGACATGCTGGATGCCGGCGTTGTTGACCAGAATATCGCAGGCGCCGGCCGTCTCGATCAGGCTGCGCGCGCCTTCGCCGGTTGCCATGTCGCCACAGACATAGCGCGCGACGGTGCCGGTTTCGCGGCCAAGCTCGGCGGCCAGCGCGTGATCCTCGGCGCGGTCGGTAAAGCTGTTCAGCACCACGTTGACGCCCTCGGCCGCCAGGGCCCGGGCGATGCCCAGCCCGATGCCCGAGTTCGATCCGGTCACGACGGCGGTTTTTCCTGCAATGCTCACGGGCGCCCAGCCTCCAGTTTTCGAATGTCCGCAGGCGTGATGCCACGTCCCGGTCCCGAATAGAAGCCGACCCGGCGCCGCGCCGCGCACAAAAAAAACGCCCGCACAAGGCGGGCGTTAAGTTATTGAGGCAGGTTTCATACAGGCAAGAAACCTATCGAGCAGTAAGCTGACTATACGCAACTCGCCGCCGCGGTCCAACCTAAAAGTTTGATATGCCACACAAGCCCGCATACGCTGTGTTGCAAGGAAACAAGGCCGACCGGAGATTGTTGCCCAAATGAACATGATTAATTTCCCGCGCGCGGCGCGGCTGGCCTGTGTCGCGGCATTGATGTCCGTGGCCGCCAACGCACAAGCCGAACCACAATACGCCATAGCTATGTATGGCGACCCCGCCCTGCCACAGGATTTTGTGTCACTGCCCTATGCCAATGCCGACGCGCCCAAGGGCGGGCAGGTCACGTTCGGGCTGGGCGGGTCGTTCGACAGCCTCAATCCACATATCCGCAAGGGGCGCTCGCCGTCGGGCATTCGTTTCTATGTCTCTGAAACCCTGATGGGCCGATCCTGGGACGAACCCTTCACGCTTTACGGCCTGCTGGCCGAATCCGTCGAGACCGGACCGAATCGCGAATGGGTCGAGTTCACCCTGCGCCCCGAGGCCCGCTTTTCCGACGGCAGCCCCGTCACGGTGGAAGACGTCTTGTGGAGCTACGAGACCCTCGGCACCATCGGTCACCCGCGCTATCACCGCACATGGTCGAAAGTGGCCAGCGCCGAGGCTGTGGGCGAACGCACGGTGCGCTTTACCTTCGTCGATGCCTCGAACCGCGAGCTGGCCCTGATCATGGGCCTGCGCCCCATCCTGAAGAAATCGCAATGGGACGGGCGCGACTTTGCCGAAAGCGGGCTCGACCCGGTGCCGATCGGGTCGGGGCCATAT
Source organism: uncultured Rhodobacterales bacterium (assembly GCA_964472855.1). Taxonomy (GTDB): domain Bacteria; phylum Pseudomonadota; class Alphaproteobacteria; order Rhodobacterales; family Rhodobacteraceae; genus Tranquillimonas. The sequence continues at coordinate 28,945 of CAYYMJ010000019.1, read as the reverse complement.
GTCATCGGCGATTTCGAGGCTGGCCGCTATGTCGAGCTTGACCGCGACCCGAACTGGTGGGGCGCCGATCTGGCCTTCAATCAGGGCCTGCATAATTTCGACACCATCCGTTATGACTATTTCGGCGACGGCGACGTGATCTTCGAGGCCTTCAAGGCCGGCGAGATCTCGACCTTCCGCGAAGGCAACGCCGCCAAATGGGCCGAACAATATGACTTTCCCCGCGTCCGCAACGGCGAGGTCACGCTGTCACTGGTCGGCCACCGCCGCCCCACCGGCATCACCGGCTTTGTCATGAACACCCGCCGCGCGCCCTTTGACGACTGGCGCGTGCGCGAGGCGATGATGCAGGCCTTCAACTATGAATTCATCAGCCAGACGCTGAATGGCGGCACCGACCCGCGCATCACCAGCTATTTCTCGAACTCGGTTCTCGGCATGCAGGCCGGGCCGGCCGAGGGGCGGGTGCGCGCCCTGCTTGAACCCTTTGCCGACAGCTTGCTGCCCGGCGCGCTGGACGGCTACGCCCTGCCGGTTTCGGACGGGTCCGAACGCAACCGCGCCGGTATCGTCCGCGCGACCGAACTGCTTGAGCAGGCCGGCTGGACCATTCAGGACGGCGCGTTGCGCAATGGCGACGGGCAACCATTCAACTTTGAGATTCTGCTCAACCAGGGCTCGACCCTGACCCACCAGATCATCGACCTGTACACCAGCGCGCTCAGCCGGCTGGGCATCACGCCGACAATCACGCTGGTGGACAGCGCCCAGTATCGCGAGCGCACCAACCAGTTCGATTTCGCCATGGCCTATTACCGCCGCGGCCTGTCGCTGAGCCCGGGCAACGAGCAAAACCTCTACTGGTCGGCCGACGCGGCTGATGTGGAAGGCTCGCGCAACTGGATGGGTATGCGGTCGCCGGCGGCCGAGGCGATGATCGCCGCCATGCTGACCGCCGAAAGCCGCGACGGCTCGATCGCCGCCACCCGGGCGCTGGACCGGGTGCTGACCAGCGGGCGCTATGTCATCCCGATCTGGACCACCACCCAGTCGCGGCTGGCCCACGACAGCCACCTGAATTTCCAGCGCCCCGTGGCCGCCTATGGCGACTGGCTGGGCTTCCTTCCGGATGTCTGGTGGTATGAAGAGTAGATCGCGAAACCAAACCGGCGGCGCCTGACGGCGCGGCCGGCCTCTTGGCGGGGTCCGGGGGCATGTCCACCGGGCGGTGATGCTGACCATTCCGGTCCGGCGGTGCGCCACGAGACCGCGACGGGGATTAGCCGCTGGCCTTTTCTGCGGTTGCACGGTAAGGGGCGCGCACCCTCCCGAAAGGCTGTAGAATGGACCTGCGAAATATCGCGATCATCGCCCATGTCGACCATGGCAAGACCACCCTGGTCGACGAGTTGCTGAAACAGTCCGGTGCCTTTCGTGCCGGACAGTCCGTGACCGAACGGGCGATGGATTCCAACGATATCGAGCGCGAGCGCGGCATCACCATTCTGGCCAAATGCACCAGCGTGGAATGGAAGGGCACGCGGATCAACATCGTCGACACGCCGGGCCACGCCGATTTCGGGGGCGAGGTTGAACGTATCCTGTCGATGGTCGATGGCGTGGTGCTGCTGGTCGATGCCGCCGAAGGGCCGATGCCGCAGACCAAGTTCGTGACCGCAAAGGCGCTGGCGCTGGGGCTGCGCCCCATCGTGGTGCTGAACAAGGTCGACAAGCCGGATGCCGAGCCTGACCGCGCGCTTGACGAGGTGTTCGACCTGTTCGCCAACCTCGACGCCACCGACGACCAGCTTGATTTTCCGCATCTTTATGCCTCGGGCCGGGCCGGCTGGGCCGACAGCGGCCTTGACGGGCCGCGCAAGGGTCTGGCGGCGCTGTTCGATCTGGTGGTGAACCACGTGCCGCGCCCGCGCCAGTTGTCGCGGCTGGCCGAGCCGTTCCAGATGCTGGCCACCACCCTGTCGGCCGACCCCTTCATCGGCCGCATCCTGACCGGCCGGGTCGAGGCCGGGCAACTGCGCGCCGGCGCGACGGTGCAGGCGCTGTCGCGGATCGGCGAGAAGATCGAGCAGTTTCGCGCCACCAAGATCCTCGCCTTTCGCGGCCTGACGCAGCAGCCGATCGACGTTGCCTCGGCCGGCGACATCGTCACGCTGGCGGGCATGTCCCGGGCCACCGTGTCAGACACGCTGGCGGCGCTGGCCGTCGACACACCCCTGCCGGCCCAGCCCATCGACCCGCCCACCATCTCGGTCACCTTCGGGATCAACACATCGCCGCTGGCAGGGCGCGATGGCAAGAAGGTGCAAAGCCGGGTCATTCGCGAACGGCTGATGAAAGAGGCCGAAATGAACGTCGCCATCCGTGTCACCGACACGCCGGGCGGCGAAGCCTTCGAGGTCGCGGGCCGGGGCGAATTGCAGATGGGCGTGCTGATCGAGAACATGCGCCGCGAAGGTTTCGAGCTGTCGATCAGCCGGCCGCAAGTGCTGTTTCGCGAACGCGACGGCCAGCAGGTCGAGCCGATCGAGGAAGTGACCATCGACGTCGACGACGACTATGCCGGCGCCGTGATCGAAAAGCTGACCGGCCCGCGCCGGGGCGAACTGGTCGACATGCGGGCCTCGGGCAACGGCAAGACCCGCATCGTCGCCCATGTGCCGTCGCGCGGGCTGATCGGCTATCATGGCGAGTTTCTGACCGCGACCCGTGGCACGGGCGTGCTGAACCGGGTGTTCCACGAATGGGCGCCCCATCGCGGTCCGATCCCGGGGCGCCGGTCGGGGGTGCTGATCTCGATAGAAGACGGCGTCAGCGTCGCCTATGCGCTGTGGAACCTCGAAGAGCGCGGGCGCATGTTCATCGGGGCGCAGGCCCGGGTCTATCAGGGCATGATCATCGGCGAGCACAGCCGCGAAAACGATCTCGAGGTCAACCCGCTGAAGGGCAAGAAGCTGACCAACGTGCGGGCGTCAGGAACGGACGAAGCCGTGCGGCTGACGCCGCATATCCAGTTCGGACTGGAAGTGGCCATCTCCTATATCGACGACGATGAACTGGTCGAGGTCACGCCGGCCGCGATCAGGCTGCGCAAGCGCCACCTTGATCCGCATGTGCGCAAACGCATGGCCAAAACCTACTGAGAACCGGTGCGCCGCGCGCGCCCCGTCTCACGCCCCGGCAGCTATACCGCGTCAGGATCCGCCCAGCGCATAGCCGGTGCCGCGCACCGTGCGCAGCAAATCCTTGCCACCCGTGCGCGCCAGCGCCTTGCGCAGCCGGGCGACATGCACATCGACGGTGCGGCTGCCGATATAGATATCGCGGCCCCAGACCCTGTCGAGCAGCTGTTCGCGGCTCCACACCCGGCCGGGCTGTTCCATGAAGGTCAGCAGCAACCGGTATTCGGTCGGCCCCAGTTTCAGCGGCTTGCCGTCGCGCGTCACCAGGTGGGCTTCGGGCTGCAGGCGGATATCCGCATAGGTCAGCGTCTGCCCGACGGCGGCGGGCCGGGTGCGGCGCAGCTGGGCCCGGACGCGGGCCATGAGCTCGTTCACCGCATAGGGCTTGACCACGTAATCGTCGGCCCCGGTTTCCAGCCCGCGCACCCGGTCAACCTCTTCTGTTCGGGCCGAGATCATGATGACCGGCACGTGCCGGGTTGCCGGCCGGGCCTTCAGGCGGCGGCAGATCTCAATTCCCGACACGCCGGGCAGCATCCAGTCCAGCAGGATCAGGTCAGGCGGCGCCTCGGCGATCAGGTCCAGCGCCGCATCGCCCGAGGCGGCGGTTTCCACGCGATAGCCCTGGGCGGCAAGGTTATAGGCGATAACCTCGGCCTGGGCAGGCTCGTCCTCGACCAGCAGAACCAGCGGATGTTCGGCGGGCATCGCCACGGCCCCCCGTTCAGGCGTCGTCGTCGCTGATCAGGCTGGTCTTGTCGCCGCGCGGGCGCTGATCGTCGGGCAGGCTGCCGGTCACGATATAGATCACCTGTTCGCTGATCGAGGTCATGTGGTCGCCCATACGCTCGATATTCTTGGCGATGAAATGCAGGTGCATGCAGGCGGTTATGTTGCGCGGGTCTTCCATCATGTGGGTCAACAGCTCGCGGAACAGCGCGTTATACATCTGGTCGACCTCCTGGTCGCGCAGGCGCACGTTGCTGGCAAGATCGGCATCCTGATTGGCGAAGGCGTCCAGCGCGTCCTTCATCATCATCTCGACCTCGCGCGCCATGCGCCGGATCGAGCTGATGGCACCGTCGATGGGGTTCATTTGCACCAACGCCGTCGTGCGCTTGGCCAGGTTCTTGGAATAGTCGCCGCAGCGCTCGAGGTTGGCGCCGATCTTGAGAATGCTGAGAACCACCCGCAGGTCGCGCCCCATGGGGCCGCGCATGGCCAGCACGCGGGCGCATTCCAGATTGACCTCTTCTTCCAGCGCGTCGATGCGCTTGTCATTCTCGCGCACCCTCTGCGCCAGGTCTTCGTCGCGGTCTTCCAGCGCCCGCACCGCGTCGACAAAGGCCTGTTCCACGAGGCCGCCCAGCTTCATGATCAGCGCCTGCACGCCGTCCATGTCGCGTCCGATACTGGTTTCGCTCAAAGCCATGTGAAAAACCTCTTATCCGATACGCCCGGAAATATAGCTTTCCGTGCGCGGGTCGGTTGGATTGTTGAAGATCGTCTCGGTGGTATCGTATTCTACAAGGTCGCCCAGATGGAAGAAGGCCGTGCGCTGGCTGACCCGGGCCGCCTGTTGCATCGAATGGGTCACGATCACCAGCGAATAGCTGGCCCTCAGCTCGTGAATAAGCGCCTCGATCTGGTCGGTGGCGATGGGGTCGAGGGCCGAGCAGGGTTCGTCCATCAACAGCACCTCGGGCTCGGTCGCGATGGCGCGCGCGATGCACAGGCGCTGTTGCTGCCCGCCCGACAGGCCGGTGCCGGGCGTGTCGATCCGGTCCTTGACCTCGTCCCACAGCGCGGCGCGGCGCAGGGCCTTTTCGACGATCGTGTCCAGATCGGCGCGGTTGCGCGACAGGCCGTGGATGCGTGGGCCATAGGCCACGTTGTCGTAGATCGACTTGGGGAACGGGTTGGGTTTCTGAAACACCATGCCCACCCGCGCCCGCAGCTGCACCGGGTCGACGGACTTGTGATAGATGTCTTCGCCGTCCAGCAGGATCTGACCCTCGACCCGGGCAATGTCGATTGTGTCGTTCATGCGGTTCAGACAGCGCAGGAAGGTCGACTTGCCACAGCCGGACGGGCCGATGAAGGCGGTGACCATCTTGTCGCTGATATCGACGGCGACATCGCGGATGGCATGATTGTCGCCGTAATAGACCTGCACGTCGCGGGCCGAGATCTTGATCTCGGGCGCGGGGGCGTCGGCGGCGGCGTCGGCGGCGGTGGCGGCGGGCTGGGTGGGGTCGCTCATGACGTTGGTCCTTTTACCAGCGGCGTTCGAACTTGCGGCGCAGGATGACCGCGACAATGTTCATGAAGATCAGGAACACCAGCAGCGTGCAGATGGCGGCGGCGGTGCGGGCCTCGAACGCCTGCTCGGGGAAGTCTGACCAGCGGAAGATCTGCACCGGCAGCACGGTGGCGCTGTCGGTGATGCCGCTGGGCACGTCGACGATGAAGGCAACCATGCCGATGGTGATCAGCGGCGCCGTTTCCCCCAGTGCGCGGGCCATGCCGATGATGGTGCCGGTCAGGATGCCCGGCAGCGCCAGCGGCAGCACATGGTGAAACGCGGTCTGCACCCGGCTGGCGCCCACGCCCAAAGCCGCCTCGCGGATCGAGGGCGGGACCGCGGCCATCGAAACCCGCGCGGCGATGATGATCGTCGGCAGGGTCATCAGCGCCAGCACGATACCGCCGGCCAGCGGCGCCGATCGCGGCACCCCGAAAAAGCCCAGGAACACCGACAGGCCCAGAAGCCCGAAGATGATCGACGGCACCGCCGCCAGGTTGTTGATATTGACCTCGATGAAACCGGTGAGCGCGTTCTTGGGCGCGAATTCTTCCAGATAGATCGCCCCCAGCACCCCGACCGGGAATACCAGCAGGAAGGTAACCAGCATGGTCCAGAAGCTGCCGACCACCGCGCCGCGGATACCGGCCAGTTCCGGCGCGCGGCTGTCGGCGGCGGTGAAGAAGCGCAGGTTGAAGCTGCGCTTGACCGCGCCGTCGGCGTCGAGGCTTTCCAGCCACGCGATCTGGCGATCGCTGATCTTGCGGTCGGATTCGGCCAGCCCGGTGGCGTGCAGGCCCCAGCCGGTGGCGCCGGTGACCGGCAGCGTGGCGGTTGTCAGCATCTCGCCCGTGGCGCTGTTGGTGCCGACCTCGGTCAGGCGGATCCAGCCGCCGGCCACGGTGACCAGAAAGGACCGGCTGTCGTCGTCCAGCTTTTCGTTGCCGCCCGGTGCGGCGGCCCGCGCCTCCAGCGCCGCCGCGTCGGCCAGGAACTTGTCGCGCTTGGCGGCGGCGCGGTCGGCCTTGTCGGTCTGGGTCTGGCGCGCGTC
>CAYYMJ010000019.1:18822-22289 GCA_964472855.1 uncultured Rhodobacterales bacterium | reverse complement strand
CCCTTGAGGTAAAGATCGGCGGTGTCCGAGGCCAGCAGCCGAAAGGCGCTGGTCTGGCCGATTACGCCGAGGTCGGCGGCGATGTCGTCACCCAGCTCGAACGGGGCGCCGCCCGAGACGATGTCTTTCAGCTCCTTGCGCGCACTGCGCCCGGTGGCCAGGGGAAACCGCTCTTCCAGCGCCGCGAGGATAAGCGCCCCGTTGTCGGCGCGCCGGATATCGGTTGCGCTGGGGCTGTCGCCAAGGTCCAGCACCGCCGGGTCGACGGTCACATCCAGCGTCACATAGCTTTCGGTCAGCGCGCCGGTGGCCCGCACCACCACCGACCCCAGCAACGCCACCAGCGCGAAGGCCGACAACAGCATCGCCGCCAGCCCGTAAAGCTTGAGCCGCGTCTCGGAACGGCGGCGGCGGCGCAGATGCGCTGACGGGGCGAACAGGCTGCGCGCCGGAACCGGGGCGCCGCTGGTCTGGGTCATGTCGCGCGCCCCCTCAGTCATAGCGTTCACGGTATTTGCGCACCAGCCGCTGCGCCAGCACGTTCATCAGCAGCGTCATCACGAACAGCGTGAAGCCCAGCGTAAAGGCCGGGCCGGCGGCGGTCGATGCCTCGGTATCGCCGGTGATCAGCGCCACGATCTGCACGGTCACGGTGGTCACGGCCTCAAGCGGGTTGGCGGTCAGGTTGGCGCCCTGCCCGGCCGCCATGACCACGATCATCGTCTCGCCGATGGCGCGGCTGATGCCCAGCAGAACCGCCGACACGATGCCGGGCAGCGCGGCGGGCAACACCACCTGCCGGATGGTCTCGGCCCGCGTGGCGCCCAGCCCGAGCGAGCCGTCGCGCAGCGATTGCGGCACCGCGTTGATGACATCGTCGGACAGTGACGAGATGAAGGGGATGATCATGATCCCCATGACGATGCCGGCCGCCAGCGCCGATTCCGAGGCCACGTCCAGCCCCAGCCCCTCGCCCCAGCCCCGGATCAGCGGGGCCAGCGTGATGGCGGCAAAAAAGCCGTAAACCACCGTGGGAATACCGGCCAGAACCTCAAGCGTTGGCTTGCCGATGGCGCGCACCGTGGGCGAGGCGAAATCCGACAGGAAGATCGCCGCGAACAGCCCGATCGGCACCGCCACCACCATGGCGATCAGCGTGATCAGCAGCGTGCCCGCGAACAGCGGGAAGGCCCCGACCTTTTCACTGTCCAGCTTGCCCTCGAACACGCCTGACAGCGGCGACCAGTTGGTGCCGAACAGAAAACGGTCGATCCGCCAGTCGATGGCCCCGAAAAAGCGGACGGTTTCGAAGATCAGCGACAGCACGATGCCCAGCGTCGTCAGCACGGCAATGGCCGCCATGACCAGCAGCAGCAGCTCGATCAGCGCCTCGGACCGGTTGCGCGCCCGGGCGGTCAGGCTGACCATCGCGAAGGTGCGCCCTGACGCGAAAAGCGCCGCGCTCAGCGTCAGCACCAGCGTCGCCCAGCCGGCCAGGGTTGTCAGCCGCGCACTGCTGGCCGCCAGCGCAAGGCGCAAATCGTCGGATGCCGAGGCCAGCCCGCCGCGGGCCAGCGCATAGGCGTCTGACAGCACGAGATGGCGGTCAAGACCACTGGCATCGGGCAGCGCGGCGCGGATGCGGGCCGCCAGCAACTGGTCGATGCCCCAATCCGCGGCGACAACCGTCACCGCCAGCACGCCCCAACCCGCGATCAGGACCCACAAGAGGCTGAGCATTCCGTGATAGCTGGGCCGGGAATGCAACGTGCCGGGCCGGTCGCCGGCAATCCCGGCGGCGCGGCGTGCCGAGGCCACATAGGTCGCAAGTGCCAGGATAAGCACGACGGCGAACAGCGTGATCGTCATTGGCGTGGCTCCGTGCAGACAGCTGCGGCGCCGTCCCTCTAGCCCGAAAACCGGGGGCGATAAACCGCCCCCGGCATGATTTTCTTGCGGCTCAGTAGTTGTCTTCGGTCAGCGGCGGCAAATCGGCCACCGCAGCCTTGTTGGCCGCTTCGATATCGGCGTCGACCGGGATCAGGCCCAGATCGGCCAGATAGCCGTCTTCACCGTCGGAATTCACGAACTCGGTCGCATATTCCAGGATGCCCGGAACAACCCCGACATGGGCCTGCTTGATGTAGAAATACATCGACCGTGACACCGGATAATCGCCCGATGCGATATTGTCGAAGGTGGGTTCGACACCGTCGATGATGGCGCCCTTGATGACGTCGGAATTCTGGTCGAGGAACGAAAAGCCGAAGATGCCGACGGCATGTTCGTTGGCTTCCAGCTTGGACACGATCAGGTTGTCGTTTTCGCCGGCCTCGATATAGGGGCCGTCTTCGCGGATGTGCCGGCCGTCGCCGCCGCAGTCGTTGCCACCGGCTTCTTCGCAGCCGACTTCCATCACCAGCTCTTCAAAGGCGTCGCGGGTGCCCGAGGTCGGCGGCGGGCCCAGCACTTCGATATCCTCGGCCGGCAGCGTGGGGTCGATCTCGTCCCAGCTGGTCGGGCGCGGGCCGTTGGCGGCCAGTGCTTCCCACAGCTGGGCGCGGGTCAGTTCGAACTCGGGGCCGTTTTCGGCGTTGGCCACGACGATGCCGTCATAGCCGACCACAACCTCGGTCAGGGCGACGCCATTGTCGGCGCAGGTCCTGACCTCTTTCAGCTTGATGCGGCGCGAGGCGTTGGTGATGTCGGGGTCGCCGGCACCGATGCCGGCGCAGAACAGTTTCAGCCCGCCGCCCGAGCCGGTGGATTCGACAACCGGGGTTTCGAAATCGGTGGTGCGGCCGAAATGTTCGGCGACAGCGGTGGCAAAGGGAAAGACCGTGGACGACCCGACGATGCGGATCTGGGTGCGCTCTTGCGCCGCCACGCCGGTGGCAAGGGCAGCGGCGCTGGTCAACGCGAGGGCAGCAATCTTGGCAAGGTTCATCGTGAACTCCTGAACATTTGTGACCGGGCCCGCATCGTCGGGGCAACCGGACCGGCAACATCGGTGCCGATGCCGACCTTTTGCAGTGCGTGTGTAACAGGAATATGATAGCGCAAGCCTTTGAGTTTGCTCAGCTTTGCTCGGCACTGCCCGCGTTTTGTGGCGCGGCGGGAAGAATCACCGCGAATGTGCTGCCCTGCCCGTGCTGTGAAGTAATCTTCAACCGGCCCCGGTGGCGGTTGACGATATGCTTGACGATCGCCAGCCCCAGCCCGGTGCCGCCCAGTTCGCGGCTGCGGTGGTTGTCGACGCGGTAAAAGCGTTCGGTCAGGCGCGGCAGATGTTGCGGCGGAATGCCCGGGCCCTGATCGTGCAGGTCGATCTGGATGGCGGGCCCGCGCAGCGCCGCCTCTTTGTCGCGGCGCCGGGCGACGATGCGCAGGGTGCCGCCGGGCTTGCCGTATTTCAGCGCATTTTCCACGAGGTTGGTAAACACCTGATTCAACTGGTCGGCGTCGCC
>CAYYMJ010000019.1:0-18722 GCA_964472855.1 uncultured Rhodobacterales bacterium | reverse complement strand
CCGGCCAGCGCGATAACCGCGCGCAAGACCGCCGAAAGATCGACCAGCGCACGCGGGCGCACACGCTCTTCCGCCTCGACCCGGCTCAGCGACAGAAGGTCCCGCACCAGTCGGTCCATACGCTCGGCCTCGCGCGCCATGATGGCCAGAAAGCGCGCCTGCGCCGCCGGGTCGTCGCGGGCCGTAGTCTGCAGGGTTTCGATGAACCCGCGCAAGGCCGTGAGGGGCGAGCGCAGTTCGTGGCTGACATTGGCCACAAAGTCACGCCGGATCCGGCGCGATTCGATCAGGGCGGTCGTATCTTCGAACGTCAGCACCGCGCCGCGATTGCCGGGCCCGCCCAGCGGGGCGGCGGTGACGGCACGGGCCACCTCGCGACCGGCCTCGACCAACTGGAACTGCCGGGTCACGGGCTGTCTGCTGGTCAGGGCCTGCTCGAAACAATCCAGAATCGCGGGCTGGCGCAGGACCGCCACCAGCAACCGCCCGACAATGGCGTTGCCGAACATCTCGGTCGCGGCCCCGTTGGCTGCGACAAGCTGGCCATCGGCGGTCACGAACAGCACCGGCGCCGACACCGCCTGTATAACAGATTGAATTTGCTCGATTGTCATTCAGGATCGCCCCGCTTCAAGGATCCGAGCTTCGGCGTAATTTATCCGTTGATCAAGTAGAGAATAAAGGGGGATGACTCAATCAGACGTAGAGATTAGGATGGCTATACAACTAAAGCTCGCAATTTGTCACATTCGGGACCTGTTGATTTGAACCGGCGAACCACCCCCGCATTAAACATCGACCAGCTTCCAATCGGCAAGAGGACCGGATCATTCTGCATCACGGTTTGTGATAGCTGCGGCGGATCAAACGCTTGCGGCGTGCCGGCGATGTGCCTGTCCTCCCCGACGGTGTGCGTTTCCTTCATCGCAATTCCCGATCTCTTTGCCCGGCGTCAGCAACCGTCGGTGATTTATTCACCGGTGTTTGCCCAAGGATTCGACTGCTACGATTTGTCGATGATGCTGTCCTCGCTTGGGTTTGAGGGGAAATATCGGGCCATTTCGAACGCGCTGCCCAACCCGGGGCTCGTGCGCGACGAAGTCCTCAGCGTTTGCCCCGATCTCAATTTCGATGTGGTGACCGCGCCAAGCAACGCCAAGCTTCACCTAATCTGACGCAGCCTGCAAGGCGGCGGCAAACAACGCCACAAGCTCGCCCGCCGGTTCGACCCCAACCGAGACGCGAAAGGTCCCCTCGGATATCCCCATTGCCGTGCGGGCATCGGCGCCCAGCGACCGGTGCGACGATGACGCAGGGTGGCTGATAACCGTGGCGATGTCGCCCAGCGTTGGCGCAAAGGCCAGCCCGTCGGCGGCCCGCACCAGCCGATTGGCGGCCGCGCGGCCGCCGGCGATCGAAAAGGTCACCATGTTGCCGCCCTGCCCGCCCAACAGCCCAAGCGCGCGGTTGTGGTCGGGGTGATCGGGGCGGCCGGGGTAAAGCACGCGGTCAACCCCAGGCATGGCGGCCAGCGCATCCGCCAGCCGGGCCGCGTTGGCCGCCGCGCGTTCATAGCGAAGATCGAAACTCAGCAGCCCGCGTTCGGCCAGCCAGCAATCGAACGGGCTGGCCGTCAGACCCCACGTCGCGACCTGCCCGGCAATCGCCGCACCCAGATCGGCGTCGGTCGTCCCGACCCAGCCCAGCGTCGCGTCGGAGTGACCGGCCAGAAGCTTGGTGACCGAGTGAATGACGATATCGGCGCCCACCGACAACGGCCGCAGAGCGCGCGGCGTGGCGAAGGTGTTGTCGACCGCCAGCACCCGGTTACCGGCGCCGGGCAGCCGCGAGATGCCGGCGATATCGGCCACGCGCAGGGTCGGGTTTGACACGGTCTCGACCAGAATCAGCCGTGTCTCGGGCCGCATGGCCGCCGCCACGGCACCGGCATCGGTTGTATCCACCAGCGAGGTTTCGACGCCCAGGCGCGGCAACTCGTCGGACAGCAGGCGCAACGAGCGGCCATAAAGCTCGGTCCCGCCGATGACATGATCACCGGCCCGCACCACCCCAAGAATGGCCGCACCCACGGCGGCCATGCCCGAACCGGTCACCACGCTGGTTTCGGCCCCCTCCATCCGCCCGATCATGGCGGCCAGCACCTCGGCGTTGGGATGGCCCTCGCGGGCATAGGTGAAGCCCTGCGTGCGCCCTTCGTATTGCGCGTCCAGCGCGTCGGGGCTTTCGACGGTGTAAACCACCGACGGTTGCAACGGCGACACCAGCGGGCGGCTGACACTTGCCGGCCAGTCCTCGCGCGGCAGTAAAGATCGCGGGGGCCGGGCCATTCAGATGGTCAGCCTTGACGCCTGCGAGCCGCGCTCGCGATAGGGCGTGGTCGAATAATGCGACCGATAGCATTTCGAGAAATGCGACGGCGAGGTAAAGCCGCAGGCCAGCGCCACGTTGATCACGCTCATGTCGGTTTGCATCAGCAGGTTGCGCGCCTTTTGCAGGCGCAATTCCATGTAATAGCGTTTGGGGCTGCGGTTCAGGTAACGGCGGAACAGACGCTCCAACTGGCGGGTCGACATGCCCACGTCCTTGGCCAGGATCGAGGGCGAGATCGGCTCTTCTATGTTGGCTTCCATCATCTGGATGACCTGGCTCAGCTTGGGATGGCGCACCCCGATGCGTGTGGGCACGCTTAGCCGCTGGGTGTCCTGGTCGGTGCGGATCGAGGAATAGATCAGCTGGTCGGCCACCGCGTTCGCGGTTTCTTCGTCAAAATCGGTGGCGATGATCTTCAGCATCAGGTCGATCGACGAGGTGCCGCCAGCGGTGGTATAGCGGTTGCCGTCGATGACAAACACCGACTTGGTCAGGTCGACGTCGTCAAACTCTTCGGCAAAACTGTCCTGATTCTCCCAGTGGATGGTTGCCCGCTTGCCGTCCAGCAGCCCGGCGCTGGCCAGCGCATGGGCGGCGGTGCACAAACCGCCGATCGTCGCCCCCTTGCGGGCCTCGCGACGCAGCCAGTTCACCATGCGCTTCGAGGTATTCTCGACCACGTTCAGACCGCCACACAGGATGATCCGGTCGTCGCGGCGAAATTCGTCAAGGTCGCGGTCGACGCCATACTCGATGTCGGCCGAACAGCGCACCGGCCCGCCGCCTTCGCTGACCAGCGTCCAGCGATAGGCATCATGTCCGATCACCCGGTTGGCAATGCGCAGGCAATCCACCGCACAGGCAAAGGACAGCATCGTGAATCGCGGCACCAGCGCGAACACGAAATGTTTGCCCTCGGAAGGGCCCCGCGCCGGGGCGATGTCGTTGCGCGTCATGCTCAATGCCGTAACTCCCGGCCCTCGTGGTTTCGACCGAAACAGGTTTGCCCGTTCTGTTCAAGGCAGGGCGACAGGGCGAAACGCTGTTTTCATCGCCGCGATCCCAGCCTATAGGAAGCGTCTCAACCGAATTTACGGGGAAGGCGCAATGAGCAACTGGCAAAAAACTGACTGGCGCAGCAAACCACGGGTGCAAATGCCCGATTATACTGATGCTGCACGTCTGAACGCGGTCGAAACCCAGCTTGCCAAATATCCGCCGCTGGTCTTTGCCGGCGAGGCGCGCACGCTGCGGTCGCAGCTGGCCAAGGCGTCGCGGGGCGAGGCGTTTCTGTTGCAGGGCGGCGACTGTGCCGAAAGCTTTGCCGAATTCGGCGCCGACCAGATCCGCGACACCTTCAAGGTGATGTTGCAGATGGCCATGGTGCTGACCTATGGCGCCAAGGTGCCCACCATCAAGGTCGGGCGCATGGCCGGGCAATTTGCCAAGCCGCGCTCGGCCCCGACCGAGACCGTGGGCGAAGTTGAACTGCCGTCTTACCGGGGCGACATCATCAACGGCTTCGACTTCACGTCGGAACACCGGGTGCCGGCGCCCGAACGCATGTTGCAGGCCTATACCCAGTCTGCCGCAACGCTGAACCTGTTGCGCGCCTTTTCGCACGGAGGCTTTGCCGACATTCACCGCGTTCACAGCTGGACGCTGGGCTTTACCGAGAACGAAAAGGCCGAAATCTATCGCGACATGGCCACGCGCATCCAGGATTCGCTCGACTTCATGGCGGCGGCGGGGCTTGATTCCGAAACCAACCATGAACTGAACTCGGTCAACTTCTATACCAGCCACGAGGCGTTGCTGCTGGAATATGAAGAGGCGCTGTGCCGGGTCGATTCGACCAGCGGCCAGACCATCGCCGGCTCGGGGCACCTGATCTGGATCGGCGACCGCACCCGCCAGCCCGATGGCGCCCATGTCGAGTTCTGCAAGGGCGTGTCGAACCCGATCGGCCTGAAATGCGGCCCGTCGATTTCAACCGACGATCTGAAACGCCTGATGGCGGCGCTGAACCCCGAAAACGAGGCTGGCCGCCTGACCCTGATCGCGCGCTTTGGCGCCGGCAAGGTGGGCGACCACCTGCCCAAACTGGTGCGCGCGGTCGAGGACGAGGGCGCAAAGGTGGTCTGGTCCTGCGACCCGATGCACGGCAACACCATCAAGTCGACCACCGGCTTCAAGACCCGCCCCTTCGACAGCGTGCTGCGCGAGGTGCAGGAGTTTTTCGCCATCCACCGCGCCGAAGGCACCGTTCCCGGCGGCGTGCATTTCGAGATGACGGGCAAGGACGTGACCGAATGCACCGGCGGCGTGCGCGCCGTGACCGAAGAAGACCTGTCTGACCGCTATCACACCGCCTGCGATCCGCGCCTGAACGCCAGCCAGTCGCTGGAACTGGCCTTTCTGGTCGCGGAAGAGCTGCGCGCCGGCCGCGATGGGCGCACCGCGCGGCAGGCAGTCTGAGGCCCTAGCCCTTGACCAGTTTCAGGGCCGGATGCATCGCGTCCGGCCCTTTTTTCTGACGCCGGGGCGGATGGGCGGCATAGCCGACAATGGACTTTCGAGACTGGCCGGCGATTTTCAGCCGGCCCTGTCCGTGGCGCATGTCCAGCACGCAAAGCGCGTGACAACAGCTGCCATCGGCCCCGCGCAGGGGCAACATCAGCATCTGCCCGCCTTGCCGGCCGGCCGAGACCCGCAACAGAATGCGGGCCGGTTCGTCGAAAAGCGCGCCAAGGGCATCGGTCAGTTCGGGCGCGTCGCCGGCGTGGAACAGCGCCGTCAGCGAAAGTCCGCGCAGCGGCCGCCCCAACCGGTCGGACAATGATGGTCCGCTCAGGGCCACGGTCGCCCGGTCGGGCGCGGCGCGGTCGATCAGCACCAGATGATCCAGCCAACTCACCAGCGTCAGCGGGTCCAGTTCGTCGCGATGCGGCATCATACGGCCGTCGGCCAGACTGCGCCAATGCGCCTGAACTGCGTCCAGCGGCGTCGCGATTTGCCGCTTTTCCCGGCCAGTTACGGGAAAATGCACGATATTGCTCGCCGGCTCCATGGCCACGACCTCCAACCCCCGGATGACGAATGCGCAACATCAGACAACCACTGTGCGCACAGGTCTCGTGTTATCCCCACTTGCCTTTATAGCATCCAATCGCGGCGGTTTGTGTCGAAACTTACTAAAAAGGTTAAGTCCATGCCGAACTCGATGACCGGATACGCACAGCAATCGGGGATAACCGGCCCCTGGCGCTGGACGATCGAGCTGCGGTCGGTCAACGGGCGCGGGCTGGATCTGCGCCTGCGGGCGCCGGACTGGGTTGACGGGCTGGACCAGAAGCTGAAGGCCGCCCTTGCCGGTGTGGCGGCGCGCGGCAGCCTGACCCTGTCGGTGCGTATCAACCGCGAAGAGGGCGGGCCCAAGTCTTTAGATCCGGCCGCGCTGGCCGGGGCGCTGGACCAGATCGCGATGGTGACGCGCGCGGCGCAGGAACGTGGCCTTGCGCTGTCGCCCGGGTCGGCCTGCGACGTGCTGGGCCTGCGCGGGGTCACCGACAGCGGCGGCGCGCAAGACACCGGCAAACTGGTGCAGGCGATGCTAGGCGAGGTCCCGGCTTTGGCGAGCGATTTCAACGCCATGCGCGGCGAAGAGGGTAAACGACTTGAACATCTGATCCGCGACCAGCTGGACCAGATCGCCAGGGGGGCCACCAGCGCCCGCGCCATCGCCGAAGATCGCCGCCAGACCATGGACCAGAACTTTCGCGACAATCTGGCCCGCATCGCGGACAATGCCGAGGGCTTCGATCCCGACCGGGTGGCGCAGGAAATCGCGCTGCTGTCGGTTCGGGCCGACATCACCGAAGAGCTGGACCGCCTTGACGCCCATGTCGCCGCCGCGCGCAAGCTGCTGGACACCAGCGGCCCGGTGGGGCGCAAGCTGGATTTCCTGTGTCAGGAGTTCAACCGCGAGGCCAACACCTTGTGCTCGAAGTCTCAATTCACGGCGCTGACGGCGGTCGGGCTTGACCTCAAGACGGTCATCGACCAGATGCGCGAGCAGATCCAGAACCTGGAGTGACCATGCGGCGCGGCCTTCTGATCATTCTCAGCTCGCCCTCGGGCGCCGGCAAGTCAACACTGGCCCGGCGCCTGATCGACTGGGATCCGTCGATCAGCTTTTCGGTGTCGGCCACCACCCGGCCCCCGCGCCCCGGCGAAGTCGACGGCCAGCATTACCGTTTTCTTGACGACAGCGCCTTCAAACACATGGTCGCGGGCCGGGAAATGCTGGAGCATGCCCATGTGTTCGGCAATTTCTACGGCTCGCCCAAGGCGCCGGTCGCGGCGGCAATCGGGGCCGGCAACGACGTGCTGTTCGACATCGACTGGCAGGGCGCCCAGCAGATCACCAATTCCGACCTCGCCCCGCATGTGCTGTCAATCTTCGTCCTGCCGCCCTCGATCCGCGAACTGCGGCGCCGGCTGGAACAGCGCGGGCAGGACGATGACGACACCATCGCGCGGCGCATGACCAAAAGCTGGGACGAAATCAGCCACTGGGACAGCTATGACTATGTGCTGGTCAACGACGATCTCGACCAGACGGCCGCCCGGCTGAAAACCATCGTCACCGCCGAACGCCTGCGCCGGCCGCAACAGCCGCTGCTGGTCGAACATGTGCGCGGCCTGCATCTGGAATTCGAGGATCTGCAGTGACCCTTTATGCGCTGGGCGACGCGGTGCCGCGCCGCGACGGCGACGGCAGCGCCTGGGTGGCGCCCGATGCCAACGTGATCGGCAATGTGGTTCTGGGCGCGCGGTCGTCGGTCTGGTTTGGCAGCACCATTCGCGGCGACAACGAAGCGATCATCGTTGGCGAAGGCGCGAACATTCAGGACGATTGCGTCCTGCACACCGACCCC
This sequence comes from uncultured Rhodobacterales bacterium, assembly GCA_964472855.1. GTDB lineage: Bacteria > Pseudomonadota > Alphaproteobacteria > Rhodobacterales > Rhodobacteraceae > Tranquillimonas. Next base: position 11,391 of record CAYYMJ010000019.1, on the reverse strand, counting down.
GGATTTCCCCTGACCATCGGCGCCGACTGCACCATCGGGCACAAGGCCATGCTGCACGGCTGCACCGTGGGCGAGGCCAGCCTGATCGGCATGGGCGCCATCGTTCTGAACGGCGCCGTCATCGGCCGCAACTGCCTGATCGGCGCCGGGGCGCTGATCCCCGAGGGCAAGGTAATACCCGACAATGCGCTGGTGATGGGCGCGCCGGGCAAGGTGGTGCGCGAACTTGGCCCGGAAACCGAACAGATGCTGCGCCGGTCGGCCCTGCATTATCAGCAGAATGCCAGCCGCTTCCGGGCCGGGCTGCGCCGGGTCGAGTAGGCGGTTAACCCGGTGAATGGTCGGGAACGCTTGGGTTTTCGCCGTTATTGCCGCCATATCACCTTGCGCGGACGGCCATAAACGGTTTCACTCGCGCCCAGCGTCGCCTGCGGGCGTCGGGGGAAATGTTTCACTATCAGGGAGAACCACAATGAAAAAGTTTCTGCTAACCAGCGCCATTTCGGCGATCGCGGCCACTGGCGCCCTTACGGCGGCCAATGCCGAAGAAATCAAGATCGGCGTGATCCTGGGCTTTACCGGCCCGATTGAATCGCTGACGCCGCAAATGGCCGGCGGCGCCGAACTGGCAATGCAGGAAGTCAGCGACAGCGGCCTGCTGCTGGGTGGCGCCACTGTTGTCAGCGTGCGCGCTGACTCGACCTGCATCGACGCTGGCGCTGCAACCGCCGCGGCCGAACGTCTGGTGACCTCGGATGGTGTCAAGGGCATCATGGGCGCCGACTGTTCCGGCGTGACCGGTGCGATCCTGCAAAATGTCGCGCTGCCCAACGGCATGGTCATGGTCTCGCCCTCGGCCACCTCGCCGGGCCTGAGCCACATGAACAACGAAGACAACGGCCTGTTCTTCCGTACGTCGCCCTCTGACGCGCGTCAGGGCCAGGTGATGACCGAGGTTCTGCTTGAAGCCGGCGTCAACACCGTCGCCGTGACCTACACCAACAACGACTATGGCAAGGGTCTGGCCGACAGCTTCCAGCAGGCTTACGAGGCCGCCGGCGGCACCGTGACCATCAACGCCGCCCACGAAGACGGCAAGGCCGACTATTCGGCTGAAGTCGGCGCGCTGGCCTCGGCCGGTGGCGACCGTCTGGTGGTTGCGGGCTACGTGGACCAGGGCGGTTCGGGCATCGTGCGGGCCGCGCTCGATTCGGGCGCCTTCGACACCTTCCAGTTCCCGGACGGCATGATCTCGGCCAAGCTGGTCGAGAATTTCGGCTCGGAAATCGATGGCTCGCAGGGTCAGCACCCGGCCCCGTCGGAAGAACTGGCCGCGCGCTTTACCGATCTGGTTGGCGGCGCGTTTGACGCCACCTCGCCGTTCGCGCCGGAAAGCTATGACGCCGCCGCGCTGATCATGCTGGCGATGCAGGCCGCCGGTTCGTCTGATCCGGCCGACTACAAGTCGCATGTCATGGACGTTGCCAACGCCCCGGGCGAGCAGATCCAGTCGGGTGAACTGGCCAAGGCGCTGCAGATCATCGCTGACGGCGGCGATGTCGACCTTGTCGGCGCCACGGGTGTCGAGCTTGTCGGCCCGGGTGAGGCCGCCGGCAGCTATCGCGTGGTTGGCTTCGAAAACGGTCAGGAAGTGACCGTAGGCCGCAAGTAAGCCAAGCGCAGACCAAGCCAAGTTTGGACGCCGCCCCCAACCCGGGGCGGCGTCTGGCCAACGGGGGATGGCTCGAATGACAGGGTGCGCGCGATGATCGTGGTCGAAGACGTCCACAAGCATTTTGGCGGTTTTCACGCCGTGGATGGGGCCAGCCTGACGATCGCAAGCGGCTCGATCACCGGGCTGATCGGCCCCAATGGTGCCGGAAAAACCACACTTTTCAACGTAGTAGCTGGCGTTCTTGAACCAACGTCCGGCCGGGTGACCATGGCCGGCGAAGACATCACCGGCCTGCCGCCGCACAGCCTGTTTCACAAGGGCCTGCTAAGGACCTTCCAGATCGCCCACGAGTTTTCGTCGATGACCTGCCGCGAGAACCTGATGATGGTGCCGGCCGAGCAGTTGGGCGAGACGCTGTGGAACACCTGGTTCGGCCGCAAACGCATCGCCGATCAAGAACGTGCCCTGCGCGCCAAGGCCGACGAGGTGCTGGAATTTCTGACCATCGAGCATCTGGCCGACCACAAGGCCGGGCAGGTCTCGGGCGGTCAGAAAAAGCTGCTTGAACTGGGCCGGACCATGATGGTCGACGCCAAGGTCGTGTTTCTTGACGAAGTCGGCGCCGGGGTGAACCGCACGCTGCTGAACACGGTCGGCGACGCGATCAAGCGGCTGAATACCGAGCGTGGCTATACCTTCTGCATGATCGAGCATGACATGGACTTCATCGGTCGCCTCTGCGACCCGGTGATTGTCATGGCCGAGGGCAAGGTGCTGGCCGAAGGGCCGTCGGCCGAGATCATGAAAAACGAACAGGTGATCGAGGCCTATCTTGGCACCGGCCTCAAGAACAAGGTGGCAGAGGCCTGATGGCGGCCCTGCCCCGTTCAGCCCGGACAACCGCAACCACCGGCCCGGTCACCAACGACCAGATCGCTTTACGTCTTGCCGCGATGCGTGCCCTGCAGGAGGACACATGACCACACCCCAGGCCGCGACAGGCGGCGAGCCCTTCCTGATTGGCGACGCCATGACCGGCGGCTATGGCCGCGGCGGGCCGGACATTCTGCACGCCTGCACCATCGCCGTGAACCCGGGCGAAATTGCCGTGATCGTCGGCCCCAACGGCGCCGGCAAGTCCACAGCCATGAAGGCGGTCTTTGGCATGCTGACCCTGCACGAGGGCGCGGTGCGGCTGGACGGCGAGGATATCTCGGCGCTCAGCCCACAGGCCCGCGTGGGCAAGGGCATGGCCTTCGTGCCGCAGAACCAGAATATCTTTACCTCGATGACGGTCGAGGAAAACCTTGAAATGGGCGCCTTCCTGCGCCGCGACGATATCAGCGAAACCATGGAACAGGTGTACGAATTGTTTCCCATCCTGCGCGACAAGCGGCGCCAGGCGGCGGGCGAGCTTTCGGGCGGCCAGCGCCAGCAGGTCGCGGTGGGCCGGGCGCTGATGACCCAGCCGCAGGTTCTGATGCTTGACGAGCCCACGGCCGGCGTGTCGCCCATTGTCATGGACGAGCTGTTCGACCGCATCATCGAGGTGGCGCGCACCGGCATCTCGATCCTGATGGTCGAACAGAATGCCCGCCAGGCACTGGCGATTGCCGACACCGGCTATGTGATGGTGCAGGGGCGCAACGGCTATTCGGGCACCGGCAAGGAACTGCTGGCCGACCCCGAGGTCCGCCGCAGTTTTCTGGGAGGATAGGCGATGGACTTTTTCAACGCGATCGTGGCCTTTTCCAATTTCGTCATTGTCCCGGCCACGGCCTATGGGGCGCAACTGGCGCTGGGGGCGCTGGGTGTCACGCTGATCTTCGGTATCCTGCGCTTTTCCAATTTCGCCCACGGCGAAACCATGGCCTTTGGCGGCATGGTGACCATCCTGGTGACCTGGGCCTTCCAAAGCTGGGGCATCTCGTTCGGGCCCCTGCCCACGGCGCTGCTGGCGCTGCCCTTCGGCATTCTGGGAACGGCGCTGTTGCTGTTGGCAACCGACCGCGCGGTCTATCGGTTCTATCGGGTGCAGCGGGCATCACCGGCCATTCTGCTGATCGTGTCGATGGGCGTGATGTTCGTGATGAACGGGCTTGTGCGCTTCATCATCGGCCCCAACGAACAGCGGTTCGCCGACGGCGAACGCTTCATAATCTCGGCACGCGAATTCAAGGCCCTGACCGGCCTGCGCGAGGGGCTGGCCTTCAAGACCACGCAAGGCATTACCATCGTCACCGCCGTTGTGGTGGTGGCGCTGCTGTTCTGGTTCCTGAACCGCACGCGCACCGGTAAATCGATGCGCGCATTCTCCGACAACGAGGATCTGGCGCTGTTGTCCGGGATCGACCCCGAGCGTGTGGTGACCGTGACCTGGATCATCGTGGCCGCGCTGGCTACGGTGGCGGGGGTTCTTTACGGGCTCGACAAATCCTACAAGCCCTTTGTCTATCTGCAGCTTTTGTTACCAATCTTCGCCTCGGCGGTGGTCGGCGGCCTTGGCAGTCCGCTGGGCGCCATCGGTGGCGGATTCATCATCGCCTTTTCCGAAATCACGGTGACCTATGCCTTCAAGAAGGTGTTCAACTATCTGCTGCCCGAAAACCTCGAATTCAGCAGTCTGGTCCAGCTTTTGTCGACCGACTACAAATTCGCCGTGTCCTTCTCGATCCTGGTGATCGTGCTGCTGTTCAAACCCACGGGTCTGTTCCAGGGGAAACAAACATGAACCTGAAAAACATCGCCCTGTTCGCGGTCGTCGCGGTACTGTTCGTCGGGACCGGCGTCATGCAAAGCTGGAACGTCGCCCTCAACATCTTCAACATGGGACTGATCAGCGCGATCATGGCGCTGGGGGTCAACATGCAGTGGGGCTATGCGGGGCTGATGAATATCGGCATCGTCGGCTTCGTGGCCCTTGGCGGGCTGGGGGCGGTGATCGTCTCGGTCGAACCGGTGGGCGCGGCCTGGGCCGCCGGCGGCCTGCGGGTGCTTTTGGGGCTGGCGGCCGGTGCGGCCACCATCGTCGCGGCCATTTTCACCTGGCGGCGCATGGCCGGGCACCGGTTGCGCAGCCTGGCGATGCTGGCGCTCCTGATCGTGGGGTTCGTGATCTACCGCCGAATCTTCGACCCCGCCGTGCACGCCATCGAGGCCGTCAACCCGGCGCTGACCGGCTATCTGGGCGGGCTCAACCTGAACATCCTGCTGTCCTGGCCGGTGGGCGGTGCGCTGGCGGCCGGCGCGGCGTGGATCATCGGCAAGACAGCGCTGGGGCTTCGGTCCGACTATCTGGCCATTGCCACTCTTGGCATCGGCGAGATTGTCATCTCCATCCTCAAGAACGAGGAATGGCTGAGCCGCGGCGTCAAGAACGTGATCGGCATTCCCCGCCCCGTGCCGAACGAGATCGACCTGCAAAATTCGGCCAGCTTCGTCGAACGCGCGGCATCGATCGGGCTTGACCCGGCCACCGCCTCGACCCTGACCGTCAAGATCGCCTATTCCGGGCTGTTCATCGTGGTGCTGCTGATCCTGATCTGGGCCACGCAGGCGGCGCTGAATTCCCCCTGGGGGCGGATGATGCGCGGCATCCGCGATAACGAAACCGCGGCCGAGGCCATGGGCAAGGATGTCACCGCCCGCCACCTGCAAATCTTCGTGCTCGGCTCGGCCGTCTGCGGTATCGCCGGCGCGATGATGACCACGCTCGATGGCCAGCTGACGCCGGCCAGCTACCAGCCGCTGCGGTTCACCTTCCTGATATGGGTGATGGTGATCGTGGGTGGATCGGGCAACAACTGGGGCTCGGTCCTTGGCGGTTTCCTGATCTGGTGGCTCTGGGTGCAGGTCGAACCCATCGGCCTGTGGCTGATCAACGTGATCACGCTGGGGCTGGCCGATGACAATGCGCTCAAGGCGCACCTGCTGGCCAGCGCCGCACATATGCGCCTGCTGACCATGGGGCTGGTGCTGCTCCTGGTTCTGCGGTTTTCGCCACGCGGCCTGATACCCGAAAAGTGACGGCGCCGGTCGTCCTGCTTCTGGCAGCCGGCGCGTCGGCGCGCATGGGCGGGCGTGACAAGCTGCTGGAAACGGTCGACGGCCAGCCCCTGCTGCGCCGCCAGGCCATTGCGGCACTGGCCAGCGGCACCCCTGTGACCGTGGTGCTGCCGCCGGGCGCGCATGATCGGGCGGCGGCGCTGGCGGGCCTTGGCTGCCAGACCGTCATCGCTCGGCGTGCCAAACAGGGCATGGGTCACTCGCTGGCCGTCGGCGCCGCATCGCTGCCCGCGGGCACCGCCGCCTTGGTTCTGCCCGCCGACATGCCCGATATCGGCACCGACGCGCTCAATCTCCTGATCGCCGCCCACGATCACGACCCCGCGGCCATCCTGCGCGGCGCGACAGGCAGCACGCCGGGCCACCCGGTGCTGATCCCGGCCGATCTTGTCCCCGCGCTCACATCGCTCGACGGCGACACCGGAGCGCGCCAGATCGTGGCGCAACACCCGGCGCGCCTCAGGCTGGTCCCCCTGCCCGGCGCCGCCGCCACCACCGATCTCGATACCCCGGCCGCCTGGGCGGCGTGGCGCCAAACCCGGACCTGACCGGCCCCGCCCTGCACCGGCCCCGCCCTTCTACGGCCCCGCCCTTCTCCGGCCCCGCCCTTCTCCGGCCCCGCCCTACTTCTGTCCGGAAATATCCCGGGGTGAATGCGCGGGAACCGCGCAGAGGGGCAGCGCCCCTTCAATGGCGACGCGCGCAAGCGCGGCGCAAATCCGCCAACAGCGTCTCGCGTTCAAGCCGATCCAAAAGGCATCACCCGATGCGTTGAAATCCATGACGTCAGGCGACGTCGGGCAGGGTTCAGCGCTTGACGATTCAGCCAATCAGCGGGCTGACCCCGCCGTGACGCTCGTCATAATGCCGCAACAGGCGCTGCAGGGCGATGCGCAGCACGATCTTGCCCGACCGCGCGGCCCAACCCATGCGATGCTCGATCGCCTCCATGCCTTCCAGAAAACAGCAGGCCCGCAGCGCCACATCGCCCAGACCGGGGCCAAGATCGGCCAGCGCGTTTTCCACCCGCGCGCGCGCCGCCTCGGGGCCGTGGCCCCTGAAATCGCCGGAGTTTTCACCGTCCACCGGCCCGGCAAGAAACCGGTCCCAGTTCTGTCCCAGCCGCGGCCCCATCTGCGCCAGTTCGAAATCTTCGCGCAAGGTCTCGCCAACCCGGACAAGGTCATGGGTCAGATAGGGCTTGCCGGTCTTGTCCTTGCGCCGCGCCAGCGACATCAGCGGACTTTCCGAGGAAACATAGCGGCCGCGGTCCTGCCCGAAGCTTTCGCCGCTGTCGCCGGCCCGGACGCCACCCTCGTCGGCCGCGGCCGCCTCGGCGCGGCGCAAGGCACCACGCCCGGGGGCGGTGATGCGATAGCGCTGGATGCGACCCACCGACCCGCCCCTGATCCAGCCGTTCAGGGCCATGGCCTCGGCCACGGCACGCCCGACCACCGCGGTGCGCATCGGCTCGGCCCCGTCGGTTTCACGCATCACCACGGCATTTTCCATGCCCGACGCCAGCGCCAGGCTGGCACCGGGTTCATTGAGGCGTCGCAGTATGCGTTCTTCTTCCCTTCCGGGAGATGTCTGCCCCCCGGGGGCAGCTTCGGCGTCAAACTGATCCAATGGCGTCGCTCCTGCGCAGGCCGGCCCGACGGCGGCCAGTCGGGCCGCGCGTTCCAGAGCCATGTCAACGAGGGGATCGTCCCGGCGCGTCTCGACCAGCCGCACGCGCCGCATCACGGTCGAAGCGTGACAGCCATTGCGCGCGGCGATTTCCCGGAAGGACAGCCCGCCTTCGGTGTTGGCCACATAATCGCGCGCCGCAGCCGGCAGATTGCCGGGGTCCAGTTGCATGGACATGGGTGATCCCCCTTTCGTCCGACCGGAACGCACAAATCCGAGCTTTATCCCGAGACTTATCCACAACCCTGGGTTGCATTCGTTATCAGATTGTTAACGAACCGGCCACAATCCAGACCGTCGACAGTTATTGTTAATGAAATTGACATAATGCGAACGGTCCAAGCGGCTTCGCGCAACACCCCGCCGACCCATGCGACCCAGTTGCACCCAACAACGAGGTGCCGCAAATGCCCGATTCGCTCGACCGCCTGACCCGCCTGACCCGCCCGCGGTTGCTGATGCGCGCCGCCCGCGCGGGTGCCGCATCCTATGACCGCGAACGCGACCTGGCCCGCATCCTGCGCGGCCCCCGGCCCGACGCGCCGGGACAGGCCCTCGATGCCCTGCTGGACTGGGAGGCCGAATTTGACGGGATGCGCCGCGACGCCGACCCCGGCTATGACATCGCCCGCCACGTCGAGCTTCTGATCGCCGCCCTGGCCGAAGCGCGGCTGATCCAGCCGCGGCCCGAAGCGATCACAAGCCCAACCCTGACGGCCGCGCGCTAGACCATTGCGTCCGGCATCGCTGCCTTGCGCTCGGCGACAAAGGCATTCAACGCCTCGTCGATGGCCGGATCGAGCGCCGGTGCCTGATACTCGGACAACAGCCGCGCCACCCGCACATTGGCCAGCCGCATCGTGTCGCGCTCGCCTTCTTCGGCCCAGGTCTCGTAGGGTTTGTAATCCAGCACCCCGGTTCGCCAGAAGGCCGACTGATAGTTGGCCTGCGTGTGGGCGCATCCCAGATAGTGGCCGCCAGGCCCGACCTCGCGAATGGCGTCCATCGCCAGACCATTGGCGCCGACGTCGATGTCGCCCGCCATCCGGTGCAGGATGCCAAGCTGGTCGGCATCCATGACGAATTTCTCGAAACTCGACACCAGCCCGCCTTCCAGCCATCCGCAGGCATGCAGCATGAAATTCACACCACCCCAGAACCCGGCATGCAGCGAGTTGGCGGATTCATAGCCGGCCTGCGCATCGGGCAGCTTCGACCCCGAAAACCCCCCGGCCGAGCGAAAGGGCAAACCCAGCCGCCGCACCAGTTGGCCCATGCCCATGGTGATCTGCGCCGCTTCGGGCGTGCCGAATGTCGGCGCGCCCGAATTCATGTCGATCGAGGTCACGAAGGCCCCGGCGATCACCGGCGCCCCGGGCCGCACCAGCTGGGAATAGGCAACCCCGGCCATCACTTCGGCCAGCACCTGGGTCAGGGTGCCGGCCACGCTGACCGGCGCCATGGCCCCGCCGACGATGAACGGCGACACGATGCAGGCCTGGTTGTTGCGGACATAAATCTCGAGCGCGCCCATCATGGTGGAATCGAAGGTCAGGGGCGAATTGATGTTGATCAGCGAGGTCATGACAGTCTTTTCGGCGATGACGTCGCGCCCGAACAGGATCGCCGCCATATCAACCGAATCCTGGGCCCGGCTGGGCTCGGTCACAGACCCCATGAAAGGCTTGTCGCTCAACGTCATATGCGCGTGCAGCATGTCGAGATGGCGCTTGTTGACAGGCACGTCGGTGGGCTCGCAGATCGTGCCGCCCGAGTGGTGCAGCCATTTCGACATATAGCCGAGCTTCACGAATTTGCGGAAATCCTCGATCGTCGCATAACGGCGTCCGCCGTCCATGTCCCGGACAAAGGGCGGCCCATAGACCGGGGCCAGCACCAGATTGCGTCCACCGATGACAACATCCCGCTCGGGGTTGCGCGCCGATTGCGTGAACGTCGACGGTGCCGTCGCGCAAAGCTTTCGGGCCAGGCCACGGGGAATGTAGACCCGCTCGCCCTCGACCGTCGCGCCCGCGTCCCGCCAGCGGTCCAGCGCTGCGGGGTTTTCGGAAAACACGACTCCGATCTCTTCGAGAACGGTGTCCGCGCTGGCCTCGATGATCTCGATGGCTTCCGACGACAAAAGGTCGATATTGGGCACGTGCCGCTCGATGAAGCGCGCGGCCTCGATCTTGATCGCGGTGCGTTCAGCCCGCCGCGCCGCTCCGCCACCGCCGCGCCCGCGGCGCCTGTTTGCTGTTGCTGTCATGACATTTGTCCTGTTCGGGCCCGTGTGGCCGACCCATAGCCCAGCCACGGCCCGACATAGCCGCAGATTGCGGCGGTCTGCAGGGAATTGCGACATCGTCCCCCCCCCTCGACATCGCCCCGCCCCCACAAGGCCCCTGGGCCCGATGACCGGCCCCTGGGGCGCTGCCCCAGACCCCGAGGTATTTCAAAGCCAAAGAAGGTAACCGGATATTAAGGTTAATGGGGTGCACTCTCGGGGCGGCACAGGCGGAGGCGCCGATGACCGCAGCCGAAGAAGCCCCCTGCCCGGCGGCGCCGGTGCGGGGGGTAATCTGCGAAAAACGGACGCCCGGACCCTTCTTTGGCTCGAAAAATACCTTGGGGGAGGCCCGGGCCCGGCCCGGGTCGGGGGCAAAGCCCCCAAGGGCGCCGCCCCCCGCTGCGATGCCCCTTGCCTCGGCGCCAGTGCCGCCCTAAACGCCGCGCATGGAAAGCCATCAGCGTTTATTGATCGTCGATTTCGGCAGCCAGGTCACGCAACTGATCGCCCGGCGGCTGCGCGAAGCCAATGTTTTCTGTGAAATCCACCCCTATGACCGGGTCACCCCGCAGCTTTTGGCGCGTCTTGCCCCGCAAGCCGTGATCCTGTCGGGCGGCCCGGCCAGCGTGCTGGAGGCGGGCAGTCCCAGGATCACCTCTGCCGTCTTCGATCTTGGCGTGCCGGTCCTTGGCATCTGCTATGGCCAACAGGTGATGATGCAGCAGCTGGGCGGGCAGGTCGAAGCGGGGCATGCGCGCGAGTTCGGCCGCGCCTTCGTAACGCCCGGGCAGGCAGGCCACCCGCTGCTGGACGGCTGGTTCGCCGACGGGCGCGAAGAGGTCTGGATGAGCCACGGCGACCGCGTCACCCGCCTGGCGCCCGGGTTCAGCGCCATCGGCGGCAGCCCCGGCGCGCCGGCGTCGATTGTCGCCGACGACGTGCGCAAATTCTATGCCGTGCAGTTCCACCCCGAGGTGCACCACACGCCCAATGGCCGACAACTGCTGCAGAATTTCGTTCGCATGGCCGGCTTTACGGGCGACTGGACGATGGGCGCCTTCCGCGCCGAAGCCGTGCGCCGCATTCGCGACACCGTGGGTGACGCACGGGTCATCTGCGGCCTTTCGGGCGGGGTCGACAGTTCGGTCGCCGCGGTCCTGATCCACGAAGCGATCGGCGACCGGCTGACCTGTGTCTTCGTGGACCACGGGCTGTTGCGGCAGGGCGAAGCGGCCGACGTGGTGGGCATGTTCCGCGACCATTACAATATTCCGCTGATCCACGCCGACGAATCCGCGCTGTTCCTGGGCGCGCTTGACGGCGTGTCCGACCCGGAAGCCAAGCGCAAGACCATCGGGCGGCTGTTTGTGGACGTGTTTCAGAAATACGCGGCCGAGATCAACGGCGCCGCCTTTCTGGCTCAGGGCACGCTTTACCCCGACGTCATCGAGTCGGTCAGCGTCACCGGCGGGCCCTCGGTCACCATCAAGTCACACCACAATGTCGGCGGTCTGCCGGAAAAGATGGGGCTGAAACTGGTCGAACCCCTGCGCGAGTTGTTCAAGGACGAAGTGCGCGCGCTGGGCCGGGAACTGGGGCTGCCCGCGTCCTTCATCGGCCGGCACCCGTTTCCGGGCCCCGGGCTGGCCATTCGCTGCCCCGGCGAGATCAC
>CAYYMJ010000018.1:48286-51439 GCA_964472855.1 uncultured Rhodobacterales bacterium | reverse complement strand
TAAGGGGCCAGCGCCCGGTCGAGGTGATCCAGAAACGCCCGCCCTACCATCGACAGCGGCCGCGCGGTCGAGGTGATCACCGCCATGTCCATCATGATCCGGGGGCGGAATGGCCGGGTTGCAAACCCGCCCTCGAAGTCGAAATCGAGCGCGAAGGGGTCGAGGATCGCCACCCCCATCCCCTCTTTGACAAAGCTCAGCAGGTTCTTGAACAGGTGCGAATGCACCCGTGTCCGAAACGGGATGCCGGCGCTGTGGAACGCCTCTTGCGTGCGGCGCAGGGTCATGTGCTCGGGGCCCATCACAAGAAACGGCTCGCCCTCCAGCAGGGCCGGCGTCAGCACCTCGTGGCGCAAAAGCGGGCTGTCCGCCGGCAGGGCCAGCAGGGTTTCGACCTGGAACACGCGCGCGTTGATCCCGTCCGGGTTCAGCGGCAATTCGCACGCCCCGATCTCGAACAGCCCCGCGCGCACCCATTCCTGGATCTTGGTCGAATACTGCGACTGGAACGAAATCGACATGTCGGGCCGGTCGCGCGCGAATTCGGCGATCAGGCGCGGCATGAAGCCGAACGACATGGAATGCTGCGAGGCGACCTGCAATTGCCCGCCCTGCTTGTTCTGCAAATCCTGCACCGCCTGCATCACATGGTCCAGCCCGCGCACCATCGTGTCGACCTCCTGGAACAGCACGCCGGCTTCGGGCGTGGGCACCAGCCGGCCACGCGACCGTTCGAACAGGGGAAAGCGCGTCTGTTGTTCAAGCTGTGCCAACAGGTTGGAAACCGCCGGCTGCGAAATGCCCAGTTGCTCGGCCGCACCGGTGACGGTGCCGCTGTCCAGCGTGGCGTGAAAGGCCTGCAACTGGCGAAAGCGCAGTGACATTGCGGGTGTGTATCACTATTTCTGATACCCTTGCCAGAAACTTATATTGGAACTGATGCTTCGAACTTGTCACAGTCACCCCAAGGGACGATCCTTGGGGCACGGATGGGCGAACTCGACCAGATTGTAACCGGCATGGCGCTTTGGCACCTCGCGCTGCCTGTGGTCTCGCGGCGCGATCACGGGATCGGCGCGGTCGAGGGCACCTGCGAGATCGTCGTGGTGCAACTGACCGCCGAGGGTGGCGCCACCGGCTGGGGCGAGGCATCGTGCTGGTCGGTCTTCACCGGCACGCCCGAGGCCAGCCTTGCCGCGCTTGACCGATACCTGCGCCCGCTGGTGGTGGGCCGCCGGCTGGCCGACCGCGCCGCTGTCATGGGCGACGCGGCCCGCGCCGTCGCCCATTGCACCGAGGCCAAGGCCGCGCTGGAAAGCGCGCTGCTGGACCTGACCGGCCGGGTGCTTGACGCGCCGGTCTGGGCGCTGCTGGGCGGGCTGGCGCGCGACCGCATCGCGCTGAGCTGTTCCATCGCCAACCCGGATTTCGAGGCCGACATCCCCCTGATGGAACGGCTGCGTGCCGACGGCGTGCGCCTGATCAAGCTCAAGACCGGCTTTCGCGACCATGCCTTCGACGTGATGCGGCTGGAACGGATCGCCCGTGATTTCCCCGAATTCGGGGTCCGCGTCGACTATAATCAGGGCCTGACACCGGCCGAGGCGCCCGAACGGGTGCGCGACGTGGCGCGCTTTGCCCCCGATTTCATCGAACAGCCGGTGGCGGCGCATCACTTTGGCACCATGGCCAGGCTGCGCGAGATGATCGACCGGCCCCTGCTGGCCGATGAAAGCGTGTTCAGCCCCCACGACATGGCCCGCGCGGCCCGCGAGGGCATCTGCGACGGGGTCAGCGTGAAGATCATGAAATCCGGCGGCCTGTCCCGCGCCCAGGACGTGGCGCGCATGGCGGCCGTGCACGGCCTGTCGGCCTATGGCGGCGATATGTTCGAGGCCGGTCTGGCGCATCTGGCCGGCACCCACATGATCGCCGCCACGCCCGAGATCGGGCTGGGCTGCGAGTTCTACCAGGCCAGCTATTACCTGCGCGAGGACATCCTTGAAACGCCGTTCCCGGTGCGCGACGGCCATGTCATCGTGCCCGACGGGCCGGGACTGGGGATCGCGCCGGACCGGGCCAAGCTGGACCATTACGCGGTGACCGCGCCATGAGCGACGCCCCCAAGAACATCGTCATCGTCGGCGCCGGCATTGTCGGGGTTTCCACCGCGGTCTGGTTGCAGCGCGACGGGCACAAGGTGACGCTGATCGACCGTGTCGGCCCGGCGGGCGGCGCGAGCTTTGGCAATGGCGGCGTGCTGGCCAGTTGCTCGATCGTGCCGGTAACCATGCCGGGGCTGATGGCCAAGGCACCGGCGATGCTGCTGGATCCCGGGCAGCCATTGTTCCTGAAATGGGGCTATCTGCCGCGTCTGCTGCCGTGGCTGGCCCGCTATCTGCGCCGCGCCAACCCGGCCGCAGCGCGCGAGACGGCGGCGGCGGTCAACGCCATCATCGGCGACAGTCTGGCCGATCACCTTGCTCTGGCCGACGGAACCGGCGCCGAGCGCTGGATCCGGCCATCGGACTATCTGTTCCTCTACCGCGACCGAGCACATTTCGAAAGCGATGCGCTTGGCTGGCGCATCCGGCGCGAGTTCGGCTTTGACTGGGACGAGCTCGAAGGGGCGGCGTTTCACGACTATGACCCGGCCTTTGGCCCCGACATCGGCTTTGCTGCGCGGCTGGCCAACCACGGGCATATTGCCGACCCCGGCGCCTATGTGAGCGCGCTGGCCGACCACGTCACGCGCAACGGCGGGCGGCTGTTGCGCGCCGAAGTCTCGGACGTGCTGCGCGAACAGGGCCGCGTGACCGGGGTGCGGGCGGGCGGCGAAACCGTGCCTTGCGACGCGGTTCTGATCGCCGCCGGCGCCTGGTCAAAGCGGCTGGCCGGCAAGCTGGGGGTCGACGTCCCGCTTGAATCCGAGCGTGGCTATCACCTTGAATTGTGGGAACCCTCGGTCATGCCGCGCGCACCGGTGATGGTGGCTTCGGGCAAATTCGTGGCGACGCCGATGGACGGGCGGTTGCGCCTGGCCGGCATCGTCGAGTTTGGCGGCCTTGAGGCGCCGCCGTCACAGGCCCCGATCGATCTGCTGAAAAAAAGCGTGCAGGCGGCGATTCCGGGGATAAGCTGGAAACGAGAAGA
>CAYYMJ010000018.1:44425-48186 GCA_964472855.1 uncultured Rhodobacterales bacterium | reverse complement strand
GAAAAGTGGGACATGCCGCTGGCCTACAGCGCCACCAACTTCCACTCGGTCACCGCCGCTCAATTCGGCCAGTGTGTCACCACCGGCACCGGCGGCGCGATCGAGATCGTGACCCACCCCTCGGGCTCGCTGTTCCCGGGTGCCCAGATCAAGCGTGCCATCCAGACCGGTCAGGTGCCGATCGGCGAGCGTCTGTTGTCAGGCCACCAGAACGAAAGCCCGCTGTTCGGCTTTGACAGCATCCCGTTCCTGGCCACGTCCTTCGACGATTCCGACACGCTGTGGGCGGCAGCCAAGGGCCCGCTGACCGAGCTTCTGGCCGGCCAGAACCTGACCCTTCTTTATGCCGTGCCGTGGCCGTCGCAGGGGCTTTACTTCCGCGACGAGGTCAAGAATGTCGCCGAGATGAAGGGCATCAAGTTCCGGTCCTACAACAACGCGACATCGCGGCTGGCGGAACTGACGGGCATGCTGCCGGTGACCATCGAGGCCGCCGAGATCAGCCAGGCCTTCGCGACCGGCGTCGCCGATTCGATGGTGTCGTCCGGCTCGACCGGGTATGACCGCAAGGTCTGGGAAAGCCTGAACTATTTCTACGACGTGCAGGCTTGGCTGCCGCGCAACTATGTGATGGTCAACAGCGATTCCTGGAACGGTCTGACCGGCGACCAGCAGAATGTGTTCCGTGGTTGCGCCGCGCTGGCCGAATATGCCGGCGAGTGGCGGTCGAAGGAATACACCGGCTTTACCCTGTCGCAACTGGCCGCCAACGGCATGCATGTCGAGGCGCCGAACGACCAGATGCGGGCCGAGCTTGAAGCGATCGGGCAGACCATGACCACCGAGTGGCTGGCTGCCGCCGGGGCCGAAGGCCAGGCCATCGTCGACGCCTACCAAGCGGCGAAGTGATCGTCTGCTGACAACACGGGCGGCGCGACCAGCGCCGCCCGTACCTTATCTGAAATCGGATTTCGGGGGCACAAGCGGCCATGCAATACCTCAGACGGGGTCTCGATACCCTATACCTCGTCGCCGGGGTCCTGGCGGCCCTGTGCCTGATTGCCATACTGGCGCTGATCGTCATCCAGATGCTGGCCCGCTGGACCGGCGAGGTGTTTCCCGGCGCGCCCGATTATGCCGGCTACGCGATGGCGGCGGCGTCGTTTCTGGCCTTTGCCAACGCGCTGAACAGTGGCAGCCATATTCGCGTGTCGATCTTGCTGAATGCCGTGCCTGACGGATTGCGCCGCTGGCTCGAGGTCTGGTGCTTTGGCGTTGCCACCGCCGTGATGTGGTATTTCGTCTGGTATGCGCGAAAATTCGTCTACTGGTCGTGGAAATTCAACGACGTCAGCCAGGGCCAGGACAAGACCGCCCTGTGGATCCCGCAAACGCTGATGCTGGCCGGGGCGGTCATTCTGGCCATCGCGCTGACCGACCACCTGCTGCACGTCATCTTCAAGGGCCAGCACCGGATCGTCCGCGATCTGGCCGACCAGAGCCACGGAGAATAGGACATGGAAAACATTTCCATCATCATCCTGTTCCTGTTCGTGCTGTTCACGCTGCTGGGGTCCGGTGTCTGGGTCGGGCTGGCGCTGATGGGCGTGGCCTGGGTCGGCATGGAGCTGTTTACCACCCGCCCGGTGGGCGACGTGATGCTGACAACCGTCTGGTCGTCGTCGTCGTCATGGACGTTGACCGCGCTGCCCATGTTCATCTGGATGGGGGAAATCCTGTATCGGACAAGGCTGTCACAAGACATGTTCCGGGGCCTCAGCCCCTGGATGGCGCCGCTGCCGGGCGGGCTGGTGCATACCAACATCGTCGGCTGCACCGTCTTTGCCGCCGTCTCGGGGTCGTCGGCGGCGACCCTGACCACGGTGGGCAAGATGTCGATCCCCGAACTGCGCAAGCGCAACTATCCCGAACGCATGATCATCGGCACGCTGGCCGGCGCCGCCACGCTGGGGCTGATGATCCCGCCATCGCTGACGCTGATCGTCTATGGCGTCACGATCAACGAATCCATCACCAAGCTGTTCTTTGCCGGCATCCTGCCGGGGCTGGTTCTGGCTGTGATGTTCATGGGCTATGTCGCCATCTATTCCCGGGTCGGCAAGGACTGGAACCCGACGCCAGAAGCCAAGATGACCCTTGCCGAAAAGCTGCGCAATTCGCGCTTTCTGCTGCCGGTGATCCTGCTGATAACCGTGGTGATCGGGTCGATGTATCTGGGCTATGCCACGGCAACCGAGGCCGCGGCCTTCGGGGTCATCGGCTCGCTGTTGCTGGCGCTGACGCAAGGGTCGCTTACCTGGAAGACCTTCACCTCCAGCCTGATGGGGGCCACGCGCACCAGCGCGATGATCGCGCTGATCCTTGCCGGGGCGTCGTTTCTGTCGCTCAGCATGGGGTTTACCGGGCTGCCGCGCGGGCTGGCCGACCTGATCTCGCACTGGAATCTCAGCCGGTTCGAGCTGTTGATGGTGCTGCTGGTCTTTTACATCGTGCTGGGCTGTTTCCTTGACGGCATTTCCTCGGTCGTTCTGACGATGGCGGTGGTCGAGCCGATGATCCGCGCGGCCGGGATCGACCTGATCTGGTTCGGCATCTTCATCGTGGTGGTGGTGGAAATGGCGCAGATCACGCCGCCCATCGGGTTCAACCTGTTCGTCCTGCAGGGCATGACCGACCACGAGATGAGCTATATCGCCCGGGCCGCCGTGCCGATGTTCCTGATCATGGTGGTGATGGTGTTCGTGCTGATCGCCTTTCCCGATCTGGCCACATGGCTGCCTGACAACCTGCGCCAGAGACCCGGTTAGCGGCGCTTGTCACCGCTGCACTGGGCGGCGCGGCACGGGCCGCTGGTGCTGATCGGCGGCCTGATTGTCGGGGTCGCGGTGCCGCCGCTGGCCGCTGCGCTGCGACCGTGGCTGCCACAGATGGTGGCCGGGCTGCTGTTTGTTTCGGTCCTGCGGATGCAGCCGGCGGCGGTCGTCGGGTCGCTGCGCCGGTTGCCACGTTCGGTCCTGCCGGTGCTGGGGCTGCAGTTGCTGTTGCCGCTGGCGGCGCTGGGGCTGGGCCAGCTTGCCGGGCTGTCGGGCACGCCGGCGCTGACGGCGCTGGTGCTGATGCTGGCCGCGCCCGCGATCGTCGGCAGTCCGAATATCTGCATGATGATGGGGGCCGCGCCCGATCACGCGCTGCGCCTGATGGTTGCCGGCACCGCGCTGCTGCCGCTGACCGCGATACCGCTGCTGCGGGCGATGCCGGCGCTTGGCGACACCGGCAGCGTTCTGGCAGCGTCGGGGCGGCTGGCGCTGGTGATCGTTGGCGCCACGCTGGCGGCGCTGGCGGTGCGGCGGCTGATCTTCCCGCGCCCGTCACCTGAAACCCTGCGGTCGATGGAGGGCGCGTCGGCCATCGCGCTGGCGATCTTCGTGATCGGCCTGATGCAGGCGGTGTCCGACGGCGCCCGCACCGACCCGGCCCGGTTTGGCCTGTGGCTGGCGCTGGCCTTTGCGGCCAATTTCGGCGCCCAGACGCTGGCATGGCGGCTGGCGCGCAACCGCCTGCCCCGCGACAAGGCCACCGCGCTGAGCGTGATCGCGGGCAACCGCAACATCTCGCTCTATTTCCTGTCGCTGCCACCCGACACCATCGCGCCGCTGCTGGTGTTCATCGGCTGTTATCAGATCCCGATGTATCTGACGCCGCTGATCATGGGCCGGATGTACCGGCGCAAACCGTGACGC
>CAYYMJ010000018.1:40672-44325 GCA_964472855.1 uncultured Rhodobacterales bacterium | reverse complement strand
CACACCCATCGCCACCACAAACCGGCACCGACCCCGGCCAGTGCGCTGTGTTGGCCGACGCCCGACTTGTCGTGGTCACGGGTGACACTACCCCGCCCGCGCGGCTGCTCTTGTCGGGGCCGGGGCGCGGCAAGAGCGGTTGGCGTCAGGCTGGCCCTTGCGGGCGCGCGGGCGGTCGCAGTCGCGGTCGTGGCCTTGCCCGCCCGCGCCGGGATCGACCCCTGATCTTGCCCGACGACCGGTAACCCCTGCCAGGGCTTCACCCCTAGCCGTTCGGCTTTTCATAAAGGGTATAAAGCGGGGTGCGGCGCACCTCGGTCAGCGCGGCCCCGGTTTCAGCGATCTTCTCCAGCCAATAGGCCCGCACCTGCGGCGCCACCGGGCAGGTCGGCACCAGAACATGGGTCGCGTTGTCCCAGCCCGGCATGCCGCCGTAAATCCACGGCGCCGCGCCGCGCACCGGCGCGATCCCGTCCTCGAACAGCCAGAACACGCCGATCAGGTCGGCCGGCAGGATGCGCTGGCCCTGATCGAAGCCGGCGTCAACCAGATCGGCGGCAATGGTCTGGGTCCAGGCCACAAGCCCCGACTTGAGATAGCAATTCCGGAACACCTGCCCCTCGAACTCGATCTCGGGCGCGCGCCCGGCGGTTTCGCGGGTCCATTCCATGCCGCTGCCGTCGATGCTGCCGGGTTCGACCACATCATAGCGGCGCGCCTGAATGGTCAGGATGCGATAGTCGGCGTGCCGGGGCGCGTTGGGCAGCAATGCCACGAACGCGGCGTCGTCCTGATGCAGGTTGCGCAGGGGGCTGAACGCCAGGTTCAGAAACGACGGCGCCACGATGGCCATCATCGCCAGCCCGGTTGCCGACAGCGCCAGACGCGGGTCGCCGCTGGTCGTGGGCCTGCGCCCCGGCACCGGCCTGAGCGTCATCATCATCAGCCCCAAAAGCCACAGCCACTTGGGATCGTTGCCGAAATTCTGCCAGACGATATAGGTGAAGCCGGGAAACAGCAGCAACAGGCCCAGACCTTCGGGCAGTTTCTGGGTGCGCCGCAGCATGATCACCCCCAACAACGTCAACGCCGTGGCGGGCAGAAAGGCCGGCCCGGTCAGCAGGGTCGGCAAATCGACGCCGGGGAAACTGCGCAGCTCGCTTTGGGCGGTGGCCATCAGATCCCCCGCATAGGCCGCCCAGTAGCCCGGCCCCAGAAGGATGGTCAGCAGCCCCACCGATGCCGCCGTGACGAACAGCGACAGGGTCAGCAGCGCAAACTCGGCCCGGACCAGCAGGATCAGCACGACCGGCGGCGCCAGCGCCACGACGAAGGTGACCTTCAACATGCCCAGCGCCGTCATCGCCAGCCCCAGAATCGCCGCGTCGATGACGCGCACGCCAAATCCCTCGGGCGCCTCGAGCATGGCGATCGACAGGGCCAGAAAGGCCAGCGCCCAGGCCCAGCGGTTGTAATGCATCGACAGCGACAGGTTCACATCGCTGCCGCCAAAGATCAGCGCCGTGCACAAAAGCAGGACCGAGGCGCCAAAGATATAGGCCCAAAGGCCCGAATATCGGGTCATCGACACCCACCAGGTCGGCAGCAACAGCGCCAGCGCAAACCAGATCTGGCCATGCACCGCCGCCGCGCCGATGCCATAGCCCCGGGCCAGAAAGTGCGAGATAGGCCAGAAGGACAGCCCCCCCAGCGGCGTCATGAAATCTTCGTGCGGCACCTGCCCGGCGGCCATGCGGAACACGATGTCCAGCAGGTGCAGCACGTCACCGTCGTGCTTGTCTATATACAGCGCCGGGCTGATGACCGCCGCGCCGCCGGCATAGGCGAGCACGGCCAGCAAGGCCAACGCAAGAAAGACGGGATTTGTTCTGCTCATCCCTGCCCCCATTTCATTTTTTGGCCACAGTATCGGGGCATAGCGGAACAGGCAAACATCCGCTGATCGCTTGGGCCGCGAAAGACGGCAACTGTGATTCGGCTGCAAGGATTCGAGGCAAGAGACAGTCATGAACATGCATGCAACCGGCGTTCTGGCGCCCCCGGTGCCGCGAAACCTGTCCGAAATGGGTCTGCCCGTGG
This sequence comes from uncultured Rhodobacterales bacterium, assembly GCA_964472855.1. Taxonomy (GTDB): domain Bacteria; phylum Pseudomonadota; class Alphaproteobacteria; order Rhodobacterales; family Rhodobacteraceae; genus Tranquillimonas. Next base: position 42,225 of record CAYYMJ010000018.1, on the reverse strand, counting down.
TCATGGTCCGCGACATCCTGTTGAAGACGATATTCCGGCAAAACCTTGAACGGGTCTCGCAACTGTCCGCCGTGATGGCGACCTCGGTTCCGGTGACGCAGGAACTGATGGAACTGGCCCGCGGCCAGAACCTTGTCGAGGCGCAGGGCACCCTGCATGCGACCTCGTCCAGCGAAATGGCCTATCAATTGTCCGACAGCGGCAAGGCGCGGGCGCTGGATGCGCTGGCCCAGTCCGAATATTTCGGCGCCATGCCGGTGCCGCTGGCCAGTTATGGCGAACAGGTCGCGCGCCAGTCGATCCGCAACATCCAGGTCACGCGGCAGCAACTGACCGACGCCATGGGCCACCTGATCCTGCCGCCCGACCTTCTGGGGCATCTCGGGCCGGCGGTCAGCTCGGGGCGGTCGATCCTGATGTATGGCCCGCCGGGCAACGGCAAATCGTCGATCTCGAACGGCATCCGCGACGCGCTGGGCGACCAGATATATGTGCCGCGCGCCGTCGAATACACCGGACAGGTCATCACGGTCTACGACCCCATCGTGCACAGCGCCGTGGCCGAGACCGCCGACGATCCCAACGCGCTGCGGCGCACGGTTCGTTCCGACCGGCGCTATGTCAAATGCCAGCGCCCCACGGTGGTCACGGGCGGCGAGCTGCGGCTCGACATGCTGGATCTGGTCTATAACAAGACCGCCCGCACCTATCAGGCCCCGCTGCAGCTGAAATCCACCGGTGGCATCTTCATCGTCGACGACCTTGGCCGCCAGGACGAACCGCCGCAGGCGCTGGTCAACCGCTGGATCGTGCCGCTGGAAGAGGGGCGCGACATCCTTGCCCTGCAATCGGGCGAGAAATTCGAGGTGCCCTTTGACACGCTGGTGATCTTTTCCACCAACTTCCACCCCAACAAGATTTTCGACCAGGCCGCGCTGCGCCGGATATTCTTCAAGATCAAGATCGACGGTCCCAGCCAGAGCGATTTTCTGAAAATCTTCGCGCTGGTCGCCAAGAAGAAAAAGATGCCGCTGCACGAGCCGTCGCTGGTGCATCTGCTGAAGCACAAATATCCCACCATCGACAACGTCTATGCCAACTATCAGCCGGTGTTCCTGATCGACCAGATGATCTCGATCTGCGAATTCGAGGGCATCCCCTACCAGATGACCCCCGACCTGATTGACCGCGCCTGGGCCAACATGTTTGTTCGCGACGAAGAAATCGTCCGATAGCGGCGCCCTCGGGCCGCCGCGACAGGAGCAGCAGCGCATGCGTGGTGAGACCGACCTCAGCCGCCTTCTGGCCACCTTGTCGGCGACGCTGGCCGATGACCTGTTCGTGTTCGCCACGCTGCCCGGCGGCAAGGTTCCCGGCGGCCTGACACCGCAGATGGTGTTTCACGAAGCCGAGGGCACGACGCTGATCGTGACCGCCCAGCAGGCCCTGGCCCACGGCATGGCGCATGAGTTTCCCTGCCGCATGATCACGCTGAATGTGCATTCGTCGCTTGACGCCGTGGGCTTCATCGCCCGGATCGCCACCGCGCTGGC
>CAYYMJ010000018.1:9825-40572 GCA_964472855.1 uncultured Rhodobacterales bacterium | reverse complement strand
CGATGATCGACGGCATCGGCTGGCAACCGGCGCTGTTCGTGATCGGCGGCAGCTTTGCGCTGATCCTGCCGTTTCTGATCTTTCTCGCACGGGCGTCGCGGCCCACGGCCGCCGGGTCGGGCGCGGGCGATTTCCGCGCCGCCATCGCCATGGCGTTTTCCGACCGCAGCTATGTCTGCCTGTTCTTCGGCTTCTTCGTCTGCGGTTTCCACGTCGCCTTCATCCAGACCCATCTGCCGGCCTATGTGATCGACCTTGGCCTTGCCGCGCGGGTTGGCGGCTGGTCGCTGGCCCTGATCGGGCTGTTCAACATCGCGGGGTCGTTCTTTGCCGGCTGGGCCGGGCAGGCGCTGTCGTCGAAATGGGTGCTCAGCAGCATCTATCTGGCCCGCGCGATTGTCATCACCGCCTTCATTCTGGCCCCGGCATCCCAAGCCAGCGTGCTGATCTTCTCGGCCGTCATGGGGCTGTTGTGGCTGGCCACGGTGCCGCTGACCATCGGCCTTGTCGCGCGCACGCAGGGGCTGAAATTCCTGTCCACGCTGGCCGGGCTGGTGTTTCTGTCGCATCAGAGCGGCAGCTTTACCGGCGCCTGGCTGGGCGGGCGCATCTATGACGTCAGCCACAGCTATATGCCCATGTGGTGGGCGGCGGTGGCCCTTGGCCTTCTGGCGGCAATCGTCCACCTGCCGATCCGGGAACAGCCCGGCCCGCTGGCCCGGGCCGAGGCCGCGTGAGCGCAACCGCCGCGCTTCCCGAACGATTTGCCGACTGGTTCCGCGGGCGCGGCTGGTCGGTGCATCCGCACCAGGCCGACATGGTGGCCCGCGCGGACGAGGCCGCGCTGCTGCTGATCGCGCCCACCGGCGGCGGCAAGACACTTGCCGGCTTCCTGCCGACGCTGATCGAACTGGCCGACAACCCCGCCCCAGGCCTGCACACGCTTTATGTCTCGCCGCTCAAGGCGCTGGCCGCCGACATCCGGCGCAACCTTGGCACGCCGGTGGCCGACATGGGCCTGCCGATCCGGGTCGAGGACCGCACCGGCGACACCTCGGCCACCCGCAAGAAGCGCCAGCGCGCCGACCCGCCGCACATCCTTCTGACCACCCCGGAATCGCTGGCCCTGATGCTAAGCTATCAGGACGCGGCCCACACCTTTGCCGGGCTGCAGCGCGTGATTGTCGACGAAATCCACGCGCTGGCCGAAAGCAAACGCGGCGACCAGCTGATGCTGTCGCTGGCGCGCCTGTCGACGCTGGTGCCCGGCCTGCGGCGGGTGGGTCTGTCGGCTACGGTCGAAGACCCCGGCCTGATCGCCACCTTCATGGCCCGCCATCCCGACCCCTGCACCGTCCTGCAGGCCGACCCGGGCCCCGAGCCCGACATAGCCATGCTGCGTACCGACGAACCGCCGCCATGGTCGGGCGGCGGCGGCAAATACGCCATTCCCGCCGTGATGCAGCAGATACGGCAGCACAAGACGACGCTGATCTTTCACAATACCCGCGCCCAGGCCGAGATTTTCTTTCACAATATCTGGCTGGCCAATGACGACGGCCTGCCCATCGGCATCCACCACGGGTCGCTGGCGCGGGAACAGCGTGAACGGGTCGAGGCGGCGATGCTGCGCGGTGAACTGCGGGCCATCGTCTGCACGGGCACGCTGGATCTGGGCATCGACTGGGGCGATGTCGACCTGATCATCCAGGTCGGCGCGCCCAAGAATGTCAAGCGGCTGGTGCAGCGCATCGGCCGCGCCAACCACCGCTATAACGCGCCGTCCAAGGCGCTGCTGGTGCCGGCCAACCGGTTCGAAATCGTCGAATGCGTCGCGGCGCTGGAAGCCGCGCGCGCGGGCGAGCTTGACGGCGACCCGCCCGGTCCCGGTCCGCGCGATGTGTTGTGCCAGCATATCCTGATCGCCGCCTGCGCGGGGCCCTTCGACGAAGCCGCGCTTTGGGCCGAGTTTCGCTCGGCCGGGGCCTATCGCAACCTGACCCGGGCCCAGTTCGACGCCTGCCTCGATTTCGCGGCCACCGGCGGCTATGCCCTGCGCGCCTATGACCGCTATCAGCGACTGGTCCAGCACGACGGGCGCTGGCAGTTGCGCGACCCGCGCGCGGCCCAGCGCATTCGCATGAACATCGGCACCATTCAGGATACCGACACCGTCAAGGTGCGGTGGAAAGGCCGCGGCGGCGCCCCGATCGGCGAGGTCGAGGAATATTTCGCCGCCTCGCTGACCCCGGGTGACACATTCCTGATCGCCGGACAGGTGGTGCGGTTCGATTCCATGCGCGAACTGTCGATCCAGGTGACCCGCGAAACCGGGCGCAAACCCAAGGTCGGCCCCTTTGCCGGCACCAAGTTTTCCACGTCGACCCAGTTGTCCCAGCGCATCCTGACCATGTTCCGCCAGAACGACTGGCCCGAACTTCCGGCCCACACCCGCCACTGGCTGCACCTGCAACGCGCCCGGTCGCACCTGCCCCGGGCCAACCGGCTGCTGGTGGAAAGCTTTGGCCATGACGGGCACGACCACACGTGTGTCTACGGTTTCGCCGGCCGCAACGCCATGCAGACGCTGGGCCTGCTGGTGACCCAGCGGATGGAACAGATGGGCCTTGGGCCGCTGGGCTTCGTGTCGACCGACTATGCGGTGCTGATCTCCAGCCTCGACCCGGTAACCGACCCCGCCCCCCTGTTCCAGCCCGGCAACCTGCGCCGCGACTTCGAAAACTGGCTGGGCGGCAATTCGGTGATGAAAAAGACCTTCAAGACCTCGGCCGTCATCGCCGGCCTGATCGAGCGCAACAGCATGGGCCAGCGCAAATCGGGGCGCCAGTCGGCCTTTTCGTCGAATATCCTCTATGACACCCTGCGCAAATACGACCCCGATCACGTGCTGCTCGAGATCACCCGCGAAGAGGCGCTGCGCGGGCTGGTCGACTTCGGCCGCATCGAAGAGATGCTCGGCCGCACCCACGGCCGCATCGACCATGTGCAGACGCCCGGCGTGACACCACTGGCGGCGCCGCTGTTTCTGGAAATGGGCCGCGTATCGCTGCAGGGCGGCGCGACCGATCGGCTGCTGGCCGCCGAATCCGAACGTGTTCTGGCCGAGGCCGGTCTGGCAACCGGCTGATCGCGCTTGCCTGCGCCGCAAAATCCGGGCACGAACATAACATGAACCAACTGCCGTTCGAATTTGCCGGATGCCAGCTTGCCGCCCTCGGGTCGGGCGCATTGTGGTATCGCGACGCCGGGCTTCTGGTGGTGTCGGACCTGCACCTTGGCCGGGCTGAACGCTATGCCCGCACCGGGCGCGGCCTGCTGCCACCCTACGAGATTCGCGACACGCTGAACCGGCTGTCGGCCGATATCGCCGCCACGGCACCGGCGCAGGTGCTGTGCCTTGGCGACAGTTTCGACGATGACGGCGCGGCGCTGGCGCTGGACGCCGCCATCCACGGCGAAATCCTGGCGCTGCAGGCCGGGCGCGGCTGGGTCTGGATTGCCGGAAACCACGACCCCGCGCCGCTGGCGCTGGGCGGCAGCCACCGGCAACAGGCCCAGATTGCCGGCCTGACATTTCGCCATGCCGCCCGCCCCGGCGCCACGGCCGAGGTGTCGGGCCATTACCATCCCAAGGCCACCCTGTCGCGCCGGGCCCGGGGCGTGTCGCGGCCCTGCTTTCTGTTCGATCACCACCGGCTGATCCTGCCGGCCTACGGCACCTACACCGGCGGCCTGCGCTGGACCGATCCGGCACTGCAATCGCTGATGGGCCCCGGGGCAACCGGCATCATCACCGGCACAAGGCCGCTGGCCTTTCCCATGCCACGGCTCGAAGGCGCAAAAGCATGACCGACAAAACGACCGACCGGATCGCGGCAAGCTTCGCGCGCCAGGCCATGATGCAAACCTTCGGGGCGTCCGTGATCCATGTCGCACCCGGCGCCGTGCATATCGCCGCCCCGATCCGCGATCTGGCAACCCAGCAGCACGGTTTTGCCCATGCCGCCCTGACCTTTGCCCTCGGCGACAGCGCCGCCGGCTATGCCGCCCTGACCGGCATGGCCGACGACGCCGAGGTTCTGACCGCCGAGATGAAGATCAACCTGCTCGCCCCGGCCACCGGCGAAAGGCTTGTGGCCGAAGGCCGCGTCCTGCGCCAGGGCCGCCGCCTTGTGGTGGTGGCCGCCGATGTCTGGGCCGAAAACGGCGGCGCACGGTCACATGTCGCGGTCCTGCAGGGCACGATGGTGCCCACCTGACGGCACCGATGTTCTTTGGCTGGAAAAATACCTCGGGGTGAATGCGCGGGCACCGCGCAGAGGGGCCGCGCCCCTGCCCGATTTTTCGTCGAAAAATCGAACCCGCTATTCGTGGCCCTCGACCAGAATAATGGTGCTGTCCGCCGACTGTCGCCTAATCGCGGCCACCGCCTGATATTCGGGGTCGTAATAGGCGTTGCGGGCCGCCTCGTAACTGGGAAATTCGATCACCACGTGGCGGTCCTGGGTTTGCCCTTCCGGCGTTTCCGAGGTGCCGCCGCGCACGATGAACGTCGCACCCAGGGCCTGCAGGATCGGCGTATCCCTGGCGATATATTCCTTGTACGCTTCGGGGTCGGTCACGGTGATATGGCCGATGATATAGCCTTTGGGCATGTCGTTCCTCATGTCTGACTGTCGGCGGTCAGCATGGCCGCAGCACGCCCGGCCCGCAAGGCCCCGGTGGCAACCGCCCCCCGTCAGGCCGGCCCCGCGCGGTTCAACGCGGCGCCAACGGTGCCCTCGGTCAGCCTGACGGCCCGAACCCGCCGCCCCGCGCGCTGGCAAAAATGCCCGGTTCCGGGCCGGAACCGGTCGCGTCACAGGGCCCGACGGCGACAAATCGCAGCCAATTTGCGGCCGCCTGTGTTTTGCAGGCAACAATATCGGGTATCTGGCCACATGTTCGCCACAATCTGGCGTTATTGTGGTATCCGTAGTGAAAGCTCTCGTGGCGAACAATTCGGCGGCCCAGGAAGGCAACCGAGCGAGGGGCAGAGCAGTTTCTTCAGATGTTCGCCGCGATGGTTTGGCATTACGGATCCTCCCTGACTGGACAGGCCGCGCACAGCGCGGCCTCTTTTTGACCGGATGGTCAAATCGGCTGGATCAGCTCCGCCCCCCGCGCCCGGTTCGAGTTCACCCTGGGATCGACCCGGTGAAAGACCAACAGCGGCTCGGGCGCCGGCCGCATCAGCCGCGCGGCGCCATGCCCGGCCTCGCCCAGCCACAGGGCCCAGTCGTCGGGCGCAACGATCACCGGCATCCTGTGATGAACCTCGGCCATGGTCCGGTTGGCGGCACAGGTGGCGATCGCGCAGGTCGACTGGCGCTCGCCCTCGGGCCCCCAGTGCTGCCACAGCCCGGCAAAGGCAATCGGCGCGCCGTCGGCGGCATGGATGTAAAACGGCAGCCGGTTGTCGTCGGCGTCCTTGACCCACTCGTAAAACCCGCTCGCCGGGATCAGGCAGCGCCGTTCACGCGCCGCCGCCCGAAAGGCTGGCTTTTCCGCCAGCGTCTCGGACCGGGCGTTGATCAGCAACGGGCCGCCGGCCGGCGTCTTGTACCAGCCCGGGATCAGACCCCAGCGCATGGACCGCAACTGCCGTCCGCCGCCGCCCGACGTGACAACCTGCACCTGGTTGGTCGGGCAGACGTTGTAATTCGGCACGTCCGGCAGGTCGTTGTCGGGAAGGGCGTCGAACAGGGCCGACACCGCGTCGGGCGGAAGGGTGATGGCAAATCGGCCGCACATGGGGATTGCTACCCCAGCGTGCGGCCGAAGAGAAAGCCTTTTCCGGGCCGCCGCAAAGCGGCCCGGACGGTGATTATTCAGACACCGTGATGCGCCCGTCGGTATAGGGCTGATAGGGCGCATGTGCGGCCATGTATTCCGCCGTGACATCGGCCAGGTCCGGCCCGAAATCATAGGCATGCGTCGCGTCGCGGAACATCTTGTAGCCGTCGCCGCCGTTGCGAACATAGTTGTTCGAAACCACGCCGTAGGTTGCCGCCGGATCGATGGCCGCGCCGCCGACCATGACGTCGCTGACGCGCGATCCAGGCTCGGCCGACAGATTGGCGGCAAAGCTCATGCCGGCAACCTGCGGGAAGCGCCCGGCACCGTCTTCGACCTGGCTGACACCGTTTTCCAGCGCGTCGATGATCGTCTGGCCGGTGACATGGAAGGTCGACAGCGTGTTCTGGAACGGCAGCACCGTCAGCACTTCGCCCATGGTCACGTCGCCGGCATCGATCGAGGCGCGCAGGCCCCCGCCGTTCTGAATGGCGATCTGGATGCCCTGATCCATGACACGGTCAAGCATGGCGTCGGCCACAAGGTTGCCCATCGCGCATTCCATCGCCCGGCAGACACTGCGGTCGCCGATGATCACCTCGCCGGCCGAGGCCACAACCTCGTTGCGGATCCCTTCCAGCGGCTGGGCCGCTTCGGCGATCCGCGCCTTGGTGGCCGCATCTTCGGCAACCCCGGCGTCCAGCGTGATCGGCTCGCCGGTGGCCGAAACGATCTCGCCCGCGTCGTTGAAGACCACGTTCAGCTCGCCCAGGAACTTGCCATAGGCATAGGCCTGAACGATCGCGGTCGACCCCACCATGGTGGGATAGGGGCCCTTGGCCCGGTCAGACACGTTCGACAGATAGGTGTTGTCATGCCCGCCGACGATAACGTCGACACCGGTGGTTTCAGACGCGACGCGTGTATCGACGGCCATGCCCGAATGGCTGAGCACGATGATCTTGTTCACGCCCATGGCTTCCAGCCGGTCAACCTCGCCCTGCACCGCGTCAGCGGGATCGGTGAAGATCACGTTGTCACCCGGGCTGGACAGCTCGTCAGTGTCCTGCGCGGTCAGGCCGATCAGGCCCAGCTTTTCGCCGGCCCGCTCGATGACAACACTCTTCTGGATCGCGCCGCTCAGCAACGCCTCGCCCGAGATGTCGGCATTTGACATCAGCACCGGGAAATCCACGCTGTTGACGAATCCGCGCAGAACTTCGGGGCCGTCGTCGAATTCGTGGTTGCCCACGGTCATCGCGGTATAGCCCATCTGGTTCATCATCTCGGCCGCCAGCGCACCCTTGTAATAGGTGTAAAACAGCGTGCCCTGGAACTGATCGCCGCCATCCACGAGGATCCAGTTGTCGGACCGGCCCTTGGCCGCATCAACCGCCGTCATCAGGCGGGCCGAACCGCCGAAACAGTCGCCTTCCAGGTTTTTCTCTTCCGAGCAGCCGCTGTCATATTTCGAAATGGGCTCGAAACGGGCATGAAAGTCGTTCGTGTGCAGAACAGTCAGTGTGTAATCCGCGCTGGCCGTGCCGGCGGCAAACACCGCTGCAACGGCCGTGGCAAATAGACGGACGGTCATAAGGCAACTCCCTGATCATTTATGTCGCTCCGGCGCCGGGCACATCCCCCCAAAGGCGCCGTCCAAACGCGCGCCCGGCCGGGATTGTCTGCCCCCGTGCCAGTATTGACGCTTGACGACGGTCATCCTGCACGGCATCCCGCATGCATGGCAATCTTCAAGGTGTTCCGCCCCGAGGAATGGGCCGCGTTTGACGCAACGGGACAGACCCCCGGCGCCCCGATCGACATTCAGGACGGCTTCGTCCATTTCTCGACCGCCAGCCAGCTGCGCGGAACCCTGGCCCTGCATTTCGCCGACGCGCCTGAACTCAAGCTGCTGGCCTGCGACGACGCCGTCATGGCCCCCCACCTGCTGTGGGAGCCGTCGCGCGGCGGCCAGCTGTTCCCGCATCTCTACCGCGAACTGCTGGCCACGGACGTGCTGGCCACCCACGATATCGGCTGGGACGGCAGCCTGCATCTTCTGCCCGAAGGCTGGTCGTGACACTTCTGGAACGTGCGGGCCTGCTTGCCCTGCACGGTGTCGACCCCGAAACCGCCCACGGGCTGGCCCTTAAGGCCCTGCGCCTGGGGCTGGTCCCGCTGCCCGGACCCGTCACATCGAACCGGCTGGCAACGTCGGTCGCCGGCCTTGCGCTGCCCAACCCGGTGGGGCTGGCGGCGGGCTTTGACAAGAATGCCACCGCGCTGGCGCCGCTTGGCCGGGCCGGTTTCGGCTTTGTCGAGGTCGGGGCCGCCACCCCCCGGCCCCAGCCCGGCAACCCGCGCCCGCGGCTGTTCCGGCTCGACGCCGACCGCGCGGCCATCAACCGCTTTGGCTTCAACAACGACGGGGCCAGCGCCATCGCCGCGCGGCTGGCCCAAACCGCCACAGCGGTGCCCCGGGGCCTGAACCTGGGCGCCAACAAGGACAGCAGCGACCGGGCCGGCGATTTCGCCCGCGTCCTGCAGGTGGCCGGCCCGCATGTCGACTTTGCCACCGTCAATGTCAGCTCGCCCAACACCGAAAGGCTGCGCGACCTGCAGGGCGCGGCGGCGCTGGCCGCGCTGCTTGACACCGTGCTGGCCGCGCGCGCCGACCTGCCCCGCCCGCTGCCGCTGTTCCTGAAGATCGCGCCCGACCTCGACCGCGCCGAGCTTGCCGACATCGCCAGCGTCGCCAGCGACAGCGGCATCGACGGCATCATCGCCACCAACACCACCCTCGACCGCGGCGGTCTGACCGGCCCCGCCACCGGCGAGGCCGGCGGCCTGTCGGGCCGCCCCCTCTTCGACCGCTCGACCCGCGTGCTGGCGCAACTGGCCCAGATGACCGACCTGCCGCTGATCGGCGTCGGCGGCATCGCCAGCGCCCGCGACGCCCTGACCAAGATCGAGGCCGGGGCCTCGGCGGTGCAATTCTACACCGCGATGGTGTTCCAGGGCGTGTCCCTTGCCGCCCGCATCGCCCGCGACCTCGACAGGCTGCTGGCCGCAAAAGGCCATGAAACCGTGGCCGCTGCCGTAGGCCGGCGGCAGGAAGAACTTGCATGATCACGATCTGGCACCACCCGCGATGCACGAAATCCCGGGCCACGCTTGCCCTTCTGGAACAACAGGGCCTTGCGCCGCGCATCCGCCTCTACCTGCAGGACCCGCCCGACGCGGCCCAGATCCGCGCCGTCCTGCGCGCCCTGAACCGCCCGCCCCTCGCCATCATGCGCCGGGCCGAGCCAGCCTTCCGCAATCGCGGCCTGACCGCCGACAGCGACGACGCCGACCTTGTCGCCGCCATGGCCGCCTGCCCGATCCTGATCCAGCGTCCCATCGTCATCAACGGCGACCGCGCCGCCATCGGCCGCCCGCCCGAGGCCGTGCGCGCCATTCTCTGAGCGGTCTACTTCTGTCGTGAAATATCCCGGGGGGGTCCGGGGGGCTGGCCCCCCGGGGTCCAGGGTCAGCTGGCCCGCGCCGAAGCTTCCAGCGCCCTGTATCGCAGGCCCAGCAAGATCGTGCGCGCCACGAAACTGATCTGCACGGCGAACCACAGCCCGTGATTGCCCCAGACCGGCATCAGCGGCAGCACCAGCGCGAAATAGGCCGCCGCCGACAGCACCATCATGTTGCGCATGTCGCGGGTGCGGGTCGCACCGATGAAGATGCCGTCCAGCATCCAGGCCGGGCCGCCCAGCAGCGGCGCCAGCACCATCCACACCAGATAACTGCGCGCCTCGGCCCGCACGTCCGGGGCCGTGGTCATGATGTCGATGATCAGCCCGCCCGCCAGCGCGAACAACGCCGCCAGCACCAGCCCCGACCCCAGGCCCCAGACCGAGGTCAGCACCGACGACCGCCGCACCCGCGCCACCGATTGCCGGCCAATGGCATTGCCCACCAGAGACTCGGCGGCAAAGGCAAATCCGTCCAGCGCATAGGCGGTGATATGCAGGAACTGCAGCAGGATCTGGTTGGCCGCCAGCGGCACGTCTCCGAAACGGGCGCTGAAGAACAGAAAGGACACGAAGACGCTCTCGATCATGACCGACCGGATCAGGATATCCAGGTTGACCCGGAACATTTTTCCCAGCGCCAGGCGGTCGAACACCCGCGCAGCGTCGCGCCACCCCGCGCGGCGAAAGGCGCCGCGGCACAGCCACAGCGCCAGCGCCAGACCCGACCACTCGGCCCAGAATGTCGCCACGGCCACGCCGCCGACGCCCCAGCCCAGCCCCAGCACGAACCACAGATCCAGCACGATGTTCAGCCCGTTCATCCACAGCTGGATGACCAGCACCGACCGGGTGCGTTCATGGGCGATCAGCCAGCCGTTGATGCCGAAGATCGCAATCGCCGCCGGGGCCGACCAGACGCGGATGGTCATGTATTCGCGGGCCAGCGACTCGACCCCGTTGCTGGCCGGCGACGCCATGAACGCCAGCCAGAACAGCGGCACCTGCAAAACGATCACCACCGCGCCGCCGACCGCCCCGATCAGCAGCGCCCGCGACAGCATGGCGTCGGCCTCGGCCACGCGCCCGGCGCCCAGCGCCTGGCTGGTCAGGCCAACGGTGCCCATGCGCAGAAAGCCGAACAGCCAGTAGATCGCCGTCAGGATGATCGCCCCGATACCTACCGCCCCGATCGGTGCCGCCGCGCCCAGCTGGCCCACTACCGCGGTGTCAACGATGCCCAGAATCGGCACGGTCGCGTTTGAAATGACGATGGGCACCGCGATGGCCAGCACCCGCCTGTGCGTCAGCGGCCGCGCGGCGGCGGCGGTTTCATTCATCGCGCGCCGGCATCAGGAAATGCCCGGTCGCCTGCGCAAAGATGCGGGCGCGATTGTCCTGCCAGGCCTCGACATGCACCGAGGCATAGCGCCGCCCCGACCGGTTTAGCCGCGCGCGCGCGTAGGCATCGCGCGGCAGGCCCGACCGCAGGTAATCGACCGTGAAATCAATGGTCTTGGGCAACCGCATGGTGGCAGGCAGCGCGCCGGCGCCGGCCTCGACCTCGTCCCAGATCAGCGACCAGCCAAGCTCGATGATCGCCGTCACCTCAAGAAAGGCCGCCGTGACGCCGCCATGCAGCGCCGGCAGCATCGGGTTGCCGATAAGCTTTTCGTCAAAGGCCAGGTTGGCGGTCAGTTCGTCGCCGCGGCGCTCGAAACTGATGCCCAGGAACTGGATATAGGGCACGCCGGACACCAGGGCCGCCAGCGCGGCGTCGCGCCGCTGCTTGACCACCTGCACCGGCTCGGGGCGCGCGCGGGGCCGCCGGCTCATGCGCGTCGCCCCGGGCGTTCCACCGTGAAGGCGCCGCTGGCCTTGGCGACATGGTTGTCAGGGTCGTCATCGCTGGCCCAGGCCCGCACGAAGGCCACCGTGCGCGTGACATGATAACATTCGGCATGGGCGCGCAGGGCCTGCCCCGGCGTGGCCGACCGCATATAGTCGATCCGCAGATCCAGCGTCGCGGTGCCCACCGCGCCGCCGGGGTGCGACATCACGGCGGCGCCGCAGCAGGTGTCCATCAGCGTCGACACCACCCCGCCATGGATGACCCCGGTTTCCGGGTCGCCGATCAGCGCCGAGTCATAGGGCATGGTGATCTCGGCCGTGCCGTCGCCGATGTCGACCAGCGCCATGCCCAGCGCCTTGCAATGGGGCAAGGCATCGATGAATTGCCCGGCCATTTCTGCCATGCGCTCGTCCACTTGGTCGCCCCTTCGCCTTGGTTCCCGCGATATTGCCCCTTGATAATTCGGCGGCAAGTGGTAATACGTGCGATTGAGAATTACTCGCATATGCAAGAAGGTCCCCATGCACAGCGCTGCACCCCAGATCGACACCCTTCCGCTGGCCGCCGACTGGCTGGGCCCGTTCCGCCGCCGCCGGCTGTGGGTGGCGCTGGCTTTCCTCGCGCTGGCCGCCGCGCCGGGCGAACTGGGCCATCTCACCCGGCAACTGATGACCGACGCCTATACCCAGGTTTCGGTGTTTGTCGCGGCGACGCTGATGCTGTTCTACGGGGCCGAGCGGGTGTTCCGCTTTGACATCGGCCATGCCCTGAAACATTCCCGGTCCCTGCAGGTGCCGCTGGCGGCGCTGATGGGCGCCACGCCCGGGTGCGGCGGTGCCGTGGTGGTCGTGGCGGCCTATTCGTCGGGCAATGTCGGCTTTGGCGCCGTGGTTGCCACGCTGACCGCCACCATGGGCGACGCGGCCTTCCTGCTGATCGCCACCCGGCCCGACGCCGCGATGGTCGTGCTGCCGATGGGGTTCGTGGTGGGCATCCTGTCAGGCTGGCTGGTCAACCGCTTCAACAGAATCGAGTTCCGCGCCGAGGTCGGCCAGCAATGCGATCTTGCGCCGCTGATCGGCAAGACCCGCCCCCGCGATCTGGCCTATCTGCTGCTGGTCATTCCCGGCCTTGTGGTGGGTGGCGCCCAGATCGGACAGGTCACGATCGACACCCTGCTGGGCGTGCCGGTGGTGTGGCTTGCCATGGCCGGCACGGTTCTGGGGCTGTTCACCTGGGCCACCTCGCCGCTGAAGGCCATGACCAGCGCGGCCGATTCGCCGCCGACACGCATGACCGAGGAAACCGCCTTCATCTCGGTCTGGGTCATCGGCGCCTACCTGGCCTATGACTATCTGGCCGCCTTTTCAGGCCTGGACATCGCCGCCGCCTTCAACGCCGTCTATCCGGTGGTGCCGCTGGTGGCGATCCTGATCGGTTTCATCCCCGGATGCGGGCCGCAGGTTCTGGTCACGACGCTTTACGTCAACGGCATCATCCCCTTTTCAGCGCTGATCGGAAATGCCATTTCCAACGACGGCGATGCCCTGTTCCCGGCCATCGCGCTGAACCCGCGCGCCGCCGTGGCCGCCACGCTGTATTCCTCGGTTCCCGCCCTGATCGTCGCCTATGGTTTCTTTTTCTTGGCGCCGGGCTTCCTGAATTAGCAATTATACCGTCCGGTCAATTTTTTGGCCCTAAGTCATTGATCACGCCGCGTCAGCGCATTAGTTTGCGCGCGGGAGACGTGGCCATGCCCGATACGAGACTGACGTTCAAAGAGATGTGCGCGCGCTTTGACGTGACCCCGCGCACCCTGCGATATTACGAATATATCGAGCTTCTCGACCCAGAGAAGGAAGGGCGCTCGCGCTTTTACGGCAACCGCGAAATCGCCCGCATGACGCTGATTCTGCGCGGGCGCCGCTGGGGCTTTAGCCTCGAGGAAATCCGCCAGTGGCTGATGATCTATGACAACGAGGGCAGCCGCGCCCAGATGGAAGAACTGGTCAAGCAGGCCGACCGCCAGATCGTCAGCCTGACCCAAGAGATGCAGACGCTGGAAAGCGCCATCGCGGAACTGCAGCAGACCCGCGAAAATGTCGCGCGCGACCTGGCCACGGCCGAGCCCCGCTCTGCGTGACGCAACGTATCGGTTACGTCAACGTCAACAACGCAATATAGTCACCGCACTCGCAACAAAAAGGGGCTCCGCCCAGGCGGGGAAGTCCGGTGAACGAGAAATTGCTGACCATCAGGGAAATGTGTGACGCCTATAACGTCACGCCGCGCACGCTGCGCTTTTATGAATCCAAGGAACTGCTTTTTCCTGTCCGCGAAGGGCAGAAACGGCTGTTCACCCGCCGCGATCGTGCGCGGCTGAAACTCATCCTGCACGGCAAGCGCTTTGGCTTCAGCCTGGAAGAACTGCGCCAGCTTCTGGATCTTTACGACATCGAACATGGCAAGGCGCTGCAGGTCGAGCGCACGCTGGAAATCGCCAAGCTGCGCCTGGCCGATTTCGAACAACGTCGTGAAGAACTGGAAGAAACCATTGCCGACCTGACCGAACAGATTAACTGGGGTGAAGAGCTTTTGTCTTCGCTCGACCGGTCCGAAGCGGCCGAATAGGAAAACACCCATGCCTCACTACAGCGCCCCCGTCCGCGACATGCAGTTTCTGCTGCATGAGGTCCAGAACATCAGCCACAGCGACGTTCCCGGCTATGCCGATATGGATGCCGAAATGACCAAGGCGATCCTGGACGAGGCCGGCAAGCTGGCCGAAAACGTGCTGGCCCCGCTGAACCCGGTCGGCGACCGCGAGGGCTGCCAACTGGAAAATGGCGTGGTGCGCACCCCCACCGGGTTCAAGGACGCCTACGACCAGATGCGCGCCGGCGGCTGGATGGGGCTGGACGCCGACCCCGACTATGGCGGACAGGGCATGCCCTATCTGGTCGGCTCGGCGGTGGGCGAGATGTTCGTGTCGGCCAACATGGCCTTCAACATGTACCAGGGCCTGACCCATGGCGCCGCCTCGGCGATTCATGCCCATGGCAGCGACGACCAGAAAGCCACCTACCTGCCGAAAATGATCGACGGGCAGTGGACCGGCACCATGAACCTGACCGAGCCGCACTGTGGCACCGATCTGGGCCTGATCCGGACCAAGGCCGAACCGCAGGACGATGGCAGCTATCTGATCAGCGGCCAGAAGATCTTTATCTCGGCCGGCGAACATGACCTGAGCGACAATATCATCCACCTGGTGCTGGCCAGAATCCCCGGCGGCCCTGACGGCGTGAAGGGCATTTCCCTGTTCATCGTGCCGAAATTCCTGCCCGACGACGCCGGCAACCCCGGCCAGCGCAACGGCGTGTCCTGCGGCGGGCTGGAAGAAAAGATGGGCATCCACGGCAACGCCACCTGCGTGATGAACTACGACGCGGCCCGGGGCTTTCTGGTGGGCGAGGCACACAAGGGCATGCGCGCGATGTTCACCATGATGAACGAAGCGCGCATCGGCGTCGGACTGCAGGGCTATGCCATGGCAGCCGTCGCCTATCAGAATGCCCGCGACTTTGCCCGCGACCGCCTGCAGGGGCGCGAAGTCACCGGCGCCGCCAACCCCGACGGCCCCGCCGACCCGATCATCGCCCATGCCGACGTGCGCCGCGGCCTGCTGCACCAGAAAAGCTTTGTCGAGGCCGCCCGCGCCTTCACTTTCTGGAGCTCGGAACTGATCGACCGCGCGCACCGGTCCGAAGATGCCGAAGCCGAAGCGCTGGTGTCGCTGCTGACCCCGGTGGTCAAGGGCTTCCTGACCGACAAGGGATACGAAGCGGCGGTCATGGCACAGCAAACCCTGGGCGGCGCCGGCTTTATCCGCGAATGGGGTCTGGAACAATTCGTCCGCGACGCCCGCATCACCATGATCTACGAAGGCACCAACGGCATCCAGTCCATCGACCTCGTGGGCCGCAAGCTGCCGATGAACGGCGGCAAGACCATGATGGGCTTCATCCAGCACATCAAGGATTTCATCAAGGACAACGAAGCCGACACCGAACTGAAATCGGACTTCCTCGACCCGCTGAAAACCGCGTCAAAGGATCTGCAGGCGGCCGCGATGTATTTCGTGGCCGAAGGCATGAAGAACCCCAACAACGCCCTGGCCGGCAGCTATGACTTCATGCATCTCTTCGGCCATGTCTGCCTTGGGCTCATGTGGGCCCGCATGGCGCGGGCTGCCCGGTCGGCGCTCGCCGCCGGCAGCTCTGACCCGGCCTTTTACGAGGCCAAGCTGGCCACCGGCCATTACTACATGACCCGCCAACTGCCCGCGACCTCGATGTTGAAATCCCGCATCGAAAGCGGAGCAAAGCCTGTCATGAAACTGGCGGAAGAGGCGTTCTGAGAGATGCCTGCCCGCGCCCGCACACCCCGGTGCCCGGCCCGCGCCCGCATACCCCGGTGCCCGGCCTGCGCCCCCACGGCCGTCAACGATCAGCCGGTGAGGCGCAGGACCCTAGGTGGCAGGTGCAAGGCGCCAAAGCCATGAGCCCCCGGCAACTGGCCGACGTCGGATGCCTCCGGCGGGGATATTTTCACCAAGATGATGGGAAAACGCCCCGCCTGCTCCGATCTCTTCTCGACAGGCGGGGCGCCATCACCTTGGACGGCCATCGGCTTCCCAGCCTGTTCCGCAATATCAAGATTGGGCGATTAACCTTAATATCGGGTTACTTGGACCCATCATCCTGGCCAAAATATCCCGCGGGGGCGCGGGGGTGCGAAACCCCCGCTGTCGCGACGCCGAAGGAGGCGCAAGCATGACGATCAGGCTCTATTGCTTCGGAGAATCCGGCAACAGCTACAAGGCGGCCCTGCCGCTGGAATTGTCGGGCCTCGGCTGGCAGCCAGTCTTCGTCGATTTCTTCAACGGCGAAACCCGGGGCGATGCCTTTCGCGCCATCAACGAGATGGGCGAAGCCCCTGCGCTGGTGGCCGGGGGTGAGACTGTCACCCAGTCAGGCGCGATCCAGAGCTGGATCAGCGAGAAAAGTGGCCGCTTCGGCGGCGCGTCCCCTGCCGAGGCCCGCGAGGTGCTGCGCTGGGTGCTCTGGGACAACCACAAGCTCAGTTCCGCCGCCGGCGTCACCCGGTTCCTGACGAATTTCCTGCCGCCGGAAAAGCGCCCGGCCGAGGTGATCGCATGGCAGCAAGGCCGGCTGAAGGGCGCCTACCAGACCCTCGATGCCCATCTTGCGACCCGCGACTGGATTGTCGGCGACGGCCCCACCAACGCCGATTTTTCCTGCTGCGGCTATCTCTATTACCCCGAGCCATTCGGCTTTTCCCGTGCCGACTGGCCGAATATCGACCGGTGGCTCGACCAGATTTCCGGCCTGCCCGGCTGGAAGCACCCCTATGACCTGATGCCCGGCAAACCGTCGGACCGCGCGTGAGGAGACGCACATGACCGAGGCTTACATCTACGACGCCGTTCGCAGCCCCCGCGGCAAGGGCCGCAAGGACGGTTCCCTGCACGAGGTGACGGCCGCACGGCTGTCGGCCGAGATGCTCAATGCCATCGCCGACCGCAACGGGCTGGAAGGCCATGCCGTCGAAGACGTGATCTGGGGCAACGTTACCCAGGTGGGCGAACAGGGCGGCTGCCTGGCGCGCACCGCCGTTCTGGCCTCGAAGCTGGACGAATCCATTCCAGGGCTGGCGGTGAACCGTTTTTGCGCCAGCGGGCTCGAGGCCGTCAATGTCGCCGCCAATCAGGTGCGCGGCGGGGCTGGCGAGGCCTATATCGCCGGCGGGGTCGAGATGATGGGCCGCGTTCCCATGGGGTCGGACGGTGCGGCGATTGCTGTCGATCCGTCGATCGCCATGCAGACCTATTTCGTGCCGCAGGGCATTTCGGCCGATCTTATTGCCACCAAATACGGCATCTCGCGCGACGACGCCGACGCGCTGGCGGTGACCAGCCAGCAGCGCGCCAAGGCCGCCTGGGACGATGGCCGCTTCGCCAGGACGATCGTTCCCATCAAGGACCGCAACGGCCTCAGCATCCTTGACCATGACGAATACATGCGCCCCCAGACCGACATGCAGACGCTGGGCGCGCTGAACCCGTCGTTCAGGGAAATGGGCGAGGTCATGCCGGGTTTCGACGCGGTGGCGCTGATGAAATACCCCGAAATCGAGCGTATCAACCACATTCACCATGCTGGCAACAGCTCCGGCATCGTCGACGGCTCGGCCGCGATCCTGGTCGGCAACAAGGCCTTCGGCGAAGCCCGCGGGCTGAAACCCCGCGCCCGCATCCGGGCCACGGCCAAGATCGGCACCGACCCCACCATCATGCTGACCGGCCCGGTGCCGGTGACCCGGAAAATCCTTGCCGACAGCGGCATGGACATCGGCGACATCGACCTGTTCGAGGTTAACGAAGCCTTCGCCAGCGTGGTCCTGCGTTTCATGCAGGCCTTTGACGTCGATCACGACAGGGTCAACGTCAACGGCGGCGCCATCGCCATGGGCCACCCGCTGGGCGCCACCGGTGCGATGATCATCGGCACCGTGCTCGACGAGTTAGAGCGTCAGGACAAGGAAGTCGGCCTCGCCACGCTGTGCATCGCGTCGGGCATGGGCGCGGCCACGATCATCGAGCGGGTCTGATGCCGGTTATCGACCCCGACAGCGCGCCGCTGCGAACCGGCACTATCTATCCCGCCCCCATGGCGGCGCTGGTCGCGGGGCGCAGTTCGCGCAAACTGGGCGAGGCCGCTGGCCTTACCCAATACGGCGTGAACATGATCATCCTGCAGCCCGGCGCCGCCGCTTCGGCCCGGCACTGGCACGAACGCGAGGACGAGTTCCTCATCGTGACCCAGGGCGAAATGCTGCTGGTGGACGAGGACGGCGAACACCCCATGCGCTCGGGCGACTGCGCCGCCTTTCCGGCCGGCCAGGCCAACGGCCACCACATGGTCAACCGCTCGGACAGCGAAGCGCGCTTTCTGGTGGTGGGCACCAGCATCGACGGCGAGGTCGCGCATTATCCCGACCACGGGCTCAAGGTCGTTCTCGGCCAGGGCGGCCCGCGCTTCTTTCACGAAGACGGTCGCCCCTTTTCCGACGGCGGCGGCTGACCGCGGCCCTGCCGCCGCCTGACACGAAACAAATATCGCACCCGGAAGGGAGACCGCAAATGACCCAATTCACCATGACCCGCGACGATGATGGCGTCGCCGTCATCACCTGGGACCTCGACGGCAAGTCGATGAATGTCCTGACGCTTCAAGGCACGCAGGAATTCGAAGCGCTGCTGGAACAGGCGCTGGCCGACGATGCGGTGAAAGGCATCGTCCTGACCTCGGGCAAAAGCGAGTTTGCCGGCGGCATGGACCTGAACGTGCTGGCCACAATCCGTGAAAGCTCGGGCGACAACCCGGCGCAGGGCCTGTTCGATTTCACCATGAATGCCCACCGGTTGCTGCGGCGTATCGAACGCGCCGGCATGGATGACAAGAACAAGGGCGGCAAACCCATTGCCTGCGCCATCAACGGCACCTGTGCCGGGATCGGCACCGAAATGGCACTGGCCTGCCACCGCCGGTTCATGACCGACCGCGAAAAGGCCCGCATCGGCCTGCCCGAGATCCTGCTGGGCATCTTCCCCGGCGCCGGCGGCACCACCCGCTACAGCCGCATGGTCGGGGCCATGGCGGCGGCGCCGGTGCTGCTGGAAGGCAAGATGCTGGCCCCGCGCGCCGCCAGGTCGGCGCAACTGGTGGACGAAATCGTGCCCGCGGCCGATCTGGTTGCCCGGGCGAAAGACTGGGTGTTGTCGGCCACCGACGCCGACATCGTCAAGCCATGGGACCAGAAGGGCTGGAAAATGCCTGGCGGCGCACCCTATCACCCCGCCGGTTACATGACCTTCGTCGGCGCCAGCGCCATGATCAACGGCAAGACCAAGGGCGTCTACCCGGCTGCCAGGGCGCTGTTGTCGGCAATCTACGAAGGCGCGCTGGTGCCCTTTGACACCGCGCTGAGGATCGAGGCGCGCTGGTTTGTCAACGTGCTGATGGACCCCTCGTCCAGCGCCATGATCCGGTCTCTCTTCCTGTCGAAACAGGCGCTGGAAAAGGGCGCCAACCGCCCCGCCGTCGGCGATGAAACCGTGAAAAAGGTCGGCATTCTCGGGGCCGGCATGATGGGCGCGGGCATCGCCCATGTCAGCGCCAGCGCCGGCATCGATGTCGTCCTGCTCGACCAGTCGATCGAAGCGGCCGAAAAGGGCAAGGCCTATTCGGCCGGCATCCTCGACAAGGGGATCAGGCGCAAGAAGGTGACCGAGGACAAGAAGGCCGCCGTTCTGGCCCGCATCGCGACCACCAGCGATTATGGCGATCTGGCCGGCTGCGACCTGATCGTCGAGGCCGTTTTCGAAGACCCCGCCATCAAGGCCCGGGTCACCGGTCTGACCGAGGCCGTCATCCCCGACACCGCCATATTCGCCACCAACACCTCAACCCTGCCGATCACCGAACTTGCCGGCGCCAGCCAGCGCCCCGAACAATTCATCGGCATACATTTCTTTTCGCCCGTCGACAGGATGATGCTGGTCGAAATCATCAAGGGCGCGAAAACCGGCGACCGCGCCGTAGCCAAGGCGCTGGATTTCGTGCGCCAGATCCGCAAGACCCCCATCGTGGTCAATGACGCGCGCTTCTTCTACGCCAACCGCTGCATCATTCCCTATATCAACGAAGGCATCCGCATGGTCGGCGAAGGGGTCAACCCGGTCCTGATCGAACATGCCGCCCAGATGGCCGGCTTCCCGGTGGGCCCGCTGCAGGTGGTCGACGAAACCTCGATCGACCTTGGCGTCAAGATCGCCAAGGCCACCCGGGCCGCCATGGGCGACGACTATCCTGACGGCGCGGTCGACGACGTCATCTTCTGGATGGCCGACCAGGGCCGGCTGGGCCGCAAGACCGGCGCCGGCTTTTATGCCTATGACGACAAGGGCAAGCGCGCCGGGCTCTGGCCCGACCTCGCCGACACCTACCCCCAGAAGGCCGAACAGCCCAATCTGACCACGGTCCAGCACCGGCTGATGATGGTGCAGGCGCTCGAAGCGGTGCGTGCCCTGGAAGACGGCGTGCTGACCGACATACGCGAAGGCGATGTCGGCGCCATCCTCGGGTGGGGCTTCGCGCCATGGTCGGGCGGACCGTTCTCGTGGCTCGACATCCTTGGCGCCGCCCGCGCCGTCGAAATCTGCGACGGCCTCGCGGCCGGCCACGGCGACCGCTTCGCCGCGCCGGCGCTCTTGCGCGAAATGGCCGCGGCAGGCGACAGCTTTTACACTCGCTTCGCCCCGATGGCCGACGCCGCCTGAGCATCATCTTGGCCAAATATCCCGGGGGAGTCCGCGGGCGTCAGCCCGTGGACGGGGGCAGAGCCCCCTTCAGCGTTGGGCGATTCAGGTTTAACGCGAAATGCCATAGTTGAACGGATTGCGCCGCCCTTGGCGGCGCGCAGGGCGGGGGGCGTTGCCCCCCGCGCCCCCCAAGGTATTTTCCAGCCAAAGAAGTCTATGCCGCGGGGGCGTCGAATTCATAGCCAAAGCGCCGGATGTCGCGGGCGCAGTAGTTGGCGACAAGTCGGGCGGTTTCGTCGCTGTAGTATCGGCGGAAATCGCGGTGCCGGTCCGAGGCGTTCGACCGTTCAAGTGGGGTCAGGGCGAACCCCAGATGCCGTTCGACCGGCGCGATATCGTCCTTGAAATGTTCCAGGCGCACGAAATCGGCGGGGCGTTCGGTGCCGTTCAGGGTCACATAGCTGCCAAAGGTCTCGGCCCCCAGGGTCGCCACCGTCAGCGGTGCGCGCAGGAAGCCTTCGAAATCGGTGGTTCGCGCCAGCGTCACCGCCGGGTGATCAAACTGCTGAACCCGCAGCCAGTGGTAGTAGCTGACCACCCGGTCCCAGGGATTGCGCACCAGCGTGAACACCCGCAGCCGGCTGATTTCGTTTGCGCTGACCAGCCCGACGATGTCGTCCAGCCGCGAATGCTTCCACAGCCGCCCCGCCGTTTTTGCCCCTTTCAGCCGTCGCCGCCGGGCCCGTGCCTTGGGCGTGTCGCCGATCAGGATGTCATCGGCCATCGCCCGGGCCTCGAGCGCCAGGCTCAGCGCGGTGCCGCCGGTCTTGGGGATATGCACGAAGACATAGCCGCGCCCCGGCGAGATGATCATGCCCTGCCGCCCGGCAGATGCGGGCCCGGCGACGCCGCCGGCGGCCCGGTCTGGGGCCGCAGGGCCAGGATCGCGCCGCCCCCGGCGATCAGGGCCATGCCTGCCAACGACACGAGTGTCGGGATCTCGCCACGCAGCACAAAGGCCCAGACCGCGGCAAACACGAGGAACGTGTATTCGAACACGGCGACCGAGGATGCCTCGGCCATGGCATAGGCACGGGTCAGCAGCCCGACCCCCACCAGCACCCCGACCACCTGCACGCAGATCCACGCCCATGTCACAGCGTCCGGCCATGTCCAGGGCCGCAACAGGAAGGCATCTTCGACCGCCAGCCCCGGCAGCAGCAGCGTCAGCGTCAGGCTGACCGCCGCCCCGATCAGCCCCAGCCCGACCAGCCCGCCGCAGACGAGGATCAGCACGCTTTCGTCGGCGCAAAGTTCGCGCGTTGCCAGGTTGCCCAGCCCGTACAGCAGCCCGGCCAGCACCGGCGCCAGGCTGAGCAGGCCGAGGTCTCCGCCCGCGGGGCGCAGCGTCACGATGATGCCGGTAAAGCCCACCGCAACCGCCAGCACCCGGCGCGGGCCGATCCCGCGCCCGAGGAACGCCCAGGAGATCACCAGAACGAAGATCGGCGCCGTGAACAGGCCTGCCGCCACCTGTGCGATGGGCAGAAAGCCAAGGCTGCCGAAATAGATCACCATCGACGCCGCGATCAGCCCCGACCGGATGGCAACCGCGCCAACACTGCGCGGCCGCAATCGACGCCCCAGAAACAGTGAAACCACCACCAGCAGCGCAATCGCCAGGGCCGACCGCGCGGCATGGAACTGCCACAGGCCGATCTTGCCTGACAGGGCGACGAAGAGATTGTCGATCAGCCCGATCACCGCCATTGCGGCGATCATCGACAGGGCTGCCACCTTGGGTCTGACTTCTGCCATGCGCGGTCTCTTTGGATCTTTCAATCGCCGGTCCTCCTAGCAATACTCGCCCACGATCAGGTGGCAATCTTTCGGAGAGACTTTCATGGGCTGGATGCGTGACGAAACCGGGCTGGATAAATGCGACGCAAACCATGTGCCGCTGACCCCGTTGTCGCACCTGCGGCGTGCCGTGTGCGTGTTCCCGGACCGCGAGGCGCTGGTGTATGGCGCGCAAAGCTGGAGCTATGCCGACTATGGTGCCGACGTGGCGCGGCTGGCGTCGGGGCTGGTGGCGCTGGGCATCGGGCCGGGCGAGGTTGTGGCCACCATCCTGCCCAACGTGCCGGCCCAGATCATGGCGCATTTCGGGGTGCCGGCGGCCGGGGCGGTTTTGAACACCATCAACATCCGGCTCGACAAGGGCACCGTCGCCTACATTTTCGACCATGGCGAGGCGCGTCTGCTGCTGGTCGACAGCCAGTTCCTGCCGCTGGCCGAGGCCGCCATAGCCGAGATGGCGGGTGACGGCCCCACGATCATCGAGGTGCCCGATCCGGCGGCCGGGCATCCGGCCAGCGGGCGCTATCGCACCTTTGACGACCTGCTGGCCATGGGCCGCCCCGACGCGCCATGGATCCTGCCCGCCGATGAATGGGAAAGCCTGGCGCTGAATTACACTTCTGGAACAACCGGGCGACCCAAAGGCGTGGTTTACCACCACAGAGGCGCATATCTCATGACAATGGGCACGGTTGTCAGCTGGCGCATGGTGCTGCACCCGCGTCTGCTGGCCGTGGTGCCGCTGTTTCATTGCAACGGCTGGAATCACAGCTGGATGATGCCGCTGCTGGGGGGCACCGTGGTGTGTTGCCGCGATGTCACCGCCAAGGCGATCTATGACGCCATCGCCGACAATGGCGTCACCCATTTCGGCGGCGCGCCCATCGTGCTGAACACCATCGTCAACGCCCCCGACACGGATCGGCGCGCCTTTGACCACACGGTCGAGGTCTTTACCGCCGGCGCGCCGCCGCCGGCGGCGACCTTGCAGGCGGTCGAGCCGCTGGGCTTCAACGTGACCCAAGTCTACGGCCTGACCGAGACCTATGGCCATGTCACCGAATGCCTGTGGCATGCCGACTGGGACAAGCTGCCGGCCGACGACCGTTCGTCCATCAAGGCCCTGACCGGCGTGCCGATGCCGATGATGGAGGACATCAGCGTGCGCGACCCTGACAGCCTGGCGCAGGTGGCGATGGATTCCACCGCCCAGGGCGAGATCATGATTCGCGGCAACTGCGTGATGAAGGGCTATCTCAAGGACCCGGCGGCCACGGCGCGCGACTTTGCCGGCGGCTGGTTCCATTCCGGCGACATCGCCGTTCAGCATCCCGACGGCTATATCCAGATCGCCGACCGGGCCAAGGACATCATCATCTCGGGCGGCGAGAATGTCAGCTCGGTCGAGGTCGAGGGCGCGCTCATGCACCATCCCGGCGTCATGCTGTGCGCCGTGGTTGCCCGGCCCGACGAGAAATGGGGCGAGGTGCCCTGCGCCTTTGTCGAACGCCAGCCCGGCACGCAGGTGTCCGAGGCCGACCTGATCGCCTTTGTCCGCGAACGTCTGGCCGGCTTCAAGACGCCAAAGCAGGTTGTCTTCGGTGAGTTGCCGAAAACTGCGACCGGCAAGATTCAGAAATTCGAACTTCGCAAGCAATTCTCAGCCGGAAACTAGGCCAATGCTTGCAGGTTTCGCGCATTGACGGCGCTTGACAAGTTTTCCCGCCTCGAAGCCGCGGGCATCTGGCGGCCCGACCGTTTTGCCCAGCGCCGCAATGTCATCGTGTCGGTGGGTGACACCAGCCTGACCATCTTTGATGCCGGCGACACCGCGCTGGGACATTGGTCGCTGGCGGCGGTGCGGCGGCGTAACCCCGGCGAGATGCCAGCCGTTTTTGGGCCGGGGCGCGACGCGGTCGAAGAGCTTGAGATCGACGATCCCCTTATGGTCGACGCGATCGACAAGGTGCGCCGCGCCATCGCCCGGCGCCGGCCGCGGCGCGGGCGTTTGCGCATGACGCTTTTGCTGGGCGCCTCGGTCATCGTCACGGCGGCGGCGGTCTTGTGGTTGCCTGAAGCCATCGTGCGCCAGGCGGTGGCGGTGGCGCCGCCGGCGGCCCGGCAGGCCGTCGGCGCGCGGCTGTTGGCCGAATTTGAACGACTGGGCGGCTTTTCCTGCACGGCACTTGGCGGCCAGCGCTCGCTCGACCGGCTGGCCGGGCGGCTGTTGCCCGGTGCGCCGGCAAACCTGCGTGTCCTGCCCGGCGGGGTGGTGGCGGCCGAACATCTGCCGGGCGGCTATATCCTGCTGAACCGCGCCCTGGTCGAGGATTTCGACAGCCCCGAGGTTGTGGCCGGCTTCGTTCTGGCCGAACGCCACCGCGCCGGGGCCCGCGATCCGTTGCAGCGTCTGCTCGAATTCGCCGGCCCGGTCGCGGCCTTTCGCCTGCTGACCTCGGGCGCGCTGCCCGACGATGTCTACCGCGCCCATGTGCTGGCCCTTGCCACAACCGCGCCGGCGGCGGCCGACCCCGGCGCGCTGTTGGAACGGTTCCGCGCCGCCGGGTTGTCCAGCCGCCCCTATGCCCGGGCGCTGGACCTGACCGGTGAAACGGTGCTGCCGCTGATCGAGGCCGACCCCTTCCCCCAAGGCACCGCCGACCCGGTTCTGAGCGATGGCGACTGGGTGCGGCTGCAAGGGATTTGCGGCGCCTGAGCCTTTGGCCCCGACCGCTGCGCGCCGGTCAGACCGCCCCGTCGCGGCGGGTCGCGAAAAAGTCCCGCAACAGCCGCGCGGCGTCGTCGGCGGCAAGACCGTCAATGATTTCAGGCACATGGTGGGCCTGCGGATGGCTGAAGACCCGGGCCCCATGGGCAACGCCGCCCGACTTGGGGTCGGGCGCGCCATAGCACAGCCGCGCGATGCGGGCCGCGGCGATGGCGGCGGCGCACATGGCGCAGGGTTCAAGCGTGACATACAGCGCCGCGCCGGTCAGCCGTGGCGACCCGGCGGCGGCACAGGCGGCGCGCAGGGCCAGCATCTCGGCATGGGCGGTGGGGTCGTTCAACTCGCGGGTGCGGTTGCCTGCCGTGGCCAGCACGGCGCCGCCAGCATCGACCACGACCGCGCCAACCGGAACCTCGCCGCGCCGGGCGGCGGCCCGGGCCTCGGACAGGGCCGTGTCCATATGCGACCGAAAGCTCATGGGCCGCCTTGTCGGCCGCTTTTGTCACCGGTTCAACGAAAATTGCCACTTTGCCCGCCGGCGCTGCCGCGCTAGACGGCGCCATGACCAGCGATGAACCTGCACAGCGCATTGCCAAAGTGATTGCCCGGGCCGGCCGCGCCAGCCGGCGCGAGGCCGAACGCCTGATCGCCGAGGGCCGGGTCACAGTCAACGGTGCGGCCATCGACAGCCCGGCGCTGAACGTGACCGCGGCCGACCGCATCACCGTCGACGGCACGCCGCTGGCCGCGCCCGAGGCGGCGCGCCTGTGGCTTTACCACAAGCCGCCCGGCCTGGTGTCGACCACGCGCGACGAAAAGGGCCGGGCCACGGTGTTCGACAAGCTGCCCGACGACCTGCCGCGCGTGGTCAGCGTCGGACGGCTTGACCTGAACTCCGAAGGCCTGTTGCTGCTGACCAACGACGGCGGCATCAAGCGGCGGCTGGAACTGCCCAAGACCGGCTGGCTGCGCAAATACCGCGTGCGCCTGAAAGGTGCCCCGACTGACGCCGATTTCGAGCCGCTGCGCCGCGGGCTGGTGATCGCGGGCGAACGCTTTCAGCCCATGACCGTGGCGATCGACCGCCAGCAGGGCGCCAACGCCTGGATCACCGTCGGGCTGCGCGAGGGCAAGAACCGCGAGGTCCGTCGCGCCATGGACGATATCGGCCTTGTGGTGAACCGGCTGATCCGCGTGTCCTATGGCCCGTTCCGGCTGGGCGATCTGAAACCGGGCGAGGTTGCCGAGGTGCGCGCCAAAGTGATGCGCGACCAGCTTGGGCTGGGCGAGCCCGACAAGGGCGCCCGCCCCAAACGCCGGGACCCCGCGCCCCGGCGCCGCCGGTAACCGACCCGAACACAACCTGACCAAAGGCCCGAATTCATGACCGATCTTCTGACCCTGGAAAACCTCGGCAATTTCGTGATGCTGCTGTTCCTGCAGGCGGTGCTGGGCTTTGACAACCTGCTTTACATCTCGATCGAAAGCCAGCGCGCGCCTGCGGCACGGCAGCGGGCAGTGCGTTTCTGGGGTATCATCATCGCGGTGATCCTGCGCGTCGTCCTGCTGTTCGCGATGATCCACCTGATCGACGCGCTGAGCGCGCCGTTCCTGATTCTGGATTTCCCCGGCATCCTTGAGGGCGGCGTCAACTTCGCGACCTGCGTGTTCCTGCTGGGCGGCATGTTCATCATGTATACCGCCTTCAAGGAAATCGGGCATATGCTGACGGTCGAGCATCTGGGCAGCCACGAGGCCGACAAGGGCGCCAAGTCGGCGGTTCAAGTGGTGGTGCTGATCGTCACCATGAACCTGATCTTTTCCTTCGACTCGGTGTTGTCGGCGCTGGCCATCACCGATGTCTTCCCGATCCTGGCGCTGGCCATTCTGGCCTCGGGGCTGGCGATGTTGCTGCTGGCCGACGGGGTGACCAACTTTCTGAAGAAAAACCGCATGTACGAGGTTCTGGGCCTGTTCATCCTGCTGATCGTCGGCGTGGTGCTGATCGGCGAGGCCGGCCCAGCCGCCATGCACGCGGCCGAAGCCGCCGCCAGCGCCGGCCATGGCACGGCCGCCGACGCGGCGGCGCTGCACCTGCGGATCTTGGGGTTCGAGCTGACGCCGATGTCAAAGACCACCTTCTATTTCAGCGTCGTCGTGCTGTTCGCGGTCGAGGCGCTGCAATCCGGCTACAGCCGCAAGCTGGCCGCCGGGCGGGCCGGCGGCGGCGGCAGCGAACAGGGGCATTGACTGGCACCCGGACCGGGCTTGGGCTAGGCTTCGGGCGGTGTAAATGTGCGAAGGACGGCCCCCCATGGCCAGACTTGTTGTAGCCGTTGCCATTGTGGCCGCGATTGCCGCGACCATATTGCTGATATCGCTTGGCCTGAGGGTGGGCGTCAGGAAAGGCGATCGCGTGATTGGAGAGATGGATTTGGAACAGCAGGGCCTGCAGCGGATCGCCTTTGTTCTGCTGATCGCGCTTGTCCTTTATGTGGCCGTGGTTGGCGGTTCGTCCTGACATGGCGCAGAAATTCGGCGGAGACTTCAGCCCACGCGGCGGTGACGACGACGGCACGCCGTCGATAACGCCGTCGCCGCGCCGGCGCTCTTACGTCGGTGCGCGGGTGAATTTCCTGTTTCTCGCCGCCCTGCCGTTTCTGGTGTCCGCCTTCTGGCACGACCCGGTGGGGCTGGTGCAGCGGCTGGCATCCGGCGCGCTGATCCTGCTGGCCGCATGGCTGACCCGGGACGGCCTGCGCGCGCAAGAGGCTTATGACGCCCGCAAAGTGGCCCGGCGCCCGGCGATCCCGCGCAAGATATTCGGATCGGTCATCACCGGTGCGGCCCTGGGGCTGGCGGGTGCGGCCGGCGGCAGCATGGTGAACGCGGCGATCTTCGGGGTGCTGGGCGCGGCGCTGCATTTCCTGTCCTTCGGGCCCGACCCGCTGGGCGACAAGGGCGCCGAGGGCATCGACCAGTTTCAGTCATCCCGCGTGGCCCGCGCCGTCGAAGAAGCCGAGCGTCACCTGTCTGCGATGTCCGATGCCGTCCTGCGTGCCGGCGACCGCGCCGCCGAGGCCCGGGTCGACCGGTTTCAGGCCACCGCGCGAGAATTGTTCCGCACCGTCGAAGAAGATCCCCGCGATCTGACCGCGGCCCGGAAATGGCTGAGCGTCTATCTGCTGGGCGCGCGTGACGCGACCGTCAAGTTCGCGGACATATATTCACGAACGCGTGACCAGAAGACACGCGACGATTATCTTGCCCTGCTCGACGACCTTGAACAGGGATTCGCCAAACGGACGCGCAAGCTGTTGCTCGACGATCGCTCGGACCTCGATATCGAGATCGAGGTGCTGCGCGACCGCCTTGGGCGCGAAGGCGTGCTGAACGACTAGAGACAAGGGGCAACCCCCGGGGGACAACATGTCAGAAAACATCCGCAACAAGGCCGCAGAAACGGTCAGGCTGGCCGACGAGGTCACCGCGGTGGTGTTGCCCGAACCGGGCAGCGACATTGTGGTCTATGCCAAGGCCGAGCCGCATGTGGCCGAAGATATCGAACAGCGCATCGCTGAACTGGACATGTCCGACACCGGCTCGATCGTGGCCTTCGGGTCGGCCGCGCAGGCCGAACTGCAGGAAATCAGCCAGTCGATGCTGGCCGATGTGCGCAACAAGGATGTCGGCCCCGCCGGCGACAGCCTGCGCGACATCGTCACCACCATTCGCGGCTTTTCGGTCTCGGAACTCGACGTCCGGCGCAAACGGTCATGGTGGGAACGGCTGACCGGGAAACTGGCGCCGATGGCCAGATTCGCGGCCCGGTTCGAAGACGTGCAGGGCCAGATCGACCTGATCTCGGACAGTCTGCTGGTGCACGAGCACAAGCTTCTGAAAGACATCAAGTCGCTGGATGTCCTTTATGACCGCACGCTGAAATTCTACGACGAGCTGGGGCTTTATATCGCCGCCGGCGAGGAAAAGCTGCAGCGTCTGGACAACCGCGAGATCCCCGCCAAAGAGGCCGAGGTTGCCGCCGCCGCCGAAGACGACGGCGTGATGAAGGCGCAGGAATTGCGCGATCTGCGCGCCGCCCGCGACGATCTGGAACGCCGGGTCCACGACCTGAAGCTGACGCGCCAGGTGACCATGCAGTCGCTGCCCTCGATCCGGCTGGTGCAGGAAAACGACAAGTCGCTGGTTACCAAGATCAACTCGACCCTCGTGAACACCGTGCCGCTGTGGGAAACCCAGCTGGCCCAGGCCGTAACCATCCAGCGCTCGACCGAGGCCGCGGCGGCCGTGCGCGAGGCCAACGACCTGACCAACGAACTGCTGACCGCCAACGCCGAAAACCTGCGCCAGGCCAACAAGGCCGTGCGCTCCGAGATGGAGCGCGGCGTCTTCGATATCGAGGCCGTGAAGGCCGCCAACCTCAGCCTGATCGCCACCATCGAGGAATCGCTGCAGATCGCCGATGACGCCAAGACCAAGCGCGCCGCCGCCGAGGAAGAACTGAAGAAGATGGAGGGCGAGCTGAAGGCGACGCTGGCCGCGGCAAAGGCGCGCGACGACAAGACCGGCGCCAATGTCGGCACGGCCGTTCCCAAAGGCTGATCGGGTGCGGCGGCGGCAGCAGATAATCGGACTGGCGGCAGCAGCGCTGACGCTGGCTGGCTGCGAACTGGCGCCGCTGCAACCCCAGCCGCCGGCCGCCACCGCCCCCAGCAGCGCCACCGCGATGGAACTGATGGACCCGGTCAGCCGCGAACTGGCCGACTATTACCAGCGTGTGCAAGACGGCTTTCTGGCCCAGGGCCTGCTGCGCACCGACGGCGGCGGCCCCGATACGCCGTTCAGCCGCTCGCAGCTGGTGGAAAACTTCATCCGCATCGCCCTGTTCGAGGAATATACCAACGACGGCGGCCGCCTTGTCGCCCGGCAGTCGCCCAGCCGGCTGCATCGCTGGGAACAGCCGATCAACATGCAACTGGTGTTCGGCGACAGCGTGCCCGATGACCACAAGCGCACCGACCGCGACAATGTCGCCAGCTTCGGCACGCGCCTGTCGCGCATCTCGGGCGTGCCGATCCGCATGGTGTCGCAGGGGGCGAATTTCCACGTGTTTTTCCTGTCGGAAAACGAACGCCGCGCCATGGGCCCCACGCTGCGGCGCATCGTGCCCGGCATTTCCGACACCGCCGTGCGCACGGTGACCGACCTGCCGCGCTCCAGCTATTGCCTGGTGTTCGCGTTCGACAGCAACAACGACAACCGCTATTCGCAGGCGGTCGCGATCATCCGGTCCGAACATCCCGACCTGTTGCGCCTGTCGTGCATCCACGAGGAAATTGCCCAGGGCCTTGGCCTGTCCAACGACAGCCCGGCGGCACGCCCGTCGATCTTCAACGACGACGAAGAATTCGGCCTTCTGACCACGCATGACGAATTTCTTCTGCGCATGCTCTACGATCCGCGCATGCGGGCCGGCATGGACGCCGCCCAGGCCCGCGCG
>CAYYMJ010000018.1:0-9725 GCA_964472855.1 uncultured Rhodobacterales bacterium | reverse complement strand
GACGTCATCCACTGGACCGACGACACCCGCGACACCATGGTCTGGCGGTTCGAGCGCGCGGGCCACGAGATCAAGTATGGCGCCAAGCTGACCGTGCGCGAGGGGCAGGCGGCGGTGTTTGTCCACGAAGGCCAGCTGGCCGACGTGTTCACCCCCGGGCTCTATATGCTTGAAACCAACAACATGCCGATCATGACCTCGCTGCAGCATTGGGATCACGGCTTCAAATCGCCCTTCAAATCCGAAATCTATTTCGTCTCGACCAACCGCTATACCGATCTGAAATGGGGCACCAAGAACCCGGTGATCCTGCGCGACCCGGACTTCGGCCCGACCCGCATTCGCGCCTTCGGCACCTATTCCGCCAAGGTGGTCGACCCGGCCCGCTTCCTGACCGAGATCGTGGGCACCGACGGCGAGTTCACCACAGACGAGGTTAGTTTTCAGATCCGCAACATCGTGGTGCAAGAGTTTTCCCGCATCGTCGCCGGCTCCGGTGTCCCGGTGCTGGACATGGCCGCCAACACCGGCGAATTCGGCAAGCTTCTGGCCGAAGGCATCTCGAAAACGCTGGCCGAATACGGCCTGTCGCTGCCCGAGCTTTACGTCGAAAACATCTCGCTGCCGCCGGCGGTCGAAGCGGCGCTCGACAAGCGCACGTCGATGGGCGTGGTCGGCGATCTGGGCCGCTATACCCAGTTCCAGGCCGCCGAGGCGCTGGCCAATCCCGACAGCGGCGCCGGTGCCATGATGGCCTCGGGGATGGGGGCCGGCATCGGCTGGCAAATGGCCAACCAGATGGGCCGCCAGGCCGGGCCATGGGGCGCCGCCCCGGCGCCGCAACCGGTGCAACAGGCCGCCCCGCCGCCACCACCCCCGCCGCCGGTCGAACATGTCTGGCACCTCGCCAAAGACGGCCAGACCTCGGGGCCCTATTCCCGCGCGCGGCTTGGCCGCATGGTCACCGAAGGCGGCCTGACCCGCGAAACGCTGGTCTGGACCCAGGGGCAGGACGGCTGGAAAAAGGCCGACGACGTGGCCGAACTGGCGCA
This sequence comes from uncultured Rhodobacterales bacterium, assembly GCA_964472855.1. Lineage (GTDB taxonomy): Bacteria > Pseudomonadota > Alphaproteobacteria > Rhodobacterales > Rhodobacteraceae > Tranquillimonas. The sequence continues at coordinate 8,673 of CAYYMJ010000018.1, read as the reverse complement.
GCTGTTCACCGTGCTGCCGCCACCGCCTCCGCCCGGCGCCTGACGGGGGCGGGGGCGCGGCATGTCCGGTCTGGACGGCAAGACACTGCTGTTTCTTGGCGGCGCGGGGCGCAGCGGCACGTCATGGCTGCAGCTCATGCTGGCGACCCATCCCGATGTCGTGACGGGGCCGGAAACGCATCTATTCTCGTCCCTGATCCGCCCGGCGGTGACAAAATACACGCAGCTGGCCGAACAGGGGTTTAGCGAGGGACTGCACCGCTATTTCGACCGTTCGCAGTTTCTGGCCGAACTTCTCTGCCCGGTCGCCGAAACCGTTCTGGCGCGGATCGCACAGGCCGACCCGGCCGCCAGCGTGATCCTGGAAAAGACCCCCGGCCATATGCTCAGCGCCGGCCTGATCGACGCGGTGCTGGCCGAGCGTCGGCCGCGCTTTCTGCACCTGGTGCGCGACCCGCGCGCGGTGTTCGCGTCGCGCAAGGCGGCCGCACGCGAAGACTGGGGCGCGTGGGCCGACATGCCGCCCGGCAAATTCGCGCAGACCTGGCTGAGCTTTCACCGCGATCGCCAGAATAACCGTGACCTGTTGGGCGATCGCTATCTCGAACTGCGCTATGAAGATCTGCGGCACGATACGCCGCGCGTGCTCGGGCAACTGCTAGGCTGGCTTCAGATCCCCGCGTCAGACGGTGTTCTGGCCGAGATGCAGCAGAAAAACGCGCTCGACCAGTTGCAGACCGCCGGCGAAGATGACGCCGCGCGCCAGTTTTACGGCACGCGCGGCAACTTTTTCCGCAGCGGCAAGACCGACGGCTGGCGAAGCGAGTTGACCCCGGCCGAGATCGCGGCCATCGACAACGCCGCCGGCGACGTCATGGTGCAGTTCGGCTATGCGCCCGACGGCACCGACGCGGGCAGGCAAGGGAGAATAGCGTGAGCAGCGAAGACCACCGGTTCCCCTGCGAAACCTGCGGCTCGGACATGCGGTTCGACCCGGGCGCCGACCTGCTGGTCTGCGATCATTGCGGCCATTCCGAACCGCCTGCGGGGCGCGAACCCGGAGCCCGCGCGCCCCAGCCCATCCGCGAGCTTGACTTCCAGGCCGCGCTGCGCGCCGATCTGCCGGCGGTCGAGATGGAAGACAGCCGCACCAGCGATTGTTCGAATTGTGGGGCCCGGGTGGCGCTTGGCCGCGATATTCACGCCACCGTTTGCCCGTTTTGTGCAACCCCGCTGGTCACCGACACCGGCACCAGCCGCCAGATCAAGCCCGGCGGCGTTCTGCCCTTCGTGCTGGCCGAGGATCAGGCCCGCGGCGCCATGACCGACTGGCTGGGGCGGCTTTGGTTCGCCCCCGGCGGGTTGCAGGACTATGCGCGCAAGGGCCGAAAGATGGACGGCATCTACGTCCCCTACTGGACCTTCGACGCCGACACCCGCTCTAGCTATAGCGGCGAACGCGGCACGGTCTATTACGAAAGCCGCCGCGTCACGCGCAACGGCAAGACCGAAACCGTGCGGGTGCAAAAGGTGCGCTGGCGCCGGGCCGCTGGCCGCGTGGCGCGCTTTTTCGACGACGTCCTTGTGCTGGCCTCGCGCTCGCTGCCCAAGAAATACACCGACGCGCTGGAACCGTGGGACCTGACAGCGCTGGAACCCTACCAGCCCGAATATCTGGCCGGCTTCAGTGCCGAAGGCTACCAGATCGAACTGGAAGACGGCTTTACCGAGGCCCGGGCCATCATGGACCGCCAGATCCAGCGCGACGTGCGCTTCGACATCGGCGGCGACCGGCAGCGCATCCACAACGTCGACACGTCGATCTCGGACGTGACCTTCAAACATGTGCTGCTGCCGGTGTGGCTGGCCGCCTACAAGTTCCGCGGCAAGACCTACCGTTTCGTGGTCAACGGCCAGTCGGGCCGGGTGCAGGGCGAACGGCCATGGTCGGCCTGGAAAATCGCGGCCGCGGTGATCCTTGGCCTGATGGTGGCCGGGGTCATCGGCTATTTCGCCGCCCAGTCGCGGTGACGGCCCGAGATTTGCGACCCTGCCGCAGGGTGTCCGCGGGCCGGGCCCGGGCCAGCTTGGCCGCCGCGACCTTCGGCACGCCGTCCTTCGGGCCGGCATTGGCCGGGGCGCCTTACTGACGCTCCGCGAAAAACTGACGCTCGCCCCGGCCCGCACACTATTCGCCGCTCAGGCCCGGCACGCCGACGCCAACCCGCAGCGCGACATCGCTTTCGCCAACGCCCGGCAACTCCACGGCGATCACACCGGCGCTGTCTTCGTCCGATGCCTCCGGGGCCGGGGCCACCCAGCTCGAATGGCAGGCCCCGAAACCGGGGATCGGCTCGTAATGCGTCGGCCAGAAGCCGCTGGCACGTGGTCCTTGGCCTTCCATGTCTCGCCTCCCGGCTGTTGCGCGGTCGTTCCGGCCCACCCGCCGCGGGGCGCCTTGACTCGCGTCACGAAGTTGCGCAAGGCAAAGGCGACACGGCGGCTGTTACCGCTAACACCATCCGGAGACCGGCGATGATCCTGTGCTGCGGCGAAGCCCTGATCGACATGCTGCCCCGATCGACCACGGCCGGCGAACATGCCTATGCCCCCCACACCGGCGGCGCGGTCTTCAACACCGCCGTGGCGCTGGGGCGGCTCGGGGCGGAGGTGTCGTTCTTTTCCGGCATCTCCACCGACCTCTTCGGCGAAATGCTGGCCGACGGACTGGCCGACGCCGGGGTCGACACCAGCCCGGCCGCGCGATCGGACCGCCCGACCACGCTGGCCTTCGTGCGGCTGGTCGATGGCCAGGCCAGCTATGCCTTCTATGACGAGGGCACGGCCGGGCGCATGCTGTCACCAGCCGACCTGCCCGATGTCACCGCCGACGCCTGCTTTTTCGGCGGCATCTCGCTGGTGTCCGAACCCTGCGGCGGCGTCTACGAAACCCTGATGCTGCGCGAGGCTGACAAGCGGCTGACCATGATCGATCCCAACGTCCGGCCAGGCTTTATCCGCGACAAAGCCGCCTACCGCGCCCGGCTGGACCGGATGCTGGCCGCAGCCGACATCGTCAAGATCTCGGACGAAGACCTGCGGTGGATCGGCGGGCACCGCGACGCAGGCGCGCTGGTGTCCGACCGAACCAGGGTCGTGCTGCTGACCCGGGGCGCAAAGGGTGTCACGGTCTTCACCCGGGCCGGCAACTTTGACGTCGCCGCGCAACCCGCCGCGGTGGTCGATACCGTCGGCGCCGGCGACACGTTCAACGCTGGCGTGCTGGCCGGGCTGAACGACGCCGGCGCCCTGTCGCGGGACGCCATCGCCAGTATCGCCGAGCCCGACCTGCGCGCCGCCGTCGCCCTGGGCACAGCCGCGGCCGCGGTCACCGTCTCACGCGCCGGGGCCAACCCGCCCTGGCGGCGAGAGCTTTGACATGCGCGCCCTTGTCCAGCGGGTCACCAGTGCGCATGTCAGTGTCGACAACGCCGTCATCGCCAAGGTCGGAACGGGGCTGCTGATCCTTGTCTGCGCGATGAAGGGCGACACCGACGCCCAGGCCGCCAGGCTGGCCGACAAGATTGCCAGGCTGCGCATCTTCCGCGACGACGCCGGGCGCATGAACCGGGCTCTCACCGACATCGGCGGCGCGGCGCTGGTGGTCAGCCAGTTCACGCTGGCCGCCGACACCTCGCGCGGCAACCGCCCCGGCTTTTCAGCCGCCGCACCGCCGGACGACGGCGAACGCCTCTATCTTGCCTTCGCGGCCGCCCTGCGGACACGCGGCGTCCCGGTGGCCACGGGGCGCTTTGGCGCCGACATGGCGGTGCACCTTGTCAATGACGGCCCGGTCACGATCTGGCTTGACGCCTGATCCCATCATCTTGGGCAAAATATCCCGGGGGAGGCCGCGGGCGCAAGCCCGTGGACGGGGGCAGCGCCCCGACAGCGTTTCGCGTAAGTTCTGCTCCAACGGTCATCACTGAACGCTTTGATATCGCGGATTTCAGGCAGCGTTGGGTGATTCAGGTCTGACGCGAAGTGCTTTAGCTGAATGGATTGCGCCGCCCCTGGCGGCGCGCAAGGCGGGGGGCGCCGCCCCCCGCGCCCCCCGAGGTATTTCAGAGCCAAAGAAGGACAGGGCGCCGGCGGGCCCGGGGCTAGCGGCCGGTTTGGTACCAGGTCACCAGCGCCGCGCGCTCGTCGGGCGCGATGAACGAGACATTGGCCGGCGGCATGGCCTGGCTCAGTCCGGCCTGCAAATAGATTTCTCGGGCGTGCCGGGCCATGTCTTCGGGGGTTTCCAGCCACACGCCCTTTGGCGCCACGATCATGCCGGGCCAGGCCGGTTCGCGGGCGTGGCACATGGAGCAACGGCCGAGGATGATGTTTTCGGCGGCGTCGAATGCCGCAACCTCGGTAAAGCGTTGCTGTGCCGGGCTCAGGGTGGCGGCCTCGGCCTCGCCCAGACGCGGCGCCGTCGAAAGCCAGGCGATGAGCAGGAACAGCACCACGGTCACGGCCCAGGTCCAGTGCGGGTTGCCCTTGCGCGCGTGGCGGGTGTTGAACCAGTGGCGAATGGTGACGCCCATCAGGAACACCAGCCCCGCGATGATCCAGCTATAGCGCGTGGCAAAGGCCAGCGGGTAATGCGTTGACAGCATCATGAAGATGACCGGCAGCGTCAGATAGTTGTTGTGGGTCGACCGCAACTTGGCGATGCGGCCGTATTCCGGGTCGGGCGCGCGGCCCGCCTGCAAATCGGCCACCACGATGCGCTGGTTGGGGATGATCACGTGCGCCACGTTGACGGTCATGATCGTGGCCGTGAACGCCCCGAGGTGCAGCATTGCCGCGCGGCCGGTGAAGACCTGGTGATAGCCCCAGCTCATCGCCACCAGCAGGATGAACAGCAGCAGCATCAGCGCCGTCGGCCTGTGACCCAGCGGCGACTTGCACAGCAGGTCATAGATCACCCAGCCCAGCGCCAGCGATCCGGCCGACAGCGCGATGGCCTGCCAAACCGCCAGGTCGACCTTGCCGAAATCGATCAGATAGAGCTCGGCCCCCGCCCAGTAGATCACCATCAGCAGCGCCGCGCCCGACAGCCAGGTCCAGTAGCTTTCCCATTTGAACCAGGTCAGATGCGCCGGCATCGCCGGCGGCGCCACCAGGTATTTCTGGATGTGGTAAAAGCCGCCGCCGTGGACCTGCCATTCCTCGCCATCGGCGGGGCCGGGGATATCCCGGTTCAGGCCCAGGTCGAGGGCTATGAAATAGAAAGACGAGCCGATCCAGGCGATGGCGGTAATGACATGCAGCCAGCGCACCGCGAATTCGACCCACAGCCAGAGGGTTGCGAAATCCTCCATCACGACCCCCGGTAGGTGGCATAGCCATGCGCCGACAGCAGCAGCGGCACATGGTAATGGTCGTCGGCACTGATCCCGAAGCGGATGGGCACCTGGTCAAGGAACGGCGGGTCCCCCGCTGTCTGGCCGGTTGCGCGCAGATAGTCGCCGGCGAAGAACACCAGTTCATAGCTGCCGGGGGCGAACTTGTCGGCCGGCAGGATGGGCGCGTCGGTGCGGCCGTCGTCGTTGGTGACCGCCTCGGCGATCTTGTGGCGGCTGTCGCCCGACAGGCGGTAGAGGGTGATCTTCATTCCCCCGGCCGGCTGGCCCCGGGCGGTGTCGAGCACATGTGTGGTCAGGTATCCGGTCATCGATGCAATCCGTGTCGCCTGTTGCATGCATGCACGTTGCGCCTGCCGGTGTCCACGCATGGCGCCCTGTGCCGTGGCGCCGCATCCACATCTTCTTGCCGCGCCCCGGGGCGGCAGGTTAGACTTGGCCCCGACAGTTCCGGAACCCGCACCCATGGCTCTCCCCCCCAGATATCCCCGCGACATGGCCGGCTATGGCCGCATCCCGCCTGACCCGCGCTGGCCCGGCGGCGCCCGCATCGCGCTGCAGATCGTGGTCAACTATGAAGAGGGCGGCGAAAACTGCCTGCTGCACGGCGACCCGGCCTCGGAGGCCTTCCTGAGCGAGATCGTGGGGGCCGAGGCATGGCCCGGCCAGCGCCACTGGAACATGGAATCGCTTTACGAATACGGGTCGCGGTCGGGTTTCTGGCGCCTGCACCGTATCCTGACCGAGCGGCAGTTGCCGGTTACCGTGTTCGGCGTTGCCACCGCGCTGGCGCGCAGTCCCGAACAGGTGGCCGCCATGCAAGAGGCCGACTGGGAAATCGCCTCGCACGGGCTGAAGTGGATCGACTATCGCCACAGCTCGGAAGAGCAAGAGCGCGCCGACCTGCAGGCCGCCATTGCCCTGCACCGCGAAGTGACGGGCGAACGCCCCTTGGGCTGGTATCTTGGCCGCTGCTCGATGAACACCACCCGGCTGGTGGCCGAAGAGGGCGGCTTTGACTATACCGCCGACAGCTATGCCGACGAGCTGCCTTATTGGGACGACAGCCACGGCCGCCCCCAGCTGGTGGTGCCCTATACGCTGGACGCCAACGACATGCGCTTTGCCACGCCGCAGGGGTTCAATTCGGGGGCACAGTTCGAAACCTACCTGCGCGACAGTTTCGACACGCTGTACCAGGAAGGCGTCGCCGGGATGCCGCGGATGATGTCGATCGGGCTGCATTGCCGGCTGGCCGGGCGCCCGGGGCGGTCGGCGGCGCTGGCCAATTTCCTGGACTACGCCCTTGCGCAAGACGGGGTCTGGACCGCCGACCGGCTGGACATTGCCTATCACTGGCAGTCCGAACACCCCTATCAGCCGCGCGAGCGCCCGTCGCGGATGGACCGCGACCGCTTTGTCGAAACCTTCGGTGGTGTGTTCGAGCATTCGCCGTGGGTGGCCGAGCGCGCGCATGCGTCCGAGCTGGGCGCCGCCAACGACACCGCCACCGGCCTTCTGGCGGCGATGGTGCGCGTGTTCCGCGCCGCCGGCGAGGACGAGCGTCGTGGCGTGATCGCCGCGCATCCCGATCTGGCCGGCAAGCTGGCCGCGGCCCGGCGGCTGACCGGGTCCAGCACGGCGGAACAGGCGTCGGCCGGGCTGGACGCGCTGACCGATGCCGAGCGCGAAGCGTTCACCCGGCTGAACAATGCCTATCGGGACAAGTTCGGCTTTCCGTTCATCATCGCCGTGCGCGACCATACCAAGGCGGGGATCCTCGAACGATTTGACCTGCGGCTTGGCAACGACCCCGATTCGGAATTCGCAGAGGCCTGCCGGCAGGTCGAGCGCATTGCCTGCCTGCGTCTTGGCGCGCTGTTGCCGTGACCGACATCCGGGCCCGGCCGCTGGATGCGGCCGCCTTCGCGCCATTCGGGCAGGTGATCGCGGCGGCCGGTGCGCCCGATGTCTGGATCAACGGCGGGCGTTGCGGGCGGTTTCACGATCTGGCGCCGCCCGATATCGTTGACGGCCGCGCCGGCATCAGCCTGTTCCAGACCAGCCTGACCGCGCTGCCCTACAGCTTTGACATGGTCGAGCGGCACCCGCGCGGCAGCCAGGCCTTTCTGCCCATGTCGCACGACGGCTTTCTGGTGATCGTGGCCCCTGACACCGGCGGCACGCCCGGCCAGCCGCTGGCCTTTCTGACCGCCCCGGGTCAGGGCGTCAGCATCGGGCGCGGTGTTTGGCACGGGGTGCTGACGGCGCTGACGGGGTCGGGGCTGTTCGCGGTCGTCGACCGGGTCGGGCCGGGCCCGAACCTTGAGGAGTTTCGCTTGACCGGGTCTTACCGGGTCGTGCGCTGATTGCGATTCTCTTGCGTATGCGAAACAATTGCCGCGAATGACGGGTGATGGCGGTTCGCGCCATGGGAGAGCAGGCAGATGAAGGTTGATGGCAGGCATTTCCGCTCGCTCTGGGTCAACGAGGCGGCGGGCGTTCTGGAAATCATCGACCAGCGCTGGCTGCCGCATTCGTTTCGGGTGGCGGCACTGACCACGCTGACGGAATTCGAGACCGCGATCCGCGACATGTGGGTGCGCGGCGCGCCGCTGATCGGGGCCACGGCGGCGCATGGCGTGGCCTGCGCGGTGGCGCGCGACGCGTCGGATGCGGCGGTCGAGGCCGCCTGCGCGCGGCTGAACGCCACCCGGCCGACGGCGGTCAACCTGCGCTGGGCGCTTGACCGTTGCCGCGCGGCGCTGCTGCCCCTGCCGCCGGGTGAACGGCCGGGCGCGGCGCGGGCGCTGGCCGCCGCGATCTGCGACGAGGATGTCGAAATCAACCGCCGCATCGGCCAGCACGGGCTGGACCTGATCCGCGCGGCCGCGGCCCGCAAGGGCCCGGGCGCGCCGGTCAATATCCTGACCCATTGCAACGCCGGCTGGATTGCCACTGTCGACTGGGGCACCGCCACCAGCCCCATCTATCAGGCGCACGAGGCCGGGATCGCGGTGCATGTCTGGGTGGACGAAACCCGCCCGCGCAACCAGGGCGCGCTGACCGCGTGGGAACTGGGCAGTCACGGCGTGCCGCATACCTATGTCGTCGACAATGCCGGCGGCCACCTGATGCAGCACGGGCAGGTCGACATGGTGATTACCGGAACCGACCGCACCACGCGCAGCGGCGATGTCTGCAACAAGATCGGCACCTATCTCAAGGCGCTGGCGGCCCATGACAACGGCGTGCC
>CAYYMJ010000017.1:47540-51888 GCA_964472855.1 uncultured Rhodobacterales bacterium | reverse complement strand
GCCCACGCCCCAGATCGGGTGGCCCCAGCTTTCGGCCCGGGCCGGTTGCGAAGTTGTCGTCAAGCATGAAAACCACCTGCCGACCGGCGCCTTCAAGGTGCGTGGCGGCATCACCCTGATCGACTGGCTGCGCCGCACGCACCCCGATTGTCCCGGCATCATCACGCCGACGCGCGGCAACCACGGTCAGGCCCAGGCCCGCGCCGCCACGGCCGCGGGGCTGCGGGCGGTGGTCTATGTGCCGCACGGCAACGCGGTGGAAAAAAACGCCGCCATGCGGGCCCATGGCGCCGAACTGCGGGAATTCGGCGCCGACTATGACGAAACCCGTGTCGAATGTGTCCGGGCCGCCGCGGCCGAGGGCCTGTTTCCCGTTCCGGCCTTTCACCGCGAACTGGTGCGCGGGGTGGCGAGTTATGCGTTCGAGATGTTTGGCGCGCGCCCCGATCTCGATTGCGTCTATGTGCCCATCGGCTGCGGCTCGGGCATCTGCGGCGTGATTGCGGCCCGCGACGCGCTGGGGCTGGATTGCGAGGTTGTCGGCGTGGTCAGCACCGGCGCCCTGACGGCCAAGCTGTCGGCCGAGGCCGGGCGGCTGGTTGAAACCGACAGCGCCCGCACATTTGCCGACGGCATCGCGGTGCGGGTGCCGGTGGCCGAGGCGCTGGCCGTCTACGGGCCCGGCGCGGCGCGCATCCTGTCGGTGACCGACGCCGAGGTGGCGCAGGCCATCCGCATCCTGTTCAGCGACACCCACAACGCTGCCGAAGGCGCCGGCGCGGCGCCGCTGGCGGCCCTGCTGCAAGAACGCGACCGCATGGCCGGGCGCAAGGTGGGGCTGGTCCTGTCGGGCGGCAATATCGACACCGGCTGGTTCGCGACCGTGCTGGCCGGGGGCACCCCGTCGCCCTGAGGGTCAGCCGGTCAGCGGATAGTTTGCCAGCGGGGCATGACGGGCACCGGCGGGCGCCAGCGTCGACTGGAACAGCGTCACCGATCTGGCGACAAAACCGCCCGCACGCCAGCCGCTCAGCCCGGCCATGGCCTGGCGCAAACGTGCCAGATCCGGCCCCGCCGGCTTGTCGCGACCCAGCGTGACATGGGGCACAAAGCGGCGCCGCTCGGGCGCGATGCCGCTGCTGTGGGCCACGCGTGTCAGCCGGGCCTGCAGGGCCACAAGGCCCGGGTCGGGCCGGACGGTGGCGAAGACCTGGCGCGGGCGGTTGCCGCCGAACATGTCGAGCCCGGCGAAGTCGATGGCCACCCCCGGCGCCCCGAGACCGCCAAGCAAGTCATGCAACCCGGCAAGCCGCGCCTCGGGCTGGTCGCCCAGAAACACCAGCGTCAGGTGCAGGTTGTCGCGCGCCACCGGGCGCCGCAGCGGCAGGTCGGCCTGCAGACGCCGCAGGTCTGCTGCGATGTCGTCGGGCATCTCGATGGCAAGAAAGGCGCGCATCCATGAGGCTCCCTGACGAATTTCCCCAGCCTTAACGAAACCATGCCAGCATGGCGGCGACCGGCCCGCAGCAGAATGATTGAAACACCCCGGCCAAGGGAATAGGTAAGTTCGACCAGTTGAGGCTAACGGCAGGCAGCGATGATCCGCTACACCTTGAAATGTGACAAGGACCACGGCTTCGAAAGCTGGTTCCAGTCGGCCGAGGCGTTCGAGGCCCTTAAACGCGCCGGCCATGCCGCCTGCCCCGAATGCGGCTCGACCGATGTCGAAAAGGCGCTGATGGCGCCGCCGGTGCGCCCCGGGCGCAAGCAGCAACTCAGCCAGCCCGCCAGCGAGACCGAAAAGATGCTGACCCGGATGCGCAAGGAGGTTGCGGCCAATTCCGAATATGTCGGCATGGAATTCGCGACCGAGGCGCGGGCCATCCACGAAGGCGCGGCGCCGCACCGGTCGATCTATGGCGAGGCCAAGCCGCAAGAGGCCAAGGCCCTGATCGAAGACGGTGTTCCCGTGGCGCCGCTGCCCTTCATGCCGCCGCGTCGCGCCAACTGATGCGGGTCATGATCACCGGTGCCGGGCGCGGCATTGGCGCCGAATTGCGCGCCCGGATGCTGGCGCGCGGCGACGATGTCATCGGCACCGCCCGCGGCGCGCCCGCCGGGCCGGGCTGGCGCCAGGCCGACATGCTGGACCATGACGCTGTCGCTGCCCTTGGCCATGGCATCGACCGGCTGGACCTGCTGGTGTGCAACGCCGGTGTGTTCCTTGACCGCGACCGCACGGTTGCCGACCCGGTCGACCCCCGCGCCTGGGCCGAAAGCTTTGCCATCAATGTCACGGCCGTTGCGACGGCCGCGCACGCGCTGCTGCCGGCCCTGACGGCGGCGCGCGGCAAGATTGCCATCATCTCGAGCCAACTGGCCAGCCACACCAACGCGGCGGGAGGGTCATACGCCTACCGCGCCTCGAAGGCGGCGGCGCTGTCGCTGGGGCGCAATCTGGCGGCCGACCTGAAGCCGGCCGGCATTGCCGTGGGCATCTACCATCCCGGATGGGTGCGCACCGACATGGGCGGCGGCGCGGCGGCGATCAGCCCCGCGGATTCGGCCAGCGGACTGATGGCGCGCTTCGACGCGCTGTCCCTGCACGGTTCCGGCTGTTTCGAAACATGGGACGGCCGCGCGCATCCGTTCTGAGGCTTCGCCGGTTCCTGCCACCACTGTGCCCGCTGCGCCGGGGTCTTGAACCCGCTGCCGCAAGCCCGTAACAGCCTGCGCAAACATCCAAAGGCGCAGAACGGGACATGCCCCTGCTTGTCATGAAATTCGGCGGCACCTCGGTGGCCAACATCGACCGTATCCGCCGCGCGGCCAAACGTGTCGGGCGCGAGGTTGCCAACGGCTATGACGTGATCGTCATCGTGTCGGCCATGGCTGGGCGCACGAACGAGCTTGTGGGCTGGGTCGACGAGATCAGCCAGTTCTATGACGCCCGCGAATATGACGCCGTGGTCAGCTCGGGCGAGAATGTGACCGCCGGGCTGATGGCGCTGACCCTTCAGGAAATGGAGATCCCGGCACGGTCGTGGCAGGGCTGGCAGGTGCCGCTGAAAACCACCTCGGCCCATGGCGCGGCCCGGATCGAAGAGATCCCGACCGACAACATGAACGCCAAGTTCGCCGAGGGCATGCGCGTGGGCGTGGTCGCCGGGTTCCAGGGGCTCAGCCCCGAGGGGCGGATTACCACGCTGGGGCGCGGCGGCTCGGACACCACCGCGGTCGCCTTTGCCGCCGCCTTCGGCGCCGAGCGCTGCGACATCTATACCGACGTCGACGGGGTCTACACCACCGATCCGCGCATCACCGACAAGGCCCGCAAGCTGGACCGCATCGCCTTCGAGGAAATGCTGGAGCTGGCCTCGCTGGGGGCAAAGGTGCTGCAGACCCGCTCGGTCGAGCTGGCGATGCGCTATCGGGTGAAGCTGCGGGTTCTGTCGAGCCTTGAGGATAATGACGAAAGCGCGGGCACGCTGGTGTGCCCCGAGGAGGACATCGTGGAAAGCAATGTGGTTGCCGGCGTCGCCTATTCCCGTGACGAGGCCAAGATGACCCTGATCTCGGTCGCCGACCGCCCCGGCATCGCCGCCTCGATCTTCGGACCGCTCAGCGAGGCGGGGGTGAACGTGGACATGATCGTGCAGAATATCTCGGAAGAGGGGCGCACCGACATGACCTTTTCCTGCCCGGTGGGGCAGGTCCCCGTGGCCCAGCGCGCGGTGAATGCCGCCAAGGACCGCGGCGAGATAAACTTTCACGATCTCGTCGCCGACACCGATGTCTGCAAGGTGTCGATTGTCGGCATCGGCATGCGCAGCCACGCCGGGGTGGCGGCCAAGATGTTCGCGACGCTGCGCGACGAAAACATCAACATCAAGGTCATCACCACGTCCGAGATCAAGGTTTCGGTTCTGGTCGACCGCAAGTATCTCGAACTGGCCGTGCAGACCCTGCATGACGCGTTCGACCTGGAAAAGGCCGCCTGAGGCCGGGTTTTCCTGTCGCGGCGCGACGGAACCTCGGCGCGCGCGTTATACGCTCGACGGACAGACGGTGCCGCCGAACAGGATAACCCGCCTGACATCCACATACTCTGCTGACCCGGTAACCGGCACGGCGGCCGGCCACGACCATCGCGCTGGGCGCCGGGTTGGGGGCCGCATCGGCGTTGGCCGACTCAAACGCTCAAATCTCGACTGCCGATGCCGTGGCGGCGGCCGCGTGGGCCGATGACATCACCATCAGCATCGGCGCCGACAGTTTCCGCTATCAGTCCGATGGCATTCCCGACCACACGTTGCCCGACGCCTACGTCGTGCCCAACAACCCGGGC
>CAYYMJ010000017.1:38995-47440 GCA_964472855.1 uncultured Rhodobacterales bacterium | reverse complement strand
GCCTGCCCGATTTCCCGCCAGCCCGGCCCGGGCCCGCGCATCCCCGGCAAAACCCGTTTTCACCGGCAGGGCTTTGTGCTCTAAGAGACGCGCCTGCGGGCTCGCGGGCACCTGGGAGGATACGCGTGGGATGCCGCAACAGACAGAAAGCGAAAGCCGCAAGCTTCTTGGCCGGCTGCGCGACACGCTTGCCCAGGAAGGACCAGCGCAGGAGCGGCTGGACCGCATAACCCACCTGATCGCCGATTCGATGGAGACCGAGGTCTGCTCGGTCTATCTGTTCCGCGATGACGACACGCTTGAGTTGTGTGCCACCGAGGGCCTGAACCCCGAGGCCGTGCACATCACTCGCATGCGGCTGGGCGAAGGGCTGGTGGGCCGCGTCGCGTCGACCGGGCATCTGGTGAACGAGGCGAACGCGCCGCAGGCCCGCGGCTTTCGCTTCATGCCCGAGACCGGGGAAGAGGTCTATTCCAGTTTCCTCGGCCTGCCGATCCAGCGGCTGGGCGAACGGCAGGGCGTGCTGGTCGTGCAATCGAAAGAGGCACGGCAGTTTTCCGATGACGAGGTCTATGGCCTGGAAGTCGTGGCCATGGTGCTGGCCGAGATGACCGAACTTGGCGCCTTCGTGGGCGACAATGCCGCAATGTCGCGTCGTCACCAGCACGCGGTGACATTCAAGGGCACCGTGGGGCAGGAAGGCACGGCCGAGGGCCATGTCTGGCTGCACGAACCGCGGGTGGTGGTGTCGAACCCCATCGCCGACGATCCGGCCAGCGAGAACAAGCGGCTGACCGACGCGGTCAACCGGCTGCGCCTGTCGGTCGACGACCTGCTTGCCGGCGCCGACCAGGCCGAGAAGGAACAGCGCGAGGTTCTGGAAGCCTACCGCATGTTCGCCAACTCGCGCGGCTGGATGCGGCGGATGGAGGCCGACATCGCCCGCGGCCTGTCGGCCGAGGCGGCGGTCGAAAAAGAACAAAGCACCGCGCGCGCGCGCCTGCAAAGCGTGCCCGACCCCTATATTCGCGAACGCCTTCATGATCTGGACGACCTGTCGAACCGGCTGTTGCGCATTCTGACCGGGCAGGGCCATGCCACCGGCGCGGAAATGCCCGAGCGCGCGATCCTTGTGGCCCGCAACATCGGCCCGGCCGAGCTGCTGGACTATCAACACCGGATCAAGGGCGTGGTGCTGGAACAGGGCTCGGTCGGAAGCCACGCGGCCATCGTGGCCCGGGCGCTGGCCATCCCGCTGGTCATCCATGCCGACCGCATCACCACCGAGGCGCTGAACGGTGACCATGTGCTGGTCGACGGGGACCTCGGCCTGGTGCATCTGCGCCCCGAGGAAACCGTTGCCACCGCCTTCCGCGACAAGATCGCCATGAAGGCCAAGGCGCAGGAACGCTATGCCGATATCCGCACCAAGCCGGCCGAAACCCGTGACGGGCAGCGGATCACGCTGTTGATGAACGCGGGCCTGATGGCCGACCTGCCGTCGATGCAAAGCTCGGGCGCCGAAGGTGTGGGCCTGTTCCGGACCGAGCTGCAGTTTCTGACCCGCCCCAACGTGCCGCGTCGGGGCGACCTGGCGGCGACCTATGCGCGGGTGCTCGAGGCCGCCGGCGGCAAGCCGGTGATCTTCCGCACGCTCGACATCGGTTCGGACAAGGTGCTGCCCTACATGAAGCCGCAGGATGACGAGCCCAACCCGGCGCTGGGCTGGCGGGCGATCCGCGTCGGGCTGGACAAGCCCGGCGTGATGCGCATGCAGTTGCAGGCCCTGATCCGGGCCGCCAATGGCCGCCACCTGAAGGTGATGTTCCCCTTTGTTGCCCAGTTCGAAGAGTTTCGCGCCGCGCGCCAGCATCTTCTGGACGAGATCGAGCGTGAAGCCCGGCTGGGCCACGCCACGCCGGTCAAGACCGACATCGGCGCCATGCTGGAAACCCCGTCGCTGGCCTTTGCGCCGCGGCAATTCTTTGAAATGGCCGACTTTATCTCGATCGGCGGCAACGACCTGAAACAGTTCTTCTTTGCGGCCGACCGCGAGAACGAGCGTGTGCGCCGCCGCTATGACACCCTGAACATCTCGTTTCTGAGTTTCATCGAGCAGATCGTCGCGCGCTGCGCCGAGGCCGGCACGCCGCTGAGCTTTTGCGGCGAGGATGCGGGGCGGCCGATCGAGGCGATGTGTTTTGCCGCCATGGGTCTGCGCACCCTGTCCATGCGGCCGGCGTCGATCGGCCCGGTCAAGAGCCTGATCCGCCGGGTCGACCTGTCGGAGGTCAAGGCGCTGGTCGAGCGGACGCGGCAAAGCGGCGACCAGTCGGTGCGCGGCGCGGTCATGGACTGGATGAAGAACGGCGGCTGGGTGCTGTAGCGCGCCGGGCGGTTGCGCCGCGCGTGTCCGCGCGTCGCGCAAAGGGGGGCTCTGCCCCCCGGCGGCGTTTGCCGGGCAAACCCCGCCTCCCCCCGAGGTATTTATCAAGCCAAAGAAGCGGGCGGCGCCCGGCGGTCAGGAGATGGGTTTGGGAGGGATGACCAGCAGGCGAAATTCCTGCAGCAGCCGCTCGGTCTCGACATCGAGGTCTTGCGACAGCCGGCGCAAGCCGAAATAGACCCGCGCCATGTCCTGGTAATAGCTGGTATAGGCGAAATTGGTGGCCGCGCCGGCGGCGGCGCCGATCACGGGGACGGTTTGCGCCGCCAGTTTCTGGCCGAGGACACGGGCGAGATGCGGCGATACGCGGGCGATCAGCGCGTGCAGGGCCGCGCCGGTCAGGGTCATGCGCGCCGACAGGAAGGCCAGATCGGCGGATTGGGCCCGCGCCATCGGGCCGGCGGCGCCGAAGACCTGGATGGCCTGCATGCGCACCAGCGGGTTGTCGGTGTCAAAGCCATGTTCGGCGGCGATGCCCTGGATGGCCCGCAAGAGGATGGTCGTGGTGACCGGCAGTTCGGCCAGCGCCGTGGGCAGCCCGCCAAAGCCGCCGGCCGCGCCGAGCCCGGTGGCCAGCGCGGTGTTCAGCCAGTCGCGGCCGTCGCCGGGGCCGCGTTTGCGGGACATGTGCGCGGTTTCATTGGCCACCGTCAGCGCCCGCAGGGTTGCGTCGCCCAACTGGTCCTTGACGCTGTCGGGCAGCCGGTCGACCAGCCTGTCGGCCTGTCCGCCGACCGCGTTCAGGATCTGGACGCCGATATTGTCGGCGCCGCGAAACCGCCGGGCCAGGCTGGCGAGTTGATCGCGCGCCTCTGGCGGCAGTTGGTCAAAATCGCTTTCGGGGCGGTTCATGGCTGTCAGATGGGCATCCGGCCGTCTTCAGGCAAGGGCGGGCCGGTCCAGGCCCGGACATCGCCCGTCAGCGCGCCCCAGTCGCCGCGCGGCAAGGACAGCCCCAGCACCCGGTCGGGGTTGGTGGGCGGCGGCAGTCGCACGCCGGTGACGCGGTGAAAGCCGAACCGGCCGTAGTAGGGCGCGTCTCCGACCAGCAGGACCCGGGCCCAGCCCAGCGTTTCGGCGCGGGACAGGCCTTCGCGGATGAGCGCTCGGCCCAACCCTTCGCCCTGGCGGGTGGGGTGCACCGCCACCGGCCCCAGAAGCAGCACCGGTTGCGCGGACACCTGCGCCGGCCAGAAGCGGATGGCGGCGGCGGTCTGGCCATGGTCGCCGACGGTCAGGCACAGAGGCCGGCAAGGCGGGCCCTGGCGCAGGCGGTAGGAGGACAGCGCGCTGCGCGTGGGTCCGAAGCACAGGTCATACAGAGCCTCGACCGCCCACCAGTCTTCCGGATCTTCGACCGCGATTTCGTTCATGCCCTGCTCGTGTCGCCGCGACCCGCTGGTCAAGGCCGTAACACGCCGCTAGGTCTGCGGCAAACAACCAGAGGCAAGACATGTTCTATCGCCCCGAAGACGGCCACGGCCTGCCCCACAATCCGTTCAGCGCCATTGTGGCGCCGCGCCCGATTGCCTGGATTTCGACCCGGGCCGGCGACGGCACCGAGAATCTTGCGCCGTATTCCTTTTTCAACGGGGTCGCCTATACGCCGCCGCAGATCATGTTTTCGTCGACCGGGCCGAAGATGGGGATTGACGAGAACAAGGACACGCTGGCCAGCATCCGCGAGACCGGGGTTTTTTGCGTCAATATCGTGGCCAGTGCGGCGCGCGACGTGATGAACGCGACCTCGGCGCATTTGCCGCGCGATGTCGACGAGTTTGCCCATGCCGGCGCGGCGCGGGCCGAGTGCGAAACCATTGCCTGTTCGCGGGTCGCCGACGCGCCGGCCAGTCTGGAGTGCCGCCATGTGCAGACGCTGACGCTGGAGGGCGGCGCCATGGTTACCTTCGGGCAGGTGACTGGCGTGCATATGCGCAACGACTGCGTGGTCGACGGGCGGTTCGACGTGACGCGGTTTCAGCCGCTGGCCCGCCTTGGCTATCGCGATTACGCGGTGGTGACCGAGGTGTTTTCGCTGGAGCGCCCCGATCACTGAGGGCCCGTTGCGCCGCCTGTTGGCGGCGCGCAAGGGCGGGGGCGCTGCCCCCTCTGCGCGGGTGCCCCCGCGCATTCACCCCCGGGATATTTTGGCCAAGCTGATGGGGCGGGCGGGGCTGTGGCGTTTGGCGTTCGACCTGGTCAAAGGGGGCGTCGCGTGATGCGTTGAAATCCAGGATTTCAGGCAGCGTCTGGTGATTCAGGTTTGATGCGAAACGCTCTGGTGACCTGCGCCAAGCTGGCCCAGGCGGACGCCATAGTCGACCGCGATGCCGTAGGCCGGGTCGTCGTCGCTGTCGATGACAAGTTGTCCGGCGCGGCGCAGAAGCTGGTGGCAGTCGGGCGACAGGTGGCGCAATTCCAGCCGTTTGCCGGCGGCCTGGTACCTGGCGGCCATGGCCTCGACCGCGGTCAGGGCCGACTGGTCGACCACGCGGCTGGCGGCGAAATCGACGATGACGCGGTCCGGGTCGCGGGCGACGTCGAACAGTTCGGAAAAGCCTTCGGCCGAGCCGAAGAACAGCGGGCCGCGCACCCGGTAGACCCGGGCGGTTTCGTTGTCGTCGATATCGGCCGTGATGCGCCGGGCGTTGTTCCAGGCGTAGGCCAGGGCTGACACGATGACGCCCACCACGACGGCGGTGGCCAGGTCGAAGGCGACCGTGACGGCCGTGACCAGCAGGATGACGAAGGCGTCCGCCAGCGGCACCTTGCGCAGGATGCGCAGGCTGTTCCAGGCGAAGGTGCCGATCACCACCATGAACATCACGCCGACCAGGGCTGCCAGGGGGATTTGCTCGATCAGCGGCGCCGCGGCCACGATGAACAGCAGAAGAAACAGCGCCGCGGCGAGGCCGGACAGCCGCGTGCGGCCGCCGGATTTCACGTTGATCATCGACTGGCCGATCATGGCGCAGCCGCCCATGCCGCCGAAAAAGCCGGTGACCACATTGGCCGTGCCCTGGGCCACGCATTCCTGGCTGGCGCCGCCGCGGGTGCCGGTGATGTCGCCGACAAGGTTCAGCGTCAGCAGGCTTTCGATCAGGCCGATGGCGGCCAGGATCAGGGCGTAGGGCAGGATGATTGCGAGAGTTTCAAGGTCGAGCGGGACCGCCGGCAGGTGAAAGGCCGGAAGCCCGCCCTCGATCGGCGCCATGTTGCCGACGCGCGGCACATCGAGGCCCAGCGCCATGACCACCCCGGCCACGACGACGATGCCGGCCAGCGGCGCCGGGACGGCGCTGGTCAGGCGCGGCATCAGCCAGATCACGCCCATGGTCAGCGCCACCAGCCCCAGCATCAGCGCCAGCGGCCCGCCCGTCAGCCATTGGCCGGCGGCCATGCCGTGGCCCGTGGTTTCGGCAGAACCCGGCACCTGGAACTGGCCAAGCTGCGCGAGGAAGATGACGATGGCCAGCCCGTTGACAAAGCCCAGCATCACCGGGTGCGGCACGAGGCGGATGAACTTGCCCAGTCGCAGCACGCCGGCGGCGATCTGGATGATCCCCATCAGCACGACGGTGGCAAAGAGATAATCGACCCCGTGCCGGGCCACCAGCGACACCATTACCACTGCCAGCGCTCCGGTGGCGCCCGAGATCATGCCGGGGCGCCCGCCGACCAGCGCGGTGATGAGCCCGACGATGAAGGCCGCGTAAAGCCCCACCAGCGGGTGCACACCGGCCACGAAGGCAAAGGCCACCGCCTCGGGCACCAGCGCCAGGGCCACGGTCAGTCCGGCCAGAAGCTCGATCTGCACGCGTCGCGGGTCAAGGGCCGGGGTTGTCGGGCGCGACAGCGGGGGCTGGCCCAGAAGGGCCTGAAAGGTTCGGGTCATGGATGTCCTGCGGGTCTTGCGCCCGGGCAGGCGCCATCGCGGCGGCCATACACGGTTGCGCCCGCCCGTTGCACCGCTGCCCAAGCATAGCCGCCATGCACGACGCGGGACGCGTTGCAATCCCGTCGCGCTGTGCCTTAGGCTGACTGCGGGGCGCAAGCAGGAGACGGGCATGGCGGAAACGGTGATCGGGGTCATCGGCGGTTCGGGTGTCTATGACATCGACGGGCTGGAAGACGCCCGCTGGCAGGACGTCGACAGCCCCTGGGGGGCGCCGTCGGACGCAATCCTGACCGGGCGGCTGGACGGGGTGGCCATGGCGTTTCTGCCCCGGCACGGCCGCGGGCATGTGCATTCGCCGACCAGCGTGCCTTACCGTGCCAATATCGACGCGCTGAAACGGCTGGGGGTGACGGATGTCATCAGCGTTTCGGCCTGCGGGTCGTTCCGCGAAGAGATGGCGCCGGGCGATTTCGTGATTGTCGACCAGTTCATCGACCGCACATTTGCGCGCGAGAAAAGCTTTTTCGGCAGCGGTTGCGTGGCCCATGTCTCGGCGGCCCATCCCACTTGCCCGCGGCTGGGCGCGGCCTGTGCCGAGGCCGCGCGGGCCGAGGGGATCGCCGTGCATCACGGTGGCACCTACCTGGCGATGGAAGGGCCGCAGTTTTCGTCGCAGGCGGAATCGCGGCTTTATCGCGACGTCTGGGGCTGCGACGTGATCGGCATGACCAACATGCCCGAGGCCAAGCTGGCCCGCGAGGCCGAGCTTTGCTATGCCTCGGTCGCCATGATCACCGATTACGACAGCTGGCACCCTGACCATGGCAGCGTGGATATCAACGACATCATCCGCACGCTGACCGGCAATGCCGACAAGGCGCGCGGTCTGGTGCGGCGGTTGCCGGCGCTGGTCGGGGGCGACCGCGCCCCCTGCCCCCATGGCTGCGACCGGGCGCTGGAGTTTGCCATCCTGACGGCGCCCGAGGCGCGCGACCCGGCACTGGTGGCGCGGCTTGATGCCGTCGCCGGCCGGGTTCTGTGACGGCTGCGCCCCGGTGCCCCGCTGGACCGAACATCTGACCGACCCCGCGCGGCGCAATGCGCTGGGCCGGGCGTTCGAGGCGCTGACAGACGAGGTGTTCCATGTCGTGCGCTGGGCGACGCTGGTTGGCTTTGTCCAGTATCTTGAAACCGTCTATCCGTCGGCCGGTTTCACGGTCACGCGCTGGGTGCTGTCGGTTTTCCTGTTCGGCTACATCGCCTCGCGATTCCTTTTGCGCCCCGAACTGCGGCTGTTCCCGGCTGACGCGCCGGCGTGGCTGCGGCTGTTGCAGTTTGCGGTGAATTTCGCCCTGTGCTTTCTGGTGTTCGCGGCGGTTCTCTGGGCGCTGCATTCCCTTGTGGGCACCGTCTCGGACTATCGCGCCCTGCGCTGAACTATTTGAAAGGCCTCGCCATGCCGCACCGCAATTCGGTCAAGAGCTACATTCGCACCATCGCCGATTTCCCGCATGAAGGGATCATGTTCCGCGATGTCACCACGCTGTTTGCCGACCCGCGCGGGTTTCGCATGTGCGTGGACCAGATGCTGCACCCCTATACCGGGCAGCGGATCGACAAGGTCGTCGGGCTGGAAGCGCGGGGGTTCATTCTGGGCGGCGCCATTGCCCACCAGTTGGCCACGGGTTTCGTGCCGATCCGCAAGAAGGGCAAGCTGCCGGGCACGGTGATCAGCCAAGACTACAAGCTGGAATATGGCGAGGCCATCGTCGAGATCCATGACGACGCGATCGCCGCCGGGGAAACGGTGCTGGTGATCGACGATCTGCTGGCCACCGGCGGGACCGCCGAGGCGGGGATCAAGCTGCTTGAACGGCTGGGGGCCGAAGTCATCGGCTGCGCCTTCATCATCGACCTGCCCGACCTGGGCGGCCGCGCCCGGCTTGAGGCGATGGGCATGGAGGTTCATGCGCTTTGCGCGTTCGAGGGTGCGTGACCCCAGAGATACCGGCCCTGCCCCGCCAGCGCCAGTTGCCGCGTCACCCGCCGGTCTGGCGCAACACGGCGCCGGGGTTGAGAATGCCGTGCGGGTCCAGCGCGG
>CAYYMJ010000017.1:0-38895 GCA_964472855.1 uncultured Rhodobacterales bacterium | reverse complement strand
GCGCCGGGGTTGAGAATGCCGTGCGGGTCCAGCGCGGTCTTGATCGCGCGCATGGCGCCCAACCGCACCGGGTCGGCGAACCGCTCCAGATCGGCCACCTTGGCCCGGCCGATGCCATGTTCGGCCGAGATGCTGCCGCCCAGCGTGTCGACCAGCCCGTGCACCAGGTCGGTCAGCGGCGCGGCAAGGGCGCGATAGCCGGACCTGTCGGCCCCGTGCCGGGGAAAGATGTTGAAGTGGATGTTGCCGTCGCCCAGATGCCCGAAGGCGTTGATGCGCACGTCGGCCATGGCGCGCACTTCGGCACCGGCCCGGGTCAGGAATTCCGGCACCGCGGCCAGCGGCAGGCTGACATCGTGCGAGCTGATGGCGCCGACGCGGCGGTTGGCCTCGGGGATGGCCTCGCGCAGCGACCACAGCGCGGCCCGCTGCGCCTCGCTGGCGGCCACGACACCGTCGCTGGCCAGACCATCCGCCTGCGCCGCGGCAAAAAGCGCCTCGGTCGCGTCGCGGGCATCCGCCCCGCCCCAACCGTCAAGCTCAAGCAGCACCGACCAGCGCGGCGGGCCGGGAATGGGGAGGGTGGCCGCAAGCCCGGTCTCGTCAAGAAAGGCCAGGCCCTGCCCGTCGATCAGTTCAAAGGCGCTCAGCGCCGGTCCGGCCCGCGACTGGGCAAGGCCCAGCAACGCCAGCGCGACCGCGGGGTTTTCGACCACGAACAGCGCCGCGCATTGCTGCGCCGGGCGCGGGAACAGCCTGAGGCTGGCGGCCGTGATCACGCCCAGCGTGCCCTCGGACCCGATCAGCAGGTCGCGCAGGTCGTAGCCGCTGTTGTCCTTGCGCAGGCGCTTGGGCCCGCGCATGACCGAACCGTCGGCCATCACCGCCTCGACCCCCAGTGTCAACGCGCGCGCATTGCCATAGCGCAACACCCCGACGCCGCCGGCATTGGTGCCCAGAAGCCCGCCGATGCGCGCGCTGCCCTGGCTGGCCAGCGACAGCGGAAACAGCCGGTCGGTTTTGGCCGCGGCCGCCTGCACGTCGGCCAGCACGGCCCCGGCCCCGGCGATCAGGGCATTCTCGCGCGGGTCGCCCAGCCGGATGTCGGCCAACCGTTCGACCGACAGGATCAGCGGCAGCGGATCATCGCCCGAGACATTGCCCCCCACCAGCCCGGTGCCGCCGGCGCGGGGCAGAACCGGCAGCCGCCGATCGTTGGCATAGGCCAGCAATGCCGAGACCTGCCCGACATCGCGCGGGCGCGCGACCCATTCCGACCGGCCCGGCCATTTGCCGCGCGGTTCGTCCAGATCGCGCGGCGTCGCCGGGGCTAGGGCATCGCCCGGAAGGCGCCCCTGCAATTCGGCAATGTGGTCCTGCGTCCATGGCTTCAGCATGGGCACGGGTTTGCCACGCCACCGGTTGCCGGACAATCGCCTTTCGCGTGGCCGCCGCCGCGAACCCTCCGCCCCTGTCGGGGTGCCGCGGCCGGGCCGTGTTCGACCGTGAACCGTCATGCCGCCCTTGCGATATGCTTGTTCGTCCGTCGGGGCCGTGGGCGGACAACTTACCGACAGTTCACGGTCAGCCCGGCGTGACATTCAGCGCCGACGACGGCGCGCGGCCCCGGCGATCGACCCTGAGGTTGGCGTAAAGCACGTGGTTGCGCCAGCGCCCGTCGATCTGCAGATAACTTTGCGCCACGCCCTCGTATTTATAGCCACAGCGTTCAAGCACCGCGCGCGAGGGCGCGTTCTCGGGCAGGCAGGCGCCTTCGACGCGGCTCAGGTCAAGCTCGGTAAAGGCGTGATGCACCAGCGCGCGCAGGGCCTCGGACATGAAGCCCTGGCGCGCATGCGGCGCCCCGATCCAGTAACCGGTGGTGCCGGCCTGTGCCGGGCCGCGCCGGATGTTGTCCAGCGTAAGCGCCCCCAGCAGCGTGTCATCCTCGCGCCGCACCAGGAACAGCGGAACAGAGGTGCCGTTGTTGATCGACCTCTGGGCCCAGTAAACCCGGTTGGTAAAACTCTTGCGCGACAGGTGGTCGTGCGCCCAGGTCGGCTCCCACGGGGTGAGGAAATCGCGCGACTGCGTCCGCAACGCCGCCCACGCGCGAAAGTCGCCATGCTGGGGCGGGCGCAGGGTCAGACGCTCGGTCTCGATCCGGACCTTCTTGCGCCCGAATATCATCACGCGGTCAGCCTCTCGGCAAGCTCCTCGGCGCCGGGCGCGTCTTCGGCCGGACCGTAAAGCGCCATGGCCAGCTTGCCCGAGCCGACCAGACGCGCACCCAGATCGCGCACATCCTGCAAGCTCACCGCGTCGATGCGGGCCACGGTTTCGGCCAGCGCCGGCACGCGGCCCCAGATGGCCACCATGCGGGCCATGCGCTCGGCCCGCGACGCCGGCCCCTCAAGCCCCATCAGCAGCCCCGCCTTCATCTGGGCGCGGGCACGCTCGACCTCGGCCAGCGTCATGGCGTCGGCGGCAAGGCGCGTCTCGTCAATGGTCAGCAGGGCCAGTTCGCGGGCCTGTTCGCCGGACGTGCCGGCATAGATGGTCATCATGCCGCTGTCTTCGAAGGCGCCGGTCTGGGCGAAGACCGAATAGCACAGCCCCCGCCGCTCGCGGATCTCCTGGAACAGGCGCGAAGACATGCCGCCACCCAGGGCGGTCGAGAATATCTGCGCGGTATAAATGTCCGGGGCGCGGTAGTCCGGCGCCTCGAGCGCCAGCGCAAAATGGACCTGTTCAAGCCCCTTGACCTCGCGCCGTTCGCCCCCCGCAAAGACCGCCGCCTCAACCGGGCCGGTGGACCGCCGCCCGAGATGGCCGAAATGCCGCTCGGCCTCGGCCACGATGGCATCATGGTCGACCGCGCCCGCCGCCGACAGGATCATCCGGTCCGGCGCATAGCGCTCGGCCACGAACCCCGCCAGATCGGCGCGGCCAAAGGCTGAAACCCGCTCGGACGGGCCCAGAATCGACCGGCCCATTGCCTGTTCGGGGTAGGCCTGCTCCTGCAGCCAGTCGAAGACGATGTCGTCGGGCGTGTCCAGCGCCTGCCCGATCTCTTGCAGGATCACCCCACGCTCGACCTCGATCTCGGCAAGGTCGAACACCGGGTTCAGAACGATGTCGCTGATCACGTCGACGGCCAGCGGCACGTCGGCGCGCAACACCCGGGCATAAAAGGCCGTAACCTCGCGCCCGGTATAGGCGTTCACATAACCGCCCACATCCTCGATCGCCTCGGCGATCTGGGTCGCGGTGCGCCGGCCTGTGCCCTTGAACGCCATATGTTCCAGAAAATGGGCGATGCCATTCTGCTCGGGCCGCTCGTGGCGCCCGCCGGCCGACACCCACAGACCGACAGCGGCCGATTCCAGCCCCGGCATGTGTTCGGTGACCACCCGAAGGCCGTTGGCCAACTCATGTATCCTGACACTCACGCTGCGCGCCGCTCCCGAACCAGGGTCTGGATGGCCTCAAGATCGTTGTCGACGACCGTCAGGCGTTCGGACCGGTCATAAAGATCGGCCATGCGCTTGGGAAGCCCCGGCCGCAGCCCGGTTGCCTGTTCCACCGCGTCGGGGAACTTGGCCGGATGCGCGGTGGCCAGGGTGATCATCGGGCGCGCGGGGTCCAGATGTTCCCGGGCCACCTTGACGCCCACGGCGCTGTGCGGGCACAGGATCTCGCCGGTGGCGCCATGGGCCCAGCGCATCGTGTCGATGGTTTCACTTTCCGAGGCGCGGCCCGAGGCATAGATCTCGCGCAAACCCTCCAGCGCGCCCTGGCTGACGTTAAAGCCGCCGCCCGACAGCTCGTCCATCAGCTGGCGAACCGCCGCCCCGTCGCCGCCATGCGCCGCCCATAACGCACGCTCGAAATTCGAGCTGACCTGAATGTCCATCGACGGACTGATCGACGCGCGCACCCCGTCCTTGACATGGGCACCGGTGGCCAGCGTGCGGTGCAGAATGTCGTTGTGGTTGGTGGCAATCACCAGCCTGCCCACTGGCAGCCCCATGGCCCGGGCGATCGACCCGGCGAAAATGTCACCGAAATTGCCGGTCGGCACGGTGAAATCCACCGCCCGCCCCGGCGCACCCAGCGCCACCGCCGAGGTCACGAAATAGACGACCTGCGCCATGACCCGCGCCCAGTTGATCGAATTCACCGCCGTCAGCCCGATCTCGTCGCGAAAGGCGAAATCGTTGAACATGGCCTTCACCGCCGCCTGGCAGTCGTCGAAATCGCCGCGAACCGCCACGGCATGCACATTGGCTGCCGCCGGCGTGGTCATCTGGCGGCGCTGAACCTCGCTCACCCGGCCCTGGGGGAACAGGATGAAACAGTCCACCCCGTCAAGCCCGCCAAAAGCCTCGACTGCGGCCGAGCCGGTATCGCCCGACGTGGCCCCGACGATGGTGATGTTGCGCCCCCGCCGCGCCATGGCCCGGGCCATGAGCTGGCCGATCACCTGCATCGCGAAATCCTTGAAGGCCAGCGTTGGCCCGTGAAACAGCTCCAGCAGGAAATGCCCGCTGCCCAGCTGCACCAGCGGCGCCCGGGCCGCGTGGCCAAAACCGGCATAGGCCGCCGCAATCGCATCGCCCAGCGCGGCATCGCTGAAGACGGCATCGACAAAGGGGCGCATGACCCTGAAGGCCGCCTCTTCGTAACCAAGCCCGGCCAGCGCCGCAAAGTCTTCGGGCGCCCACACGGGCACGGATGCGGGCACATAAAGCCCCCCGTCGCGCGCCAAGCCCGTCAGCATCGCATCTTCAAAACCCAGCGACGGCGCCTGCCCACGCGTCGAGACATATCGCATCACCCGACCTCCCTGCCCGTGCCGCGCCTGATACGCGACAGCCAAAGCCCTGTCATCCCCGCCCAGACCAGCGCCAGCGAAAACCAGGTGATGGCATACTGCATATGATCGTTGGGAATGCCCGCCGTTCCAACCGGCCAGGGCGTCACGCCGCCGCCGGTGTCGCTGCGCGCAACCACCAGCAAAGGCTCGGTCTCCAGCGTGGCGGCCATCTCGGCAATGTCGCGGGCAAACCAGACATTGGCCGCGTGATCGTTGGGCGGCGTGGCGCCCGACCGCTCGTCTGGCCAGTGCAGATTGCCAACGACATGCACCGCTCCCGTCGGGCGCGCAATGTCGGCCGCCGCCACCGGAACAAAACCGCGGTCCAGCAGCAAACGCCGGCCAGCGTCGGTCAGAAACGGCACGATCACCCGGTATCCGGGCCCGCTGGCGCGGCTGCTGACCAGAACATGCAACTCGCCGCCCAGAATCGCACCGTCCAGCCCCACGGGTTGATACTGGTCGCGCCCGGCGTCCGGCGCCGCCGGCAACGGCGTGGGCGCGGCGGCAATGCGCGCCTCGATCCGGCCCAGCATCTCCTGTTTCCAGGCCAGGCGCTGCACCTGCCAGACACCCAGCCCGACCAGCACGCCCAGACCGCCCAGACCGATCAGAATGATGAAAAGGAGGCGACCCATGATACCCGTACCCGATATGAAAAAGGGACCATGCCGGCCCCTACTTCTGTCCAGATCAATCCCGGGGGTCCGGGGGCAGAGCCCCCGGTGCGGGACGCGGGCGCCGCGCGGCGCCGCGTCAGCTTCCCCAGATATAGACGGCCGCGAACAGGAACAGCCAGACCACGTCGACAAAGTGCCAGTACCACGCAGCGGCCTCGAAGCCGATATGATTTTCCGGCGTGAAATGCCCGGCCCGGGTGCGCATGTAGCACACGAACAGGAAGATCGTGCCGATGATCACATGGGCGCCGTGAAAGCCGGTGGCCATGAAGAAGTTGGCGCCATAGATATTGCCGGAAAAGCCAAAGGCGGCGTGGCTGTATTCATAAGCCTGGAAGAAGGTGAACAACGCGCCCAGCACGATGGCCAGGATCAGGCCCGACTTGATGTCCTTGCGGTTGTTCTCGTGTACCAGCGCGTGGTGGGCCCAGGTCGCGGCGGCGCCCGAACACAGCAGGATCAGGGTGTTGATCAGCGGCAGGTGCCAGGGGTTGAAAGGCTCGATCGACGGCGGCGGCCAGGCGCCTTGCGAGAATTGCTCCATCGGGTACATGGCATGCTTGAAAAAGCTCCAGAACCAGGCCGAAAAGAACATCACCTCGGACATGATGAACAGGATGAAGCCATAGCGCAGGCCGATGGCAACCACCGGCGTATGGTCGCCGGCAATCGCCTCTGCGACCACTTCGGACCACCACGAAAACATCACGTAGCCGACGATGGCAAAGCCGATCAGGAACATCCACGGTCCGCGGTCGTGCATCCAAAGGACAGCGCCAAACAACATGACGAAAGCGGCAACCGCGCCCATAAAGGGCAGAACGGATGGCGTCAGAATATGATAGTCGTGGTTCTTGGCGTGGGCCATTGGCGTTCTTCCCTCAGTTTACGTCGGTGCCTGCAGGGGCCACCTGCAAGGCCGCCTGCACCCCGCCTTCCGGCTCGGGCAGGTCGATTTCGTGGAATGTGTAAGACAGGGTGATGTGTTTGACAAACTTCCCGTCGCGATCGTCGACAATCGCGGGGTCGACGAAGAAGGTCACCGGCATCAGCGCCGTCTCACCCGGCTGCAACAGTTGCTCGGTAAAGCAGAAACAGTCGATCTTGGAAAAGAACCCGCCGGCCGAATAGGGCGCGATGTTATAGCTCGCTTGCCCCAGGACGGGGCGGTCGGTCGGGTTGTGTGCCTCGTAAAAGGCCAGCCCGGTCTCGCCGATGCGCAACTCCATCTCGCGCACCTGCGGGCGGAACTCCCATGGCATGCCGCGCTCAAGACTGGCGTCAAAGCGGATGGTGATGGTCTGGTCCAGCACCACGTCGGATCCGGCCTCGGCCACCAGCGGCGTGCCGCCAAATCCGGTGACCCGACAAAACAGATTGTACAGCGGCACCGATGCCCAGGCCAGCGAGCCCATGACCAGCACGACGCCAACGGCGTAAAGCGCGGTCTTCTGCTGCGGCGAAACGCTCATTCGCCGGTCACCGCAAGCTCGGGGCGCAACTTGTAGTCATAGCCCTCGACCGGGCCCTGAACCCGCAGCTTGGCCATGGTCAGAAAAAAGACCAGAACCACAAAGCCAAGCAGAACCAGCCCGACACCATAGTTGCGCGACCGGCGCCGTGTGTGGATCTCGTGGGTGGCCCGGATCGCCATCAGAATACTCCCGCAGCGCGCAGCGACGCGTCGGCCGCCAGGGCAAGGAAGTTCAGCGCGAGATACAGCAGGGAAAAGCGGAAGAACCGCTTTTCGACCCTGTATTTGTCGGCCTCGGCCGCGGTCTCGTCGCGGCGCAGGATATGCAGGGCGCCGCGCAGGAAGATCAGGTTGGTAACCAGCGCCACGGCAACCGTGACGGGCCCGCCAACCGGGCTGAGCGCCAGCCAGCCCGACACCGGGGCCAGCAACAGCGTATAGGCCATGATATGGCGCCGCGTGACCTTGCGGCCATGGGTGACCGTCAGCATCGGCACGCCGGCATCGTCATAGTCCGAGCGCATGAACAGCGCCAGCGCCCAGAAATGCGGCGGGGTCCACATGAACACCAGCGCGAACATCAGCACCGCCTCGACCGAGACCGAGCCCGTCGCCGCCACCCAGCCGATCATGGGCGGAAACGCCCCGGCAGCGCCGCCGATGACGATATTCTGCGGTGTCGACCGTTTCAGCCACATCGAATAGACGACGGCATAAAAGAAGATGGTAAAGGCCAGCAGCGCCGCCGCCGCCAGATTGGCGGCCAGCGCCAGCATCATCACCGACAGACCCGACAGGCCCAGCCCGATGGCCAGCGCCTCGCCGGCGGCGACCCGCCCCGATGGCACCGGGCGGTTGGCGGTGCGGCGCATCACGGCATCGATATCGGCATCCCACCACATGTTCAGCGCGCCCGACGCGCCGGCACCGATCGCGATGAACAGGACCGATGCGGCAATCTCGACCGGGTGCATCGCCACCGGCGCCACCAGCAGCCCGACAAGGGCGGTGAACACGACCAGCGACATCACCCGCGGCTTCAGCAGCGCGAAATAGTCGCCGAAGGTCGGCTCGTAACTGGTGTCAAAGGCGGTTGCGTCGGTCATGACTGGCCTTGCTCATGTCGTGGGCGCGGCGCCATCCGCGTGGGCGGCGCCGGTGTTCCTGTCTAGTCGTTCGCGGCGAACAGAACGCTGCCGGCTTCCAGCGGTTCGCCGGCGTATTCGGCAATCGCGCCTTCCAGCCAGGTGCGATAGGCCGCTTCGCTGACCACCTTGACCGTGATCGGCATATAGGCGTGGTTCTTGCCGCACAGCTCGGAACACTGGCCGAAATAGATGCCTTCCTTTTCCGCGTTGAACCACAACTCGGCCAGGCGGCCGGGCACGCCGTCCTGCTTGACGCCAAACGCCGGCATCGCCCACGAATGAATCACATCGGCGCCGGTCACCTGCAGAACCACCGTCTTGCCGACCGGCACGACCACCGCGGTATCGGTGGCTAGGCGGAATTCGTCGTCGCTGTAGCCCGCGGCCTCAAGCTCGGCGCGGATCTCGTCGTCGACCACGTTGGCGCCCTGACCGATCATGAAGCTGTCAAAGCCGAACTCGTGATCGACATACTCATAGCCCCAGTACCACTGATAACCGGTGGCCTTGATCGTCAGGTCGGCTTGGGGGATCTCCTGCTGCTTGAACAGCGCCGGCAGCGAAAAGGCGCCGATGAACAGCAAGATGATGATTGGCACCACCGTCCACACGATCTCGACCGGGGTGTTGTGGGTAAAGCGCGCCGGCGTCGGGTTCGCCCGCGCGTTGAAGCGCAGAAACACGACCGCCAGCAGGATCGTCACGAACAGGGTGATCGACGAAATGATCAGCAGGACCATGTGGTCAAGCGACTGCAGGTCGCGTGCCAGTTCGGTTGCGGCGGGCTGGAACCCCATGGCTCCGCTGACCGGGGCGCCCACGATGGGCAGGTCGCCCACTTCTTGGGCGCTGGCGGCGGTTGCCGCGCACAAGGCCGCGAGGCCGGGAAAAAGACCCTGAAGGGAGGTTTTCAGACGCATGTGACCTATCCTGTTCGGCTGCAGGGCGGCCATGCCGCCCTTCGGGACCCCCGGCCAAACCGATTGACCGGACCCCCGTTGTGTCGCACGGGACTGAAACCATATTGTCGGGGACGGGACAAGCCGAACAATTGCGGCATTCAGCCGCTAACACCTGCCCGATGGGCATCATGACAGGACATTTGCCATGCCGGACGACGCATTCCGCCCCTTCCAGAACAATCTGGACGAAGCCGAGGCCCTGAATCTGCTGGGGCAGGCCGTCGCCGGTGCCGACGATGGCGAGCTGTTTCTTGAACGGCGCCGGTCCGAGGTGCTGGTGTTCGACGACGGGCGGGTCAAGACCGCCAGCTATGACGCGGCCGAGGGATTCGGCCTGCGCGCCGTCCGCGGCGAAACCGCCGGCTATGCCCATTCGACCGAGATCAGCGAAAGCGCGCTGCGCCGGGCCGTGGGCACGGCGCGGCTGGCGGTTGGCGATGGCGGCGGCACGCTGGCCGACGCGCCGGCGGCCACCAACCGGCGCCTTTACCGCGACACCGACCCGATTGCCGACGCCAGCTTCGCCGGCAAGATCGACCTGCTGCGCGACATGGATGACTATGCAAGGTCGCTGGATCCCCGGGTAGTGCAGGTGTCGGCCACGCTGGCGGCGTCGCTGCAGGAAATCGAGATCCTGCGCCCCGAAGGGCAGCACCTGTCCGACGTGCGCCCCATGGCGCGGCTGAACGTGAGTGTCATCGTCGAGCAGGACGGCCGCCGGGAACAGGGCGGCACCGGTGGCGGTGGACGCACCGGGCTCGAAGGCTTGCTGGCTCCGGCCAGCTGGCAGGCCGAGGTGCGCGAGGCGCTGCGCATCGCGCTGGTCAACCTTCGGGCCGAACCGGCCCCGGCCGGCGTGATGGACGTGGTGCTTGGCCCCGGCTGGCCCGGCGTGCTGCTGCACGAGGCGGTCGGCCACGGGCTGGAGGGCGATTTCAACCGCAAGGGCACGTCGGCCTTTGCCGGGCTGATGGGCCAGCGGGTGGCCGCACCCGGCGTCACGGTGCTGGACGACGGCACCGTCCCCGACCGGCGCGGGTCGATCACCTTCGATGACGAAGGCACGCCGTCGGGCAAGAACCTGCTGATCGAGGACGGAATCCTGACCGGCTTGATGCAGGACCGGCAAAACGCCCGGCTGATGGGCGTGCCCCCCACCGGCAACGGGCGCCGGCAAAGCTTTGCCCACATCCCGATGCCGCGCATGACCAACACCTACATGCTGGGCGGCGACGCCGACCCCGGCGCTATCGTCGCCGACCTGAAGGACGGGATCTATGCGGTCGGCTTCGGCGGCGGACAGGTCGATATCACCAACGGCAAGTTCGTTTTCAGCTGCACCGAGGCCTACCGCGTCCGGAACGGCAAGATCGGCGCGCCGGTCAAGGGGGCGACGCTGATCGGCGACGGGGCCACCGCCATGCGCGGTATCCGGGCCATCGGCAACGACATGAAGCTGGACCCCGGCATCGGCAATTGCGGAAAGAACGGGCAATGGGTGCCGGTGGGCGTGGGCCAGCCGACGCTGATGATCGGCGGGCTGACCGTGGGCGGCAGTGCGGCGTGACATTTTTTGCCGGGACGGGGGATTCCTTCATCTCTCTTTAACCTTAACGCGCGCAATCTTCAGATGCAGGAGACGGAGTGCACGGCGGTTATGGACACGATCCCTTCCCCATCCCCCCTCACCCCACCCGACACTGAGGAAGAGCGCCTAAGCTGGCTTCGTCTCCTGCGCTCACGACGGGTGGGCATTGCAACCTTCTTTCGCCTGATGTCCAGACATGGCGGCGCCTTGGGCGCGCTGGCGGCGCTGCCGGAGATTGCCAGCGCCGCCGGGGTTGACGGCTATCGCGTCTGCCCGGCCGAGGTTGCGCAGGCGGAAATGACCACCGCACGGCTGGCCGGGGCGCGGATGCTGACATTCGGCGCGCCGGGCTATCCGGCGCGGCTGATGACGCTGACTGATCCACCGCCGATTCTGTGGGCCTTGGGCCGGGGCGAACTGGCCGACAGGCCCGCCATTGCCATCGTCGGCGCGCGCAACGCATCGAGCCTTGGGACCCGCATGGCCAAACGGCTGGGCGCCGATCTTGGCGAAGCAGGGCACACGGTGGTGTCGGGTCTGGCCCGCGGGATCGACACCGCCGCCCATCTTGCCGCCATCGACAGCGGCACCATCGCGGTGATGGCCGGGGGCGTCGACGTGGTTTACCCGGCCGAAAATGCCGTGCTGGCCCAGGAGATCGGCGAAAATGGCCTGCTTGTGTCGGAACAACCCATGGGCACCCAGCCGCAGGCACGCCACTTTCCAACCCGCAACCGCCTGATTTCCGGGCTGGCCGACGCGGTGGTGGTGGTGGAAGCCGCGGCCAAATCGGGCAGCCTGATCACCGCCCGCGACGCGCTGGACCAAGGGCGCGACGTCATGGCCGTGCCGGGCCACCCGTTCGACGCGCGTGCAGCGGGCTGCAACATGCTGATCCGTGACGGCGCGGCGCTGGTCCGGGGCTCGCGCGACGTCATCGAATCGCTGGCGGCGCGGCAACCGGATCTGGCCCCACCCGCCGCACAGGCGGCGCCGGCCCCACCACGGCCATTGGCGGCCGCCGCCGACCTGCACCGTCAGATCCTCGACCGGATCGGCCCCAGCCCGCTGGCCGAGGATCAGTTGATCCGCGACCTCGGCCTTGGCGCTGCCGACATCACGCCCGAACTTGTTTCGCTGGAAATGGACGGGCGGATCGAACGGCGCCCCGGCGGTCTGATCGCCCGGCTTGGCTGAGCATCGCTGCACCGGCATCTCCCGGCCGGTGGCGGACATGATTTCAAGACGTTGCACATCGGGAAAGCGGGCGCCGACCGCTGCGACAACTGCGGCGCTCTGCGATCTTTGCCCCATGGCACGGCGCGGCCGGCCGCGCTTGCCCGACGCTGCCTGACATATTGGATTTCAACGCGTTAGGTGATGCATGATAGATCACGCCAATCGCGAAACGCCGCGGCCGACGGCACGCAGAATTCTCGCGCCACCGGATCAGGCGCATTGACAACGCCCGCGTCCTCACCACATCTGGCGCGACCCCCACCGCCGCAAGAATGAGAAGCAGCATGCCCGTCGTCGTCGTCGAATCGCCCGCGAAGGCCAAGACAATCAACGGATATCTGGGCGACGATTACGTCGTTCTGGCCTCGTACGGGCATGTGCGCGACCTGCCGCCCAAGGATGGCTCGGTCGATACCGACAACGATTTCGAGATGACCTGGGAAGTGGCGACCGACAGCCGCCGCCACGTCAAGGCCATCGCCGACGCGCTGGCCGACGACCCCGAGCTTATACTCGCCACCGACCCCGACCGCGAGGGCGAGGCCATCAGCTGGCATCTCGAGGAGACGCTGCGCAAGCGCCGGGCGCTGAAGAAGGACAGCAAGGTCAGCCGGGTGGTGTTCAACGCCATCACCCGGTCGGCCGTGACCGAGGCGATGAAAAACCCCCGCCAGGTCGACGCGCCGCTGGTCGAGGCCTATCTGGCCCGCCGCGCGCTGGACTATCTGGTGGGCTTCAACCTGTCGCCGGTGCTGTGGCGCAAACTGCCGGGCGCCAAGTCGGCCGGGCGCGTGCAATCGGTTTGCCTGCGCCTGATCGTCGAGCGCGAGATTGAGATCGAGGCGTTCAACGCCCGCGAATACTGGACGGTCAAGGCCCTGCTGGCCACGCCGCGCGGCCAGACCTATGAGGCGCGGCTGACGGTGCTGGGCGGCGACAAGCTGGACAAGTTCAGCCTGGAAAACGCCACCGCCGCCGAGATGGCCCAGCAAGCCATCGAAAGCCGCGACCTGACGGTGCAGAATGTCGAGGCCAGGCCGGCCAGTCGCAACCCCTCGGCCCCGTTCATGACCTCGACCCTGCAGCAGGAAGCCAGCCGCAAGTTCGGCTTTGGCGCCCGCCAGACCATGAGCACGGCACAGCGGCTGTATGAGGCCGGCCACATCACCTATATGCGGACCGACGGCATCGACATGGCGCCCGAGGCGGTGACCGCCGCCCGCGACACCATCCGCGACCGTTATGGCGACGCCTATCTGCCCAAGGGGCCGCGGGTCTATAAAAACAAGGCCAAGAACGCGCAGGAGGCGCATGAATGCATCCGCCCCACCGACATGGGCCGCGATGCCACCACGCTGAAGTTGACCGAAGCCGACCAGCGCAAGCTGTATGACCTGATCTGGAAACGAACGCTGGCCAGCCAGATGGAAGGCGCCCGGCTGGAGCGCACCACTGTCACCGTCGGGTCCGCCGACGCACAGGTCGAACTGCGGGCCACCGGGCAGGTGGTGACCTTTGACGGCTTTCTGCGGGTCTATGAAGAGGGCCGCGATGACGCGGTGGTGGACGACGACGACCGCCGCCTGCCCCAGATCACGGCGGGCGAGGCGGCCGACAAGCGCGCGGTCACGCCGGAACAGCATTTCACCCAGCCGCCCCCCCGCTTTACCGAGGCGACGCTGGTCAAGCGCATGGAAGAATTGGGCATCGGGCGCCCGTCGACCTATGCGTCGATCGTCACGACCATTCAGGACCGGGGCTATGTGCGCAAGGAACAGAACCGCCTGCACCCCGAAGACAAGGGCCGGCTGGTCACGATCTTTCTGACCAACTATTTCCGCCGCTACGTGGGCTTCGATTTCACCGCGCAACTGGAAGAAGAGCTTGACGACATCTCGGCCGGCGAACGTGACTGGAAAGAGGTTCTGCGCCGGTTCTGGCGCGATTTTTCCGCCGCCGTGGCCGAAACCGCCGATCTGCGCATCGGCGAGGTGCTGGAAAAGATCGACGAGGTGCTCAGCCCGCATCTCTATCCCGCCAACGAAGACGGCAGCGACCCGCGCATTTGCCCCAATTGCGGCGAGGGCCGGCTTTCGATGCGCACCGCGCGCTCGGGCGGGGCCTTCATCGGCTGTTCGCGCTATCCCGACTGCCGCTTTACCCGGCCCTTCGGTCCGCCCGGCATGGAAGAGGGTGGCGAGATCGGGCCCGATGGCAAACCGCTGGGCGAGGATGCCGGCGATCCGATCAGCCTGCGCAAGGGCCGGTTCGGGCCCTATGTCCAGCGCGGCGAAGTCACCGAAGACCAACCCAAGCCACCGCGTGCCAGCCTGCCCAAGGGCTGGGAGATTGCCGATATCGACCTTGAGAAGGCGCTGAAGCTGCTGTCGCTGCCGCGCGAGATCGGCCCCCACCCCGAAGACGGCGAAATGATCGAGGCCGCGATCGGGCGCTATGGCCCCTTCGTGCGCCACGGGCGGGTCTATGCCAATATCGGCTCGGTCGACGACGTGTTCACCATCGGCATGAACCGCGCCGTGGAAGAGCTGGCCAAGAAGGCCAGCCGCGGCGGGCGCGGCAGCACGGCCAAGGCCCTGCGCGAGCTGGGCGAACACCCCGATGGCGGGCCGGTGCAGGTGATGGACGGGCGCTATGGGCCTTACGTGAAATGGGCCAAGATCAACGCCACTCTGCCCAACGGAACCGAGGTTGACGACGTCACGCTGGACAGCGCGCTGGTTCTGATCGCGGAAAAGGCGGCCAAGGGCGGCAAGAAGCGCAAGGCCGCGCCGCGCAAGAAAAAGTCGGCCTGACACGGCCCGCGGCGGGCCCGTTGCCGGCCGGTGCGTGGTGTCTTGCGTTGACACAGGCGGCCCCGCGCCTATGAAAACCCTGTCAGCAGAAGGGAACCTTGCATCATGAAAAAAATCTACGGATCGGCGGCCGAGGCGCTGGACGGTCTGCTGCATGACGGGATGTTCATCGCCGCGGGCGGCTTTGGCCTGTGCGGCATCCCCGAGCTTCTGCTGGACGCGATCCGCACCAGCGGTGTGCGCGACCTGACCTTTGCCTCGAACAACGCCGGGGTCGACGATTTCGGCATCGGCATCCTGCTGCAGACGCGGCAGGTCAAGAAGATGATCAGCAGCTATGTCGGCGAGAATGCCGAATTCATGCGCCAGTATCTGTCAGGCGAGCTTGAGCTTGAATTCAACCCGCAGGGCACGCTGGCCGAGCGTTTGCGCGCCGGCGGCTGCGGCATTCCGGGCTTTTACACCAAGACCGGCGTCGGCACCGTCATTGCCGAGGGCAAGGAGCACAAGGATTTCGACGGCGAGACCTATATTCTCGAACGCGGGATCGTGGCCGACCTGTCCATCGTCAAGGCGTGGAAGGCCGACGACACCGGCAACCTGATGTTCCGCAAGACCGCGCGAAACTTCAACCCGCCGGCGGCCATGTGTGGCAAGGTTTGCGTGGCCGAGGTGGAAGAAATCGTGCCCCGCGGCACGCTGGATGCGGACGCGATTCATCTGCCGGGCATCTATGTGCACCGCCTGATCGAGGGCGCACATGAAAAGCGGATCGAACAGCGCACCCTGCGCCAGAAAGAGAGTGCATGATGTCGAGGTTCATGTTCGTCTATCACGGCGGGTCGACGCCTGCGTCCGAAGACGAGCAGCAGAAAGTCATGGCAGCCTGGATGACGTGGATCGAAAGCCATGGCGCCAGTTTTGTCGAGGCCGGCGCGCCCATTGGTGACAATCGCACGGTTTCGGCCGCGGGCGTCACCGCCGACGGCGGCGCCAACCCGGCCACCGGCTATGGTTTTGTCACCGCCGACAGCATCGAGGCGGCCACCAAGATCGCCAAGGGCTGCCCCATTGTCGCCGACGGCGGGTCCGTCGAAGTCGCCTCAGTATTCGGGATGTAATCCATGCCCTGGGACAGAAATCAAATGGCCGCCAAGGCGGCGCAAGAACTTGAAGACGGGATGTATGTGAACCTTGGCATCGGGATCCCGACGCTGGTGGCCAACTATATCCCCGAAGGTGTCGACGTGACGCTGCAGTCGGAAAACGGCATGCTGGGGATGGGCCCCTTCCCTTACGAGGGCGAAGAAGACCCCGACCTGATCAACGCCGGCAAGCAGACCATCACCGAACTGGCGCGCACGGCCTATTTCGACAGCGCAACGTCGTTTGGCATGATCCGGGGCGGCAAGATCGCCATGGCCATCCTTGGGGCGATGGAGGTGGCCGAAAACGGCGATCTGGCCAACTGGATGATCCCCGGCAAGCTGGTCAAGGGCATGGGCGGCGCGATGGACCTTGTCGCCGGCGTGGGCCGGGTGGTCGTGGTCATGGACCACACCAACAAGCATGGCGTGTCGAAAATTCTCAAGCAATGCACCCTGCCGCTGACCGGCAAGGGCGTGGTCGACCGCATCATCACCAACCTTGCGGTGCTGGACGTGACCCACAAGGGCCTGCACGTTCAGGAATGCGCCCCCGGTGTCAGCCGCGAGGATGTCATCGCTGCAACCGAGGCCACCATCGTCTGAGCGGCGCATGGCACTTTGCGGGGCCGGCGGTGCAACGCCGGCCCCGCGCAAGACACCGGGGCGCACCAAGGACTGGATCTTTGTCGCCAATGTCGAAACAAGGTCATCTTGCTGCCCCATTCTGTCTCTAGATCGGGGCAAATGACCAAGCCCGCTTTCCCCGCCCTGAATGCAACGCTGCGACGCCTGCGTCGCCATCGTGACATGGCCCTGCTGGCGGGCCTGTTCGCGCTGATGCTGGCCGGGCTGGTTGGCCTTGCCGCCGCCACCGGCTGGCGCGAGACCGCCGGACAGCTAGGCCGCCTGAGCGCGGCCGAGATCTCGACCCTGCTTTTGCTGAGCCTTGGCAATTACGGGCTGCGCGCCGCGCGCTGGCACCTGTTCAGCCGCCAGCTTGGCGTGCCGACGCAGACCGCGCAGAACCTGCGCTATTACCTTGGCGGCTTTGCCATGGCGGTCACGCCGGGCCGGGTGGGCGAACTGGTGCGCATGCGCTGGATCAACCGCGAAACCGGCTGGGCGTTCGAGCGCACGGCGCCGCTGGCACTGGTCGACCGGTCGTCGGACCTGGCGGCGATGGGGGTGATCCTGGGCTTGTCGCTGGGGTTCAGCACGCTCGGGATGCGCGGCGCCCTGCCCGTGGCCGCCCTGGCGGTGCTGGCCGCATGGGTTGCGACCCGCCCGGCGCTGCTGGCGGCGCTGGCGGGGCTGGGTTACCGGCTGACCGGGCGGGCGGCACGCCTGTTCGTGCGCGTGCGCCGGGCCTCGCGGTCGCTGGGCAGCTTCCGCTCGCCCCGGCTTCTGCTGCTGGCGACGGCTTTGGGCGTGATCGGCTGGGCGGCCGAAGGCTATGCGTTTTACCTGCTGCTGGGCTGGATGGACGCCGGCACGACCCTGCCGCGCGCCATGACCATATTTACCTTCGCGACCCTTGCTGGCGGCCTGACCGGCGCCCCGGGCGGGCTGGGCGGGGCCGAGGCGGCGATGATCGCGCTTCTGACATTTGACGGCGTGCCCATCGAGGTGGCCATTGCCGCAACGGCGGTCATTCGTGTCACCACCTTGTGGTTCGCCATCGGCATCGGGTTGCTGTTCTTCCCGACATCGGAACGAAGCTCTGGGCAGGTGGGCAATGCGCTGGAACAACACTGAATACGCCGGCTGGGGCCGGGCATTGCGCGCCACAGGCGACGTCGCCCGCCCCGAGCGGCAATCCGACCTTGCGGCCATCCTCGCCAAAGAGCCGGGGCCGGCCATCGGCAACAACCGCTCGTATGGCGATGCCAGCCTGAACAGCGGCGGCCGCGCCATAGCCATGACCCGGCTGAACCGCATCCTGGCGTTCGAGCCCGCCACCGGCGTTCTGACGGTCGAGGGCGGCATGCAGCTGGGCGAGCTTGCGCGCCTGTTCGCGCCGCGCGGCTGGCTGCCGCCGGTGATGCCGGGCACCGGCTTTGCCACCGTGGGCGGCGCCATCGCCATGGATGTGCATGGCAAGAACCATCACGGGGCCGGGTCGTTCGGGCAGCATGTCACCGCGCTGACCCTGCTGACCCCCAAGGGCCGCCGCGTGCTGACCCCCGATCAGCCGCTGTTTCGCGCCACCATGGGCGGGCTGGGCCAGACCGGGGTGATCATTGATGCGACCATCCAGCTTCTGGCCCGCAGCGGCGACGTGATGCTGGTAACCGAACGGCGCGTGCCCGACTGGGACGATTTCCTGCACCGGCTGGATCAGTCGACAGCCACCTATACCGTGGGCTGGATCGACGCGACCGCCACCGGCAGCAACCTGGGCCGCGGCATTCTGGAAGAGGCTGAAACCGGCCCCGGCCTGATCCCCGCACCGAAACGGGCCAAGTCGGTGCCCATCGACGCGCCGCACATGGCGTTGTCGCCGCCGGTCGTGCGCACCTTCAACAGGCTCTACTATCGCCGGGTGCCCGAAGCCGGGCGCACCTCGGTCAAGCCGATCAACGACTTCTTCTTCCCGCTGGACCGCATCCACGACTGGAACCGCCTTTACGGCAAGCGCGGCTTTCACCAGTTCCAATGCGTGGTGCCGGTGACCGAGGCTGGTGCCTTGCGCGAAATTCTGGCGCGGGTCGCAAGCTCGGGGCTGGCGTCGCCGCTGGCGGTGCTGAAACGCATGGGCGCGGGGCGCGCGGGCATGATGTCCTTCCCGACCGAGGGCTATACGCTGGCCATAGACTTTCCCAACCGGGCCGAGGCGCGGGCGCTGATTGCCGGCCTCGAAGACATGACCGCCGAGGCCGGGGGGCGGCTGTATCTGGCCAAGGACGCGCTGGCCGAGGGGCGGACCATCCGCGCCATGTATCCCGAATATGACGACTGGGCGGCCGAGGTCGCCGCGGCCGACCCCAAGCGGCTGTACCTGACCGACATGGTCCGCCGGCTGGAGTTGCGCCCATGAGCGATACCTGGATCATCCTTGGCGCCACCTCGTCCATGGCGCGCGCCTTCACCCGGCTGATTGCCGAACAGGGCGGCCGGCTGGTGCTGGCCGGGCGCGACACCGATGACATGGATATCACCGCTGCCGATGCCCGCGCCCGTGGCGCCACGGGGGCCACCGTTGTCAGGTTCGACGCCCGCAAGCCCAAGACATTCGCCGACGTGATCGAGGCCGCAGGCCCCGGAGTTCTGAACGCGGCGGTTTTCTTGGGCTCGATGCCCGAGCAGGCCGATATCAACGCCAACCCGGCCCTGCTGGACGGCACCATCGCCGACAGCTTCACCGGCCCGGCCCGGTTTCTGCAGACGCTGGCCCCACGGGTCGAGGCCGAAGGCGACGGCGTGATCGTCGGCGTGGGCTCGGTCGCCGGTGACCGGGGGCGGGCCAGCAACTATGTCTATGGCAGCGCCAAGGCCGGCTTTCACGCCTTCCTGTCGGGCCTGCGCGGGCGGCTTCTGCCGGCTGGCGGCCATGTGGTGACGGTCAAACCCGGCTTTGTCGACACCGCGATGACCTGGGGCCTGTTCGACAGGATGACCATGGTCGCCGACCCCGACGACGTGGCCCGCACCATCCTGCGTGCCGCCGACAAGCGGCGCAATGTCGTTTATGTTCCGCTGTTCTGGCTGGGGATCATGACGATCATCCGCGCCATCCCCGAGCCGGTCTTCAAGAAGCTCAAGCTTTGATCCCGGCCCGATTTTTCGTCGAAAAATCGCCGCACCGGTCACCGGCGTTTCGCGCCTAGCCGAACCATTCGGCCCACAGGCCCGCCGCCCAGAACATCAGCGACAGGGCGATCAGCAGGATGCCGATGCCCATGCGGTCGCGCATGGCAAAGACGATGGGGTCGAAATCCTGCTGCCCGTGATAGCCCAGCAGAACCATGCGGATCAGCCAGAAGCCGATGGGCAGCAGCGCCAGCCACAGAATCCACTGGGTCGGATACAGCGTCGCCGCCTGGGGGCTGAAGGTATAGAGCACGAAGATCACCAGCGCCCCGACAGTGCCCAGCGCCGCCATGTTCACCAGATCACCCCGGTCGCGCCGGCCATATCCGCGCCCGGGCAGCGGATTGTCACCATCGGCAAAGGCCAGCTCGGTCAGGCGCTTGACGCAGCCCAGCGTCAGGAAGGCCGGGAAGATGAAGATCAGCATGTAGATCGACACCTGCACCTCGCCCGCCGCCGCACCGGCCACCACGCGTACGGTATAAAGCCCGGCCAGCGTGAAGATGTCGATCCAGCGCATACGCTTGAGCTTCAGCGAATAGGCCAGCGACAGGACCATGTAGCCAATGACGATGGTCATGAAAGCGGGGTTCAGCAGGCTGGCAAGCCCGATGGCGCCCGCCCCCAGCAACAGGCAGGCCGCCATGCCAACCCGGATCGGCACCGCGCCGCTGGCAAAGGGGCGGTTCTTCTTGGTGGGATGCAGCCGATCGGCTTCAAGGTCGAGCAGGTCGTTGACCACATAGATCGACGAGGCCGCCGCCGAAAAGGCGGCGATGCCCAGAATGATCGGCAGCAGCGTTGTCAGGGTGAAATCGTGCGCCGCGATCATCGGCAGGATCAGCAGCACATTCTTGACCCACTGGTGCGGGCGAACGGCGCGCAGCAGGTCGCGGAACGACCAGCCGCCGGCGATTTCGGTCACCTCGTGGCCGGCATCCCGCAGGCGCGCCGCCTCGGCCCCACGCGGCCCGACAATGACCGCGCGGTCGGCCTTGTCCCACACGGCGCGGTCGGCGCGGCTGTCGCCGGCATAATCGAAACCACCCTCGCCATAGGCCCGGATCAGCGCCTGCGCCTTGGCCCCGGCCTTGAGATTGCGGCTTGCGTCGCTGCCAAGGCTGCCCTTGTCCAGCCCGTGGACTTCAGCCAGCGCCGTGACGATGCGCTGATCCGAGGCCGAGGCCAATATCACCGGCTGGCCACGGTCCGCCGCCGCGCGGGCCATGGTGGCGACCTCGGCGTTTACCGGCAACAGGTCGACCCGCAGGTCGACAAGGTCGTGCAAGCCCGCCTTCAGCCGGGCGGGGTGCCGGAAATTGGCCGCCAGCAGGGCCAGCGTCTTCAGCGGAGCACGGCCCAGCCCGGCCCACAGCGCCTCGTACAGGATATCGGTGCGCAGGAATGTGCCATCGACATCCAGCGCCAGCGGTTTCGGTTCAGCCATTGTCTGCCTTGTTCCTGTCGATAAAGACGCAACCGTCGGTGAAAAGCTGCGGCGGTGTCACGCATAACCCCCGGGCCGTTGCGTAGGCCGCGATCACCTTGGGCACATACATGCGGGTTTCCGGAAAGTCAGGCACCCCGCCGGCATCGCGCACCGCGCCGTCGCCGGCATTGTAGGCGGCCAGCGCCAGGATCAGGTCGCCGTCGTATTTGCCCAGCAGCAGGTTGAGAAACTGCACGCCGCCGGAAATGTTTTCGCCCGGGTCAGCCGCGTCGCCGACCCCAAAGCGCGTGGCGGTGTCGGGCATCAGCTGCATCAGCCCGCTGGCCCCAGCCGGGCTGAGCGCGTCAGGGTCGCCGCCGGATTCGACGGCGATCACCGCCAACGCCAGCGCCGGCGACACGTTGGTTCCGATGGTGGCAAGCAGCAGGCTGGTGCCGAAAGCCTCGGCAATCAGGAAAAGATCGTCCAGCCGTGGCGCCGCGACCGGGCCAGAGGCGACGGCGGTCATTGCCGCCTCGAACCGGGGGCCGGACCCAGTGGCGGGCAGCGCGTTCCAGAACCAGTCGGCCATGTCCGGGGTGGGCACGGCCACGATCCTGGCGCCGTCGGTCGGCGCATCGGGCGCGATTTGAACGGTGATGCGCCGCGTGGCGCCGGGCTGGGGCGGCTTTACCCGCTTGAAAGTGAATTCCGGGAACGGCGGCGGCGATTCCGTCTGCCCATGGGCGACCGACGCCGCCAAAGCGAAAATTGCACCGAAAATGCCAATCTGGACTGCGGCGCGCATGCCGACTGCCCCTGCCCTGCCTTTTGTTGTTGCAAATATATTGCACTTTTTGGCCTGCGCGGCCAAGCCCGGCGGCCACCAAACCAAGAAGAACAAGGGGTATGATGCAGTTTTGCGTCAAGCGCCGGCGGGGCGGAACAACAAATTTACCAAGCCCGAAATTGTACCGTGCGCGCCTGAATTCCGCCCAACTTGGCTGCGCAAATCACCTCATGCCGGTTCACCAGCGCCATGCAGGCAACGGCCAGATCGGATGCAAGGACGCAGTTGTCTATTGGAGGGACACAAAATGAAACTGTTCAAGCTCGCCAAAACTTTCCGCAACGACGAAGACGGTGCCGTCACCGTTGACTGGGTTGTTCTGACCGCCGCGATCGTCGGCCTCGGCATCGCCGTTCTGACCTCGGTCACCTCGGGCACCAG
Source organism: uncultured Rhodobacterales bacterium (assembly GCA_964472855.1). Lineage (GTDB taxonomy): Bacteria > Pseudomonadota > Alphaproteobacteria > Rhodobacterales > Rhodobacteraceae > Tranquillimonas. Next base: position 16,494 of record CAYYMJ010000017.1, on the reverse strand, counting down.
CACCGTGACCGCGACCGTTTCCAGCCACCTGGCCGGCACGTCGGTGACCACGACCTTCCCGTAAGTTCCGGGACATATTCCTGACAAGGGCCGCGAATTTCGCGGCCCTTTTCTTTTGGGCGGCCCATTTCCTTTGGTTGTGGCGGGCCTGGAAACTAACCGCCGGGTCGCAAAAAGATACCTAAATTGCCCCGCAATGACTGTTCGCCCGCCTAGGTTATGCCCGAATTGAACGCGAAAACGGATCTATCGGAACACAAGGTTCACGATCGAAAGCTTTGAGAACGGAGGGACACATGAAACTGTTCAAGCTTGCCAAGACTTTCCGCAACGACGAAGACGGCGCGGTTACCGTCGACTGGGTCGTCCTGACCGCCGCCATCGTTGGCCTCGGCATTGCCGTGCTGACCTCGGTCACTTCGGGCACCAGCACCGTGACCGCCACAGTGTCGAGCCACCTGGCCGGCACGTCGGTGACCACGACCTTCCCGTAAGCTTTGCTTCCGGGATCGGGGCCGCCACCACTGGCGGCCCCGTCCTTCGCCGGAACGGCGAAACAGTCAGTTTCCAAAATCTCGCAATTATTGTGAAATTCTCGTGTCGTTTGGCGCGATTTGCCCCGGTTTTGCCACAATTCGACGTTTAACGTCTTGTGGGGGCGCTGGCTCGGTAATTCCGAGGCCGCGAAAGACTGAGGCTTTGATCATGCAGACCATCCTGGAAATCCTGGGGCTTGACGACGGTGGCTCGGCGCTTGATCTGCTTGTCGTCGCGGCGGCCTGTGCCACCATCGCTTTGGCGGCCACGACGTCGGCAGCCGCCGGCGAAACGATACTGGCAGACGCGATTTCGATGCCGGCCAGCCCGACGTCGGAGATATCGTCCTTCTGATCCGACGCAATACACCGGATTTGGAAACGATATCCGGTCGAATTGGCGAATTCCCCACGGATTTCAAACCGTGGGCGCGATGTTGCCGCAATCTTGCATGAATGTTCCTGACAAGTTTCCGCCGGTGTCGCTGCCAAACAACAGCGCCGGCAACCGAAAGGACATCAAATGCGACTGGTCTTCGGATTGGTATTGGTTCTTGGCCTCGGACTTGCGGGATTCGCGGTCTATCTGGCAAAAGGCTATATTCAAGAAAACCAGACCCAGCTTGAGGCCGAGCGTGCGGCGCGGGCGCAGATCGTGCCGACGGTGCCGGTTCTGGTGGTCAATCGGCAGGTGCGCTATGGCGAAACGCTGACCGCTGACGATGTCACACAGATCGCCTGGCCCGAAAACGCGATTCCCGAAGGCGCCTTTGCAACGCTGGATGACCTGTTTCCCAACGGCCCGGACGAGCCGCGCTCGGTCCTGCGAACGATGGAGCCCAGCGAGGCCGTTCTTGCCGTCAAGGTCACCGCTCCTGGTGAGAACGCCGGCGTCTCGTCGCGCCTGTCGCGCGGTATGCGCGCCTTTGCCATCCGGGTCGATGTGACCTCGGGCGTATCCGGGTTCCTGCGGCCGGGTGACCGGGTCGATGTCTATTGGTCCGGCCAATCGGTTAGCAATCAGTCGCGCGGCAACGATGTCACCAAGCTGATCGAAACCAATGTGCGTCTTGTCGCGATCGACCAGTCCGCCGACGAGGACCGGTCGTCACCCACCGTCGCCCGCACCGTTACGGTCGAAATCACGCCACGGCAGGTCGCGTCGCTGGCACAGGCACAAAGCACCGGGCGCCTGACGCTCAGCCTGGTTGGCGCCGAAGATGACACCACCGCCGACGCGGTCGAGATTGACCAGCGTCAACTGTTGGGCATCACCGATGAACAGGTTGTCGATGCCGTGGAAGAGCGTGTCTGCACCATCCGGACCCGCCGCGGCGGTCAGATGGCCGAAATCGCGATCCCCTGCACCAATTGAGTGATTTCTGAAGCTCGTGAAACATGTCCGCCCTGGCCTGAAACATCGGCCGGGGCGGCAGTTTGTTGCCGGTTATCCACATAAGAAATGCGACATAACCCTGTGATTCTTGCAATAATTCGGGATTTATCCCATGGTCGGGCCAATACGGACGCAAAAGATCCGAACGAGCGTGATCAGAGAGGCAGGATCACATGAGAATTCGCAGTTTTCTGCAAGCGGGTATGCTTGGCATTGTCCTTGCATTTCCGTTGGTTGCGCCTGTTCAGGCGCAGGGCCTGCGGGTCTTGTCCGGCGCTGCAACCGGCGCGCTGAGCGTTCCGATGAACCGCGCGGTGGTGGTCGAGTCCGATGAAAGCTTTGCCGAGTTGTCCATCGCCAACCCCGCAATCGCCGACATATCAACCCTGTCGGACCGCACCATTTACGTCCTTGGGAAAACCCCCGGCAGGACCACGCTGACCCTGCTGAACGCCGAAGGCCGGCTGATCGCCAATGTCGAGGTGCAGGTATCGCCCGACATCGCCGAATTCAAGGAACGCCTGCGCCAGATCCTGCCCGGAGAACCTATCGAGGTGCGCACCGCCGCCGATGGCATCGTCATGTCCGGCACCGTGTCGAGCCTGGCCAAACTGGACCGCGCGCTTGACCTGGCCGAACGCTATGCCTCGGGGCGGGTGTCGAACCTGATGACCGTCGGGGGCACGCAGCAGGTGATGCTGAAGGTGCGCTTTGCCGAAATGCAGCGGTCGGTCCGCAAGAGCCTGGGCTCGTCCCTGGCCATCGGCACCAGCGGCGGCAATGTCGGCGTGATCGGTGGCACCGGATCGCTGACCAACCCGACCAATTCCCAGTCGATCCTGTCCGGCAACGGCTATACCTCGGGCGCGGCGGCCGAAGGGGCGCTGGCGCTGGGCTTTAACGTCGGCAACCTGGAATTCGCGGTTCTCATGGAAGCCCTTGAAAGCAAAGGGGTTGTCCGCACGCTGGCCGAACCGAACCTGACCGCCCTGTCGGGTCAGGAGGCCAGCTTTCTGGCCGGCGGAGAATACCCCATCCCGGTGGTCAACACCGACGGCAGCGTGTCCATCGACTACAAGCAATTCGGCATCGGGCTGCAGTTTACCCCGCGCGTCGTCGACGAAGACCTGATCAACCTGTCGCTGAAGGCCACGGTGTCAGGGCTGGACAACACCGCGACATTCCAGAGCGGCGGGATATCCGTCAACGCGTTCCGCACCCGCGAAACGTCAACCACGGTTGAAATGCGCGACGGCGAAAGCTTTGCCATCGCCGGACTGCTGGAAGACGATTTTCAGGACCTGGCCGGACAGGTGCCGTGGCTGGCCGATGTGCCGGTTCTGGGCGCCCTGTTCCGCAGCGCCGAATATGAACGCCAGCAAAGCGAACTGGTGATCATCATCACCCCCCATCTTGTCACGCCGATCCGGGGCGAAGCTCTGGCCCTGCCGACCGACCGTATCCGTCCGCCGACGGAAAGCGACCTGTTCCTGCTGGGCCGCACCGCCGCCGAAACAGCGAACCGCCCGACCCAGGGCGCGGCCGCCGAGGTGGCACGGCAAGATTTCGTCGGGTCCTACGGTTACGTGTTGGAGGAATAGGCCATGAAGACCGCGTCGATCATCACGCTGGCCGCGCTGGCCGTTTCGGCCTGCAGCTCGGAAAACACCACCGCGCTTAGCTGGCGCCAACCGGCCGGGGCCTTTCTGGACGAGGGCCAGTTCGGCAACCCGACCATGAACAACATCCAGGCCCATCAGGGCGGCGGGGAATATATCGCCGGGCTGAACAGCCGCTTTTCGTCCGAGGTCGAGCCGACGATCACGTTCGATTTCGACAGCTCGCGGCTGGACGCGGCGTCGCGGGCGACGCTGGTGCAACAGGCCACGTGGATCCGCCAGTTTCCCGAGGTGCGTTTCCGCGTCTATGGGCACACTGACCTTGTGGGCAGCACGACCTACAACAAGGCGCTGGGCATGCGCCGGGCCAACACGGCCGTCAGCTTTCTGGTGTCGCAGGGCATCGAGCGTTCGCGCCTGGAAGCCGTTGTTTCCTTTGGAGAAACTCAGCCGATCATCGTGAGCGAGGGGCGCGAACGCCGCAACCGGCGCACGGTGACCGAGGTGACGGGTTTCGTTCAAAGCAACCCGGCGCTTTTGAATGGCAAGTATGCCGACGTGATTTTCCGCGAATATGTGACCAGCGCGACGTCGGCGCATGGAACCACGACCAGCCAGTAAACAACGGGGCGTCAGCCCAGAAATCGTCTCAAAATCCTGAATAATTGTGCTGCGGCGGCCCCAATGTCGCCAATTTTGCCGCGCATAAAATCGCACGGGACCCAATCATGCCGACCGAGTCGGCGGCGGGTCCGGCGAGCGGGGTGCAATCGCTGAACTCGAATAATCGCGACCCGCGCCGGAACTGCCGGAGCAAGGAATGTGAGCGTATGAGCAGCCACGCCGCAATCAAGAACGAAGCCGCGCCGATCCAGGCGTGCACGATCTGTCGTGACGTTCAGAATTTCGATCTTCTGATCGAAGACATGGAATCCGAGCTGGGCGAAAACTGGGGCGATCTCAGCTTTGCCGACGCCGCCCTGTTCCTGACGCAGGCGGAATCGGAGTCGCTGGAATTCATCGCCATCGCCATGGACGAGGATGACGAGCGCAACGTCGCCACCATCGCCCAGCTGATCAAGGCGGCGGTGCTGGCCAAGATTGCCGTCATCGTCATCGCCGAAGATGTCTCGCCCATGGTGCTGCACCAGCTTCTGAAGCTTGGCGCCAAGGAATTCGTGCCCTACCCCCTGCCGGAAAACGCGCTGAGCGAGGCGATCGAACGCATTCGCGCGCCCGCGCCCGCCCCGCTGCAGCTTGGCTCGGCGCCCGGTGCCCGCAAACGCGGTGGCGAAGATCATGACGGCGTGGTCATGCCGGTCATCGGGCTGGCCGGCGGTGTCGGCGCCACGACCTTTGCCGTCAACCTGGCGTGGGAGCTGGCCAATCAGGAAGAAGACGGCGAACAACCCAGCGTCTGTATCCTTGATTTCGACTTCCAGTATGGCACCGTCTCGACCTATCTCGATCTGGCCCGCCGCGAGGCCGTGTTCGAGCTGTTGTCAGACACCGAAGCCATGGACGAGGTCAGCTTTCTGCAGGCCCTGCTGATCTTCAATGAAAGACTGCATGTCCTGACCTCGCCGGCCGAGATGATCCCGCTGGAATTGCTGACCTCGGAAGACATATCGCGGCTGATCGACATGGCCCGGCTGAATTTCGACTATGTCATCATCGACATGCCCACGACCCTGGTCCAATGGAGCGAGGCGGTGCTGAACGCCGCGCATGTGGTGTTTTCGGTGCTCGAACTCGACATGCGCTCGGCCCAGAACGCGCTGCGGCTGCTGCGGGCGCTCAAGGCCGAGGATCTGCCGGTCGAAAAGATGCGCCATATCCTGAACCGGGCCCCGAAATTCACCGACCTGACGGGCAAGAACCGCGTGAAACGCCTGGCCGAAAGCCTGGAGATTTCGATCGAGGTGCTGTTGCCCGACGGCGGCAAGCAGGTGCTGCAGGGGTGCGACCATGGCATCCCGCTGGCCGAGGTGGCCAAGAAAAACCCGCTGCGGCGGGAAATCGAAAAGATCGCCGCGTCGGCGCATGAACTGAACCGCCAGGTCGCGCATGGCAACTGACATCCCGGGATATTGACACATGTTTTCAAGGTACAAAAAGGATGTCCCGGCCAAGGCGGTCGCCGCCCCGCCGCCGCCGACCGAGCCGCGCCAAGAGGCCGCGCCGCGCCCGGCCGCCGCCCAGCACCCTGCCGACCCGCCCCCGCCAAATCTGGCCGAAGAGCGGTCTCAGCGCCGGATGCTGGGCGCCGCCAACAAGAACCCGGCCCGCGTCGCACCGGTTGACAAGGAAAAGAAGCGCAAGGAACGGCTGGGCGAAATCAAGGTCGAGCTGCACAAGCATCTGCTGGACAACCTGAACCTGTCAGCCATCGAAGGTGCGTCCGAGGCCGATCTGCGGTCGGAAATCATCGCGCTGGCGGCCGAGGCGCTGGACGAAAAGGGTGTGGTTCTGAACCGCGAAGAACGCCAGGCGCTGAACCAGGATCTTTATGACGAGGTAAAGGGTCTCGGCCCGCTGGAACCGCTGCTCAAGGACGACACCGTCAGCGATATTCTGGTCAACGGGCCACGGCAGATATTCGTCGAACGCGATGGCAAGCTTTCCCTGACCAGCATCACCTTCAAGGACGAAAAGCACCTGCTGCGCATCATCGACAAGATCGTGTCGGCGGTCGGCAGAAGGGTCGACGAATCAAACCCTTACGTCGACGCCCGCCTTGCCGACGGGTCGCGCTTTAACGCCATGGTCCCGCCGGTCGCGGTTGACGGATCGCTGGTGTCGATCCGAAAGTTCAAGAAGGACAAGCTGGGCATCAGCGACCTTGTGCAGTTCGGCGCCTTCAACGAGGAAATGGCCGCCTATCTCGAGGCGGCGGTGTCGACGCGGCTGAACCTGATCGTTTCCGGCGGCACCGGCTCGGGCAAGACGACCACGCTGAACGCGCTGTCGTCCTTCATCGACAATTCCGAACGCATCCTGACCATCGAGGACACGGCCGAACTGCAGTTGCAGCAAACCCATGTCGGCCGGATGGAAAGCCGCCCGCCCAATGTCGAAGGCAAGGGTGCGGTCAGCCCGCGCGACTGTCTGAAGAACGCGCTGAGGATGCGCCCAGACCGCATTATCGTGGGCGAAACACGCGGCGAGGAAGTCATCGACATGCTGCAGGCCATGAACACCGGCCACGACGGCTCGATGACCACGATCCACGCCAACTCGGCCCGCGACGGGGTCAGCCGTCTGGAAAACATGATCGCCATGGCGGGGATGGAAATGCCGATCAAGGCGGTGCGCAACCAGATCGCCAGCGCCGTGAACCTGATCGTGCAGGCCAGCCGCCTGCAGGACGGGTCGCGCCGCATGGTGTCGATCACCGAACTGACCGGCATGGAGGGCGACGTGATCTCGATGCAGGAAGTGTTCCGGTTTCAGCGCACCGGCCTGACGCCGGAAAACAAGATCCTCGGCCATTTCACCGCGACCGGCGTCCGGTCGCATTATTCCGAACGGTTCCGGATGTGGGGCTATGACCTGCCCGCCGAGATCTTCGAACCCTCTATCCCGGGCTTCTGACCATGGTTATTTCCGCCGAACCGCTTATCTACGGCCTGATCTTCGTTGCCGTGCTGGTGCTGGTCGAAGGCATCTACCTGACCGCGTTCGGCAAATCGATCAGCCTGAACAGCCGGGTCAACCGCCGTCTCGAGATGCTGGAAAAGGGCAAGGGCCGCGAACAGGTGCTGGAACAGCTTCGCAAGGAGATGAGCCAGCACATCAAGAGCCAGAGTATCCCGCTTTATGCGATGCTGGCCGAAAAGGCGCAAAAGGCCAATATCGCCTTCACCCCGTCGCAGCTGATGATGGTGATGGCCGGCCTGGGGGTTGCTGCCTTTGTGGGCCTGACCATCGGGACCGAGGCGTCGATGCCCATTCGCGCCGCCGTGTCGGCCGCAATGGGCGTGGGCGGCGTTTATGTGTGGATCAGCAACAAGGCCAAGAAACGCCTGTCGATGATCGAGGAACAGCTGCCCGACGCGGTCGAACTGATGGTGCGCAGCCTGCGGGTCGGGCACCCGTTTTCATCGGCCATCAACATCGTCGCCAAAGAGGTATCCGATCCGCTGGGGTCGGAAATGGGCGTGATCGCCGACGAAAGCGCCTATGGCCGCGAGGTGGGCGAGGCGCTGAAAGCCATGGCCGAACGCATGGACATGCAGGATTTGCGCTTTCTCGCCGTTGCCGTTTCGATCCAGCAGCAGTCGGGCGGCAACCTGGCCGAAATCCTTGACGGGCTGGCCAAGGTCATCCGGTCGCGGTTCAAGCTGTTCCGGCGCGTCAATGCCATCACGGCCGAGGCGAAATGGTCCGGCATGTTCCTGTCGGGTTTTCCGCTGATGGCGCTGGTCGGCATCAACATCATGGCGCCGGACTATTACAACGACGTCAAGGAAACCTCGTATTTCATCCCGGCCTGCCTGGTGGTAGCCGGATTTCTGGTGGCCAACATCCTCGTGATGCGCTCGCTCGTGAACATCAAGGTCTGAGCCAATGGAAACCATCAACACCCTGCTTAACGACACGCTGGGCCCGCTTGGGCCGCTGATCGCGGTCGGGTTTCTCGGGGTCATCCTGATCGGGCTGACGCTGCCCTTCATGCTGAAAAAGCGCAACGACCCGATGGACAAGCTGAAGCCGTCGAAAAAGTCGCGGTCAGACGCTGCCGGCGAGGTCAAGCTGCGCACCCCGGGCAAGAAGGACGACAAGTTCGCGAAATACTCGAACTTTCTCGAACCACAGGACGCCGCGGAATATTCCGCGATCCAGCTGAAACTGGTGCAGGCCGGCTATCACAGCAAGAATGCGGTGGCGATGTATCACTTCGCCCAGTTCGGCGGCGCCATTGCCATGCTGATCGTCGGCATCGTCTATACGATGCTGACCAACGACGGCTCGAAATCGACCCAGATGCTGATGGCTTCGATCATGGGGCCGGGCTTTTTTGGTTACATGGCGCCGAAGCAGTGGGTCGGAAAACGCCAGAAGAAGCGGCAGGAAGAGATCACCAACGGCTTTCCGGATTCGCTCGACCTCATGCTGGTCTGCGTCGAGGCCGGACAATCGCTGGACCAGTCGATCATCCGCGTGGCGCAAGAGATCAAGTCCAGCTATCCCGCCCTGTCCGAAGAATTCCAGATGGTGGCGTGGGAGATCAAGGCCGGCAAGGACAAGGTGACGGTTCTGCGCGACATGTCCGAACGCGCCGGCGTGACCGACGTGTCAAGCTTTGTCACCGTGCTGATCCAGTCAACAACCTTCGGCACCTCGATCGCCGAGGCGCTGCGGATTTATGCCGGCGAAATGCGCGACAAACGGGTCATGCGGGCCGAGGAAAAGGCCAACACCTTGCCGACCAAGATGACACTTGCCACAATGATGCTGACGGTGCCGCCGCTTCTGATCATTCTGCTGGGGCCGTCGGTCTATAATATCGTCAATACGCTCGGCAACATGGGCAGTGTCGGCAACTAGGGGCAGGGAAAGACATAGGCCGCGCAATCCTCATCCTGGGGTTACTGACCGTCGCGGCGTGCACCGGCACAGCGCCGCCCGGCACCGCATTTCCACCCATGGGCCGCCCCGCCCTGCAGGACGATGTCGATGGCCTGATTGTCGGGCACCGGCTGATGCAGGCCGGCGAATACGAACTGGCGCTGAAGGCTTATCTTCGTGCCGCGTCCGATCACGAAATCAACGCCGACCTGCTGTCGGCCCTGGGCTCGGCCAATCTCGGGCTGGGGCGCCTTGGGCAGGCCGAACGCCTGCTGCGCCGGGCGATCGAGGCCGACGAAACCTTCGTTCCGGCCTGGAACAACCTTGGCGTGGTGCTGATGGAGCAGGGCAAGTATGGCGAGGCGGCGCGGGTCTTTCGTCAGGCTTTCGCCCTGGACAGTGGCGAAAGTGACGAAATCAAGCAAAATCTGACCCTGGCACTCGCTAAACTCGACAACCCAAGTTACTCTGACCCCAACAATGCGTTCGCACTGGTGCGTCGCGGCTATGGTGACTACCAGTTGCTGGCCACGCCCTGAAGCGAACTTGAGCGAGCAGTTGAAGGACGCAGGCGCATGCGTGGATTCGGAATTGTGCCCATTTGTCTGGGCGGAGTGCTGCTGTTGGCGGCATGCGATCAAACGACGACCGGGGCCGACGTTGACCGCGCCATGCAAAGCGTCAACGTCATCGACGAAAGCAATCTCAACGACATCATGCTGACGGTGGCCGACCCGAACGAGGCCGTCGCCTATTTCGAGCGCGCGTTCGGCGAACAGCCCGACCGCATTGATCTGCAGCGCGGTCTTGCCAAGTCCCTGGTGCGGGCGCGCCGGGTTGACGAGGCCGTCCGCGTCTGGGCCGACGTTGTTGCCAACGCGACATCGACGCTGGATGACAAGGTCGATTTCGCCGACGCCCTGATCCGGGCCGGGAACTGGGCCAGGGCGGGCGAGGTTCTGGACAGCATTCCGCCGACCCACGAGACCTATAAACGCTATCGGCTCGAAGCGATGATCGCCGACAGCAACCAGGAATGGGACAAGGCCGACAGTTTCTATGAAATCGCCTCGGGCCTGACGACCCGGCCCTCGGGCGTTCTGAACAACTGGGGCTATTCCAAGCTGATGCGCGGCGAATACAGCGCGGCCGAGGACCTTTTCGAACAGGCGCTGGTTTACGACCCCGACCTGTTTACCGCCAAGAACAACCTTGTTCTGGCCCGCGGGGCACAGCGCATCTATGACCTGCCGGTCGTGCCGATGACCCAGATCGAGCAGGCGCAATTGCTGCACACCATGGCCCTGACCGCCATCAAGCAGGGCGATATCGCGATCGGCAAGGCGCTGTTGCAGGCCGCCATCGACACCCACCCCCAGCATTTCGAGGCGGCGGTGCGTTCGCTGCGGGCACTGGAAGCGGCGGGCTAGGCCGATGGCTCTGGGACCCCAAGCCGCGCTGCTGTTCCTGCCCCTCGTGGCCCCCATCTGCGTGTGGGTCGCATGGTCGGACATGGCGACGATGAAAATTCCCAACCTGGCCGTGCTGGCGCTGGTGGCCGTGTTTCTTGTCGTCGGGCCGTTTGCCCTGCCGCTTGATCTGTGGGCGATGGGCTGGCTGCAACTGGCCGGCGTGCTGCTGGTGGGCTTTGTGCTGAACCTGCGCGGCGCGCTGGGTGCGGGCGACGCGAAATTCGCCGCCGCCGCCGCGCCCTTTGTCGCCGCCGGCGATGTGGGCAAGGTGATGATGCTGCTGGCCTCGGTGCTGCTGGCCGCCTTCGCGACCCACCGGTTGGCCCGCGCCGTGCCGCTGGTGCGCCAGATTTCGGGCCACTGGCAAAGCTGGTCGCGCAACGACTTCCCCATGGGCCTGGCCCTGGGCGGCACGCTGCTGCTGTATCTCGCCCTGGCCGTCGCCGGCTGACGCGCGCACGGTGGCTGGGTAAGCGGATGTAATGGCAGAGACGAAGTCTGGAAACTTCGTGAGCCTTTCGGTTCCGATCAAGCCGTTGCCGATTGAAAGCCTGTATTAAAAACAACGTATTGCACTCACACGGTCCAGTCGCAGTTCGCGCGGGTCCGCGTTAGGCCGGAAGTATATGTGGGAACCAATTCGCGAGCAGAATGGCCCACAGCGTGCAAAACGTAAAATCCGCCGGCCCCGGTCGGCACGACGACAGAGTTGGCCTGTTTCTCTATGTCAAACCGACAGGCGCACGGTCTTGGGTGTTGCGCTACCAGATGCAGGGCTGGCGAATCGACCTCGGTCTTGGGGCCTATCCTGGCGTCACGCTTGCCATGGCCCGTGATCGTGCTGCCGAGGCGCGGCGCCTGATCGCCGGCGGGCAAGACCCAATCGCCGAGAAACAACAGGCAAAGCCCAAGACCTTCAAGCAAGCGGCGCTGGAACTGGTCGAACGCAAGCGCCCCGGCTGGAAGAGCACCAAGAATGCGGCACAATGGACGGCAACGTTCGGCACCTACGTTTTTCCCAAGATCGGGCCAATGCAGGTGGGGCACGTCGAAACGGCGGACGTGATCGCCGTGCTGACGCCGATCTGGGCCAATAAACCCGAAACCGCCAGCCGTGTACGCCAACGGATCGAGGTTGTGCTGGACGACCCAACCGCCCCTGGTAACCGCAAACCCGAAAGAGAACGCCGTCACCACCGAGGACTTCCGCGACTGTAATGTAGCGACGATTTCGGACGAAGCGCCGCGAAGAAACTCGACCAGTCACGCATTGGAAATCGGCATCACGCTCGTTTGGTATTGAAGCATGGGTTGGATGACTCAAACACAAATGGTCAGACTCGCTTTCCGAATGCCATATTGGGTAAGGAAACTGGCCAATTTTACCCAACGTGTTCTTGCCGTCGTTGATCCCGGAACGCATTGCTCTGAACAATTGGCACATTTAGGCGGCTGCGCGTCAATTTGGGTGCATTGGCCGCCGCGAAATCAACCGTTTCATTATGGCAATGCCGCCGAATTGGCCGAAATTCACTTCCTGTTCGATATCGCATCATCTCTGCGGACAAAGCGGATGAATCGGACCGCATAAAGCGCAAATATCGCTCGGAATCGAACGCTACCGTCGGGCGCCGCGCGTCTCGGCCATCTTACCTCGACGACCGCGAGAAACGTTTGCATTCACCGTGCAATCCAAGATACCGCGCAGCAACGTCAGTCGTTCAAAGCTTGCTCGACGGCTTTGCGCATAACGGTAGCATCCACATCAACGCCGCTCCAGTATTTGACAGATGTGACGCCTTGGTTGACAAGCATGCCAACGCCATCGAGCACCCGGCATCCACGCGCCTGGGCCTCGCGGACAAGAAGGGTCAGCGGCGGGTTGGGAATTCCATCAGCGACAACCAGATCCGGCCGAAACGATGCCATATCGACATCCAGCCGACCGTCGATATCCGGTTTCAAACCTATCGACGTCGCATTGATCACGATCTGAACATCGCCGGTCACCGAGAACGTGTCATCCCATACGACCAACTCCGCCGCAGCGTCGGTTCTTGCGTTTAACAGATCGACAAGCCCCTGACCCCTGGCCCGGCCGCGATTGACAACAACAATCTTCCTTGCACCCGCCAACGCCAGTTCAACGCTTACCGCCCGCGCCGCACCACCAGCACCGAATATCACGATGGTTTTGCCGCCGATGTCAGTGATGGGTTGCAACGCCTGCACAAATCCGACCCCATCGGTATTTTCACCGATGAACTTGGCACCGCGCCGTACAACTGTGTTAACCGCGCCCATGATTTCGGCCGATTTTCCCAATCCATCCAGATGCTCGATCACCGATACCTTGTGCGGAAGCGAACAATGAAACCCTGCCCATCCCAATGCCCAGGCGCCCTTGACTGCCGCGCCAAGATTTTCAGGTGTAACTTCGCAATTTATATAGCGCCAATCCATTTCGTGGTGCTGGAACACAGCCTCCATCATCGCGACCGTAGGGTTTTCCGCTGCCGGAATTGAGAAACAACCAACAAGATTACTTAGGAAATTTGGTGACATGTCCTGATTCTCCCGGGTCGTCAATTTGGCGAAGCTGGTTTTGATGTAATTTCGCCAAGGTATCGCGCTCGGGCGACTTGCACAACGCTGGTGAAAGGCCCCTGACCGACAGGGCCGTCTCCTCGATCACCTTATCACCCAGCTCAATGAACGCATGAAATATCGCATCGGAAAACGCGCCGATTCGACATGCAGAACGCACGACTCCACCTGCCTCGCGAACAGCACAAATCCGATCTTGACCCAGATCATAACATTTGCTTTGTTAGGGCTAACGCCAAGACCTGAGCTGCCAAGAATTACCGGGCAAGAGCGATTGGCGAAGCGTGGTGGGGCGATTCCAAGATGGGCGACGTCGGTTCAGGCAATGGGAAAACACCGCTGCTTGAAGCGCGCGGCGTGTCGAAATATTTTGGTGCCTTGACCGCTTTGAATGACGTCAATATCCAGATATACCCGGGCGAAGTTTTGGGCGTCGTCGGCGACAATGGCGCTGGTAAATCGACTTTCATGAAAGTGTTGTCAGGCTTGCATTCGCCCAGCGAAGGCAAATTGTTGTTTGATGGTGAAGAAGTCGCGTTCAGCAGCCCCAAGGAATCTCGCGATCTGGGCATCGAGATGGTTTATCAGGACCTTGCGCTTGCCGGAAACCTGAACATTGCCGAGAATATTTATCTGGGGCGCGAGCCTAAGAGATCAGTCTTGGGCGGTTTGCTGAAATTGTCCGACCACAAGGCCGGGCTGCGGATGGCTCAAGAACACCTGGACAGCCTGAAAATCCGCGTCAAGAGCGTTTCACAGCTGGTCGAAGAACTGTCGGGCGGCCAGCGCCAGGCGGTTGCCATCGCCCGTTCCACAGCGTTTCAGGCCCGTGTGGTGATCATGGACGAACCAACGGCTGCGCTTGCGGTCAAAGAGGTCGGCAAAGTTCTAGACCTGATCGTCGGCCTCAAAGAGCGTTCTATCGCCGTGGTAATAATTTCCCACCGGATGGACGATATTTTCTACGTTTGCGACCGGGTTATGGCACTTTATCACGGCACCAATTTCGCCGAATCGAGGTTGGCCGATACCAGTCGAAGCGAAGTTATTGGATGGATAATGGGCTCGAAGGAAAACCCCGGCGAGGTGGCACATGACCGCGTCAAATAAGGCCGAGCCGAGTTCGGTGAGCGACGCCAGTTCAATTCGGGTAAGACTAATTCCGTTTTTGGATCGATTTGGTATTCTGATCGTGATTATTCTGATCGGGTTGGTGATGCACGCCTTGCAGCCTGACGTATTTTTTACGTGGCGCAATATCACGAACATTTTCAAGCAGACATCTGCCAATGGCATGCTGTCCATTGGCATGTTTCTGGTCATCTTGACCGCCGGGATCGACCTGTCGGTAGGCTCGGTGCTGGCGCTTGGGATGATGACACTTGCAGTGGCCAACGCGTCTGGCGTGCCCTGGCCGGTGGTGTTGATCTTGTCGCCCTTGATGGGCATGGGCGCCGGGTTTCTCAATGGTGTGGGCCTTACCAAACTGCGTATGCCGCACCCGTTCATCATGACCTTGGGCATGTTGTTCATGGCGCGCGGCGGCGCCAATCTGATATCTGGCGGGGTGCCGTATTCGGGTCTGCCCGATCCGGTGCGTTTCTTGGGTTCGGCGCGGATCTACCTGGGTGAGATAGACGGAAAACATTACAATCTGCCGGTGGTGCTGCTGGTGACAATTGCGGTGTATCTCGTGTTCTGGGTCGTATTGGAGCACACGGTTTTCGGGCGGCGCGTTTATGCAGTGGGTGGCAACCCACAGGCGGCTAGGGTCAGCGGAATCAACGTTGATCGACTGTTGATTTCGGTCTACACTTTGTGCGGTCTGATGGCCGGTGTCGCAGGGCTGATCATGGCCGGACGCACCAATTCAGGCTTTCCAAACGCCGGCGTCGGAATGGAGCTTGAAGCCATTGCAGCGGTGATCATAGGTGGCGCCAGTTTCTTCGGCGGGCGTGGCCATGTATTGGGCATTTTCGGCGGCGTCATTATCATGGGTTTGATCAAGA
Organism: uncultured Rhodobacterales bacterium; assembly: GCA_964472855.1. Classification (GTDB taxonomy): domain Bacteria; phylum Pseudomonadota; class Alphaproteobacteria; order Rhodobacterales; family Rhodobacteraceae; genus Tranquillimonas. The sequence goes on along the minus strand of CAYYMJ010000017.1, from coordinate 1,284 downwards.
ACGGCCTGAATTTGAACAATGTCAGTTCGTTTTGGCAACAAATACTGATTGGCGCAATTATCGTGGTTGCGGTTTATATTGACGTTTTGCGACGCGATTTTGCGACGCGTCACTAATCAGATTCACGCTCCGGCATGGCCCGGTGTTTGAATAGTTCGACGGGCACGCGCCCAAAATGGAAACAAAGGGGAAAGTATTATGCTTAAATTGCTTGGCGCGACCAGTTTGGTCGCTGCGGGTTTGTTGGCAGGGATGACGACTTTTGCCACGGCTCAGGACATCGTTGTGTCGATGAAAGGCCCTGGTGCCGGTAACCCGTTCTGGGCCGCAGTACAGCGCGGCGCTGAAGAGCGCGGTGCGGAACTTGGTGTGAATGTTGTCGTGCTGTCTCCGCCAACGGAAAGCGATGTCGCCGCACAAATCGCTCAAATCGAGGATCAGCTTGCCAAAGGTGTCCAGGGCATTGTGATCGCGGCGACAGACCCGAACGCATTGGCTCCTGTGTTGGATGAAGCGCTGGCAGACGGTGTCCCGGTTGTCTACATCGACACCAAGGGTATCAACGAAGGCGTGACGTATATCGGCACCGACAACAAGGCGGGCGCCGCGTTGGCCGCTGGCCTGATCTGTGACAATGTCGCCGCTGGTTCGGACGTTGCAATTCTTCAGGGGATTATCACGCAATCGACCGGCAAAGCCCGCGCCGACGGATCCCATAACGGATTGACAGCCTGCGGGTTGAATATCGTCGCCGAACAGCCTGCCAACTGGGACACCGCCCAGGCGTTGGCCGTGATGGAAAACATCATTACCGGCAATCCGAACATCAAGGCAGTATTTGCCAGTAACGACAACATGGCGCTTGGCGTTGTCGAGGCACTGAAGTCAGCCGATATGCTGGATCAGGTGTTCATCGTCGGCTTTGATGCCAACCCGAATGCCGCTGACAGCGTTTTGGCCGGCGAAATGGCGGCGACGATCGCGCAGAACCCGTACAACATGGGTGCACTTGGCGTCGGAAGCGTACTGACGCTTATCAACGGTGGCTCGCTGGATGCGGTCATTGATACCGGTACCGTTGTCGTCGACAAATCAAACGCGGCTGATTTCCAGTAGAAACTGAAAAATCTCTGTGCAAATCTCGGGCGGCCAGTGGCCGCCCGTTTTGGTCTAATTAAAAATGACGAAACACACACATATGCGCTGCAAACCCGACGGTGAAAGTGACAAATGATACAACCGACCGTGTATTGCCGGCCAATTACGGAGCCAGATTTTGCTGAA
>CAYYMJ010000016.1:42497-53297 GCA_964472855.1 uncultured Rhodobacterales bacterium | reverse complement strand
GAGCGCTTCGTTCACATCGAAGATGTCGGGGGTTCAAATCCCTCATCACCCACCAGATTTTCCGCGGCGCGCCTGACCGGCGCGCCGTTTTCATGCCGGCCCGCGCGGCGGCGGCGCGTGGCTTGGGGCTGGCCCCGCCTTACGCCGCAAAGGGCGCCATGACCGGATACCCCCGACTGATCCTCATGCGCCACGGCCAGACCGTGTGGAATGCCGCCGGGCGCATGCAGGGTCGGCTCGATTCGCCGCTGACCGTGCACGGGCGCAGGCAGGCAACGGCGATGGGGCGGGTCGTGGCCGCCCTGTTGCCGGACGGCCGCGCCGATCTGTTCGTCAGCCCCTCGGGCCGCACCATGCAAACCGCCGATATCGCGCTGACGGGCATGTCATGGCCGCGCCGGCAAGACCCCCGGCTGATGGAACTGGGCGTGGGCCGGTTCGAGGGCATGACCCGCGACGAGATCACCCACGAATACCCCGCAATCGAACAGGGGCCTGACTTTGCCTGGCTGTTCGCCGCGCCGGGCGGCGAGGGGCTGGACCGGCTGCGCACCCGCGTGCGCGACTTTCTGGCCGATCTGGCCAAGCCGGCCGATCTGGGCCGCGCGGCGGTGATCGTAAGCCATGGCATCACGCTCAGGCTGCTGCGGGCCGAGGCGCTGGGGCTGGGCGTGACGGGCTATCTCGACCTGCCGGGCGGGCAGGGCGTGGTGTGGGAGATCGCCGCCGGTCACCACCGGGTGCACACGGTCTGACGCCAGGGCGGCAGGGGCCTGAACCTGCGCAGCAGGCAGACAAGCCGTCCTTGACCGCACACGCTCCGTGCCGCAACCTATGACCTCAAGCCAACTTGAGGTATAACCGGATGCCCCACAGACCCGTGATCAACGATCTGTCCGTCGGCGACATGGCGCGCCGCGCCGGGGTCGCCGTGTCGACGCTGCATTATTACGAGGCCGAGGGCCTGATCGAAAGCTGGCGCACGCCCGCCAATCACCGCCGCTATGACCGCCGCGAATTGCGCCGGGTCTCGATCATTCGCATCGCCCAGACATTGGGCATTCCGCTGGCCGAGGTGCGCGAGGTGCTCGACCGGATCCCCCGTGGCCAGACGCTGGACCCCCAGACATGGGCCGACGCTGCCGTGCCCTGGCAGGCCAGACTGGACGCGCGCATCGACCAGCTGTTGCGCCTGCGCAACCAGTTGGGCAATTGCATCGGCTGTGGCTGCCTGTCGCTGACCAACTGCCCGCTGTACAATCCCGGCGACGCCCTGGGCGACGACGGCCCGGGCCCGCGCCGCTGGGCCGCAACCGGGCAGGACGCACCCGCCGACACCGGCTGATCGCTGTGCTTGCGCCCCGGCCTGCCCCGGGTTACACGGCCCACGGCCCCGGGTGATTAGCTCAGTTGGTAGAGCGCTTCGTTTACACCGAAGATGTCGGGAGTTCGAGCCTCTCATCACCCACCACTACCGCGCAACCGTTTGATAATAGCCGCTTAAACTGGCCGATTGTCGCTGCTTCACCGCGCTCGCTGCCCCTGAAATGCCGCAATTCCGCCGGGTTTCCCTGCTCAGTTGCCACTAACTGCCCGTGCGCTGCGCGGTCAGGAACGAAGGAGCGACTGCCATGACGCCTCAGCCCGCCACCCGGCTTTCGGATCATCCGCTGTTGTTGCCGCTGCGCCGCTTTGCCGCCGACGAAGCCGGCTCGGCGACGGTCGAATGGGTGGTGGGCACGGCCATGGCGATCAGCATGACGCTGGCCACGATGAATTCGGTGGAATCGGCGCTGGCCTCGCTGTCGGGCACCATCAAGACCCATCTCGAAAGCGTCCAGCCGGTGACCTTCGACTAGGGCGCCCGCGCTCGCGTCACGCCGCGCGCCACGCGCCACGCGCCGTGGCGAATTTCTTTGCCGCGCGCCCGGATTGCGGGCACACCGTGCGCAGGCGGCGCATTTGGCGCCGGCCCGTAAATCGGAGGCGCCGCAGCTTGGCCCAGGATCGCCCGCGTTTCGCCATCGCCGTCATCCTGATCGCGATGCTGGCCATCTCGGTCAACGACATGCTGATCAAGTTCATGTCGCCGCGCTATGCGCTGCACCAGATGGTGCTGATCCGCTCGGTCATCGGCATCGCCGGCACGCTGGTGATCCTGCAATTCGAAGGCGGCTGGCACAAGCTGAAGACCCGGCGCCCCGGCCTGCACATCCTGCGGGCGTTGCTGGTCGTCGCGGCCAACCTGATCTTTTTCTCGGGTCTCAGCGTGCTGCCGCTGGGGCAGGCGACGGCGGTATTCTTTGTCGCGCCGCTGATCATCACGCTGCTGTCGATCCCGGTTCTGGGCGAGCGCGTCGGCCCCCGGCGGATCGTCGCGGTGCTGATCGGCCTGACCGGTGTGGCGGTGATGATGGTGCGCGGCGACGCCGGCGGCTTTAACTGGCTCTTGCTGCTGCCGGCGGTCGCGGCGGCCTTTTATGCCGGCATGCAGGTGCTGACCCGCAAGCTCAGCGGCGAATCCAGCGCCGCGGCCATGGCGGTCAACATCCAGTCCGCCTTTATCGTGGTTTCGCTGGCGTTTTACGCTGTCGCCGGCGACGGGCGCCATGCCGACCGGTTCGACAGCCCGTCGCTGCAATTCCTGTTCCGGGCCTGGGTCTGGCCCGAGCGCGGCGATCTGTGGCTGTTTCTGCTGATCGGGCTGTTGTCGACCGTGATCGGCTGGTGCCTGAGCCAGGCCTATCGGTCGGCCAACGCGGCGGCGGTTGCGCCGTTTGAATATGCCGCACTGCCGCTGGCCGTGTTCTGGGGCTGGTCGATCTGGGGCGAGACGCCCGATCTGCGCACAGTGGCCGGGATCGCGCTGATCGGCGGCGCGGGCTTGTATGTCTTTGCCCGCGAAAGCGCCACGGGCCGCGGCCAGCCCACGCCCCGCCCGCGCCCATTGCGCCGCTAGCCGCCAGCCCCGGCGCGGGCATTTGCGGGCCGGGTCGAATTCGATGCAAAAGCCGCTTGACGCTTGTCACGGCTATGCGTATCTCACGGCTCACGCCCGGGGTCGCCGACGCCGGGCAGGCAGCGGGCGGTTGTAGCTCAGTTGGTTAGAGTACCGGCCTGTCACGCCGGGGGTCGCGGGTTCGAGTCCCGTCAACCGCGCCATCGCTGCCCATCCATCCGAACAGGCTGAAACGTCAGGCACCGCCCTGCTTTTCGGCGTTCTTGGCCTTGGTCCACAGCGCATCCATCTCGTCCAGGCTGGCCTCGGCCGGCGAACGTCCGGCGGCCTGCAACGCGGTTTCGACCGACCCGAACCGGCGCATGAATTTCGCGTTGGTCCGGCGCAGGGCCGCTTCGGCGTCGACGCCAAGATGCCGGGCCAGGTTGACCATCACGAACAGCAGATCGCCCATCTCGTCTTCGGTGCGGTCGGCGCTGTGGCTGGCGGCGGCCTCGGCCAGTTCGCCCGCCTCTTCGGCCACCTTGGCCAGCACCGCGCCGGGGTCGTTCCAGTCAAATCCCACCCGCGCGGCGCGCTTTTGCAGTTTCAGCGCCCGGGTCAGCGCCGGCAGGCCCAGCGCGACACCGTCCAGCGTGCCGGTCTGCCCCTGGGCGCCACGTTCGCGGGCCTTTTGCACCTCCCAGTCGCGGGTCTGCTGTTCGGCCGACTTGTCGCGGCTGTCGCTGCCGAACACATGCGGGTGGCGGTCGATCATCTTGGCCGTGACAGTGCGGGCGATGCTGTCAAAATCGAAATGCCCGGCCTCGTGCCCCATCTGCGCGAAATAGACCACCTGCAGCAGCAGGTCGCCCAGTTCGCCCTCGAGCTCGGACCATGCCCGCCGCTCGATCGCGTCGGCAACCTCGTGCGCCTCTTCGATGGTATAGGGGGCGATCGAGTCGAAATCCTGCTCGATGTCCCACGGGCAGCCGGTATCGGGGTCGCGCAGCCGCCGCATCAGCGCGATCAGGCGCGCCATGCCTTCCGTTTCGTCATAGATGGGATCGCGTGCAAATTCACTCATGGACAGAGCCCCCCTGACCTGAAACCCTGTCGTTATCGGAACCTCAGGCCGGGAAGTCCACATGCCCGTGATAAACCGTATTGCCGCTTTCGCCGACGACATGACCGGCTGGCGCCGCCACTTGCACGAAAACCCCGAACTGGGGTTCGACTGCCACGAAACCGCGGCCTTCGTCGCGGCGCGCCTGCGCGAGTTCGGTATCGACGAGCTGCACGAAGGCATTGCCAGCAGCGGGCTGGTCGGCATCATCAACGGGCGCGGCCCCGGCCCGACCATCGGCCTGCGCGCCGACATGGATGCCCTGCCGATTGCCGAGGAAACCGGCGCGCCCTATACGTCGCGAAACCCCGGCAAGATGCACGCTTGCGGCCATGACGGCCACACCACCATGCTGTTGGGCGCGGCGCGCTATCTGGCCGAGACGCGCAATTTCTCGGGGCGGGTGGCGCTGTTGTTCCAGCCGGCCGAAGAAAACGGTGGCGGCGGCGGGGTGATGGTCGACGAAGGCGTGATGGACCGCTTCGACATCAGTCAGGTCTATGCCATGCACAACACGCCGCAGATACCGGTCGGTGACTTTCACACCTGTGCGGGGCCGGCACTTGCGGCGGTGGATGACGTCAATGTCACCTTCCACGGCAAGGGCGGGCACGCGGCCTATCACGACGAAACGATCGACCCCATTCCCGCCGCCATCGCCTATGCCCAAGGCATGGCGATGATCGTGGCCCGCAACCGCCCGCCATCGGAACCGCTGGTGATCTCGGTCACCCGGATCAACGCCGGAACCGCCAACAATATCGTGCCGCAGACCGCCTTTGTCGGCGCCACCGTGCGCAGCTTTTCCGAAGATCTGCGCCAGCTTGTCGCCACCCGCGTGCACGAGTTGGTGAAGGGGATCGAGGCCAGCTATGGCGTCACGGCCGAACTGGACTATGCCTGGAGCTATCCGGCCACGGTCAACCACCCGCGCGAAACCGCCTTTGCGGCGCAGGTGGCGCGCGAAATCTCGGGCGATGACGCGGTGCACACCGACTATCACCCCGAAATGGGGGCCGAGGATTTTTCCTACATGCTGCAGGCCCGCCCGGGCGCCTATCTGTTCCTTGGGCAGGGCGACACGGCGATGGCCCACCACCCAAAGTTCGACTTCAATGACGAGATCTCGCCGGTTGGCGCGTCGTTCTTTGCCCGGCTGGTGGAACGGGCGCAGCCTGTGTGAGCCCGCGTTGCCTGCCTTGACGCCAAGTCTGGTGAAAGTCACAAGAATCCCATGAAAAACCTTGATGCCCAAGCGGTGGCCGCGCTCGATCAGGCCCACACCTTGCGCCCATGGACGCATTTCGCGTCGCATGCCACCCAGCCGCCTTCGGTCGTGGCGCGTGGCGAAGGCTGTTACCTGTGGGACGGCGAGGGGCGGAAATATCTCGACAGTGTCGGCGGTCTGTGGTGCACCAACATCGGCCAGGGGCGCGCCGAGATGGCCCAGACCATCGCCGAACAGGTGCAGCGGCTGGCCTATGCCTCGACCTTCGTCGACTGCACCAACGAACCCGCCGCGCTGTTGTCGGCCAAACTGGCCGAGCTTGCGCCCGGCGACCTGAACCATGTGCATTTCACCACCGGCGGGTCGGAAAGCGTGGACAGTGCCTTTCGCATGGTGGTGTTCGTGCAGCGCGCCCGCGGATTTGCCGACCGCACCCACGTGATTTCGCGCCAGCATTCCTATCACGGCTCGACCTATGCGGCGATGTCGCTGGGCAAGCGTCAGGGCGACCAGTCGCCCGAGTTTGCCTATGAGACCGACAATATCCACCATGTCAGCGCGCCCGAGCTTTACCGCCGGCCCGCCGGGGTCAGCGCCGAGGGGCTGACCGACCATCTGGTAGCCGAATTCGAGGCCAAGATCGCCGAGATTGGCCCCGAGCGTGTGGCCGCCTTCTTTGCCGAGCCGGTTCAGGCCTCGGGCGGGGTCATCGTGCCGCCGCCCGACTATCTGGCGCGCATGGCCGCCGTGTGCCGGCGCCACGGCATTCTGTTCGTCGCTGACGAGGTGGTGACCGCCTTTGGCCGGATGGGCCACTGGTTCGCGTCGTCGGGTGTTTACGGCGTCCAGCCCGACATCATCTGCACCGCCAAGGGCCTGTCGTCGGGTTATCTGCCCATCGGCGCGGTAATTTTTTCCGACGCGCTCTGGCAGTCGATGGCCGCCGACGACGACCGCTGGTTTACATCGGGTTTCACCTATTCCGGCCACCCGGTCGCCTGTGCGGCGGCCCTGAAGAATATCGAGATCATCGAACGCGAAGGTCTGCTGGCCGCCGCCCGGGCGCGCGGCGCGGTGTTCGAAGCCCAGCTTGCCACGCTGGCCGATCTGCCGCTGGTGGGCGATGTGCGCAGCCACACGCTGATTGGCTGTGTCGAGAATGTCGCCGACAAGGCCACGGGCGCGCTGTTTGATGACGCCGTCGACATCGGCCACCGCATCACCCACGCCGCGCAGGGGCTGGGCCTGATGGTGCGCCCGATTGCTCATCTCAACGTCATGTCGCCGCCGCTGGTCATCACCGACGACCAGATCATGTTCGTGACCGAAACGCTGGCGCAGGCCATCCGGCAGGTTGCCGACGATCTGACCCGTGAACATGTGAGGTTCGGCTGATGGCATTGAACGATGCCGAGACCGAGGTCGACACCGCCTTCACCCGCAAACAACGCCGCGGCCCGAGTTACGAAAACGTCTTTGCCGGGGCGCCGTCGTTTCTGCGCCGCAGCTACAGCAAGGACCTGACGGGCGTCGATCTGGCGATCACCGGGGCGCCGTTTGATCAGGCCGTCACCAACCGGCCCGGCACCCGGCTGGGCCCGCGCGCGGTGCGCGAGGCGTCGCTGTTGCAGCCGATCGACATGCCCTTTGGCTGGGGCTTCGACCCGATCAGCGACTTTGACATCATCGACTATGGCGATCTGGCCTTCGATTATGCCAACACCCAGCGCTTTCCCGCCGCACTGCAGGCGCATATCGCCGGCATCCTCGATGCCGGGGCAGGCTCGCTGATGCTGGGCGGCGATCATTATGTTACCTTGCCCGCGCTCAGGGCCCATGCCGCCCGGTTCGGGCCGCTGGGGCTGATCCAGTTCGATGCCCATTCCGACAGCTGGCCCGACGACGACCCCGACCGCATTGATCACGGCACGTTTGTCTACAAGGCGATCCGGGAAGGCATCGTTGACCCCGCACGCTCGGTCCAGATCGGGATTCGCACGGTCAACGACGATCCGCTGGGCGTGCACACGATCACGGCGGCCGAACTGCACCAGAAGGGCACCGACTGGGCGGCGGGCGAGATCCGCCGCATCGCACAGGGCAACTGTTACCTGACCTTCGATATCGACGCGCTCGACCCGGCGTTCGCGCCCGGCACCGGCACGCCGGTGTGGGGCGGGCTGGCCTCGTGGCAGGCGGCGGCAATCCTGCGCGGCATCGCCGGGGTGACCCTGACCGGGGCAGACATGGTCGAGGTGTCGCCCCCCTTCGACCCCGCCGGCGCCACCGCAATCGCCGGCGCCCATGTCGCGGTGGACCTGATGTGCCTTTACTGCTGGACGCGAAGGAACGACTGATGCCGAACCAGCCGATCTCGGGCAACGATCTGGCGCGCTTTGCCGGGCCCGGCACCTTCATGCGCCTGCCAGCCGCCACCAGCGCTCAGGGGCTGGACGTGGCGGTTCTGGGCATCCCCATGGATCACGGCACAAGCTGGCGGTCGGGCACGCGTTTCGGGCCCCAGCATGTGCGCGCCCAAAGCGCGATGATCCGTCCCTATAACATCCAGACCGGCGCCGCGCCCTTCGACGCGTTGCAGATGGCCGACATCGGCGATGTGGCGATCAATACCTTCAACCTTGCCGCCTCGATCGGCATCATCCGCGACCATCTGGCGGGCGTCTTTGCCACCGGCGCCATCCCGGTCAGCATCGGCGGCGACCACACCGTCACGCTGCCGATCCTGCGGGCGGCGGCCGAACGGCACGGGCCGCTGGCGCTGGTGCATGTCGATGCCCATGCCGACGTGAATGACGAGATGTTCGGCGAACGCGAGACCCACGGCACGGTGTTCCGCCGCGCCTATGAAGAGGGCATCCTGATTCCCGGCAAGGTGTGGCAGGTCGGCCTGCGCGGCACCGGCTATACCGCCGACGATTTCAACGAGGCGCGCGACTGGGGCTTCAACATGATCACCGCGCCCGAGATCTGGCAGCAGTCGCTGACCCCGCTGGCGGCGCGCATTCGCGACAGCATCGGCGATACAAAGACCTACCTGACCTATGACATCGACAGCCTCGACCCCAGCTTTGCCCCCGGCACCGGCACGCCCGAGATTGGCGGGCTGACCACGCCGCAGGCGATGCAACTGCTGCGGGGCCTGCGCGGGCTGAATATCATCGGCGCCGACATGGTCGAGGTGTCGCCACCCTATGACACCACCGGCAACACGGCGCTGGTGGCGGCCAACCTGTTGTTCGAGATCCTCTCGGTTCTGCCCGGAGTGCCCTACCGATGAAGTTCCTTCTCTGGATTGTCCTTCTCGCGGTTGTCCTTTTGTTCGCCTATGTGCGGCTGGCCCCGGTCGACCCGGGCGTGTGGCATGTCGACCCGCGCAGCGGCCACAAGGGCAAGGGGCGCTGGCTGATCCTGCCCGATGCGGCGCCGGTGCTGTCGCGCGATGGCGAAAGCGCGGGCGCATTGCTGGCGCGCCTTGACGCCATCGCCCGCGCGACGCCGCGCACCATGGTCATTGCCGGCAGCGTGGCCGAGGGCCGCATCACCTATGAAACCCGCAGCCAATTCTGGGGCTTCCCCGACTACAGCACCGTCGAGGCGGTCGCGGTTCCGGGCGGGGCGACGCTGGCCATCTATGCAAGGCTGCGGTTCGGTCGCGGCGACATGGGGGTCAATCGGCGGCGCGTGGAAAACTGGCTGGGGCTGCTGGCACAGGATTAGCGCCGCCATTCGGACAGCCCGGCGGCGCGCGACGGCGTTCCACACTTGACCGGAACGCGGCCATATCGGACACCAGCGCCATGGTTCCCTTGGAAAAACTCGCCCAGATCACCGAGCGTTTCGAGTATCTCGAGGCCCGGCTTGCCCAGGGCGGCGCCGACGTGGCGCAACTGGGCAAGGAATATTCCGATCTGCGCCCCGTGGTGGCGGAAATCGCCGCCTATCGCCAGACCCTCGACGAGATCGCCGAGGCCGAGGCGATGCTGGACGACCCCGAGATGAAGGAACTGGCGCAGGAAGAGCTGCCGCCGCTCAGGTCGCGGCTGCCCGATCTGGAACAGGCGCTGCGCCTGGCGCTGTTGCCAAAGGATGCCGCCGACGCGCGGCCGGCCATCCTGGAAATTCGCCCCGGCACCGGTGGCGAAGAGGCGGCGCTGTTCGCCGGCGACCTTCTGCGCATGTATCAACGCCATGCCGAGGCGCAGGGCTGGCAGTTCGAGATCGTCGAGGAAAACCTGACCGAACTGGGTGGCGTCAAGGAAGTGGTGGCCCATGTCCGCGGCGAAGGTGTCTTTGCCCGGCTGAAATACGAAAGCGGCGTGCACCGGGTCCAGCGGGTGCCGACAACGGAATCGGGCGGGCGCATCCATACCTCGGCCGCCACGGTGGCCGTGCTGCCCGAGGCGCAAGACGTCGATGTTCACATCGACCCCAATGATATCCGCATCGACACCATGCGCGCATCCGGCGCCGGCGGCCAGCATGTCAACACCACCGACAGCGCGGTGCGCATCACCCACATTCCCAGCGGCGTGGTGGTCACAAGTTCGGAAAAGTCCCAGCATCGCAACCGCGAGATCGCGATGGGCGTGCTGCGGGCGCGGCTGTTCGATCTTGAACGCGCCCGGGTCGACGATGCCCGCGCCAGCGACCGCAAAAGCCAGGTCGGTTCCGGCGACCGGTCGGAACGCATCCGCACCTATAACTTTCCCCAAGGGCGCATGACCGACCACCGCATCAACCTGACGCTCTACAAGCTCGATCAGGTCATGCAGGGCGATCTGAGCGAAACCATCGACGCGCTGACCGCCGAGGATCAGGCCGCCAAGCTGGCCGAGTTCGAGGCTTGACGACCTATCAGGACCTGCTGCGCCGGGCCGTGGCCACCCTGAAGACCGCCGGCATCAATGACCCGGCCCGCGACGCGCGAACCCTGCTTGCCCACGCGCTGAAGATCGAGCGTGGGCGCCTGGGCCTGATGCTCGGCGACAGCGCGGCCGCCTTTGCCGACGATGGGTTTGTGGCCATGATCCGGCAGCGGGCCAGCCACGTGCCGGTGTCGCGCATCATCGGTTATCGCGACTTCTATGGCCGCCGCTTTGCGGTTGGCCCGGCGGTGCTGGACCCGCGGCCCGAAACCGAATGTCTGGTCGAGCGGGCGCTGGAAACCCGGTTCCGGACCGCGCTGGACCTTGGCACAGGGTCGGGCTGTATCCTGCTGACGCTGTTGGCCGAATGTCCCGGTTCCAGCGGCGTCGGCACCGACCTGTCGCCAACGGCGCTGGCGCTGGCCGGGGCCAATGCGCGGGCGCTTGGCATCGGTGATCGGCTGCAACTGATCGAAAGCGACTGGTTTGGCGCGGTCGGCGGCAGGTTCGACCTGATCGTGTCGAACCCGCCCTATATTGCCGCGGCGGAACTGCCGGGGCTACAGTCCGAGGTGCGCGACCATGATCCGCGCATGGCCCTGACCGACGGGGGCGACGGGCT
>CAYYMJ010000016.1:0-42397 GCA_964472855.1 uncultured Rhodobacterales bacterium | reverse complement strand
CCGAGGTGCGCGACCATGATCCGCGCATGGCCCTGACCGACGGGGGCGACGGGCTGGGCGCCTACCGCGCCATTGCCGCCGGCGCGCCGGCGCATCTGGCCCCGGCCGGGCGCCTTATGCTGGAAATAGGGCCGACGCAGGCGGGCGCGGTGCAGGCCTTGCTGGCGGCGCAGGGATTGGCCGATATCCGGGTCTGGCCCGATCTTGATGGCCGCGACCGCGTGGTTTCCGCGCGCCAACCAGACTGAAACGCCAAGAAAAGTCGAGAAACGTCTTGTCAATCGCCCGCGCCCGTGATTGTTGAATTCAACAGGTTCGAGATGCCCCGCGTCTCGCCTGGCCAAGTTCAGAACATCGCGGACCGCCGGGCAGCATTAAGGCTGCGCGATGGAGAACCCGGTCAGCGAGAAAGCCATCCAGGGCTGGAACGGAATTAGATGAGATCATCCAACAAGCGCTCGCGGTCCAAGTCGAACCGCAACCGTCCCTCGGGAAATATTGTCAACCGGGTGTTTGACAGCTCGGGCCCAGAGGGCAAGGTTCGCGGCACGCCGCAGCAGATCATCGACAAATACAACCAGTTGGCGCGTGACGCGCAGTTGTCCAACGACCGGGTTGCCGCCGAGAACTTTCAGCAGCATGCCGAGCATTACCTGCGCATGCAGGCCGAAGGCCAGCGCGAGCAAGAGGTCCGGCGCGAGGCTTACGAGCAGCAAAACCGCGACCGCCAGCAGAACCAGCAGCAGCAGCAGCAGCACCAACAGCAGAACCCGCACAATCAGGGGCAGCAACCTCAGCCTCAGCCGCCGGCAGGGGCGGGCGATCAGCCCGATCTGGCAGCGCCCGCGGCTGCCGGGCTGGTCGATGCCGATCCCGCCGCGGAAAGCGGTCTGGTGGAAACGCCGGAATCGCAGCCGGCCAAGCCGCGCCGCCCGCGACGCAAACCGCGCCAGCCCGCCGACGACGCTGGCGGTGCCGGCGAAACCGCGGCACCGGCAGCGGCACCGGCTGGGGATACGCCTGAAGCCGCGGAATAGTCTTCTTCAGGCGGCGACCTGACGCGCCAGCGCGCAAAACTGCTCTAACGTCAGTTGTTCGGCTCGCGCTGTCGGGTCGATACCGGCGGCCTGCAGAGTGGCCACCGGGTCGGGCAGAAACCCCTTCAGTGCCGCGCGCAACATCTTGCGCCGCTGTCCGAACGCCGCCGCCGTCAGCCGTTGCAGGCCATCGCGCGGCGCGGCAAAGCGTGGGCCGGGCAGGGCGGTCAGATGCACGACGGCCGATCGGATCTTGGGCGGCGGCGTGAAGGCTTCGGGCGGCAGGTCCAGCACGATCCGCGCCTCGCAGCGCCATTGCGCCAGGATCGCCAGCCGCCCGTAGTGTTTCGAGCCGGGGTTGGCCACGATGCGCTCGGCCACTTCCCGTTGGAACATCAGCGTGAGGCTGTCCCAGTAGGGCGGCCATTCGGTGCTGTCGAGCCAGCGAACCAGAAGCTCGGTCCCGACATTGTAGGGCAGGTTGGCGACGACGCGGATCGGCGGGGTGAGATGGGTCAGCGGGTCGATGGCCAGCGCGTCGCCTTCGATCATGTCCAGCCGCCCCGGGTAGCGGGCCGCGATGTCGGCCAGCGCCGGCAGGCAGCGGCGGTCTTTTTCCACCGCGACCACCCGGCGCGCGCCCATGGCCAGAAGCCCGCGGGTCAACCCGCCGGGCCCGGGGCCGATTTCAAGCACGTCATGGCCTGACAGATCGCCGGCGGCACGGGCGATGCGAGCCGTGAGGTTGAGGTCGAGCAGGAAGTTCTGGCCCAGCGACTTGCGCGCCGCCAGTCCGTGCGCGGCAATTACCTGGCGCAGGGGCGGAAGATCGTCGATCCCGGCCATCAGCGCTGGCTCGGATCGCTGGCGCGATCCGACCCTTGGGGGGGCTCTGCCCCCCACCGAAGGCCAAGCCTTCGGCCCCCCCGGGATATTTTCGCCAGGATGATGGGCAGGATCATGCGCGGTTGCCGGCCATGCGGGCGGCCATGCGCAGGGCCGCGATCATCGAGGCCGGGTCGGCGCGGCCGCGTCCGGCGATATCGTAGGCGGTGCCATGGTCGGGCGAGGTGCGGATGAACGGCAGGCCCAGCGTGACATTGACGCCGCCGGCAAAGTCGATGGTCTTGATCGGGATCAGCGCCTGGTCGTGATACATGCAGACCGCGGCGTCATAGCCGGCCCGCGCGGCGGGGTGAAACAGGCTGTCGGCGGCATGGGGCCCGGTGATGGCCATGTCGCCCGCTGCCAGCCGGGCGACAAGCGGCGCGATGATGGCCGCGTCTTCGCCGCCCATGAGACCGTTTTCCCCGGCATGGGGGTTGAGGCCGGCCACGGCGATGCGCGGGGCGGGCAGGGCGAAGTCGCGCTGCAGGGCGGCGTGGGTGGTGCGGATGACGGTTTCGAGCCGGGTCGTGGTGACCAGTGCTGGCACCTGCGACAGCGGCACGTGGATGGTGGCGGGCACCACTCTGAGCGCCGGGCAGGCCAGCATCATGACCACATCGGCGCCGCCCGCGAGATGGCCCAGGAACTCGGTATGGCCGGGAAAGGCGAAATCGGCCCCGTCCCGGAGCCGTTTCTTGTTGATGGGCGCGGTCACCATGGCGGCGGCGGCGCCGGCCATCACCAGCGTGGCGGCGCGTTCGATCGCGGCGACGACGCCGGGTGCGTTGGCCGGATCGGGCCGGCCGGGGGTGGCGGCGGCGGGGAAAGGCAGGGCCAGCACCGGCAGGGCGCTGGCGGCGACATCGGCGGCGGCCGCCGGGCTGTCAACCAGCCGATGCGGCAGGTCGGAGGGCAAATGGCGCGGATCGCCGATCCAGGCAAAGGGCAGGGTGCCGCCCAGCGCCCGCCAGGCTTGGGCGACGATTTCCGGGCCGATGCCGGCAGGGTCGCCACAGCTGACCACGAGCGGGGCGGCGGCCACGGTCAGAACTGCTGGATATGCGCGTTGGCCCTGAGGTCGGCCAGATACTGGCGCGACCGCCCGGTGAGCTGGCGTGCCTCGAGCGCGCCCTGCATGGCCGGTCGGTTAAGCTCGGCCCCCGGGTTGACCATGCGCGAACACAGCATCAGGACAATCAGCGTCTGGCCATCGTCGCTGGTCAGCCCAGCCGACATTTCGCCGGGGTCGAGCACCGACAATTCCGCGGCGACGGAGGCGGGGATGTCGCCAATGCTGGCTGTGCGCCGTTCCAGCGCCCCGTCGGGCATGTCGCGGGCGATGCGGTAAAGATCGTCGCAGCGGTCGGCCCAGCCGGCGATTTCGGCGGCGTTGGCCAGCGCTTCGGGGCTGCGCCCGCCGGGCAGGCGCAGGCGCGCATAGTCAAGCGTCAGGGTGCCGGGCGACGTTGCCGCCACCTGTTCGGCACCGCGCAGCTGGTAGACGGCGACCGTATCGCCGCGCGTGATCGGCGGGGTGACCTGAGCAATGTCGAGCCGGGTGACCTGGCGGGCCACTTCGGGCGGCAGGGCCGAAAGCTCGATCCACGGCAGCGCGCCGCCCTGGCCACGGGTGGGCGCGGTCGAGAACTGCCGCGCCGCCATGGCAAAGGCGCGCAGGTCGGTCATGCGGGAAAACTCGCTGGCCTGGGCCAGCGAGGCCCGGCGCGTGGCCGGGGTGTCGGCGCGCATCAGGATTTCCGACAACAGCACCCGCCCGCCGGCATTGGGTTCGGCCGTGGCGAGGCGGCGGTCGACATCTTCCTGGCTGAGGCTGACCAGCGGGCGAATACGCGCCCCGACCACCTTGCGCCACAACAGCCCGGCGCGGATGAAATCGCGGTAGGTCGCCGGGTCGATGCCGGCCTGTCCCAGCACGGCGAGAAAGCGCTCGCGGTCCAGACTGGCCCGGCCCGCGAATTCGGCCTCGCCTGCCACAAGTTCGTCTTCGCTCAGCGTCAGGGCAAGGCGCCGGGCCTCGTTCAGTTGCAGGCGTTCGTCGATCAGCCTGTCCATGGCTTCGGCGCGGGTGTTTTCGCGCACGCCGAACAGTTCCAGCATGCGCGCGCGCTGGCCAAGCTCCCAGCCGGTGATGATCTGGTCGTTGACCCTGGCCACCGGCGCCAATGCCCCCTGTGCCCAGGATTGTCCGGCCGTGGCAAGCACAATGCCGGCGAGTAGAAAGGCGATCCAGCGCTTCATATGCTCGTGTCCTCAGTTAATCCTTCAGCCCCGACATTGCCGCCTTGGGGCGTCCTTTCCGCCGCCGCCGCCTATGCCGGCCAGCGATACCTGCAGCCCGAAGGCCGTGCTTGGCGCCACACTAGTCGACGACGCGAAGCGGCGCGAGAGGGAAAGATCCAGCGTCAGGCATTCGGACCGGTATTCAAACCGCAGCCCGGATTCGGCGGCGCGGCGGTTGACCAGATCGTAGCGGCTGTCGACCCGGCCGGTCCAGTGGCGGGCCAGCCTGTAGCCGGCCTCGACCGACAGCTCGCTGGTGGTGTCGGGCCGGTTCTCGGCCGGGTCGGGCAGCAGGAACAGATGGCTGCCCGCCAGAGTGGCGCGCCCGGCAACGGCGCTGAGCAGCGTGGTCGACTTGGTGACCGTCAGCGTGTCGCTCAGCAGGGTCTGGTTGGCCAGTTGCAGCCCTTGGCCAAGGTCAAGCTGCAGTGCGGTCACCCAGTCAGAGGCCAGACCATCCAGCCCGGAACCGGGCGAAAACTGCCCGGGGTCACTGGCGCGCACCACCCGGCCCAGCGCCAGCCCAAGGGTATGGCCGGCCGGTGTGCTGTGGCTGAGCGCGACCCCGAGATTGGCCCGCAGGCCGGTTTCCATCGCATCCAGCCCGGCCAAGCGGTCGATGGCGAAAAGATTGCCGGGGTCAAGCTCGACGATGCTGCTGTCTTCGTTGGGAAAGGCGTCGCCGCGGGCGCCGGACCAGACGATCTGGGCCACTGGTTCCAGCAGCGTGCGCCCGCCGCCCGGCTGGCTGCGCTCTAGCGGCCAGCGCAGGGTCAGGGCGGCATGGGCCGCCAGGGCCGAGGACAGGGGCGCAAAGGCCGGGTCCTGCTGGACGGCATAAACGGCGCCGGCCACTCCGGCCTCGGCCCGGGCGCGCAAGCCGCCTGCCGTGGTGGCACCGCCGGCCCAGTCGGACCACAGCGTCACGCTTTCCACGTCGCGGCCATCGGCGGGCGTGGTCGCGTCGCGGTGGATCAGCGCGGCCTCGGCCCCGGCGCGCACCTGCCCGACCGGCAGCGCAAAGCGGCGTTCGGTCGACAGCGTGCCGGACAGGCGCGGCAGGGTGTCGGCAATGGGAATTTCCGCTGCGCGCAGGGTTTCGAAACTGCTGAGGTCGGCGCGGATCAGCCCTTGCGCGCGCGCGCGCGACATCGCCAGACCGGTTTCCAGCCGGTCCATGTCGGAATAGCCGTAGTCGGCCAGATAGGCAGCGTCAGACACCAGCGCCGCCCTGAACTGCAGGCGATAATCGCGCGGCAACGCGAATTCGCCACTGGCCAGCAGGTAATAGCGGTCGTTCGCAACCAGATCGTCGCGGGTCAGGGCGCCCTCGACATCATAGCGACCCAGCGCGGTTTCATGGCGCAAACGGTATTCCAGCGTGCGGGTGTTGGGCGACAGATAGGGGGTCAGCGTCACATCAGCATGATCGCCCAACATGATGAAATAGGGCGTCTTTATGCCAAACCCCAGCAGGCTGTTGGTGCCGACCGAGGGCACGAGAAAGCCGTTGGCGCGTTTCAGTGTCGGGTCGGGCAGCCTGAGGCGTGGGATATAGAACACCGGAACCCCGCCCACGCGCATGACGGCGCGGTCGAAATAAAGTTGCCTCTCGCGCTGGTCATGCACGACGCGCCGGGCCCGGATCTCCCACACCGGGACCGGATTGCTGGCGCAGATCTCGCAGCTCGACGCGACGGCGTTCGTCAGTTGGGTATACCGCCCGCCGATACGGTCGATGCGCGCAGCCGCAAGTTGCAGTTGCCGGTCCAGCACCAGCCGCGCGCTGATCAGGATGCCGTTCTGCAGATCGTCAGCCAACTCGGCCGCGTCGGCCATGAAGATGACGCTGTCGCCGTCGGTCAGAACGATCGGGCCGGTGATGACCAGCCGGTTGCTGGCTTGGTCGTATTCCAGCCGCGCGGCCCGCAGATGCGCGCCGCCAAACAGGATTTCGACGTTACCTTCGGCCACAAGCCGGTTGTCGCCGGCAATGAACAGCCGGTCGGCGACCAGCGTCGCGGTTTGCGCGCTGGCTGCCGTGGCGCTGATCAGCAGCCACACCAGCAGGGTCGCCAGCCGCCGCATCAGCCGTCTTCCCAATGCAGCAACAGACCCAGCGGCAGCAAAACCGCGGCCACCGGCGGGCCCCAGGCCGACAGGGCAATCGGTATTTGTCCATTCTCGCCAAGCACTTGCGCGAGGTTCCTGATGAAATACAGCCCAAAGCCCATCACCAGCGCCAAAAGCACCATCAACCCGGTGCGCCCCTGACGGGTGTGCCGCATGGTAAAGCTGGCCCCGACCAGCACCATCGCCACCAGCAACAGCGGCATGGCCAGCTCCATCTGCAACCAGACCTTGTGGCGCCGGGCGCTGAAGCCCGCGTCTTCGAGCCGGCCGATAAAGGCCGGCAGTTCCCACACGGGCACGGCCGAGGGCGTGCCGAAACTGTCGAGTATCTGGTTGCGGGTCAGCGTGGTGTGCAGGGTGAACCGGTCGTGGCGCGACGCGGCGAGATCGGGGTTGGGCTGGTCCAGCGGCCAGTGAATGGCGTTGGTCATCACCCAGTTGCCCTGTTCCAGCCGGGCGGTTTCGGCCTCGATCCGGTAGGCCGGCGCGCCGTCGCGGCGAAACCCCACGAAGGACACGTCGAACAGCTGGGTGCCGTCGAAATTGGCGCGTCCGGCCCGAATGACGGTTTGGCCGGCCGCGTCGCCCTGCCGCAGCCACAGACCCTCGGGGCTGACCGACAGGGCCGAGGCCGCGATGTCGGTGTGGCGCGACACGGCCAGCTCGTAGCGTTCGGTTGTGGCGGCGACGATGGGGTTGAACACCGAAACCGCGATCATCCCCACCAGCAGCGCCACCGTCAGCGGCGCCGCCACCGACCGCAGGGCCGACCGCCCCGACGCCCGGACAACCACCAGTTCAGAGGTGCGCGCCAGCGTCAGGAACAACGCCAGCGTCGCCAGGATCATCACCAGCGGCAGGATACGGTAAATGCTTTGCGGCACATGCAGAAACGTCAGCCCGACCGCGTCGCCAAAACCCAGCGCGGCGCTTTCGAACTGGCGCAACTGCTCGACAAGGTCCAGCAGGAACAGCAGCAGCGCAAAGCCGGTCAGCACCGCAAGGAAGGTCAGGAAAAACCGCCGGGCGAAATAGACATGCAGCCTCACGCCGGCACCCCGCGAACCGCGCGCCGTGCGCGGCTGGCCAGATACAGCAGCAACGCCGCCAGGGTCAGGCCGCAAAGCGCGGGGGCGTAAAGTGCCGGCCAGGGCAATTCGCCCTTGCGCACCAGGCTGGACAGGCTGTTGTCCAGCGCCTCGAGCACAACCACCGCCACGGTGGCACCAAGGATCTGTCGCCACAGGCCGAAACGGCTGAACCCGCCCACCAGCAGCATCGAAAACCCCACCAGCGACACCACGATGGCCTTCAGCGCCTGCGTCACGCGGGCATGTCCGGCCTGCTGCGCGGCCGCAACCGTGGTGCCGGTTCGCAGCGCCGAGACCGCCGGGGTCAGCAACAGCGCCCCGGTGCCAAGCACGCTCAGGCTGGCGCGGGCCGGCGTCGACCGGTCGATCAGCTCGCCGACATCGACGCTGAAATCGCGAAACCGGGTCACCGTCAGCCGCTGGCTGTCGGGGCGCCAAAGCTGCACCATGCCTTCGAACATCACCAGTTTCGGCCCGCTGTCGCGCCGCACCAGAACCGCGCCGGTTGCGGTATAGGTCAGCGTCCGCTCGGGGTGGCGGGCGTCTGACAGGAAGATGTCGCGCAACTCGCCCTCGGGCGTGATTTCGCGCACATAGAACGTCACGCCGGGGGTGGGATACAGAAACTCGCCCTCGGTCAACAGGCGGGCGGTGGCGTTTTGCGAGATCTCGGCGCTGCGCTGCAGGAACCGCGCGGTGGCGGCGGGCACCAGAACATGGGCCAGAACGCTGACCAGCACCGCCACGATGACCCCGAACAGCGCCACCGTGCGTGCCAGCCGCGCCGGAGAATAGCCGGTGGCCTGCGCCGCCACCAGCTCGCTTTCGCTGGTCAGCCGGTTGGTGACATAGACGGTGGCCGCAAAGGCGGCGACCGGCAGAACCAGCCGGATGACATTGGGCAGGGTCAGGGCGGTGAATTCCAAGAATACCAGCGCCGAATGCCCGTTGGCGATCAGCCGGTCGAACAGAGACACCGCGCGGTTGACCCAGTAGACGAGCACCAGAACCAGCGCGAAGAAACCGAAAAGCCACAGAAGCTGCGACAGCAGGTATCTGTCGAATCGCGTCACCCAATACCCCCGGCGCCGACCTTTTGTGAAAACTAGACGAACGCGCCCGGTGGCGAAACTCCCTTCTGGCCATATCTGGTGTGTGAATATAGGTTTCGGCACAAGACCGCCGCATTTTCAAAGAGAGACCCCGCCATGACCACGCCGCCCCGCATCAACCTTCTCGCAACCGATCTTGACGCCATTGCCACGGCCGAGGGGCTGGTGGCCGTTTTCGCCACGCCTGATGGCAAGCTGTCGCAGGTGGCGCGCCGGGCCAACCGGTTGACCAAGGGCGCGGTAGAGCGGGCGGTTGCCGCGCCGGCTTTTGACAAGCTGGCCGAGGGCGAGGGCATCGACATTGCCTTCCCGACGGGCATGGCCGCGTCAAAGCTGCGGATCGTGCGCCTTGGCGCCGGCGCCCGGGGCGAGACGGCGCGCAAGGCCGGCGTCGGCATCGCCGCCGCGGCCAAACGCCAACCGCTGCATCTGGCCGGCCCCACCCAGCGGGGCATGGCCGACATCATGCTGGGGACGGTGCTGCGCAGCTATGCCTACGAAGACCAGAAAGGCGGGGACGACCGGGAAGGGTTCGGCGAGATTACGGTTTATGCCAATGATCCCGACGCCTTGCAAGGCGACGCTGACAATGCGCGCGCCATGGCCGAAGGCGTGTTTCTGACCCGCGACCTCGTATCGGCACCCGCCAACGTGCTGACCACCAGCGCCTTTGCCGACCAGTTGGCGGCGCTGTCAGATCTGGGCGTGTCGGTCGAGATCCTTGACGAGGATCAGCTTGAAAAGCTGGGCATGCGCACCTTGCTGGCGGTCGGTCAAGGCAGCGAGAGCCCGTCGAAGGTTGTGGTCATGCAGTGGAACGGCGGCACCGGCGCGCCGTTGGCACTGGTGGGCAAGGGCGTGTGTTTCGACACCGGCGGCATCAGCATCAAGCCGGCCCAGGGCATGGAAGACATGACCATGGACATGGGCGGCGCCGGCACGGTGGCCGGGGTGATGAAGGCGCTGGCCCTGCGCAAGGCCCGCGCCAATGTCGTGGGGCTGGTGGGGCTGGTCGAGAACATGCCCGACGGCCGCGCCCAACGCCCCGGCGACATTGTCACGTCGATGAAGGGCGACACCGTCGAGGTCATCAACACCGATGCCGAGGGCCGGTTGGTTCTGTGCGATGTCATGTGGTATGCGCAAGAGCGTTTCGCCCCGGTCGGCATGATCGACCTTGCCACCCTGACTGGCGCCATCATCATTGCGATCGGGCATGACAACGCCGGTGTTTTTTCCAATGATGACAAGCTGTGCGGCGCGTTTCTTAAAGCAGCCGGAGCCGAAGGCGAAGGCGCGTGGCGCATGCCGCTGGGCAAGGGCTATGCCAAGCTGCTCAAATCCGACAAGGCCGATGTCAGGAACGTCGGCGGCCGGCCGGCCGGCGCCTCGACTGCGGCCGAGTTCCTGCAGCGTTTCGTCAAGGATGACGTGCCGTGGATTCACCTCGACATCGCCGGCGTCGCGCAGGCGTCCGACAGCCCCTATGCCCCCAAGGGCGCGACGGGCTGGGGTGTTCTGGCGCTGAACCGGCTGATCCGCGACAATTACGAAAGCGAGTAACCGCCCTTGGGTGCCGCCTATTTCTATCACCTGACCCACCGCCCGCTGGCCGAGGCCTTGCGGCAATTGCTGCTGCGCTCACTCGATGCCGGCTGGCAGGTGGCGGTGCGTGGCGCCAACGAACGCCGGTTGGCGCAACTGGACCAGGCGCTTTGGCAGGGCGAGGGTTTTCTGCCCCACGGGCTGGCCGGGGGGCCCCATGACGGCGACCAGCCGGTTCTGCTGACTCTGTCGGTCGCGGCCGCGAACCAGCCGGCCTGCGTGATCAGCGTCGACGGCGCCGACATTGCCCCTGACGAAGTGACGGCGCTGCAACGCGCCTGCATCCTGTTCGACGGCAACTCGGGCCCCGGTCTGGACAAGGCGCGCAGTCAGTGGCGCGCCCTGACCGGCGCCGGTGTCAGCGCGCAATATTGGGCCGAAGACAACGGCAAGTGGCAGATGAAGGCCGAGGCGTAAGAGCCCGGTTTCAGGCCTTGTTCCCGCTGAAAGCCGCGTCCCGGTCCGGGTGCAGCCAAAGCCAGATCAGCGTCGCGCCCGCCAGCGTCAAAAGCGGAAGCATGGCAAGGTTCACCGCTGCCCAGCCTTCCTGTGGGGTGCCGCCCGCGCAGTTCATCAGCCCGCCGGACGCGAATGACGTCAGCGTGACAAAGCCAAAGACGATCATGTCGTTCAGCCCCTGCACGCGCCCGGCCTCTTCCGGGCGGTGGGCGTTGGCCAGCATGGTGGTGGCGCCGATAAACCCGAAATTCCAGCCCACGCCCAGCAACACCAGCGTGCCAAAGAAGTTGCCCAGCTCGACCCCGGCCAGCCCGACGGCACCGGCCGAACCCAGAATGGCCAGGCCGGTGGCGATGATGCGCCTGACCCCGAAGCGGGCAATCAGGTGGCCGGTAAAGAACGACGGCACGAACATGGCCAGCACGTGGGCGCTGACCACGTCGGCGGCGTTGGCCTTGGTAAAACCGCAACCAACCACCGCCAGCGGCGCCGACGTCATCACCAGGTTCATCAGCGAATAGCTGACCATGGCGCAGATGATGGCCACCAGCACCCGTGGCGTTGTCAGCAACTGCCAGCGGCTGCGCCCCGCCGGTGCCGTGGCCGGGTCGACCGTGGCCCGTGCGGGGCGCACCAGAAACAGGAACAGCCCCGAGCCCGCCACGTTCAGCACCACCGCCGCGGCGTAGGTGCCCAGAAAGGTGATGGCCATGGCGTCGGCGGTCAGCTTGACCAGCTGCGGGCCGATGACCGCCGCCAGAAGGCCGCCGGCAAGGACGTATGAAATCGCCTTTGGGCGAAAGCTTTCGGGCGCGGATTCGGCGGCGGCGAACCGGAAAAATCCCTGCGCCGACATGTAGATGCCGGTCAGAAGTGATGCGGACGAAAACAGCCAGAAATTGCCGGTCCACAAGCCCGCCGCGCCCACCATGCCGCCCAACGCTCCGGCCCCGGCCCCCACCAGAAATCCGGCCCGGCGGCCGCGGCGCTGCATGAAGGCGGCCAGCGGTTGCGCTGTCAGCATCGAGCCCAGAACGATCAGCGAAATCGGCAGCGTTGCCCAGCAGATGTTGGGCGCCAGCGACTGCCCGGCCAGTCCGCCGACGATAAACACCATCGACATCTGCGCGCCCAGAAACGCCTGAGCGAAAAACAGCAGCGGAATATTGCGCCGGGTTTCGGCCGGCAACCCGGAAAGCAAGGACATGCCCGCCCCTTACGCCCGGATCAGGGCGAAGAAAAGCGGTCGATCAAATGCGCGTAACTGCCCGAAACCCGGCCCCGGATCAGACCCATGGGCTCCAGCCGGTTGCCCTCGGCATCTTCGGCCTGAAACAGGCGGGGGCCACGCTCGGACAGGGCGGTGGAATAGTGAAACTCGTGCGCGGCCCACGTCCCCGGAAAGCTGCCGCCAGCGGCACTGACCCGGCGATAGCCCAGATGCAGCCTGGTGTCGGCAAAGCTTGTTTCCAGCGGCAGCAATCCGGCCATGGCGTGGCGGGTTCCGTCGGCGTCGACCAGCCCCTCGCCCAGCACCATGTATCCGCCACATTCTCCATAGATATCCGCCTGTTGCGCCGCGTTTCGCAAGCTGTTCAAGAACACATCGGCCAGCGACAGGCGCGCGGCGTGCAGTTCCGGATAGCCACCGGGCAGAAACACCAGATCGGCCGGGGGCACGGGGTCGTTTCGCAGCGGGGAAAAGCGGCGTATCTCGGCGCCAGCGGCCTGCCAGTCGTCCAACAGATGCGGGTAGGAAAACGAAAAGGCAATGTCGTCGGCCAGCGCAATGGTGCGGGCCGGCGGCGGGGACAGCGGGCGTGTCGGCGCAGGCGCCATCGGCTCGGCCAGGGTCAAAATCGCCCCAAGGTCCACATGCGCGGCGCAAATTGTCGCGGCCCGGTCGATGAAGGCATCCAGCGCATCGGTCTCGCCCGCCTGCAACAGCCCCAGATGGCGCGACGGCAGGTGCAGGTCGTCAAGCCGCGGAATTGCGCCCAGAACCGGGACGGGCAGCGGCGACAGGGCGTGGCGCAGGATGCGTTCGTGCCGGGCCGATCCCACGCGGTTCAGGATGACACCGCCCACGCTGATCCGTCGGTCATGCCCGGCAAACCCCGCCACCAGCGGCAGCACCGACTGCGACATGCGCCCAGCATCGACGATCAGCAGCACCGGCAGGCCCAGCGCCGCCGCCAGATCGGCCGACGATCCCCGGCCGTCGGGCGGGGCACCGTCGAAAAGGCCCATCGCGCCTTCGGCAACCAGCAGCCCCGGACCGGCCGCCAGCGCCCGCAGACGCGCGGGCCGCATCGCCCATGCGTCGAGGTTGACCGAGGCCCGCCCGGTCGCGGCCTGATGAAAGCGCGGATCAATAAAGTCAGGCCCGGATTTGGCACCGCGCACCCGGTGCCCGGCCAGGGCCATCGCCCGTTGAAGCCCCAGCGTTATCAGCGTTTTGCCAGCCCCGCTTGATGTCGCTGACACCAGCAGGCCGCGCCCCGGTTGCGCAACAGCCACCGCGTTCAGGCGCTGGTCGGGGCGGGGCCGCCCAGCGGGTTGCGCGCAAGGGGGGCAACGCCGCGCGCCACGGCGGCCCAGTCCAGCGTATGTCGCAACAGCACCGCGCGCCCCACGCACAAAATCGCCGGCGGCGCCCAGTCGCCGGTGTCCAGGTCGGCGGCAAGGCAGCCCAGCGTCGTTTCCAGAACCCGCTCGGCCGGCAGGGTGGCGTCGCACACCACGGCGACCGGTTCGTCAGCGGCGCGGCCGCCGGCCATCAGCGCGTTGGCGATAGTGGCGGCGTGTTTCATGCCCATGTAGATGACCACCGTTTCCGAGGCGCGGGCAATCGCGCCCCAGTCCAGCGCGCCGGGGGTTTGCCCGGTCTGGTCGTGGCCGGTCACGAAGGTAACCGACTGGTTGATATCGCGGTGCGTCACCGGGATGCCGGCCGACGCCAGCCCCCCGATTCCGGCCGAAATGCCGGGGATCACGCGCACCGGGATGCCGGCCCCGATCAGCGTCAGCGCCTCTTCCCCGCCGCGACCGAACACGAACGGGTCGCCGCCCTTCAGCCGCAGGATGCGCCGGCCCTGACGCGCAAGCTCGATCAGCTTCAGCGAAATGTCGCGCTGCGACGGCGACGGCTTGCCGCCACGCTTGCCGGCATAGACAATCTCGGCACCGTCGGCCCAGGTCAGAATGTCCGGGTTGACCAGCGCGTCATGGACAACGACATCCGCCTGCCGCAGCGCATTCAGCCCATGCAGCGTCACAAGGCCCGGGTCGCCGGGTCCGGCGCCGCAAAGCCACACCCACCCGGGGCGAAATTCGGGCCAGTCGGCGCCCGGCATGTGCACAGATTCGCTCATGACGCCGTTATGACCGCAAGCGCGCAGCCGGAAAAGAGCCAGCCACGCCAGCCGGGCAATTGCGCAGGGCACGCGGGCGCCTATAGTCCCGGCATGACGGCCCCGCCCGAACAACCCCTGCGCCGCGGATGGACAACCGGCGCCTGCGCAACGGCCGCCCTCAAGGCGGCCCTGACGGCCCTGTGGACCGGGCAACCCGCCGCGACCGTGACCATCAGGCTGCCGCGCGGCGAATGCCCCGACTTTGCCATCGCCGCCCTGCACGTGGGCGATGACTGGGCCGAGGCGGCGGTCATCAAGGACGCCGGCGACGACCCCGACGTCACCCATGGCGCCGAAATCAGGGTCCGGGTCGCGGCATCGGCGGGTGGGGTGCGCTTTCTGGCCGGCGACGGCGTCGGCACGATAACCAAGCCCGGCCTGCCCATCGCCGTGGGCGAACCCGCGATCAACCCGGTGCCGCGCAAGATGATGGAAGAGGTCGTGGCCGAACTGGCCGGCGACTGCGGGCGCGCGCCCGATGTTGCGGTAACGGTGTCGGTGACGGGCGGCGCCGAACTGGCAAGAAAGACGTGGAACCCCCGGCTTGGCATCGTCGGCGGGCTGTCTGTTCTGGGCACCACCGGCATTGTGCGGCCGTTTTCATGCAGCGCCTGGATCGCCTCGATCCAGCGGGGCATCGACGTGGCCCGCGCCGAGGGGTTGGGCCATGTCGCCGGCTGCACCGGGGCGCAAAGCGAGGCGGCGGTGCAGCGCCTTCATAGCCTGCCCGAAGGCGCGATGCTGGACATGGGCGACTTTGCCGGCGGGCTGATCGGCTATCTGGTGCGTCATCCGGTGGGGCGGCTGACCATCGGCGGCGGGCCGGCCAAGCTGGCCAAGCTGGGGCAGGGCGCGCGCGACCTGCACTCGGCCCGCTCGACCGTCGACATGGCGCGACTGGCGGCCGATTGCGGCGTGCCCGGCGTGGCGGACGCGGGCACCGTGCTGCAGGCGCTCGACATCGCCGGCGCGCCACTGGCCGATACGATTGCCCGGCAGGCGCTGGACACGGTGACAGCCATGATCGGCCCGGCCGCCATCGTGGCTGATGTGGTCGTGTGCGACCGTGTGGGCACCATCCTGGCCAAGGCCGGCCCGCGATGAACCTGCTGCTGCTGGCCGGCACGTCCGAGGCCCGCGACATCGCGACACAGCTTGCCACGATGCCGGGTGTGACCGCCACCGCCTCGTTGGCCGGAACCACCCGCACGCCGGCCCGGCAGGGCATTGCCACGCGGGTTGGCGGGTTTGGCGGCGACACCGGGTTTCAGCGCTATCTGCACGAACAGCAAATACATGCAGTTCTTGACGCAACGCACCCCTATGCCGTCAGAATAACAGATCGCACCGCGCGGATTTGCGCCGACCTGGCGCTGCCGCATCTGCTGCTTTTGCGCCCCCCATGGCTGCCGGTTGCAGGTGACCGCTGGGTCGACGTTGATGCCGAAGAGGATGCGGCGACGGTCATTCCGGGCGGCGCACGGGTGTTTGTGGCCACCGGGCCGCAGACGGTCGAACGCTATGCCAACATGGGCGGGCGCGAGCTGATCGTGCGCCGCATCGACCCTGCCGACAGCCCCTTTCCCTTGCCCGGGGGGCGTTTCCTCGATGGTCGCGGGCCGTTCACGGTTGACGGCGAGACGGCGTTGTTCGGCCAGCTTGGCATCAACTGGCTGGTCACGCGCAACGCCGGCGGCGCGGCCAGCCGCCCCAAGCTGACGGCGGCCCGCACCCTCGGGCTGCCGGTGGCCATGATCCGGCGCCCGGATCCGCCCGACTGCGCGCGCGTCGCTGATGTTGCCGCGGCGCTGAACTGGGTGCGGGCGCTGACGTGACGGGGCGGATCATCGCAACACCCGACTGCGTTCGCGAGGGCTGCGACTGGCTGGCGGCGGCCGACCCACGTCTTGCCGCCGTCTATGCGGCCACCGGCCTGCCGCCGTTGCGCCGGCGCCCGGCCGGGTTTGTCGCCCTGCGCGACATCATCGCCGGTCAGCAGGTTTCGGTGGCGTCGGCAGCGGCGATCGTGGCGCGCATGGATGCCGCAAAGGTCACCTCGGTTTCCGCCGTGGCGCGGCAGGGCGCCGACGGATTGGCACGTCTTGGGCTTTCACGTCAAAAGATCAGCAGCTTGCTGGGCATAGTTGACGCGAATTTCGACTTTGCGGCCTTGGGTGATTTGCCCAACACCCGCGCCCGCGACGCGCTGGTTGCCCTGCGGGGCATCGGACCATGGAGCGGCGATATCTACCTATTGACCGCCCTTGGCCGGGCCGATGTCTTTCCGGCCGGCGACCTTGCCCTGAAAGAGGCGGCGCGCGTGGCGTTGGCGTTGGCGGCGCGGCCCTCGGACAACCAGATGGCGGCCATCGCGCGGGCCTGGGCGCCGTGGCGGGCCGTTGCGGCCCGGCTGCTGTGGGCCTACTACCGGCTGGTCAAGCAACGCGAGGGACTGGGATGACGCGGAAACTGAACAGCGACCGGCGCGGCGCCGCCAAAGGCAGGGCCACCTCGGCCGTGGTCTTCGTGCACGGTTATGGCGCTGACGGCGCCGACCTTCTGGGCCTGTCCGACCCATTGGCGCCCCATCTGCCCGGCACCGCCTTTTATGCCCCGAACGCCCCGGAACCCAGCGCCGCCAACCCCATGGGGTTCCAGTGGTTTGCTATCCCGTGGATCGACGGATCGGCGCCCGAGGCGGCCGAGGCCGGGCTGAAGCAATCGGCGGACGACTTGAACGCCTTTCTCGACGGCGTGCTTCAAGACGAGGGGCTAGCGCCCGAGAAACTGGTGCTTTTCGGCTTTTCGCAAGGCACGATGCTGAGCCTCGAGGTCGCGCCGCGCCGCTTTGAGCCGCTGGGTGCCGTCGTCGGGTTTTCGGGGCGGCTGATGGCGCCGGAACGGCTGGCGGACGAGGCGGTGAGCCACCCGCCCATCCTGCTGGTGCATGGCGACAGCGACGATGTCGTGCCGCCCGCGTCGCTGCCTGCCGCCGAAGAGGCGCTGCGCGCGGCCGGGTTCGACGTTATAACGCATGTCTCGAAGGGCGTCGGCCATGGCATCGCGCCAGACGGCCTGTCGCTGGCGCTGGCCTTCATCCGCGACCATCTGGGGATTGCCGGCTAGACCCGCCCCGGCGCCGGCACGGGCCCGAAATCTGGCCCGATCGGCGTGCAGATCATGGGGGTTGTGCCCCGGTTGCCGCCAGATATAGTGGCGCTATCCGGGGCTACCACCCCAGCCCCGGCGCTGTTGGCCTGCATGGCCGGTGGCAGCGGAGGGCAACATGGATGGCGAATTCAGGACAAGTTTTGTCCGCGAGCCAAACAACCTGAAACATCACCCGGCATTGGTGCTGAATGCCGACTACCGGCCCCTGTCCTATTACCCGCTGTCGCTGTGGCCATGGCAAGAGGCCGTCAAGGCCGCATACCTGGACCGCGTTGTTATCGTTGCCGAATATGACACGGTCGTGCGCTCGCCCTCTACTGAAATCCGTATCCCGTCGGTGGTGGTGCTAAGGGACTATGTCAAACCGCAAAAGCGCGTGGCCTTTACCCGGTTCAACCTGTTTCTGCGCGACGAGTTTCGCTGCCAGTATTGCGGCAACACCGGCGATTTGACCTTTGACCATGTGGTGCCCCGGTCGCGCGGCGGCATCACCAGTTGGGAAAATGTCGTGGCCGCCTGTTCACGCTGTAACCTGCACAAGGGCTCGCGCAGTCTGCGGCAGGCCGGCATGGCCCTGTGCAAGTCGCCGCGCCAACCGGGCGCCGAAGAGCTGAAGAACATGGGGCGCCGCTTTCCGCCCAACCACCTGCATGAAACCTGGCTCGACTTCCTCTACTGGGATGCCGAACTGGACGCCTGAGCGTCAGGCCGAACAGCTGGCCCCGCCAAGAACGCAGAACTTTGCGCAATGGGGGTGGTTCAGGCGCACGGGCGCCTCGGCCTCGGCCAGCGTCGCCCCCAGCTCGAACTGGGGGTCATAGGCCAGCAGCGTGCACGCCAGAACCGCCGGGCGTGCCGCACCGCGCCGGCGCACCACCATGCGCGACGACGCGCACATCACAGCATCGGGCGACTTGTTGAGGATGCCCCAGCAAGCGCTTGTAATCTCGGGAACATCAACCCTTTCGTCCATCTCGGGGAACAGAACCGTGCGCCCGGGATCGAAGGCGTCGATGTCGTAAGACCGGGCGGCAAACAGCTGGCGAAAGCCGTCGCGCGACGTGGCCTCGGGTTCGCCCCACATGGTGCGCCCGGCCACGGCCATCGCGATGCCGTGGTCGCGCAGCCAGTCCATGCCGGCAAGGGTGATGTCGAAACTGCCGGCGCCGCGCTCTTCGTCGTGATGGCGCGCCGCCCAGTGATCCAGCGACACCCGCAACATCAGTTGCCCCGGGAACCGCGCGTTCAGATCGCTCAGCCCGGCGCGCACCTGTGGCCGCATCATCGGGCGCATGGCATTGGTCAGCACCAGCACCCGATAGCCACGGGCCAGTGCCGCACCGATGATGGCAACGCAGTCGGGGTTCATGAAGGGTTCGCCCCCGGTCAGCCCGATTTCCGACACCGGCCATTGCCGCGCCTGCAACTGGTCGAGGAAATCCTCGGCGTCGGCGAGGGTCAGAAAGGCCAGCCGGTCATTGCTGGGCGAGCTTTCGATATAACAGTTGGCGCAGGTAATGTTGCAGACGGTGCCGGTATTGAACCACAGTGTCTCGGGGTGGCTCAGCGCGACCTCTGCACGTTCGTCGCCGGTCGCGGTCAGGAAAGGGTCTTGAAATTTTTCCAAGAAATCGACTGGCTGGTCTTTCATCGGCTTTTCCCCGGAATGGCGTTATCAATGACTTAGCGGGGCGGGCGCGATGAAGAAAGCGCCCCACAGATAATTGACGTGGACGTGATGTGGCAAACAGTTCCTAGACATTCTGCGCCGCCCGGCCTAGGAAACGCCGGGAGTGGCGTTAGCGCTAACAGCGCAGACATACCATGGCAGAGCGAGGACGACAGAATGGTTTCGCGCGTTATTCCGGTTGATCCCTTCGACCTGGTGATCTTTGGCGGCACCGGCGATCTGGCCCGCCGCAAGATCCTGCCGGGGCTGTATCGCCGGTTTCTGGCCGGGCAGTTGCCCCAAGACGCCCGGATCATCGGCTCGGCCCGGCGCGAACAGGATGCCGCGGCCTATCGCGACTTTGTGCGCGCCGCCCTGAACGAGTTCGCCGACGAAACCGACCGGCAGGACGACCGGATCGACACCTTTCTGGCCGCCATCGACTATGTGCAGGTTGACGCCACCGGCACCGCCGGCTGGCAGGACCTGGCGGCGCTGATGCGCGATGGCGTGGTGCGGGCGTTTTATTTCTCGGTGGGGCCGTCGCTGTTCGGCGAACTGGCCCGCCGCCTGCATGACCACAAGATCGCCTCGCCCGAATGCCGCATCGTGGTGGAAAAGCCCTTTGGCCGTGATCTGGACACCGCGCGCAGCCTGAACCGCGACCTGGCCACCTATTTCGACGAACATCAGATTTATCGTATCGACCATTACCTCGGCAAGGAAACGGTGCAGAACCTGATGGCCGTGCGCTTTGGCAACGTGCTGTTCGAGCCGTTGTGGAACGCCCAGTATGTCGACCATATCCAGATTACCGTGGCCGAAACCGTGGGCGTGGGCGGGCGCGGCAGCTATTACGACAAGTCCGGCGCCATGCGGGACATGGTGCAAAACCACCTGATGCAACTGTTGTGCCTGATCGCGATGGAGCCGCCGTCGCGCTTTGATCCCGACGCGGTGCGCGACGAAAAGCTCAAGGTCATCCGCGCGCTTGAACCGGTGGAACCCAACGAGGTTGTGCGCGGGCAATATGACGCCGGGCTGATGGCCGGCGAGGGGCCGGTCACCAGCTATGCCGACGATGCGGGCAACCCGGGCTCGGCCACCGAAAGCTTTGTCGCGCTCAAGCTGCATGTGTCGAACTGGCGTTGGGCGGGCACGCCGTTTTTCCTGCGCACCGGCAAGCGGCTGAAAACCCGCACCTCGGAAATCGCGGTGGTGTTCAAGGATGCACCACATTCAATCTTTGGCGCAGAGGCCGGGAAACACAACAATATCCTTGTTATTCGCCTGCAGCCGAACGAAGGCATCACGCTGGGCGTGACCATCAAAGAGCCCGGCCCCGGCGGCATGCGCCTGATCGACGTGCCGCTGGACATGAGCTTTGCCGAGGCGCTTGGCCCCGAGGCCGAGGATGCTCCCGACGCCTATGAACGGCTGGTCATGGATGTGATCCGCGGCGACCAGACCCTGTTCATGCGCGGCGACGAGGTCGAGGCCGCCTGGGCCTGGACCGATCCGATCATCAGCGCCTGGGCCGACGGCCGCGACAAGCCGCGTCTTTATGACCCGGGCAGCGCCGGCCCCGAGGATGCGCAAATGCTCATGATGCAGCAGGGGCGCCGCTGGCGTACCATCCGCGACTGACAAACGAAGGCCATGCCATGAACATCGTCGAATATCCCGACCGCGAAATCCTGATGATCGACCTTGCCGACAAGCTGGCGAGTGACCTTGGCCAATGCCTGGTCAATCATGACAGGGCCACCCTGGCGCTGCCGGGCGGCACGACGCCGGGGCCGGTGTTCGACACGCTGTGCGGGATCGACCTGCACTGGAGCCGCATTCGCGTCATTCCCACCGACGAACGCTGGGTGCCCGACAGCAGCGACCGGTCGAATGCGCGGCTGTTGCGCCAGCGCCTGCTGCGCGAAAAGGCCGCCGCCGCGCAGTTGGTGCCGCTATACCGTGCCGCCGACCGGCCCGAGGATGTGTTAGATGCGCTGTCGGGCGCCGTGGCCGACGTGTTGCCGATCGACGTGGCGCTGCTGGGCATGGGGGCCGACATGCACACCGCCTCGCTGTTTCCGGGCGCCGAGGGGCTGGACCGGGCCCTTGCCGACCATGCCCCGGTGCTGATGCCGATCCGGGCGCCCGGCGCGCCCGAGCCGCGCGTGACCCTGACCGCCCCGGTTCTGCGGGCCGCCACGACCGTTCATATTCTGATCACCGGCGCCGAAAAGCGCGCCGCGCTGGAACGCGCCCATGGCCTGCCGGCCATCGAGGCGCCCGTTGCCGCCGTTCTGGGCGGTGCAACCATACATTGGGCCGAGTGAAGAATGCGCTGGAACGATCTGAAAGAAAAAGCGATTGCGGCTGACGGCCGCGAGATGATCTCGTTGTTCGACGATGACCGCGCGGCGGATTTCTCTGTCGCCGCCGACGGGTTGTTGTTCGACTATTCCAAGACCAATATCGATGCCGAAACCCGGGCCCTGCTGTTGCAGATGGCCGGAGACGCCGGGCTGGAAGCGCGCCGCGACGCCATGTTCGCCGGCGCCAGGATCAACGAAACCGAAGACCGCGCCGTCTTGCACACCGCGCTGCGCAACCTTGGCGGCGCGCCGGTCATGGTGGATGGCGCCGACGTCATGCCGGGGGTGCTGGACACGCTGGCGCGGATGCAGCGATTTGCCGACTCTGTTCGCAGCGGTCGCTTTGGCGGGCAGGGCGGGCGCATTACCGACGTGGTCAACATCGGCATCGGCGGCTCTGACCTTGGGCCCGCCATGGCCTGCCGGGCGCTGTCGCATTTCAGCGATGGCCCGCGCTGTCATTTCGTGTCCAATGTCGACCCGGCCGACATTACCGACGTGCTGGCCGGGCTGGACCCGGCAACGACGCTGGTGATCGTCGCGTCGAAAACCTTTACCACCATCGAGACCATGACCAATGCCGAAACCGCGCGGGCGTGGATGGCTGGCAAGGTGGCAAACCCGGCGCAGCAATTCGCCGCGCTGTCAACGTCGTCTGAGAAGACCGCCGCCTTTGGCATTGATCCCGCACGGGTTTTCGGTTTCGAAGATTGGGTTGGCGGGCGCTATTCCATGTGGGGCCCGATCGGGCTGTCGCTGATGATGGCCATCGGCGTGGACGATTTCCGCGCCTTTCTGGCCGGTGCTTCGGCGATGGATGCGCATTTCCGCAGCGCGCGCGGCACCGACAACATGCCGCTGATGCTGGCGCTGGTGGGTATCTGGCACAATCAGGGATGCGGCCATGCCACGCGTGCGGTTCTGCCTTACGAGAACCGTCTGGCGCGGTTGCCGGCCTATTTGCAGCAGCTCGAGATGGAATCGAACGGCAAGCGCGTGTCGATGGACGGCGCCGGTCTTGGCGTCGCCTCGGGGCCGGTTGTCTGGGGCGAGCCCGGCACCAATGGCCAGCACGCCTTTTACCAGTTGATCCACCAGGGAACCCGGGTGGTGCCGTGCGAATTCATGGTGGGCGCGGCGGGTCACGAGGCCGGGCTTGCCCACCAGCACCGTCTGCTGGTGGCCAACTGCCTTGCCCAGTCCGAGGCGCTGATGCAGGGCCGGTCGCTGGATGAGGCCCGCGCCCTGATGTCGGCCGCCGGTCTGGCCGGGGCCGAGTTGGAGCGTCAGGCCCGGCACCGGGTGTTTCCCGGCAACCGCCCGTCGACAACCTTGGTCTATCCGCGCCTGACGCCGTTTGTTCTGGGTCAGATCGTGGCGCTTTATGAACACCGCGTGTTTGTCGAGGGGGTCATGCTGGCGATCAATTCCTTCGACCAGTGGGGGGTGGAACTGGGCAAGGAACTGGCCAGCGCACTGGAACCGGTGCTGGCGGGGCGGGAACCGGCCGCAGGAAAAGATGGCTCGACCCGGGCGCTGGTGGCGCATATTCGCGGGCTGGCGCGGGCGTGACCAAATTGAGCACGCGGCGCGCCGACGCGCGCCACGCGCGCACCATTTGTGGCGGCGGCTGACGCCGCCGCGCGGGCCAGCTTCGGGCCCACCAAAGCAGTGCTTGCGCCGCCGCCCGTCACCTGACCCGACCGCTTGCCAGCCACGTGACGCCGCCGTCAAGAAAAACAGCGGTTTCCACCGGGCGGGCCCGGCGGACCCTCCGCGATTTTTCCTGACCGCGTCGGCCCGTGCCCGGCCGGGCCGGTTTCAGGCGAAGGGCGGCTCCGAAGCAGTGCCCGGGCGGGGGATGTCGAAATCCGGTGGGGCCAGTTCGAAGCCGTCGAACCGAAAGCCGGGGCTGACGGTGCAACCGGCCAGCGTAAAGGCGCCGGTGGTTCGGGCCGCCTGCCAGTGACCTTTCGGCACGATCAGCTGCGGTGACTGGCCGGCGCCGAGGTCGGGGCCAAGCGTGTGATCACAGGCCGGCCCGGCGGATGTGGCGGCCATGGAAAGCCGCAGCGGCGCGCCGGTGTAGAAATGCCAGATCTCGGCCGCGTCGACCCGGTGCCAATGGCTACGCTCGGCTGCGCGTAAAAGGAAGTATATACAAGTGCCTGCGGGGCGATCTTCGCCCGCCCTGCTGGCGATCCATGTCTGCCGGAACCAGCCACCTTCGGGATGCGGCTGAAGGTCCAGCTTGGCGATGATGTCGTCGGCGGTCATGGGTTGCGCCCTAGCGCAGGATCGACGCCCCGGCATAGACGGCGGTTTCGCCCAGCATCTCTTCGATACGGATCAACTGGTTGTATTTGGCCAGCCGGTCTGACCGCGCCAGCGAGCCGGTCTTGATCTGGCCGCAGTTGGTGGCAACGGCCAGGTCGGCGATGGTGGCGTCTTCGGTCTCGCCCGAGCGGTGGCTCATGACATTGGCAAAGCGGGCGCGGTGGGCCATGTCGACTGCTTTCAGCGTTTCCGACAGGGTGCCGATCTGGTTGACCTTGACCAGCATCGCGTTGGCGCTGCCAAGCTGGATGCCCCGGGCCAGACGGTCGGGGTTGGTGACGAACAGGTCGTCGCCCACCAGTTGGATGCGGTCGCCCAGCGCGTCGGTCAGCATTTTCCAGCCGTCCCAGTCGTCTTCGGCCATGCCGTCTTCGACCGAAATGATCGGATAGTCGTCGCACAGCGCCGCCAGATAGGCGGCATTTTCCTGTGACGACAGGGTTTTGCCTTCACCGGAAAGGACATAGGCGCCGTTCTTGAAGTATTCGGTGGCGGCGCAGTCCAGCGCGAGGTGAATGTCTTCGCCCGGTTTGTAGCCGGCCTTTTCGACCGATTTCAGGATGAAATCCAGCGCGTCGCGGGTCGAGCCAAGCTGCGGAGCAAAGCCGCCTTCGTCGCCCAGACCCGTCGACATGCCGGCGGCCGAAAGCTCGGACTTCAGGGTGTGGAACACTTCCGAGCCCATGCGCACCGCGTCGCGGATATTGCCGGCGCTGACCGGCATGATCATGAATTCCTGAATGTCGATCGGGTTGTCGGCATGTTCGCCGCCGTTGATGATGTTCATCATCGGCACCGGCAGGGTGCGGGCCGCGGTGCCGCCGACATAGCGGTAAAGCGGCTGGCCGGTAAAATCGGCCGCCGCCTTGGCCGTGGCCAGCGAAATGCCAAGAATGGCGTTGGCGCCCAGCCGGCCCTTGTTGTGGGTGCCGTCCAGTTCGATCATCACCGCGTCGACGGCTTCCTGTTCGGTGGCGTCCATGCCGACCAGCGCCTCGGCCAGTTCGCCATTGACCGCGGCAACCGCCTGCAGCACGCCCTTGCCCTTGTAGCGGCCCTTGTCGCCGTCGCGGCGTTCGACCGCCTCGTGCGCGCCGGTCGAGGCGCCCGACGGCACGGCGGCGCGCCCCATGGTGCCGTCGTCAAGGATCACGTCGACTTCGACGGTGGGATTGCCGCGGCTGTCAAGGATCTCGCGGCCGACGATGTCGATGATCATGCTCATGGTGAGGCTCCGGAACAGGGGGATTCGCGTCTCTATAGCAGGGTCGCCGCCCGCCGGAAACGGGGAGCGTTAACGCTAACACGTGCTAAAACGCCTCGGCGCGGTCAGGTGTCAGGCGGCGCGGGCCGCCGCGACCAGATTGTTCAGCTTGGTCATGGCCAGATCGCGGCCCAGAAAGCCAAGGCCACAATCCGGGGCGGCGATCAGACGGTTGCGCGGCACCACTTGCAAAACGTCCTGCATCCGGGCGGCGATTGTGTCCACCGCCTCGACCCGCGATGTGGCGATGGCCACGAAACCGACCACCAGCGACGACCGTCGGAAATGGCCGAACAGGGTTTCGGGATTGTGGCGATGGGCGTCTTCGATCGATATCTGCTCGGCCACGCCGTCAATCGCGGCGGCGATCTGCAAATAGGCGCCGGGGTCGGCCTTGGGATAGTCGCGGTCGTCCAGTTGGTTGGGGTAGCCACAGCAGATATGCACGGTGCGGGTCACGGGTTCGGGCAGGCCGTCAAGGGTGCGGCGCAGTGCCTCGACCCCAAAATCCAGCGCCGCGCCGGGCTGGCGGGCAAAGACCGGTTCGTCGATCTGGATGTTGGTGCAGCCGGCATCGGCCAGGGCCCGCGCCTCGGCGTTGACGGCGGCGGCAAGGTCGAACGCCAGCACGCGGTCGTCGCCGTAATGGCGGTTGGCGGTGGTGTCCATGATGGTCAGCGGGCCGGGCAGCGTGATCTTGACGGGGCGGTCGCTGGCGGCCTGCGCCACCTGCCAGTCGCGCACCAGCACCGGGGTGCCGCTGTAGGCGACCTTGCCGGAAATGGTAGGAAGTTCCGCGACATAGGCGTTGTTCCTCATGGATTTGGCGGTGAGGTTTTCGAAATCGAAGCCGCTGAAGTGGCGGCACTGATAGTGCACGTAATTGTCGCGGCGCACTTCGCCGTCGGTGGGGATGTCGATGCCACAGGCGATCTGGTCGCTGACCACCTCGGCGGTGGCACGGTCAAGACTGTCGCGCACCTCTTGCGCCGACGTCCAGCCGCCCAGCACGCTGGCGTTATAGTCGGGGCTTTTGTGGGCCACGGTGAACCAGTCGCGGATGGGCACATGGTCGGGCTTGGGATAGGCCCCGATGCAGGTGGTCGTCAGCGGCATGTCCGGTCCTTTCGGTGCGATCTGGGGCCAGCCTTGGCCGCGATCGCACCCGGATCTTGTCTGTCTCAGCCGGCGACGGTCGCTTTGCGACGTTGGCGCGCAAAAACATACAGCCCCGACCCGACCACCAGCGCCGCCCCCAGATAGACATGCAGGCCGGGGCGTTCACCAAGAATCACCAGCCCGATGACCAGCGCGAACAGGATGCGGGTATAGCGATAGGGCGCCACCGACGAGGCCGCCGCCAGCCGCAACGACGCCGTTAGCGCGTAATAGGCCAGAACCAGTGTCAGAACCCCGGACAGGGCCAGAAAGACCAGCCAGGGCGTCAGGGGCGCCCAGCCCTGTATCAGCGCCGGCGCGGACGCGGCCAGAACCAGCGACGACAGGCCCCAGAAACCGGCCTGCACCGTCGACACCTCGGCCGGCAGGCGCCGGGTGGCCAGATCGCGGGCCGACATGCCCAGCGCCGCCAGCACCGCCAGCGCCATGCCCGGCCACCCGGCGCTGCCATCGGGTTGCAGCATGACGACCACGCCGACAAAGCCTATGACCACCCCGCTCCAGCGGCGCAGGCCCACCGCCTCGCCCAGAAACAGCGCCCCGCCGGCGGTCACGATCAGCGGGGTCGACTGGTTGATGGCGGTCACCAGCGACAGGGGCGCCAGGGCCAGCGCGCTGATTATGGCAATCGATCCAACGACTTCCGAGGCGTTCCTGAACATGACCGCCGGGGCCAGAAAGGCCCGTGTCCACAGCCGTTGCCCCTGCAGCAGGGTCATCAGCCCGAATACCAGCGCCCCACCCAGCGAAGTGAGGAATACCACCTCGAACACCGGCAAGGCATGGGTCAGCAGCTTCATGAATGTGTCGACGCCCGCGAAAGCGCCCATCGCGAAGATCATCAGCACAACGGCGCGGGTCTCGGGGGTCAATCGACGTCGCCATCGCGCGACAACGCCACGCCATACAGCTCCATCCGGTGGCCTTTCAGCCGATAGCCCAGCTTGCGAGCGATCTTTTCCTGCAAGACCTCGATCTCGGGATCGACAAACTCGATCACGGCGCCGCTGTTCAGGTCGATCAGGTGGTCGTGATGCTCGCGCTCGGCATCTTCATAGCGTGCGCGCCCGTCCCCGAATTCAAGCTTGTCGATGATCCCGGCCTCTTCGAACAGTTTGACCGTGCGATAGACCGTGGCCAGCGAAATGCCGGCATCCTGAGCCGAGGCGCGGGCATAAAGCTCTTCCACGTCCGGGTGGTCGTCAGAGTGTTCAAGCACGGCCGCGATGGTGCGGCGCTGGCCGGTCATGCGCAGCCCGCGCGATTCGCAGCGTTCGGTGATGGTTTCAACGGTCATGGGACAGTCCGGGCCGGGGTGTTGGCCGCTGTTTAGAGGATTCGCCGGCACCCCGCTACTGAAAGCGGTGGCCACATGCGCGGGGTTTCGCCGCCGATGGCGGGATCGGGGCTACATCAGTTCGGGTTCGCGCCCAAGCCGGCTGGCCAGCCCGGCCACGGTCAGCCCCTGCACGACGATCGAGAAGATGACGACGACATAGGTCGACGCCAGGATCAGCGGTTTCCATTCGCTGTCGGGCAACGACAGGGCCAGCGCCACCGAGATGCCACCCTTCAGCCCGCCCCATGTCATGATGGGAATCACCCCGGCCGAAAAGGTCCGGAACGGCCGCAACAGCAGGATCGGCACCGCCACCGCCATCAGCCGGGCCGCCAGGGCCAACGCCACCGACAACGCGCCCGTCACCAGCACGTCCGAGGTGAAGACGACCGAGAACACCTCGAACCCGATCAGCAGGAACAGAACGGCATTCAGGATCTCGTCGATCAGCTTCCAGAAGGCATCGACATATTTCCGGGTCTCTTCGCTCATCCCGAATTTGGTGCCGACATCGCCGATCAGCAGACCGGCGCAAACCGCCGTGATGGGGGCCGACACATGCAGCCACACCGCCAGTTCATAGCCGCCAAAGGCCAGGCCCAGCGTCAACAGCACCTCGAGCGGATAATCGTCGATGCGGCGCATGACGCGAAAGGTCAGCCAACCCAGCACGATGCCCAGGATCGCGCCGCCCAGCGCCTCTTGCAGAAACAGCATCGCCGCGTCCTGCAGCCCGGCGGCATGTTGATCGTCGCCGGGAAAGGCCAGCCCGACCAGCACCAGAAACACGACATAGCCG
Organism: uncultured Rhodobacterales bacterium; assembly: GCA_964472855.1. Classification (GTDB taxonomy): domain Bacteria; phylum Pseudomonadota; class Alphaproteobacteria; order Rhodobacterales; family Rhodobacteraceae; genus Tranquillimonas. Next base: position 14,222 of record CAYYMJ010000016.1, on the reverse strand, counting down.
ACCCCGTCGTTGAACAGGCTTTCCCCGGCGATCTTGGTTTCCAGCGCCCGCTGCAGGTTGGCCTCGCGCAGGACGCCCAGAACCGCGACCGGGTCGGTGGGCGAAATCAGCGCCCCGAACACCAGCGCAATCAGCAGCGGCATGCCGGTGATCCAGCTGAACCCGACCCCGGCCACGACCGTGGACAGGCCGATGCCGATAGTGGCCATCAGGAACACCGCCAGCCATTCCTGCCGCAGATCGCCCAGCTTCACATGCAGCGCCCCGGCAAACAGCAACAGCCCCAGCATGCCTTCCAGCAGCGCGTCGGAAAAATCGATACCGGTGACGATGCCGCGCACGGTGTCGGCCATGCCGAGGGCGGGAAACAGCGCGTCGACGCCCAGCAACCCGAACGAGGCCGCCAGCGCCACCACCAGAATGCCGATGGCCGGGGGCAGGCGCAGGAACAGGTAATTGATGGCGCCAAAAGCTCCGGCCAGCACGATCAACAGCGAGGAAATCTGCAAAAAGGTCATGGGCAGGCCCTCCGAGGATGCAATCGCGCCCCTGCTAACACGAGAGCGCGGCGGGGAAAACGGCGCAGCGACGCAACCTGATCCGGGCCGGCGGGAAGATTGGAGCGGGTGAAGGGAATCGAACCCTCGTCTTAAGCTTGGGAAGCTCCTGCTCTACCATTGAGCTACACCCGCGACCCATTGCGGCTTGGTATCGTCGCCGGGCGGCCGGGGCAAGGCCCCAGCCGGCGCCCCGCCGTTGTTCTTTTGCCGCCAATGACCAGGGAAGGCGCGACAGGCAGGTCGGGTTGGCATGCGACGATCGAAACACCCCCGCTTGCGGCCGAGAATCCGGCCCCGCGCCGCCCCGCGCCGGCCGGCACAGATAGCCGCACGTCTCGATGTGCCGGCCGGCTTTGCCGTCGATGCCACGGGGGTGTTGTCGGGCGGGGGCGTTGTCGGGCGGTGGCGTTGTCGGGCGGTGGCGTTGTCGGGCGGTGGCGTCATCCGGGGTCGGCGCGGCAGGCGTGCCGGTCGCGTTCGGCGGGCAACGGGTTGCGACAGGCGACATGATCGTCGCCTGTCGCAAAGGCTGAATCGTCGCCTATCGCAAAGGCTGGCCGGCCCGTACCATGGATCGCTCGGTCAGGGTCATGATCACGATAGCCGCGCAACCGCCCAGCGCGAAACCAAAGATCACCGGCGCGGCGCTGCCGTCAAAGCCCTGCCCGATGACCAGCCCAAAGCCAAGGCCCACAAAGGTCGACACCGACCCCACGAACGCCGCCCCAAGCCCGGCGATGGCCCCCAAAGGCTCCATGGCCAGCGCGTTGAGGTTGCCGAAAAGGGTGCCAAGGCAAAAGAACGATGCCAGAAGCCAGCCCATGAAAAGCGGCAGCCCCGGCTGCCCGCCGGTCAACACCACGACCAGCGACAATGCCAGTCCCAGCATAGTCATCGCCCCAAGCGCGACCGCCGTCAGCCGACGCATGCCATACCGCATCACCAATCGCGCGTTCACCAGCGAAGCCAGCCCGATCGACAGCGCCGATACGCCGAAATAGACCACGAACAAGGCGCCGGTGTCATAGGCAACCTGGAAAACCTGCTGCGCCGAACTCAGATAGCCGATCATGGGCCCAAAGGCGAAACCCGCGGCCAAGGTATAGCCCACCGCCTGCCGGCTGGCGACGATCCGGCCGATCCCACGCGCCAGGTTGCCCCGGGTCAGCGGCTGGCGGTCCCCGACCGCCAGACTTTCGGGCTGGCGCAGCCCGAACCACAGCATCGTCACCGCCGCCAGCACGACCAGGGCCGCAAAACACGCCCGCCAGCCGCCGATCGCGATCAGCAACTGCCCCAGCGCCGGCGCCACGACCGGGGTCAGGATGAAGACAGCCATGATGGCGCTCATCACCTGGGCCATGGCGCGCCCCTCGAAACGATCGCGCACGATGGCCACGGCCACCACCCGCGGCGCGGCCCCGCCCAGCCCCTGCAAGAACCGGGCCGCCAGCATGATCGTCCAGTCACTGGTTGTCATCGACAGGAAACTGGCCGCCACGAACAGCGCCGAGCCCGCAAAGATCACGGGCCGGCGCCCGAACCGGTCGGACAAGGGCCCCACAAGGATCTGGCCCCCCGCGAAGCCAAGAAAGAAGGCGGTGATCACCAACTGGGGGCCATTGGGGTCCCGCACCCCGAGATCACGGCCGATATCCGGCAAGGCCGGCAGCATGACATCGGTGCCCATGGCCAGGATCGACGTCATCAACCCGAAAAGCACGATGAACTCGACCAGCGACATCTCTCGCCCGCGAAACCCCATGAAACTCTCCCCAGAAATACCAGTGCACCTGCTGGCGGCGCATATGCCCCAGCGCCTGTCAGCGCAACGCCTCTCGACAAGCCCCGGACGGGTTGCGCCGCATCGACATGGATATTTGAACCAAGATGATGATGCAGTGATCCATCATCTTGGCGGAAATATCCCCGCCGGAGGCATCGCCCGTCCCGCGAGGGACGGGCAAGCAGGAATTGCTGCGCCGCAGGCGCAGTCCGCGTCAGCCCCGTCGCCGCCGGCGGCGGGGGGCGCCGTCCTGCCCGCCGGCAACGAAAGTGAGGTCCGGGATCGCGGCCACCTTTCGCAATTCCGGGAACGGGTCGGACGCGTGCGGCAGGGCGTTGGCGGCGACGAAATGTTCCTGGAAGCGTGGCTCGATCGCGGTTTCGACCTTGCGGATGCGGCGCACCAGCCCTTCGATCCGGGCCCGGGCCGCACGGTTCAGCAGGGCGATGCGGGCCCCGGTGCCCGCGGCGTTGCCGGCGCTGCTCACCTTGTCCAGCGGTGCATCTGGGATCATGCCCAGCACCATTGCATGCCGCGGCGAGATATGGGCCCCGAAGGCGCCGGCCAGCACGATCCGTTCGACCCGGTCGACGCCGCGTTCGTCCATCAGCAGCCGTGCGCCGGCATAAAGGGCCGACTTGGCAAGCTGGATGGCGCGAATGTCGCCTTGGGTCACGGTGACGCGCGGGCCGCCCTGGGCCGAGCCGTCGTGGATAAGATAGGAATGCGTCCGCCCTTCGGGCACGGAACGCGGGGTGCCGGTCTGCTCGGCCGATCCGATCAGGCCGCGCCCGTCGACCAGGCCGGCGAGGCGCATTTCGGCCACCGCCTCGATGATGCCCGAGCCGCAGATGCCGGTGACGCCGGATGCCGCCGTTGCCGCGGCGAACCCCGGCTCGTCCGACCACAGCTCGGACCCGATGACTCGAAAGCGCGGTTCTTTCGTGACCGGATCGATGCGGATTTTTTCGATCGCCCCCGGTGCCGCCCGTTGCCCCGAGCTGATTTGCGCCCCTTCAAAGGCCGGGCCGGTGGGCGAGGAACAGGCCAGCACGCCCTGGCGGTCGCCCAGCAGGATCTCGGCATTGGTGCCGACATCGACGATCAGCGACAACTCGTCCTGTTCTTCCGGCGCCTCCGACAGGGCCACGGCGGCCGCATCGGCGCCCACGTGGCCGGCGATACAGGGCAGCACATAGACGCGGGCGTTGTCGGCGACGCCGGACAGGCCAAGCTCGGCCGTGGTGCAGAAAACCGGCTCGGCCGTGGTCAGGGCAAACGGGGCCTGGCCCAGTTCAACCGGGTCGATGCCAAGCAACAGGTGATGCATGACCGGGTTCATGACGAAGACACACTCGACGATGGCCCGCGCCTCGACCCCGGCCTCGCCCGACGTTTCCGCGATCAGCGTGCCCAGCGCTGTGCGCACGGCGGCGGTCATTTCCGCCGCGCCGCCGGGGTTCATCATGGCATAGCTTACCCGGCTCATCAGGTCTTCGCCAAAGCGGATCTGGGGGTTCATCAGGCCGGCCGAGGCCAGAACGTCGCCGTTCCTGAGGTCGCTGAGATGGGCGGCGATGGTGGTCGAGCCGATATCGACCGCCAGCCCGTAAAGGCGGCCTTCGTGATAGCCCGGCCAGATATCGATGATCCGGGCCGGGGCGTCGGTATGATCCTTGAACAGGGCCACCGTGACCGTCCATTCGCCGGCCCGCAACACCGACTGCAGCCGCGACAGGATGTTCAGGGGGGCGGTGACGGGGCCGGTCTGCCAGTCGCTGTCAAGCGCGGCGGCCAGACGCTCGAGGTCGCCCGAGGGGTCGTGCATGTCGGGCTCGGTCACCTCGACGTAAAGCAGGCGGGTGGCGGGATCCATTTCGATCTCGCGCGCCGTGACGTCCTTGCGCACCACCTGGCGATGCACCTGGCTTTCGGGTGGCACGTCAAGCACCACGTCGCCCAGGATTTGTGCCTGACAGCCCAGGCGGCGGCCCTGTTGCAGACCACGCACCCGGTCATAGCGTTCTTCGACCGGGTTCCATTCGGACAGGGCGTCGGGCGACACGGTCAGCCCATGCTTGGCGTGCTGGCCAAAGGCCGGGCTGATCTGACAGCGCGAACAGATCCCGCGCCCGCCGCAAACCGAGTCCAGGTCGACGCCAAGCCGCCGGGCGGCGTCGAGCACGGTGGTGCCCGGGGCGACATGGCCGCGTTTGCCCGAGGGCGTGAAGATGACAAGGGGGTCGTCGCGGCTCATGGGCGGGCTCGTTGTCTGGATTCGGCGTACCATAGCTGTGCGCGCGCGGCGCGCGAAGTGCGGGCTGCGGCAGAAAAGCGTTCACAAGCGGCGGTCAGCCGGCGGCTTCCAGAAACTGGCGGGTGGCGTCGTCGGCGGGAAACATCATCTCGATCTTCATCTCGCTCAGCGCGATATCCTCGGCGCTGCCGAACTGGGCGAACGTGGATACCAGCGACAGGCGCAGATCGCCCAGCCGGTAGATGGCCGGAACGACGGCGGGCAGGTGGCCGGCCCCGTCAAAGGCGCGCAGGTCGGGGTCGGCTTCGAGCGCTTCGATCATCGGGGCAAACTCGGCGATGCCGCCAGCCGCCACAGATTCGCCGCGCAGACGGATCAGTGCATGATGGGCCACCTCGGGCCAGTTTTCGACCGCCTGCCGAACCGGGCTGTCCGCAAGCAGGGTCGTCAGCAGGCTGACCCCGGGGGCAATGCCGCTGGGTGACATCAGGCGCGTTGCCGCATCGTTCATGGCAAGGACGCTCCACAACCGGTCCATCACCAGCGCGGGATAGGGGTCGTGCCGCGCGATCATGCGTTCGACCATTGACCACAAGGGGCGGATGTCGGGATCGGCAAGATCACGGCTGCGATAGACGGGGGCGTGGCCGGCGGCTGTCAGCATCAGGTTGCGGGCGGCGCGGGGCACACCCAGAACCTCGGACAGGCGCAGGACCATGCCGCGGCTGGGCCCCGAGCGCCCGGTCTCGAGAAAGGAAATGTGGCGCGAGGACACCTGCGCCTCGGCCGCGAGACCAAGCTGGCTGAGGTGCCGCGTCTGCCGCCAGCCTTTCAGAAGGTCGCCGTAGCTGTTCATGCGGCATCATAGACCAACACCGCCGCAATGCACTTACCTTGAAGGTAATTGTTTTGCCAGGCGCCGGTTCCGCATACCGGTGCGAGCAATCGTGACAAGGAGACTCACAATGACGGTTGAACGGCAACAATGGTGGCTGCGCTTTTCCGGCCTGCTGGTGATGGGGTTCGGGCTGCTGGTCTGTCTTGCGGCCTGGCCGCCAACGGCTGGCGCGACGGTCTTTTTGGCGGATCTGGTGATCTGGCCGCTGGATGGCCAACAAACCGGCCGCGCCGGCGAAACACGACTGCTAAGCGCGGTCGGGGGCGGAGTGATGGCCGGCTGGGGGGCGATGATCTGGATGCTGGCGGGGCGGCCGCTGCTGCTGATGCCGGCCGAGATCCGCCGTGTGGTGCTGGGATCGGTGGGGCTGTGGTTCGTGATCGACAGCGGCGGGTCGCTGCTGGCCGGGGTGCCGGTCAACGCAGTGGCCAATGTCAGCTTTCTGCTGCTGTTCGCGGTGGTTCTGCGCCGGCCCGCCCGGCCGGCAGCCAACCCGGCCTGAGCGATTTTTCGTCGAAAAATCGGGCGCGTCATGTTGCCGGGGCCGTGGACGCTGGACTGACCCCAAGGCGTGGTGCGGTCCCGGCGCCTGTGCGCGCAGGTTTCCCTGAAGACAATCCCGCCATCACGCCGGGGTTGCATCAGACGACCACGCGGATGCCGCCTGCGTTGCAGATCACCACGAATTGCCCGCCGCATTCCAGCAGGTGAAAGCCACGGGCGCGCACCGCCTCGACAAAGCGGTCGCGACCGACCTCACGGTCGACCCAGGCGATCGGGCGGCGCAGCACCGCGCCCCGCTGGGCGGCTTGCGCGGCGAATATTCGGGCGATCCAGCGGTCGGGGTCGGTGCGGGTCGGGACACTCAGCATGACGCCATATTGCCCCGACCAGCTTAAGGTGCGGTTTACGCGCGCCGCCGCCGGCGCCCGCCGCGTCCGCTGCCTGCCACGGCCCGGGCGGCTGTGCTGGCCTCGGGGAAGGTGGCGCCGTCCCTGACCGCGTCCAGCACCCGGGAAAAGCCGATCCATTCGGTCCCGTTGGCATCGTGGTTCATCAGGAAATTGGCGGCGCGGATCGCCTCCATCTCGACCGGGCGCACCGGGTTCATGATGGCGCTGGTCATGCCGGCCCCGATGGCCATGGGCAGGAAGGCGCCGTTGATCCCGTGGCGGTTGGGCAGGCCGAACGAGATGTTCGACGCGCCGCAGGTGGTGTTGACGCCCAGTTCCTCGCGCAGGCGCCGCACCAGAGCGAACACCTGCCGTCCGGCGGTGCCCATGGCGCCGACCGGCATCACCAGCGGGTCGACCACGATATCATGGGCCGGGATGCCGAAATCGGCGGCCCGCTGAACGATTCTGCGTGCAACCTCGAACCGCACGTCGGGGTCTTCCGAGATGCCGGTGTCGTCGTTCGATATCGCCACGACCGGCACGTCGTATTTCTTGACCAGCGGCAGCACCAGTTCCATGCGCTCTTCTTCGCCGGTGACCGAGTTCAGCAGCGGCCGGCCCTCGGCCGCTTCGAGCCCGGCTTCCAGTGCGCCGGGAACCGAGCTGTCGATGCACAGCGGAATGTCGACCAGCCCCTGCACCAGTTCGACCACCGACCGCATCAGCGGCGGCTCGGTGACATTGGGGTTGGGGTTGGAGTTATACACCACGCCCGCATTGATATCGAGCACCATGGCCCCGCAGGCCACCTGCTCGATCGCGTCCTTTTCGACGGTCGAGAAATCGCCGGCCTCAAGCTCGGCCGCCAGTTTCTTGCGGCCGGTGGGGTTGATGCGTTCGCCGATCACGCAGAAGGGTTCGTCGAACCCGATGGTGACGGTCTTGGTTTTCGAGGCGACAACTGTGCGTGTCATGCGGGAACTCCTTCAAACCGTGCCAGCGTTTGCGCCAGCAGGGGGTCGGTGAAATCGGTAATGGTGTGATGTGCGCCATGGGCCAGCAGAGCGTTGTCGTCAAGCACCGTGCGCAGGCCGAACACCGTTGCCCCGGCCGCCCGGGCCGAGGCCAGACCGGCAGGGCTGTCTTCGAAGGCAATGGCCGCGCCCGGGGCCACGCCCAGCCGCGCCATCGCCGCAACATAGGGCGCCGGGTCGGGTTTGGCCCCCAGGCCGTCGTCCGAGGCAACGATCAGGTCGGTCCGGTCGCCCATGCCGATCGCGCCCAGCATGGCATTGGCATTCAGCCGGATGGCGTTGGTCACCACCGCCGTGCACCACCCGCCGGCGGCGGCCCGGTCCAGCAGCGCCGCCAGCCCCGGGGTGGGCGCCACCGACGACCCGAGCCGGCGGCGAAACTCGGCCTCTTTCATGTCCGACATGGCGTCGGGGTCCTCGCCCGGCGTCAGGTCGGCAAAGATGTCCTGGTTCAGGCGACCGTGCATGTTGGCATCGTAAAAGGCGCGGTCGATCCGCCGCCCGCGTGCCGCCAGCAGGTCGATGAAGACCTGGGCGTGCAGGGGGTCGGAATCGAGCAACGTTCCATCCAGATCGAACAGAAGCGCGCGTTTGGCCAATGCTAGACCGCCTGCGCCGTTTCGGTGTCGAGATCGGCGGCCCATTTGGCGGCGCTCTTGATGCCGCCCAGCGGAAAGACATGCACCTGTTCGATGCCAAAGCCGGGGTTTTGCGCGCGCGCCGCCGCCAGCCCGGCAACGAAATCGTCCGGTGTATAGGGCAGCACCAGCTTGGTCACGTCGCGGGCGCGTTTTTGCAGCACCGACAGCGACGGGCCGACCCCGCACATGATGGCGAACTTGATCAGCGTCTGCAGCTTGGCCGGCCCGGCCACGCCGATATGCACCGGCAGGTCGATGCCTTCGGCCTGCAGCCGGTTGGCCCAGTCGATAACCGGGGCCGGTTCGAAACAGAACTGGGTGGCCAGCGCCATCGAGGCGTCGGTGCGGGCCGAAAAGGCCTGCTTCCAACGCAGCGCCTCCATGACGTTGCGGTCCGACCCGTCGGGGTCGATATCCTTGTTGCCCTCGGGGTGGCCGGCGACGTGCAGCCGCCGAAAGCCAGCCTTGTCGAACAGCCCGGTTTCCAGAAGCTGCATCGAGGCATCAAAGGCGCCGTGGGGCTTGGCCACCCCACCGGCCAGCAACAGCGCCTGGTCAACGCCGGCCTCGCCCTGATAGCGGGCAATCCAGTCTTGCAAGGTCGCCGCGTCGGCGATGATGCGGGCCGGAAAATGCGGCATCACGTCGAAACCCTCGCCGGCGATGCGCCGGGCGGTGGCCACCATGTCGTCGATGGGCGTGCCCTCGATATGGGCGATGTAGACCCGGGTGCCGGCGGGCAGGATGGCGCGGAAATCGTCGATCTTCTCGGCGGTGCGGGGCATCACCTCGATCGAATAGCCGGCCATGAAATCGCGGACCGGCCCCTTGGTGGCGGTTTCGGTCGGCTTGCGGCGAAAGTTGAGAATGGCCATGTCGCGTGTTCCTTGCACAAGGGCCGTCAGGCCCGGCCTTGATTTTCAATGAGCGCCTTGAGGCGCACCAGATCGTATTCGGCGTCAAGACGCGCGGCCTCGGCCAGCGCGATGTCGGCGGCGTCGCCGTCAACCGTGTAGGGGGCCGCCTTGCGCCATTCGGCAAGATAGGCGTCGGTATCGGTGGTGCCGACCTTCATCGCTGCGCGGTCGATCGCCTTCTCGAAGCGCTCGGGCAACGGCTGCTTGGTCCCGCGCCGGCCCTTGCCAACGATGACCTGGGCCGGGATGTCGCGCCAGTAGACAATGGTGACGTCGGGCATGGATGATTCCTCGTTTGGCCCTGTCTTACGGGCCGCGCCGCGCCTTGCGGGCGCAGATTGCGACATCATCCCCGCACAGAGCGACGCGGCACGCTTTCGCCATGACATAGCCCTGGTGTCGGGCGCGAGAACCGGTTGGGCGATGAAACTTTCTCACGAAGTTTCCGAATTGACCCGCGGGTGAACTTGCGCGCCCATTCCGACGCCCCTAGGGTTGAGGCAACACGAAGTTGGAGGGCGTGCTTATGGCGCCCAAGCGTCCGGTCGGTGCCGGCGCGTTCCCGACACCGGTTGAACCGAAGGCGCCGAAACAGCCGGATCCGGCCGAGCTTTATGCCGCGCTGGATCTGGGAACGAACAGTTGCCGCATGCTGGTCGCCCAACCCAGGGGCAACCAGTTTCACGTGGTCGACAGTTTTTCGAAGAATGTGCAGCTGGGGCTGGGGCTGGAAGCCTCGGGGCGGCTGTCGCGCGCGTCGATGGCGCGCACGGTGCAGGCGTTGCGGATCTGCCAGCGCAAGCTGAAGAAGAACCGGGTGCGCAACATGCGGCTGGTGGCCACCGAGGCTTGCCGCCGGGCTCGCAACGCCGGCGAATTCGTGGCCTATGCGGCGTCCGAGACCGGCCTGACGCTTGAAATCATCGAGCCCGAGGAAGAGGCGCGGCTGGCGGTGATTTCCTGCGCGCCGCTGGTGTCGACCAAGACCGACCAGCTGCTGGTGGTGGATATCGGCGGCGGGTCGACCGAACTGGTGTGGATCGACCTGACGCGGGTGCCGCGGCGCGACCGGCCGCGGGCGATCATGCGCCTGCATTCCGGTTTCCGCCCACGCGACGGGTCGCCGTTTCCGGCCGCACGCGTGGTCGACTGGATCTCGGTGCCGCTGGGGGTGGCGACCTTGCGCGACCAGTTCAACGACGTGGCCAGCGACCCGGCGCGCTTTGCGCTGATGAGTTGGTATTTCGAGGAGAACCTGGCCGATTTCGCGCCCTATGCCGACGAGCAGACCCGCGACGGCTTTCAGATCATCGGCACCAGCGGCACGGTGACCACCGTCGCCGCCAGCCACCTTGGGCTGAAACGCTATGACCGCAACCGGGTCGACGGCTTGTGCATGAGTTCGGACCAGATCGATACGGTGATCCGGTCATACCTGGACCTGGGCCCCGAGGGGCGGCGGACCGATCCGCGCATCGGGCGCGACCGCCACCAACTGATCATGTCGGGCGCGGCGATTCTGCAGGCGTTGTTGCGGGTCTGGCCCACCGACCGGCTGTCGGTGGCCGACCGGGGCCTGCGCGAGGGGCTGCTTTACGCGCAGATGTCGGCCGACGGCGTGCTGGAAGACGGGCCTTTCTGATGCCGGGCGGGCAAGGTTGCGGCGCGGCGCGCGTGGGGGCGGCATGCGGCCTCCGGCGGGGATATTTTTGCCAAGATGATGGGGCCGGACGGCCCCGCGGGGGCGTGGTTCGGTGGTGAAGAAGGATTCGGGGCGCGGCCGGCGCGATCTGAACGAGAAGGTCCGCAGCGCCCGGGGCCGCAAGCTGAGCAGCACGCGCTGGCTGGAGCGGCAGTTGAACGACCCTTATGTCAAGCGGGCCCGGGCCGAGGGCTATCGGGGGCGCGCTGCCTTCAAGATCCTCGAGCTGGACGACAAGTTCCGCTTTCTGGTGCCGGGGGCGCGGGTGGTTGATCTGGGCTGCGCGCCGGGCGGTTGGGCACAGGTCGCGGTGCAGCGGGTCAATGCCCTGGGCGCGCGGCCGGGCAAGCGGGTGGGGCGGATCCTCGGGATCGACCTGCAGGAGGTCGACCCGATCCCGGGGGCCGAGATTCACGTGCTGGATTTCCTCGACGAGGGGGCCGACGACTGCATTCGCGCCTGGCTGGGCAGCCGGGCCGATGTTGTGATGTCGGACATGGCGGCGGCGGCGTCGGGTCACAAGCAGACCGACCATCTGCGCATCATCGGCTTGTGCGAGGCGGCGGCCGAGCTGGCCTTTGACATTCTCGAACCCGGCGGCACTTTTGTGGCCAAGGTGCTGGCCGGCGGGGCCGAGGGCAGTTTGCAAGCCGTGCTCAAGCAGCGTTTTGACAAGGTGGCCAACGTCAAGCCGCCGGCCAGCCGGGCCGACAGTTCGGAAAAATTCGTGGTGGCGACCGGGTTTCGCGGCTGAAGCGTTTCGCGTCGGGCCTGAGCCGCCCGAGGCTGCCCCATGGATGGCAACCCGTCGGGCGGCCTCTGTTGGATCAGGCTGAACGCGCCGCGCTGTGGCGGGTCATCGCGCGAGGATCAGGTCGGCGCGCAGCCCGCGCAGACTGTCGCTGCGGCCAAGGCGCAACGAGCCGCCGTGCTGGCGGGCGATATCCTCGGCGATGGCCAGCCCCAGCCCGACGCCGCCGCCGCGGTCCTGATTGCGGGCGGTGTCGAGGCGCGAAAACGGCTTCAGTGCCTCGGCGCGGTCGGATTCGGCGATGCCGGGCCCGTCGTCTTCGACCCGGAAGATGACGGCCCGGTCGCCGGCCTGAACCGAAAGCCGCACTGTCTGGCCATGGCGGAAGGCGTTGGCGGCCAGGTTTTCCAGCGCCCGGGTGATGGCCTGGGGCCGCAGCAGGACATCGCCGGTTGATGCGACCCGGCCGGTGTCGAGCCGCTGACCGCCGCGCCGGAACCTGTCGACAAGGTCGTTCACCAGTTGCCCCGGCGGCGTTGGCACGGGATCGTCCAGAGCCTCGAGGCGCGCGAAATCGAGAAAGCGCGCGATCATCGCCTCCATTTCGACGACATCGTCCTGCAGCGCGCCGGTTTCGGGCGTGGGGTCGAGCATCGACAGGCCCAGCCGGATACGGGTGAGCGGGGTGCGCAGGTCGTGGCTGACGCTGGACAGCATCATCGTGCGGCTTTGAGTCTGGCGTTCGATCCGGTTGCGCATGTCGAGAAAGGCCGACCCGGCGCTGCGCACCTCGGTCGCGCCGGCGGGGCGGTAGGGCAGGGTGCGGCCGCGCCCGAACGCCTCGGCCGCCTCGGCCAGCCGCTTGATGGGGCGCAGCTGGTTGCGCAGGTAGATGGCGGCGATGACGGTCATGACCACGCTGACGAAGACCATCAGCACCAGCAGCTGGTGCGGGTTGGACGCGCTGACCCGGCCACGCCAGAAGGCGATTTCCATGACCCCGTTGCGGGTGGTCACGGTCAGCCGGACGCGCCGCAGATCGCTGAGGTCGAAGCCGGTCACGCCGGGCAGGCGTTCGCGGATGAACGGAATGAAGGTCTGGCTGGACCAGTCGTAGAAGACCCGCGTGTCGCCCAGGATCGGCCGGACCGGCAGGCGCACGTCGATGACCAGCGCCGCCGCAAGGTCCGACGCTGCCGCCAGCGCGCTTGCCGCGTCCGGCTGGGCATTGGCGGTGTCGACGATCCGGGCGATTTCCAGCACCGTGCCGGTGGTCAGCTGGCGGGTGACGCCTTCGAAATGCCGCTGGATGAAGACCACCGACACCACCAGCTGGATGGTGATGACCGGCAAGGCCAGGATCAGCGCCGCCCGCGTGTAAAGCGACCGCGGCATATATCGTTTGAGCCAGTTGAACCCCATGGGGTATCCCTAGCGCGGCAAACGCAACAGGGAAAGCCGATGCAAAGGCCCGAGGATGTGACCGCCGAGGTGCGCCGGCTGCTGGCGCCGAACCCGTCGCCGATGACCGAGCGCGGCACCAACAGCTGGCTGGTGGGCCGGAACAGCGTGGCCGTGATCGACCCCGGGCCGGCGGATGCCGCCCATGTCGAACGCATCGTGGCCGCCTGTCCGGGCGGGATCAGCCATATCATCGTGACCCATGCGCACCGCGACCATTCGGGGGGCGCGCCCCTGCTGGCCGCGCGCTGCGGCGCGCCAGTGCTGGCCTTCGGGCCGGTGGGCGCGGGACGCACCGCGTTGATGGAAAGGCTGGCGGCCGAGGGGCTGACCGGGGGCGGCGAGGGTGTCGATGCCGGGTTCGCCCCTGACCGCGATGTCGCCGACGGCGAGGATATCGTCGGCGAGGGCTGGCGCCTGCGCGCGCACTGGACGCCGGGGCATTTCGGCAACCACATGAGCCTGGCGCTGGGGCGCACCGTCTTTACCGGCGATCACGTCATGGGCTGGGCCACGTCGCTGGTGTCGCCCCCCGATGGCGACCTGACCCAGTTCATGGACAGCTGCCGGCGGCTGCTGGCGCTGGCGCCGGGGATGCTGTTGCCGGGCCACGGCGCGCCGGTGGCCGACGGTGCCGGGCGCATTCGCGAAATCGTGGCCCACCGGCAGGGGCGCACGGCCCAGATTCGCTCCGCGCTGGGCGACCGGCCGCTGACCGTGCCGGCGCTGACCCGGGCGATCTATACCGAGGTCGCGCCCGCCCTGCTGCCGGCGGCCGAGCGCAACGTCTTTGCCCACCTGATCGCCCTTTGCCAGCAGGGCCAGGCCCATGCCGAGCCGACGATTTCCGACCGCGCCGGCTTTCGTCGCGTGGGCTGAAAATTTCCCGCCCCCGGCACTGGACGCCGGTTTTGGCTGTTGCTATATGCGCCCTCGGTATTCCGGCGTAGCTCAGCGGTAGAGCAGTTGACTGTTAATCAATTGGTCGTAGGTTCGATCCCTACCGCCGGAGCCAAAGATTTCAAGGACTTGGCGCTCGCCCGCTGGGTCCTTTTTCTTTTCGGGCGCTGCGTGAGGTTGGTGAACGCGGCGGGGACACGGCTTTGCCCAACCACCCGAGTCTCTCCGCCTTGCTTCTGCTGCGGCTATCACGGGTTTGCTTGGCCAATCGCCCATGGTGCCGGTTGAGGCCGAGCGGTATTTGGCGGCGGCCTCGGTCCTGACCCATCCGGTCAACAGGATTGTCCGTTACTGGCTCTGCGTCATGGGAGACATGGTTTCGGCGGTCGACCTGACGCCGGCCACGTCCTGTTCGCCAC